>NZ_CAJNBA010000003.1:0-857623 GCF_905220735.1 Paraburkholderia aspalathi
GCATCGCCGGGTAGCTATGTTCGGAAGAGATAACCGCTGAAAGCATCTAAGCGGGAAACTCGCCTTAAGATGAGATATCCCCGGGGCTTCGAGCCCCTTGAAGGGTCGTTCAAGACCAGGACGTTGATAGGTCAGGTGTGGAAGCGCAGTAATGCGTTAAGCTAACTGATACTAATTGCCCGTAAGGCTTGATCCTATAACAGGTGTGTTTCGTTTCGGGTTGCGCTTTAGCGCCTAGCCGAAACAACCCCCGCAGGGGGCGACACACAGGTTGAGATCAGTGTTGTGCCAGAAACAACACAACCCCCCTCTGGTGAGCATCACCAGAAACTACTTCTTCCAGATTGGTTGTGCCGCCCCCAAAGGCGACACGACAACAAGTCATGCCTGATGACCATAGCGAGTCGGTCCCACCCCTTCCCATCCCGAACAGGACCGTGAAACGACTCCACGCCGATGATAGTGCGGATTCCCGTGTGAAAGTAGGTAATCGTCAGGCTCCCCAGCAGCATCAGAAACCCCACCCCGCAAAGGTGGGGTTTCTGCGTTTACGGCGCCGGAAAAACACCGTCAGTCAGCAACGCCACTCACTCCTTCCCGATCCGCAGCGCGTTCGCGTAACCCGTCAGCTCCATACAAGCACGTCCGACGTCAGTAGCGCCGCGCGTCGACATACGCGCAGCTACAGTCGACGGCTGAATCACAAGCCGTCTCCCAGATCCATTCAGCCGCCTTATTTCTCCTGTGCCAGAAATCGCTGCGCCAGCCGAACCCAATAGGTCGAGCCGATTGGCAATAGCTCGTCGTTGAAGTCATAGCTCGCGTTATGCAGCATGCAAGGTCCGGCACCATGTCCTGAGTCCCGGTGCCCACCGTCGCCGTTACCGAGAAATGCGTAGCATCCGGGCTTCGCCAGAAGCATGAACGAAAAATCCTCAGCGCCCATCGTCGGTTCGACTGAGTCATCAACATTTTCCGCACCGACAATTTCCTTCATGACCGACGCCGCGAAGCGGGTCTCTTCGCTGCTGTTGATCGTCGGCGGGTAGTTTCGATGGAAGTGAATGTCGACCGAGCAGTCGTAAGCTTCGGCCGTGCTCTGGGCGATCTTGCGCATGCGTGTTTCGATCAGATCGAGCGTTTCGGTGGTAAACGTCCGCACTGTCCCTGCGATCCACGCATCGTCCGGGACGACATTGAGCGCGTCGCCGGCGTGAATCTGGGTGATCGACAACACGGCGGTATCGAGCGGTTTCTTGTTTCGCGTGATGATGCTCTGCAGTCCGCTCGCAATCTGAACCGCGGTGAACACCGGGTCGCGGCCATTGTGCGGCAGTGCCGCGTGTGACCCCACGCCTTTGATTTCAATGCGAAATTCGTTGCTGGACGCCATGATCGGCCCTTCGGTCACACCGAAGTGGCCTGACGGCATGCCCGGCCAGTTGTGAATGCCGAAGACAGCATCGACCGGAAACTTCGTAAACAGCCCATCGTCGATCATTGCCTGCGCGCCGGCGCCGCCTTCTTCTGCCGGTTGAAAGATGAACACGATCGTGCCGTCGAACTCGCCATGTTTGACCAGATGCCGCGCCGCGCCGAGCAGCATCGCGGTATGTCCGTCATGGCCGCAAGCGTGCATTTTGCCGTCGTTCTGCGAACGATGATCGAAGCTATTTAGCTCCTGAATCGGCAATGCATCCATGTCGGCGCGCAGTCCGATCGAGCGCGATCCGTTGCCGCGCTTCAGTACGCCGACTACGCCTGTTTTGCCCAATCCGCGATGAGTCTCGATGCCCCAGGACTCAAGTGTCCTGGCAACCAGATCCGCTGTTGCTGTTTCTTCATAACGCAACTCGGGGTGGGCATGAATGGTTCGTCGAAGGGTTTGAATTTCGCCGTGAGCGGCCTGGATTTCTGGGATCAGTTTCATGATGGTGCGCTTGTGCTTTGCTTTGCGTGGAATCGCTCGGGGCCATATTGCCCGGGCACGTTGATAACCGATTCTACGCCGAAGGCGTTTTTGGCGGCACCACGCAGGTCAACGGGCCACGGAAGTAATAAAATTCGGGATTGCCCCGCCGCTTACTGCTCTCCTGGACGGACCGCCGATGAATGCCCCGACTGAATTCGCTCGCGCAGTGTGTCCGCACGATTGCCCTGATACCTGCGCGATGCGCGTAACCGTCGAAGGCGGACGGGCGATCAAGGTCGTCGGCGACCCCGATCACCCGCCGACGCAAGGCGCGCTGTGTACCAAGGTCAGCCGCTATGCCGAGCGGGTGCACCATCCGGATCGGTTGACGACTCCGATGAAGCGCGTCGGCCGCAAAGGCGAAGGCCGTTTTGAGCCGATTAGTTGGGACGAGGCGCTTGAGTTCGCCGCAGCACGCCTGTCGGAAATCGCGCGCCGTGCGCCCGAAGCCATCATGCCCTACAGCTATGCCGGTACGATGGGCCTGGTTCAAGGCGACAGCATTGCGCAACGGTTCTTTCACAAACTCGGCGCATCGCAGTTAGACCGCACGATTTGTGCAGCCGCCGGTGCGGCGGGGTTGAAATACACCTACGGCGCGGGCATTGGCATGCTCACCGAGTTTTTCGGTGAAAGCGAGGTTATCCTGATCTGGGGCTCGAACCCCATCGCTTCGAACCTGCACTTCTGGACACGCGCCCAGGAAGCCAAGCGTCGCGGTGCAAGGCTGATCGCGATCGATCCGTACCGGTCGCTGACGGCGGAAAAATGCCACCAGCACATTGCACTGAAGCCGGGAACTGACGGCGCTTTGGCGCTCGGCATGATCAACGTGTTGATCGCGGAAAATCTGCTCGATCACGCCTACATCGCGGCTCATACCTTGGGCTTTGCAGAACTGAAGGATCGCGCACTCAGTTATCCGCCGTCACGTGCAGCTCAAATCTGCGGTGTCGACGAGCAGGTGATCGTCGATCTTGCGCGCCTTTACGGCAGCACGAAAAAGGCCGCGATCCGGATGAACTATGGCCTGCAACGGGTGCGTGGCGGCGGTAACGCGGTGCGCGCAATCGCCTGCTTACCTTCGCTGACAGGCGCATGGCGCGAGCGGGCAGGCGGTGTGTTGCTGTCTTCGGGCGGATGGGCGCCGGTGGATTCGCACGCGTTGCAGCGCCCGGACCTGATGCCGGGCTGGCCCGCCAAAACTTCGCGCGTCATCAATATGAACGCGATCGGCGACGCGTTGCTGCATCCGGGCGATGCCACGTTCGGCCCGAAAGTCGAAGCGATCATCGTCTATAACTCGAATCCGGTCGCGGTCGCGCCGGACTCGGAACGGGTTGCCGCAGGTTTTGCACGCGAAGACCTGTTCACGATCGTCCTCGAGCACTTTCAGACCGACACCGCGGACTACGCCGATCTACTTCTGCCTGCCACGACCCAGTTGGAGCACCTCGACGTGCACAAGTCGTACGGACACACACATGTGATGGTCAACTTGCCGGCGATCGCGCCGGTCGGCGATGCACGCCCGAACACGGAGATTTTTCGCGGCCTCGCGCGCCACATGGGCCTGCAGGAGCCGGCACTTTACGAGAGCGACGACGCTATCGCGCAGTCTGCTTTCCGCTGGAACGACAAAACGCTGGAAGGCGTTAACTGGGACTCGCTAAAGAAAACCGGCTGGGCCGCGTTGAACCTGCCTGACGCACCATTCGCCGAGGGCGGCTTTCGCACGCCGTCCGGTAAATGCGAGTTCTTCAGCGAGCGCCTCGCGCAGCAAGGGCTCGATCCGTTGCCCGACTACCTGCCGCCTTACGAATCCGAAGACGGTGCGCCCGAGCTCGCCGCTCGTTACCCGCTTGCGATGATCTCGCCGCCTGCCCGTAACTTCCTGAACAGCACCTTCGTGAACATCGAAAGCCTGCGCTCCACAGAGGGCGAGCCGCACCTGGACATCCACCCGTCCGACGCACAGCAGCGAAACATCGCTGACGGTGACCTGGTGCGCATATTCAACGATCGCGGCGCGATGCAGGCGCGTGCCCGTGTCACCGACAAGACACGTAAAGGGCTCGTGGTCGGGCTGTCGATATGGTGGAAGAAGCTCGCGCCCGACGGCTGTAACGCCAATCAGGTCACCAGCCAGGCGCTCACCGATCTGGGCGGATCGGCCACGTTTTACGACTGCCTCGTCGAAGTCGAACGCGCCTGAAAACACGTTCAAAAATCTCGCGGCAACGGCTCGCAGCGGGTTCGAGGTTGCAGTCTAACCTGGCCGCTTTTCACGAATAGCACAGGGATGCCCATGCTACGATGCGTTTTTAGCACGACCATTCGAAAATAAAGGAGGAGACGCTGCATGGACAAAATCTGGCTGAAATCTTATCCACCCGGCGTTCCCGCAGAGATTGATCCGACTCGCTATTCGTCCGTCGCCGAACTGCTCGAAGAAGCCTTCCGCGACCACCGCGCCAAACCGGCGTTCGTCTGCATGGGCAAGGAGATCAGCTACGGCGAGCTTGACGAGCTCTCGCGCAAGTTGGCCGCGTGGTTTCAGTCGAGGGGTCTTGCCCGTGGCGCGCGCATCGCGATCATGATGCCGAACGTGCTGCAATATCCTGTCGCGATTGCGGCGATCTTGCGCGCGGGTTACGTGGTGGTGAATGTGAACCCGCTCTACACCCCGCGGGAACTCGAGCATCAGCTCAAGGACAGCGGCGCGGAAGCGATCATCCTGCTCGAGAACTTTGCTGTCACGCTGCAGGCGATCGTGCGCAATACGTCGGTCAAGCACGTCGTCGTCGCCGCAATGGGCGATCTGATGGGCGTGAAGGGCACGCTGGTGAACTTTGTCGTGCGGCGAGTGAAGAAGATGGTGCCGGCGTGGAGTCTGCCGGGGCACGTCAAATTCAACACGGCGATCGCCGAGGGCAGCCGTCAGAAGTTCAAGCCGGTCCAGCAAGGTCCGGACGACGTCGCGTTTCTCCAGTACACGGGCGGCACGACCGGCGTGGCCAAGGGCGCGACGCTCCTGCATCGGAACCTGATCGCCAACGTACTGCAGTCGGAAATCTGGCTCGATCCGGTTCGCGCTAACCGCAAGGACATCGATCAGTTCGTCACGGTTGTTGCGTTGCCGCTTTATCACGTCTTTGCGCTGACTGTCTGCGGGCTGCTAACGATCCGTACCGGCGGCCTTGGCGTGCTGATTCCGAATCCGCGCGATATCCCCGGCATGATCAAGGCGCTGGAAGGCTATCCGATCACGACGATTCCCGCCGTCAATACGCTGTACAACGCGATGTTGAACAGCCCGGACTTCCACAAACTCGATTTTTCGAAGCTGATCGCAGCAAATGGCGGCGGTATGGCGGTACAGGAAGCGGTCGCCAAGCGCTGGTTCGAGCACACGCATACGCCGATCATCGAAGGCTACGGTCTGTCGGAGACCTCGCCGTGCGTCACCTGCAATCCGGTCACCGTCACGGAATATAGCGGCACGATCGGTTTGCCGCTGCCGTCGACGGAAATCTCGATTCGCGACGACGAAGGCAACGAGGTGCCGCTCGGCCAGCCGGGAGAAATCTGCATCCGCGGGCCGCAGGTGATGGCGGGGTACTGGAACCGCCCGGACGAAACGGCCAAGGTCATGACGCCAGATGGCTTCTTCAAATCGGGAGATGTCGGCTTGATGAACGAAAATGGCTTCGTCAAGATCGTCGATCGGAAGAAGGACATGATTCTGGTCTCGGGTTTCAACGTCTATCCGAACGAGATCGAAGACGTGGTTGCCAAGCTGCCGGGTGTGTTCGAAGTCGCGGCGGTTGGCGTGCCGGATCAGCATTCAGGTGAAGCGGTGAAGCTGTTTGTCGTGAAGAAGGACCAGGCGCTTACCGATGCGGACATCTTCGCGTATTGCAAACAGCAATTGACCGGCTACAAGCGGCCGAAGATCGTCGAATTCCGGACCGAACTGCCCAAGAGCAATGTCGGCAAGATTCTGCGTCGCGAATTGCGCGACGGCCGGGCGTAAGCGCGTCACGCGCATCAGGCTCATCGGCAGCCTGGCCGAAGCCGACACGAAGTAACGCACTGAGTGAAGGAAAAAGAGAAAGGCCCGGCAGACGAAAGTCTGCCGGGCCTTTCTCTTTGAGCCGTCGTATTCACGCAAAACAGCGGGCCGCGTGATGCGGGGCGCAACCATAAAAAAAGGCGCCCGAAGGCGCCTTTGAGGCAAACTGCTTTATTACGACTTATTAGAACTTGTGGCGGATACCAACGCGAGCTGCGAGTTGGTTCTGGTTCGACGAACCCGACAGGCCGTTGATGCCAGCCGTTGCGTTGACCGTAGCACCCGTTGCGCTCAGCGTTTCGCCCAGAGCGTGTTGGTACACACCGATCACGTACACGTCGGTACGCTTGGACAGGAAGTAGTCCACGCCGACCGAACCTTGGTGGTACTGAGCGCGCGATGCGCCGTTGATTTCCGCGCCGCGCGTGTAGTCGTACGCTGCGCCGACCAGCAACGCCGGGGTCAACTGATACTTGAAGTTGAGTTCCGCGTTGTTGAACGTAGCCGATTGGCCCTTGAACGGCGATGCGAACGCCACGCCCAGGTTGGCGAAGCGGATGTTCGAGTACGTCGCACCGATCGTTGCTGCGCCGAACGTGTATGCGCCGCCTGCACCGATCACCTGGTACGTGTTAGCCGAAGCGAAGCCAGCGTAGACCGGCGACTGCACGGCGAAGTTCGACAGAGCACCCGTGTTCGTCGATGCCGTGCTGCCGTTATTGAACAGGCCACCCGAAGCTGCCGGGGTGCGCGCGTTCAAGTAGCCAACGCCCAAGACCAACGGACCGTTGTTGTAGCCAGCGCCCAACGACCAGATCTGGTTGCCGGTAATGTTGCCAGCCTGGCCGCCGAAGCTGTACGTGCCGCCGAACGTCAGGCCGCCGTAGTTTGCGCTCGTGTACTTGACCGTGTTGTTGGTGCGGTACGCGTTGTTGAAGTTGTCGATGTCGCCCGGGTGAGCAGCGATGTAGCCGCCCCACTGGTCGCCGGCTTCCAGCGGACCAACGTAGTCGACGACGGAGTCGTACTGACGACCCAGCGTGACCGTACCGAACTGGCTCGACAGGCCAACGTAAGCTTGACGACCGAACATCAGGCCGCCTTGACCCAGCTTGCCGGTGTTCACGTCAAAGCCGTTTTCCAACACGAAGATTGCCTTCAGACCGCCGCCCAGATCTTCCGTGCCGCGCAGGCCGAAACGCGAGCCTTGCATGACGCCGCTGGACAGGTTGTACAGGTGCTTGCCACCCGAGTTGGTGTTGATGTTGAAGCCTTCATCAATAATGCCGTACAGGGTCACGCTGCTCTGAGCATGTGCGACGCCTGCGAATGCGCCCAGTGCTGCAAGAGCGAGAAGCGACTTTTTCATCGAATGATCTCCAAGGATTACGAATCTTTTGTACAAGGCGAATATTTGTCTAGCGTTGAGGCCTTGCTTGTCCAACTTCGCGAGAAGTTGCACGTAATGTAACAAAAGGCATACATGGCACAAAGAAAAAGGAGACGGCCAGGGCCGGTCCTGTTTCGTTTACGCAACATGGTCTAAAATCTCAAATTGGCCGTCGGATTCGTTTGAATTCAAGGTCTTCGCGAAGCCTGGTTTACCCAGCAAAGTCTTGTCGCGTGGGCCGGTCAGCGCGGCGGGACGGTTGTCGAATCAGGGAGTGCTGAATGTTTCTGGACGAGTTGATTAGCGAGTTTGATCGGGGTTTACGCTCAATGACCGGCGTGTCGCGGATGAGTCGTCCATTGCCGGTTCCGCAAGAATCGGCGGCGGAGCCCGCCGAGCTGTCCCCGGAGGAGCGCGCCCACGCGGCTGGTTTGATGCGGGTGAACCACGTCGGTGAGGTATGCGCCCAGGCGCTTTACCAAGCTCAGAAACTCGCAACCAGGTCGCCGTCTTTGCGAGCTGTGTTTAATCACGCTGCCATAGAAGAAGAGGATCATTTGGCGTGGACCGCCAAACGCCTCGAGGCGCTCGATTCGCGCCCAAGTCTGTTGAACCCGCTCTGGTATACAGGCGCGCTGGCAATCGGCCTCGCAGCGGGCCGCATGGGTGATCGCGTGAGTCTAGGCTTCATGGCCGAAACCGAGCGCCAGGTCGAACAGCATCTGGATAGCCATCTGGATCAGTTGCCCGCAGCCGACCGCGAGTCGCGCGCGATCGTCGAACAGATGCGCGTAGATGAAGCGGAGCACGGTAAATCCGCTATGGATGCAGGCGGCGTCGAGTTGCCATTCCCCGCACGCGCACTGATGCGCGCAGTATCGAAAGTCATGACCCGCACTGCCTATTACCTATAAGTTCGAGACTTCTGCTCACGCACCGCCTGAGAGTGGGACGACGCCTCGCGCGTCGTCCGCACGAAATACCCGGAACGCCAGCAAACACCTCCCGATCCTGCTTCACGATCTCTTACATTCCGCGCCTTTCCCTCGCACTTTTCACGTATCACCTTCACAAGATTCACTAGCTCATTCATTTATAACGGTTTTCCGTTTTATGTCTGACGTGAAGGAGTCGCGCTAAGTCCTTGTTCTAACAAACAAAATTCGCTCGAAAAGCGTGTATCTCCCTTGACCCCTGTTTAGCGTTACTCTAAAGTGGGAGACAGTGTGAGAAAGTGTATTTTTGTGTGATCTCACAGGCGGTTTCGGGTAGATTTTCACGAATCGGATAGCTGGCGAAAAAACGCTGGTATGGGAGAGCGAAGTGTTCCAAGGGGCGTCGGCGCTGACGCTCGATGCGAAAGGGCGGATGTCGATTCCCTCTCGTTATCGGGATGCGCTGCAAACACAGGCAGAGGGCCGGGTGACGATCACCAAGCACCCGGACGGCTGCCTGTTGCTCTTTCCGCGCCCGGAGTGGGAGATCTTCCGCGACAAGGTCGACAAGCTGCCTATGAACGCAGCCTGGTGGAAACGCATTTTTCTCGGCAACGCCATGGACGTCGATATGGACGGCGCGGGCCGCGTGCTCGTGTCGCCGGAATTGCGCGCGGCCGGCTCGCTGGAGAAGGAAGTGAACCTGCTCGGCATGGGGCGTCACTTTGAGTTGTGGGACGCACAAATTTACGCAGCAAAGGAACAGGCAGCGATCGCCGAGGGCATGCCCGAAGCGTTAAAGAATTTCACGTTCTGATCGCGGACTACATATATGGCACCTGCGATGGGAAACGAATTGCAGCATCGCACGGTGCTGCTGGAAGAGGCGGTCGAAGCGCTGGTCACACGCGCGGACGGCATTTATGTGGACGGTACGTTTGGGCGCGGTGGTCATAGCCGCCTGGTGCTGGAGAAGCTGGGTGAAGCCGGGCGCCTGATCGCGTTCGACAAAGACCCGCTCGCCATCGCCACGGCTCAGCAGATTGCGGATCCGCGCTTTGGCATCGTGCACGAGAGTTTTGCTTCACTGCGTGACGCGATTGCGGAGCGCGGGGTAGGGCGGGTGTCGGGTGTTTTGCTGGATCTGGGCGTGTCGTCGCCGCAAGTCGACGATCCGGAGCGGGGTTTCAGTTTCCGCGCCGACGGCCCGCTCGACATGCGGATGGACCCGACGCGCGGCGAGTCAGCGGCTGACTGGCTGGCGCGGGCCACGGTGCAGGAACTGACGGAGGTGATACGAGATTATGGGGAAGAACGGTTTGCTTTTCAGATTGCAAAGGCGCTTGTTGCTCGCCGGGCAGAGTCCGACCGTCTTGGGCCTCTCGTCAGCACGGGCGAGCTTGCCCAAATCGTGGCTAACGTCGTCAAAACCCGTGAGAAGGGCAAGGATCCGGCAACCCGCACCTTTCAAGCTATACGGATTCACATCAATCAAGAGCTTGCGGAGCTGCAAGTCGTTTTAGAAGCAGCGTTGTCGCTGTTGGAGCAAGGGGGGCGGCTGGTGGTCATCAGCTTTCATTCGCTCGAGGACCGGATCGTCAAGCGATTCATGCAGGCGCACGCCAGTACGCCTGCGGTGGATCGCCGTCTGCCGATTCGTGCAGTCGATCTGCCGAGCCCTCCGCTCAAAATCATTGGCCGCGTGTTCGCCAGCGACGCTGAAGTCGCCGCGAACCCGCGCGCCCGTTCTGCCGTGATGCGTGTGGCGGAGCGGATCGCGCCATGAGCCGCCTCAATATCTTCCTGCTGATGATCGTGATGGGTTGCGCTTTGTCGGTCGTCAACGCTACCAATCAGCAGCGTCAGATCTTTATCCAGCTGCAACGCGCGCAATCGCAGGAGCGCCAGCTGCAGCAGGATTATTCACAGCTTCAATATCAGCAGAGCGCGTTGTCGAAGACCTCGCGCATCGAGCAGATCGCCACTGATTCCCTGAAGATGCAATCGGTCACGACCGGGCGTACCCAATACCTCACGCTCGACCCGGGCGCCGCCAAGGCGGAGGATGCACCGATCCCGACTTCCGGTCCGGCGTCGGCGCCGCTTGCGACCCGTCGCGGAGGCGTGCGATGAAAAAATCGTCGACTCGCAAAAGCGTCGCCTTTTCTGCGAACCCGATCCTGTCGGTGCGCCTGCCCATGTGGCGCTCGAAACTCGTCGTGTTCATGCTGTTCATGGCGTTTGTCGCGTTGACCGCGCGCGCCTTCTGGATTCAGGGGCCGGGCAACGCCTTCTATCAGAAGCAGGGTGAAATCCGCTATCAGCGCCGGCTCGAACTGCCGGCCACGCGCGGCAAGATTCTCGACCGCAACGGCCTCGTGCTCGCCACGAGTCTGCCGGTGCGCGCGATCTGGGCAATTCCCGACTCGGTGCCGGACGACCTCGGCGCCGACAAGCTGACCCAGCTCGGCAAGCTGCTCGGCATGACGAACAAGGAGTTACGCGCCAAGCTGTCCGAGGACAAGAACTTCGTCTATGTGAAGCGGCAGGTGCCGGTCGACATCGCCGAGAAAGTCACCACTCTGGACATCCCCGGCATTTACGCGCGCGACGAATACAAGCGCTTCTATCCAGAAGGCGAGATCACGGCTCACCTGATCGGCTTCACCAATGTGGAAGACGAAGGCCAGGAAGGCGTCGAACTCGGCGACCAGAAGTTGCTGGCCGGCATGTCGGGCAGCCGCCGCGTCATTAAAGACCGCATGGGCCACATCATCGAGGACGTGGACGAGCAGGTCGTGCCGCACAACGGCCAGGACGTCGATCTCTCGATCGACAGCAAGATTCAGTACATCGCGTATACGAACCTGAAAGCGGCCGTCGAGAAATTCAAGGCGAAGGCCGGCGCGGCGATGGTGATCGACGTGCGGACCGGCGAAGTGCTCGCACTGGTTAACTACCCGACGTATAACCCGAACGACCGTTCGCACCTCACGGGCGACCAGCTGCGCAACCGCATTCTCACGGACACCTTCGAACCGGGTTCGATCATGAAGCCGTTCACGGTGTCGCTCGCGCTCGACCTGCACCGCGTGACGCCGACTACACTGGTAGATACGGGGCCGGGCCGCTTTGTGCTCGACGGTGCGCCGATTACCGACGACAGCGCGTTCGGCGTGCTGACAGTGGGTGGCGTGATCCAGAAGTCGAGCAACATTGGCGCGACGAAGATCGCCATGCAGCTCAAGCCCGAAGAGATGTGGAACATGTACACCAGCATCGGTCTCGGCCAGGCGCCGAAGGTCGGCTTCCCTGGCGCGGCGGCGGGCCGTCTGCGTCCGTGGAAGAGCTGGCGCCGCATCGAACAGGCGACCATGTCGTACGGCTACGGCTTGTCGGTGTCGCTGTTCCAGTTGGGCCGTGCGTACACCGCGATCGCGCATGACGGCGAGATCATGCCAGTGTCGATTTTCCGCACGCCTGGCGATCAGCCGGCCACAGGCCCGCAAATTTTCGCGCCTACCACCGCTCGCGAAGTGCGCGCGATGCTCGAAACCGTCACGGCGCCGGGTGGCACGTCGCCAGATGCGGCCGTGCCCGGCTATCGCGTCGGCGGCAAGAGCGGTACCGCGTACAAGCACGGCGCGCACGGCTACGACCACTCCAAGTACCGCGCTTCGTTCGTCGGCATGGCGCCGATGCCGAATCCGCGCATCGTCGTTGCCGTGTCGGTCGACGAACCGACGGCGGGCAGCCACTTCGGCGGTCAGGTGTCCGGTCCGGTGTTCTCGTCGATTGTCGGCGACACGCTGCGGTCGCTGAATGTGCCGCCGGATATGCCGGTCAAACAGATGGTCGTGTCGGACGATTCGGCGCCTGCTGCGCCAAGCGCACCGCCCTCGCCCGCAACGGTCAAGAAACTTTCCACCAGCGCTGGCGCGAAGAAAATGACGATTGCCGCCAACGCGAAAAGCCATCCCGGAGTTGTGCGATGAGCGCGCTGCGTAAGAAACACCCAGCGCACCGGCAAATTGCCGACGCACTCAACTGGCTGCACGCTCGCGTGCAGCCAGGCGCGCATCTGCACGCCGACACGCGTTCGCTTGCGGCGGGTGACGCATTTTTCGCCTATGCGGTCGACGGCGCGGACAACCGCCCGTTTATCGACGGCGCGATCGAGCGTGGCGCGGCAGCCGTGCTGGTCCAGCCCGAAGGCTTTAGCGGTGCGATCGACTCGTCCACCACGCTGGCCGTGCCGGCGCTGAACGAACTCGCCGGTTCGATTGCGAGCGCCTGGTATAACGATCCGAGCGACGGCATGCTGACGGTCGGCATCACCGGCACGAACGGCAAGACCTCCTGCAGCCAATGGATCTCGGCGGCCTTGACCGCGCTCGGCAAGCGTTGCGCGATCATCGGCACGCTCGGCACCGGTCTGCCGGGTCAACTCGTGCACACCGGTTTCACGACGCCCGACGCGCCGCAACTGCAACGCAGTCTCGCTCAGTTGCGCGACGCCGGCGCGCAAGCGGTGGCGATGGAAGTGTCGTCGCACGCGCTGCATCAAGGCCGTGTGAACGGCACGGCGTTCGACATCGCCGTGTTCACGAATCTCACGCAAGACCACCTCGACTATCACGGCACGTTCGAAGCCTACGAAACCGCCAAGGCGCGTCTGTTCGCATGGCCGGAACTGCGCGCCGCAGTGATCAACCGCGACGATGCCGCCGGTCGCCGTCTGCTCGCGAGCACGAAGGGCCATGCTCGCACGATCGCCTACGGTCTCGACGAAACGCTGAAAGACGCGCCGCAAGCCGACGCGTTGCTGCTCGCCTCGAATGTGCGTGCAACCGCCACCGGCACCGCATTTCATCTGACCACATCTGACTGGGGCAACGCCGACGTCGAAGTGCAAACGCTCGGCGCTTTCAACGTCAGCAATCTGCTCGGCGTACTCGGTGCATTGCTTGCAGCCGACGTGCCGTTCGACGCAGCGCTTGCCGAACTGGCGAAGCTCGAACCGGTAAATGGCCGCATGCAACGTCTCGGCGGCCGCTTGCAGAACGACGAGCCGCTCGTCGTGATCGATTACGCGCACACGCCGGACGCGCTGGAAAAGACCCTGGAAGCACTGCGCCCGATGGCGGCCGCGCGCGGTGGCGAACTGATCTGCATGTTCGGCTGCGGCGGCGACCGCGACGCGACCAAGCGTCCGCTGATGGGCGCGATCGCCGAGAAGCTCGCCGACGGCGTGGTCGTAACCAGCGACAACCCGCGCAGTGAAGATCCGCAGTCGATCATCGAGCAGATCGCCGCGGGCATGAAAGACGCGTCGAAGGCGCGCCGTATCGAGGACCGCGCGAGCGCGATCCTGCAAGCGATCCGCGGCGCCGCGCGCGAAGACGTTATCGTGCTGGCCGGCAAGGGGCATGAAGCAACACAGGAAATCATGGGTAAGAAGCGCGCTTTCTCCGATCAGGACCACGCTCGCCTTGCGCTTGCCGCACGGGCGACGCACGCACGCGGAGGTGGTGAATGAGCATGTTCTCGCTGCGTGAGGCTGCTGCGCTGATCCCCGGCGCCACCGTGCTGGGTGACGACAACGTCACGTTCGACCGCGTTTCGACCGACAGCCGCAGTGCCGGTCCGGGCGAACTTTTCGTCGCGATCAAGGGTGAGCGTTTCGACGCGCACGATTTCCTGCCGGAAATCGCGTCGCGCAACGTCACGGCGGCGCTGGTGACGCGCACGCCGCAAGACTGGCACGTGCCCGCTTTGCGGGTAGCCGATACGCGTGTCGCGCTCGGTGCACTTGCGCGCGGCTGGCGGCGCACGTTCAGCATGCCGCTCGTCGCCGTGACGGGCAGCAACGGCAAGACGACGGTCAAGGAAATGATCGCGTCGATCTTCGCTGCTGCTGTCGGCGCGGACGCACGCCTCGCAACTGCTGGCAACTTCAACAACGATATCGGTTTGCCGCTCACGCTGTTCCGCCTGCACGCCGCGCATCAACTGGCGGTGGTCGAACTCGGCATGAACCATCCGGGCGAGACCTCGCTGCTTGCGAAGATTGCCGAGCCGACGGTCTCGGTGGTGAACAACGCACAGCGCGAGCACCAGGAATTCATGGCGACGGTCGAAGCCGTCGCGCTCGAACACGCCAGCGTGATTCACGCGCTCTCGCCGGAAGGCGTCGCCGTATTCCCGGCCGATGATGCCTACGCGAGCATCTGGCGCGTCGCCGCAACCGGCAATCGCATCATCGACTTCGCCTTGAACACCGCCGATCGCGTGACCGAAGCCGCCGTAACCGGCACGTTCGCCGGCAACGTTCTGAGCATCGACACACCGGAAGGCCACGTCGACGTCACGCTGCAAGTGCTCGGCGATCACAACGCGCACAACGCGTTGGCCGCGACATCGGCTGCGCTCGCCGCAGGCGTGTCGCTCGACGCAATCAAGCGCGGCCTCGAATCGTTCGGCGCCGTCAAGGGCCGTTTGCAGGTGAAGCGCGCCGCGCTCGGCACACTCGCCGGCGCAACGGTGATCGACGACACCTACAACGCCAACCCCGATTCAATGCGCGCGGCGATCGACGTCCTCGCATCGCGCGCATCACCGCGTGTGCTGGTGATGGGCGACATGGGCGAAGTCGGCGACAACGGCCCGGCGTTTCACCGTGAAATCGGCGCCTACGCCAAAGAACGCGGTATCGACGTGCTGTACGCCATGGGCGACGCCTCGCGCGACGCTTGCACTGCGTATGGCGCGGACGCGCATCACGTCGCCGATGTCGGCACGCTGGTCGCGCAATTGCAGCAGGCGGGTTTTGGCGCCGCTGCAACGCTTCTCGTGAAAGGCTCGCGTTTCATGCAAATGGAACGCGTGGTGGACGCCGTAACGAGTCCACAACCCAACGCAGCGGGCAATACGCCCGCTGCACATTGAAATAGAAGGACCGAAGCATGCTACTGGCGCTGGCGCAATGGCTGCAGAATGACGCAAGCTTCTTGCGCGTGTTCAGTTATCTGACTTTCCGTGCGGTGATGGCCACCATCACCGCACTGCTGATCGGGCTCGTCTGTGGCCCGGCGGTGATCCGCAAGCTGACCGCGATGAAGGTCGGTCAGGCCGTTCGTAAAGACGGTCCGCAAACGCACCTCGTCAAATCCGGTACGCCGACGATGGGCGGCGTGTTGATTCTGCTCGGCATTGCCGTGGCAACGTTGCTGTGGGCCGATCTGACAAACCGTTTCATCTGGATCGTGATTCTCGTCACGTTTGGTTTCGGTGTGATCGGCTGGGTCGACGATTACCGCAAGGTGGTCTACAAGGACCCGCGCGGGATGTCGTCGCGCGAAAAGTATTTCTGGCAGTCGGTGATCGGACTGTTCGCGGCGGTGTATCTCGCGTTCAGCGTGTCCGAAGCGAGCAATGTGCGCGTGTTCGACCTGTTTATGGCGTGGGTGCGCAGCGGCTTGTCGATGGGCTTGCCGGCGCGCGCCGACCTGATGCTGCCATTCGTCAAATCGATCAGCTATCCGCTCGGCGTGTGGGGCTTCATCGTACTGACGTATCTGGTGATTGTCGGCGCGAGCAATGCGGTGAACCTTACCGACGGTCTCGACGGCCTCGTGATCATGCCGGTCGTGCTGGTCGGCGCATCGCTCGGCGTGTTCGCTTATGTGATGGGTAGCTCGGTCTATTCGAAGTACCTGCTGTTTCCGCATATCGCCGGTGCCGGTGAGTTGCTGATCTTCTGTTCGGCGATGGGCGGGGCAGGGCTCGCGTTCCTCTGGTTCAACACGCACCCGGCGCAGATGTTCATGGGCGACGTGGGGGCGCTCGCGCTCGGCGGCGCGCTTGGCACGGTTGCCGTGATCGTGCGTCAGGAAATCGTGCTCTTCATCATGGGCGGCATTTTCGTCGCGGAGACGCTCTCCGTGATGCTGCAAGTGACGTGGTTCAAATTTACCAAGCGCCGCTACGGCGAAGGCCGGCGTCTCTTCAAGATGGCGCCGCTGCATCATCATTTTGAATTGTCGGGTTGGAAGGAAACGCAGGTGGTCGTGCGCTTCTGGATCATCACCCTGATGTTGTGTCTGTTCGGTTTGTCCACGCTCAAGTTGCGTTAAGTCGTATTTAGGGGAAGCAGGCGATGTTTGGCGAGAAGTTTCGGGATCGGCAAAAGCCGATGGTGCTCGTGCTGGGACTCGGTGAATCCGGTCTCGCGATGGCGCGCTGGTGCGCGCGGCACGGCTGTCGGCTGCGTGTGGCCGATACGCGCGAGGTGCCGCCGAACCTGTCCGCGCTGGAAGCGCACAGCGTCGACGCCGAATTCGTCGGCGGCCCGTTCTCGCTCTCGTTGCTCGAAGGCGTCGAACTCGTGGCGATCAGCCCGGGCTTGTCGCCGCTCGCCGCTGATTTGCTGCCGCTCATCACCGCGGCGCGTGAGCGGGACATCCCTGTCTGGGGCGAACTCGAATTCTTCGCGCAAGCATTGAAGACGCTTGGCGAAAGCGGTTACGTGCCGAAGGTGATCGCGATCACCGGCACCAACGGCAAGACCACGACGACGAGTCTTACTGGCTTGCTGTGCGAACGCGCCGGCAAGAAGGTCGCGGTGGCGGGCAACATCAGCCCGGCCGCGCTGGACAAGCTCAGCGAAGCGATCGACAACACCGCGTTGCCCGACGTGTGGGTGTTGGAGCTGTCGAGCTTCCAGCTGGAAACAGCGCATACGTTTACGCCCGATGCAGCGGTCGTTCTGAACATCACGCAGGATCACCTGGATTGGCATGGTGGGCTCGACGCATACGCTGCCGCGAAGGGCCGCATCTTCGGTACACAAACCGTGCGCGTGCTGAATCGCGACGACGCCCGCGTGATGGCGCTCGCGCCTTCGGCCGATAGCGATGCCGCGATGGTCACGTTCGGCGTGACCGAGCCGAAGAACGACGGCGACTACGGTCTGCTGCGCGACAACGGCATGATCTGGCTGGTCGAGGCGCACGATCGCGACGTCAGCGACGAACCCGCACCGACGCGCCGTCGCAAGAACGAAGTGGCGGCGCCGAAGAACATCGCGCTCAAACGCCTGATGCCGGCGGACGCATTGCGTATCCGCGGCCTGCATAACGCCGCCAACGCATTGGCCGCGTATGCCTTGGCGCGCGCGATCGGTCTGCCTGGCGCGCCGCTTTTGCACGGCCTGCGCGAATACCGTGGCGAGCCGCATCGGGTGGAATTGATCGCGTCGATCGAAGGCGTCGATTACGTCGACGACAGCAAGGGCACCAATGTCGGCGCGACAGTTGCCGCGCTCGACGGCCTCGCGCAGCGCGCGGTCCTGATCGCCGGTGGCGACGGCAAGGGCCAGGATTTCGAGCCGCTCGCCGAGCCGGTGATGCGGTGGTGCCGCGCCGTGATGCTGATCGGTCGCGATGCGCCGCAGATTCGCGCCGCGCTGGAAGACACCGGCATCGCGATGACCGACCACGCGACGCTCGAAGAAGCGACGCGGGCCGCCACCGCATTGGCGCAACCTGGCGACGCCGTATTGCTGTCGCCGGCGTGCGCGAGCTTTGACATGTTCAAGGGTTACGCCCATCGCGCGCAGGTGTTCCGCAGCACGGTGGAAGACATCGCGGCTGAACGGGGGACGATGATATGAGCTGGTCAGAACGCTTCGGTTCGCGCCTGGCCGGCTCCCGTGCCGGCAATGGCGATACGGGTAGCACGAGCCGCGCCTCTGGCCGCTCGGGCGGCAGTGGTCTCGCGAGTGCCGTGAACGGCGTTCGTCCACTGCGCTCGCGGATGCTCGACTACGATCACTCGTTGCTGTGGGTGGTCGTCGCGCTGCTGGGGCTCGGCGTCGTGATGGTGTATTCGGCGTCGATCGCGATGCCCGATTCGCCGAAATACGCGTCGTACCGCGACTACGCCTTCCTCGTGCGCCAGATCATTTTCGTGGTGATGGGCTCGGTGATCGGCGTCGTGTCGTTCCGCATTCCGATTTCGACGTGGGATAAGTACGCGCCGAAGCTGTTCCTGATTTCGCTCGCCGCGCTGGTGATCGTGCTGATCCCGCACGTCGGCAAGGGCGTGAACGGTGCGCGTCGCTGGATTCCGCTCGGCATCACGAACATGCAGCCATCGGAAATCATGAAGCTCGCCGTGACGATTTACGCGGCGAATTACACCGTGCGCAAGCAGGAATACATGCACAGCTTCGCCAAGGGCTTTCTGCCGATGGCGGTTGCAGTGGGTCTCGTCGGCGCATTGCTGCTGCTCGAACCGGACATGGGCGCGTTCATGGTGATCGCCGCGATCGCGATGGGCGTGCTGTTCCTCGGCGGCGTGAACGGCAAGCTGTTCGGCGGTCTGGTGGCGACTGCGGTCGGCACGTTCAGCTTGCTCGTGTGGGCGTCGCCATGGCGTCGCGAGCGGATTTTCGCTTACCTCGATCCGTGGGACGACCGTTACGCGCAAGGCAAGGCTTATCAATTGACGCACTCGCTGATCGCTTTCGGGCGCGGCGAATGGTTTGGCGTGGGTTTGGGCGGCAGTGTCGAGAAGCTCAACTATCTGCCGGAAGCGCATACCGACTTCATCCTCGCGGTGATCGGCGAGGAGCTAGGTTTTGTCGGTGTGCTCGTCGTGATCCTGATGTTTTACTGGATCGTGCGCCGTTCGTTCGAGATCGGCCGTCAGGCGCTCGCACTTGACCGCACTTTTGCCGGGCTGGTCGCGAAGGGTATCGGCATCTGGTTCGGTGCGCAGACTTTTATCAACATGGGCGTGAACCTCGGCCTGCTGCCGACTAAAGGTCTTACGTTGCCGCTCGTTAGCTACGGCGGTTCGGGCATCGTGCTGAACTGCGTGGCGGTGGCTGTATTGATGCGTGTGGACTATGAGAACCGGGTGTTGATGCGTGGGGGCAAAGTATGACGGCTCTCCCGCAACGCACGCTGATGGTGATGGCCGGTGGCACCGGGGGACACGTGTTCCCGGGGCTCGCGGTCGCGCACCTGATGCAGGCGTGGGGCTGGAAGGTCGTATGGCTCGGTAATCCCGCGGGCATGGAAGCCACGCTGGTGCCGAAGCACGGCATTCCGATGGAATACGTGCGCTTTGGCGGACTGCGCGGCAAGGGCTTGAAGACCAAGCTGATGTTGCCACTGAACCTGCTGCGCGCGTGCTCGCAGAGTTTGAGCGTGCTGCGTCGCGTGAAGCCGGACGTCGTGCTCGGCATGGGCGGTTACATCACGTTTCCGGCAGGTTTGATGACCGCGTTGAGCGGCCGTCCGCTGGTGCTGCATGAACAGAATTCGATTGCGGGTCTCGCCAATAAGGTCCTCGCGAAAGTCGCGAAACGCGTGCTGGTTGCATTCCCGAATGCGCTGCCGCACGGCGAATGGACTGGAAACCCGATTCGTGCGGAACTTGCGGGCGCAATTGCACCCAAAGCACGCTACGCAGCGCGCAGCGGTCCGCTGAATGTGCTGGTGGTGGGCGGCAGTCTGGGTGCAGCCGCATTGAACGAAGTGGTGCCGCGCGCGGTTGCGCTGCTGGCGCCGAATGAACGTCCGCGCATCGTGCATCAGGCGGGCGCGAAGCATATTGAAGCACTGCGTGAGAACTATGCGGCGGCGGGCCTGCAGGCCGGCGCCGATGTCGAACTCGTGCCTTTCATCGACGACATGACGAGCGCGTACGCGAACGCGGATCTGGTGATCTGCCGTTCGGGCGCGATGACGGTGTCGGAGATATCAGCAGTAGGCGTGGCGGCATTCTTCGTGCCGTTCCCGTTTGCAGTAGACGATCACCAAACCACTAATGCAGCGTTCCTCGCCGATAACGGCGCGGCGCTGGTCGTGCAGCAACGCGATCTGTCGGCGGAAATGCTCGCCGACTGGTTGCGCAGCCAGACGCGAGAGACCCTCGCAGAGATGGCAGAGCGTTCGCGCTCGCTCGCGAAACCCGACGCCACGGAACAGGTCGCGCAGATTTGCGCGACTGTGGCGGGTTCGATTTCGGGCGCGAGCCCAGAAGGAAAGCAATGAAACATATCGTCAAACATATTCACTTTGTCGGCATCGGCGGTGTCGGCATGAGCGGCATCGCGGAGGTGCTGGTCAACCTTGGCTATCAGGTGAGCGGCTCGGATCTGTCGAGCAACGCGATCACCGATCGCCTCGCCGCACTCGGCGCGCGCATCGCGATCGGTCACGCGGCGGAGAACATCGAAGGTGCGAACGCCGTGGTCGTTTCCACAGCAGTGCGCAGCGACAACCCGGAAGTGCTGGCCGCGCGTCATCGCCGCATTCCGATCGTGCCGCGCGCGGTGATGCTCGCGGAACTGATGCGCCTGAAGCAGGGCATCGCGATTGCCGGAACGCACGGCAAGACTACGACCACCTCGCTGGTGGCGAGCGTGCTGGCGGCAGGCGGACTCGATCCGACCTTCGTGATCGGCGGGCGCCTGATCAGCGCGGGCGCGAATGCGCGTCTGGGTACGGGTGATTTCATCGTCGCTGAAGCGGATGAGTCGGATGCGTCGTTCCTGAATCTGTTCCCGGTGATCGAAGTCATCACGAACATCGACGCTGATCACATGGACACCTACGGGCACGACTTTGCGAGACTCAAGCAGGCGTTCATTGAATTCACGCACCGTCTGCCGTTCTATGGGATAGCGGTGCTGTGCGTCGACGATCCGAACGTGAAGGAGATCCTGCCGTTCGTGTCGAAGCCGATCATCCGCTACGGTTTTGCGCCGGACGCGCAGGTGCGTGCGGTCAATGTCGAAGCGCGCGGCGGCAAGATGCATTTCACGGCACTGCGTGAAGACGCGGCGCCGATCGACATCGTTTTGAACCTGCCGGGCGAGCACAACGTGCAGAACGCTTTGGCCGCAATTGCAATTGCGACTGAACTTGAAGTGAAAGATGCCGATATCCAGCGAGCGCTGGCGGATTTCAACGGCGTGGGCCGACGCTTCCAGCGCTACGGCGAAGTGCCGGTCGTATCGGAAGGCAAACCGGCCGGCGCGTACACGCTGGTCGACGATTACGGCCATCACCCGGTTGAAATGGCGGCAACGGTCGCGGCGGCGCGTGGCGCGTTTCCGGGGCGGCGTCTGGTGCTGGCATTCCAGCCGCACCGTTTCACGCGTACGCGCGATTGCTTCGAAGATTTTGTGAAGGTGCTGTCGACCGTCGACGCGCTCGTGCTGACCGAAGTGTATTCGGCCGGCGAAGCGCCGATCGTCGCCGCAGACGGCCGCGCTCTCGCGCGCGCACTGCGCGTGGCGGGCAAGGTCGAGCCGGTGTTTGTCGATACGGTGGATGAAGTGCCGGACGCGCTCTCAGCAGTGGTGCGCGACGGCGATGTGGTGATCACGATGGGCGCGGGTTCGATCGGCGGTGTGCCGGGTCGCCTGGCGCAAGAAACGAAGGTGTGAGTGAAATGAGCAGCATTGACCCTAAACAATTCGGCAAGGTAGCAGTGCTGCTCGGTGGGGATTCCGCCGAGCGCGAGGTGTCGCTCAATTCCGGCCGCCTCGTGCTGCAAGGTCTGCGCGACGCCGGTATCGACGCCCATCCGTTCGACCCGGCTGAGCGTCCGCTCGCCGCATTGAAGGACGAAGGTTTTGTGCGCGCGTTCAACGCGCTGCACGGCGGTTACGGCGAGAACGGCCAGATTCAGGGGGCGCTGGATTTTTACGGCATCCGTTACACGGGCAGCGGCGTGCTCGGCTCGGCGCTGGGTCTGGACAAGTTCCGCACCAAGCTCGTGTGGCAGCAACTCGGCATTCCGACGCCGCCGTTCGAGGCTGTGCTGCGCGGCGACGACTACGAAGCACGCGCAAAAGACATCGTCGCGAAGCTCGGCTTGCCGCTATTCGTGAAGCCGGCCAGCGAAGGCTCGAGCGTCGCCGTGATCAAGGTGAAAAGCGCCGACGCATTGCCGGCCGCGCTGCTCGAAGCGGTCAAGTACGACAAGATCGTCGTGGTGGAAAAGAGCATCGAGGGCGGCGGCGAATTTACGGCCTGTATCGCCGGCGATCTGGATCTGCCGGTGATCCGCATCATTCCGGCCGGCGAGTTTTACGACTACCACGCGAAGTACATCGCGAACGACACGCAGTATCTGATTCCGTGCGGTCTGGCGGCTGACGAAGAGTCACGCCTGAAAGTGCTGGCGCGCCGTGCGTTCGACGTACTCGGCTGCACCGATTGGGGCCGCGCCGATTTCATGCTCGACGCCGACGGCAACCCGTACTTCCTGGAAGTGAACACGGCGCCTGGGATGACCGATCACTCGTTGCCGCCGAAAGCGGCACGTGCGGTGGGCATCAGCTATCAGGAACTGGTGGTCGGCGTGTTGGCGCTGACGCTTAAGGATTAACAAAGGACTAAGCGGGGCGACCCGAAAGCAACTCCATGTGGAACAACGTTCGCCAGCTCAATCTCGCCGCCAACGCATTGCATGCGTTGCTGGTGCTCGTGCTGCTGGCGGCAGGCGGTTACTGGCTCATCCAGCGTCCGAATTTCGCGTTGCGCGAAATCCAGATCGACGGCGACACCGAGCACATCAATTCGCCGACGGTGCGCGCGGGTGTAGTAGGGCGCTTGAAAGGCAACTTTTTTACGGTGGATCTCGACGTCGCACGCCAGGCGTTCGAGCAGATGCCATGGGTGCGTCACGCGAGTGTGCGGCGGGTTTGGCCGAATGCATTGGCTGTCACGCTTGAAGAGTACAAACCGCTTGGAACGTGGGGCAGCGATCAACTGGTGAGCGTGGACGGCGAACTGTTCACCGCGAACCAGGGCGAGCTCGAAGAGGAGCTGCCGGCGTTCGACGGTCCGGACGGAACGGCCAAAGAAGTCGTCGCGCGTTATGGCGATTTCAAGAAGTGGTTTGCGCCCTTGGGCGCGACGCCCGAAGAAGTCACGCTGTCGCCGCGTTACGCGTGGACGGTGAAGCTGTCGAACGGCATGCAGGTGGAACTTGGGCGCGAACGCAATCAGGACACCTTGCTCGATCGGAGCAAGCGCCTGACCGCGGCGTGGAACGCGGTGACGCAACGTTGGGGAAAGGACATCGAGTATGCGGACTTGCGCTATCCGAACGGTTTCGCGATTCGTGCCGCTGGCATGCGCTTTATCAGCGAACCCGACAAGGGCAAGAAGTAAACGGACATCACACGCAATGAGCACGCTATGAGTAAAGACTATAAAGATCTGCTGGTCGCCCTCGACATTGGGACGTCGAAGGTAGTGGCTATCGTCGCCGAGTTGAAGGGCGAGGGCCACTACGAGGTGATCGGCCTCGGCCAGAGCGAATCGAAGGGGCTCAAGAAGGGCGTGGTGGTGAACATCGAAGCCACCGTGCAGTCCATTCAGCGCGCGCTCGAGGAAGCCGAGCTGATGGCCGACTGCAAGATCACGAACGTATTCACCGGGATCGCCGGCAGCCATATCCGCAGCTTCAATTCGAGCGGCATGGTGGCGATCAAGGAAAAGGAAGTCACGCAGACGGACGTCGCGCGCGTGATCGAGACGGCGAAAGCGATCAATATCCCGACCGATCAGCAGGTGCTGCACATCCTGACGCAGGAATTCATCATCGACGGTCAGGAAGATGTGCGCGAGCCGATCGGCATGAGCGGCATCCGGCTGGAAGTGAAGGTGCATATCGTCACCGGCGCGGTGAGCGCGGCGCAGAACATTGTGAAGTGCGTGCGCCGCTGCGGGCTCGAAGTGAACGATCTGATCCTGCAGCCGCTCGCTTCGTCGCTGGCGGTGCTGACGGAAGACGAAAAGGAACTCGGTGTGGTGCTGGTCGACATCGGCGGCGGCACGACGGATATCGCGATTTTCAGCGAAGGCGCGATTCGTCACACGGCGGTGATTCCGATCGCCGGCGACCAGATCACGAGCGACATCGCGATGGCGCTGCGCACGCCCACGCCGGACGCGGAAGACATCAAGGTCGACTACGGCATTGCAAAGCAGGCCTTGGCCGATCCGGACGAAATGATCGAAGTGCCGGGTCTCGGCGAGCGCGGTCCGCGCACGCTGTCGCGCCAGGCATTGGCGGCGGTGGTCGAGCCGCGTGTCGAAGAACTGTTTTCGCTCGTGCAGCAGGTGGTGCGCGAGTCGGGTTACGAAGAACTGTTGAGCTCCGGCGTGGTGCTGACCGGCGGCGCATCGATGATGCTCGGCATGGTCGAACTTGGCGAGGACATCTTCCTGAAGCCGGTGCGCATCGGCGTGCCGGAATACGCGGGCGGTCTTGCGGACGTCGTGCGTAACCCGCGTTATTCGACGGCGATGGGCCTGCTCGTCGAAGGACGCTCGCAACGGATGCGCGGCCGCAAGGTCGCGGTGCAGTCGGGGTCGATGGGTCAGGTCTTCACGCGAATGAAAGACTGGTTCCTCGGCAACTTCTAACGAATTCTGGGTTTGAACGGTTTTACGTAAACACGCGCTGGTGCCGGCGGCTGGCGCGCGACAGGAGGTTGCCCGATCTCCTGCCGAATAACGGCCGAAGTGGCTGCAATTTTTTATCTTGACGGAGGCAACATGGAATTCCAGATGCTGGAAACCGAAACGAACGGCACCATCATCAAGGTGATCGGAGTAGGTGGCGCTGGCGGCAATGCCGTTCAGCACATGATCAACAAAGGCGTGCAAGGCGTCGACTTCATCGTGATGAACACGGACGCGCAGGCTCTGTCGCGTTCGCGTGCATCCGCGGTGATCCAGCTCGGTAACACGGGTCTGGGCGCTGGCGCCAAGCCGGAAATGGGCCGCGCGGCAGCAGAAGAAGCACGTGAGCGCATCGCCGACGCACTGCGCGGCGCGCACATGGTGTTCATCACCGCCGGTATGGGCGGCGGCACGGGCACGGGCGCAGCACCGGTGGTCGCGCAGATCGCCAAAGAAATGGGTATCTTGACTGTTGGCGTGGTCAGCAAGCCGTTCGAATTCGAAGGCGGCAAGCGCATGCGTGTAGCAGAAGCTGGTTCGCAGCAACTGGAGGATCACGTCGACTCGCTGATCGTCGTTCTGAACGACAAGCTGTTCGAGGTGATGGGCGATGACGCCGAGATGGACAAGTGCTTCCAGTGCGCAGACGACGTTCTCAACAACGCAGTTGCCGGTATCGCGGAAATCATCAACGTCGACGGTCTGGTGAACGTCGACTTCGAAGACGTGAAGACGGTGATGGGCGAGCAGGGCAAGGCGATGATGGGCACGGCGACGGTTGCCGGCGTCGATCGCGCACGTTTGGCTGCCGAGCAGGCTGTGGCCAGCCCGCTGCTGGAAGGGGTGGATCTGTCAGGCGCGCGTGGCGTGCTGGTCAACATCACGTCGAGCCGTTCGCTGCGTCTGTCGGAAACGCGCGAAGTGATGAACACCATCAAGAGCTATGCTGCTGAAGACGCAACCGTGATTTTCGGCGCGGTGTACGACGATGCAATGGGCGACGCGCTGCGCGTGACGGTCGTGGCAACGGGTCTGGGCCGTGCGGCGAAGAAGCAGCAATCGGCCCCGATGACGCTGCTGCGCACCGGCACGGACAATCAGCCGGTCAGCGCGCACGCTGCTTACGCAACGTCGCAGTCCCACGCAAGCACGGCCGATTACGGCGCGCTGGATACGCCGGCTGTGTGGCGTACGTCCCGCGATACGGCGGCTTCGCACGTGCAGGCGCTGCAGGAAAAGGGCGTCGACACGTACGACATTCCGGCATTCCTGCGCAAGCAGGCGGACTGAGCGCACGAGCAGGCTTTCGTTGCGGTGCTGCGGGTTGTACGGCAGCGTAGCACTGGCGGACGAATGCATGAGCGTGGCGGGTGAACGGCGAACAAGCCGCGTATCGTCTGATTCGCGGCAAGGACAAGTGCCCTCTTCGGATTCGCGAAGCGGATGGGGCAACTGTCGCCGGATGGCGGAGCCTGCAGTTAGGCAGACGCTGAAGTTCACTGCGACACGATGGCGTGCGAGTGTGCTTCGCATCGATGCAAAGGACTGAGCATGATTCAAGTAGGTGAAAAGCTGCCCGACGCGACGCTCTTCGAGTTCGTCGAAGACGCGCGGGCGGGCTGCACGCTGGGGCCTAACAGCTTCGACGTGCACGAGCAGACGGCGGGTAAGCGCGTGGTGATCTTCGGATTGCCCGGTGCGTTCACGCCGACCTGTTCAGCCAAACATGTACCGGGTTACGTCGAGCACGCCGAGCAGTTGCGCGCGCTTGGCATCGACGAGATCTGGTGCGTGTCCGTCAACGACGCGTTCGTAATGGGCGCGTGGGGACGCGATCAGCATGCCTCGGGCAAGGTGCGCATGATGGCGGATGGCAGTGCGGCTTTCACGCGGGCGCTCGGTCTTGAGCAGGATTTGTCGGCGCGCGGCATGGGAATCCGTTCCCAGCGCTACGCAATGGTTGTCGACGACGGCGTGGTCAAGACGTTGAACGTCGAGGCTGCCGGCAAATTCGAAGTCAGCGATGCAGGGAGTATTCTCGCTACGTTGAGCTAGTTACGATGGCGTTCGACGCTTTTGCCTCGGGCTGCGCGGTTACCGCGTTGTATCAGGGCAACGGCGTATAAGACGCTTTTGTGACGGGCCGTTACTCGGGCCGATGACCGGAAACGCCTCCGTTCCGGACATCGGCCCGTCACGCTTTCCCTGACGGGCGCGCTTTGGGTAATGCAGCGAAACAGATTGATACGTTCCGTGTAACGACGCTCCTTAGGGTATTGGAGTATACTTCGCGCTATGGAATAAAAAGTCCCGATTGGGATTTTCAATCGAATAGAAGATCACCATGTTGAAGCAGCGCACTATCAAATCAATCGTCAAGACAGTCGGCATCGGCCTGCACTCCGGCCGCAAAGTCGAATTGACGCTCCGCCCGGCGGCGGCGAACACCGGCATTGTGTTTTCGCGGGTGGATTTGCCTACGCCGGTGGATATCCCTGCGTCGGCAATGGCGATTGGCGATACGCGTCTGGCTTCCGTACTGCAGAAAGACGGCGCGCGCGTGTCGACCATCGAGCATTTGATGTCCGCATGCGCAGGCCTCGGCATCGACAATCTTTATATCGACGTCACCGCTGAAGAAATTCCGATCATGGACGGCAGTGCGGGTTCGTTCGTGTTTCTGATTCAGTCGGCCGGTATTGAAGAACAGAACGCGCCGAAGAAATTCATCAAGGTCACCAAGCCGGTTGAAATTCGCGACGGCGATAAATTCGCGCGTCTCGATCCGTATTTCGGTTTCAAACTCAAATTCACCATCGATTTCCGTCACCCGGCTGTGGATAAAACCGGCCAGGCGCTGGAAGTGGATTTTGCCAATACGTCGTATGTGCGGGAAATTGCCCGTGCGCGTACGTTCGGCTTTGCGCATGAAGTGGAAATGATGCGCGAACTCGGTTTGGCACGCGGCGGCAGCATGGATAACGCCATCGTGCTGGACGAATACCGCATTCTGAACAACGACGGCCTGCGTTACGACGACGAATTCGTGAAGCACAAGATGCTCGACGCGATTGGCGATCTGTACGTGGTCGGCCATCCGCTGCTGGCTTCGTACACGGCATACAAATCGGGCCACGGCCTGAACAACGCGCTGCTGCGCGAGTTGCTGGCGCATGAAGATGCGTACGAAGTCGTCACGTTTGACGACACGCAGAAGGCGCCGCGCGGCTTCGCGTACGAAACGCAGACGGCATTTGCCTGATCGGCGTAGCGCTTTCGGATGAAATGTCCGAAGCGAATGGATGAAAAATAAGCGGCCCAGATGGGCCGCTTATTTTTTTGTTCAGCGATTTCTCCGATGCCGCGCTGCCATTTTCGCCAAAGCTTCCTGCAGCGGCGAGGGCGCGAGCGATTGGGAGAGCGCGTGCAGCGCGTCCGCGCCGACCGGCGTCATGCGCGCCTGTTTGACGGGCGGCGGCTCCTTCAAAGGCTGCGGCCGCACGCGAATTCTCAGCGCATTGACCGGCCAGCCGCGCTGCTGCAGATCCGACAGCAACCTCGGTTCGATCTGGCGCAGGCGGGCGGCCAGCGCATTGTGCGCGGCAAATAGGGCCAGCACGCCTTCCTTGATGAAGCTGGGCTCTACGCTCGTGGCCAGATAATCCGGCAGCAGTTCACGCAGATCCTTTTCCAGCGCCGCAATCTGCTCGACGCCCGCGCGCAGGGCCACAAACGCGTCGGTGCGATTGAGCACTTCGGCGACGGGCTGCGGGCGGCGCGCTTTGAACTGCTTGGGCGGCGGCCTTGAAAAGGACGGAATACGGCTCATGTTCGATAGTAACGGCGCGTTCGCACCCTATGTGCGTTCACGCCGCGATTGTACCGCGCGGGATGCATGCGGACCCGCCTCAATGCGTACCGTCGGACGTCGCTGCGGCGGGCTTTCTGTGCCCTGCCAACGTCGCACGGCTGACACAGGCGCGGCCGGGGGCGCGTGCTAAAATGCCCGATTCGAATTCACTCTTGGACTAAGCCGCCGAGGCCCTTCCGACCCCGGAGCGCACGTGCATGAACTTGCACGCCGCGAACCAGCCGAAGCCGCGACGCAGACACCGATCCGATGACCACCGGTTTTCTACAGAAGATTTTTGGCAGCCGCAACCAGCGGCTAGTCAAGCAATATCAAAAGACCGTCACGGCGATCAATGCGCTCGAGCCGCAGATCGAGCAATTGACGGACGACCAACTGCGCGCCAAAACGGGTGAATTCCGCCAGCGCGTCGCGAGTGGTGAGTCGCTCGACAAGCTCCTGCCGGAGGCCTTCGCGGTGTGCCGCGAGGCCAGCAAGCGGACGCTGAAAATGCGCCACTTCGACGTGCAGTTGATCGGCGGCATGGTCCTGCACTACGGCAAGATCGGCGAAATGCGCACCGGCGAAGGCAAGACGCTCGTCGCTACGCTGCCGGTGTACCTGAATGCGCTGTCCGGTCGTGGCGTGCACGTTGTTACGGTCAACGACTACCTGGCACAACGCGACGCCGAATGGATGGCGCGTCTGTACAACTTCCTGGGTCTTTCGGTCGGCATCAATCTGTCGCAGATGGATCATGGCGCGAAGCAGGAAGCGTACGCGGCAGACATCACCTACGGCACCAACAACGAATTCGGCTTCGACTACCTGCGCGACAACATGGTCTACGAGACCGATGCGCGCGTGCAGCGAGCCCTCAATTTCGCGGTGGTCGACGAGGTCGACTCGATCCTGATCGACGAAGCCCGTACGCCGCTGATCATCTCCGGCCAGGCCGAAGATCACACCGAACTCTATGTGCGCATGAATGCGCTGCCGCCGCTGCTCGAACGCCAGATCGGCGAAGAAAAAGCGGACGGCACCGGCGTAGAAAAGCCGGGCGACTACACGCTGGACGAAAAAGGCCGCCAGGTCTTCCTGACGGAATCGGGCCACGAAAAGGCCGAGCGTCTGCTCGCCGAATGGGGCCTGATTGGCGAGGGCGAAAGCCTGTACGCGCCGCAGAACATCACGCTGATGCACCACGTGTACGCCGCACTGCGTGCGCACACGCTGTTCTTCAAGGATCAGCACTACGTCGTGCAGAACGGCGAAGTCGTGATCGTCGACGAATTCACCGGTCGTTTGATGTCGGGCCGCCGCTGGTCGGATGGCTTGCACCAGGCCGTCGAGGCGAAGGAACACGTCAAGATCCAGAGCGAGAACCAGACGCTCGCGTCGATCACGTTCCAGAACTACTTCCGTATGTACGCGAAGCTGTCCGGCATGACCGGCACGGCTGATACCGAAGCGTACGAATTCAACGAGATCTATGGTCTCGAAACGGTCGTGATCCCGACCAACCGTCCGCCGAAGCGGATCGACAAGCAGGATCAGATCTACAAGACCGCCAAGGAGCGCTATGACGCGGTGATTCGCGACATCCGCGATTGCCATGAGCGCGGTCAGCCGGTGCTGGTCGGCACGACGTCGATCGAGAACTCGGAACTGCTGTCGCATCTGCTGAAGCAGGCCGGGTTGCCGCACGAAGTGCTGAACGCCAAACAGCACGCGCGTGAAGCTGAGATCGTCGCTGAAGCAGGCCGTCCGAAGCGCGTCACGATCGCCACGAACATGGCCGGTCGCGGTACTGACATCGTGCTCGGCGGCAACGCGGAAAAGCAGGCGTCCTTCATCGAGAAGGACGAAACGCTTTCGGAAGAAGAGAAGCAACGCCGTATCCAGAAGCTGCACGACGAATGGCAGGCGCTGCACGATCAGGTGAAGGCCGCGGGCGGTCTGCACATCATCGGCACCGAACGTCACGAATCGCGCCGGATCGACAACCAGTTGCGCGGCCGTGCCGGCCGTCAGGGCGATCCGGGTTCGTCGCGCTTCTATCTGTCGCTGGAAGATCCGCTGCTGCGCATTTTCGCGGGCGATCGCGTGCGCGCGATCATGGACCGTCTGAAGATGCCGGAAGGCGAGGCGATCGAGGCGGGCATCGTGTCGCGCTCGATCGAATCGGCGCAGCGCAAGGTTGAAGCGCGTAACTTCGACGTTCGCAAGCAATTGCTCGAATACGACGATGTGTCGAACGATCAGCGCAAGGTGATCTACCAGCAGCGCAATGAATTGCTCGAAGCGAATGACATCACCGAAACGATCGGCGCGATGCGCGGTGGCGTGATCGCCGATATCGTTCACCAGTTCGTGCCGGCAGGCAGCATCGAAGAGCAGTGGGACGTGCCCGAGCTGGAGGAAGTTCTGCGTAATGAATGGCAGCTCGACCTCGCGATCCAGGAAATGATCAACGAGTCGAACTCGATCAGCGCGGACGAGATTCTCGAAGCTGTCGAAGCCGCCGCAAACGAAGCGTATGAATCGAAGGTCGAACAGGTCGGCCGCGAATCGTTCAGTGCGTTCGAACGCTCGATCATGCTGCAAACGCTGGACCGTAGCTGGCGCGAACATCTGGCCGCGCTCGACCATCTGCGCCAGGGTATCCATCTGCGCGGGTATGCGCAGAAGAATCCGAAGCAGGAATACAAGCGCGAGGCGTTTGAATTGTTCGCCGCGATGCTCGACGCCGTGAAGCTCGAAGTCACCCGGGTGGTGATGAACGTGCAGATCCAGTCGCCGGAACAGCTGGAACAGGCCGCCGAGCAACTCGAAGAGCAAGGCGGCCACCTCGAAAACGTCGAGTTCCGTCACGCCGAATTCGCCGAAGCGGCAGCAGCAGCGCCTGCCGCTGCGGAAGCGGCTACCGCCGCCATGATCGGCGACGCGATGAGCCACGGTGCCTCGCACGCCATTGGGTCGGACGTGAGCGTGGACAACGTGCCGAAGGTCGGCCGTAACGACCCGTGCCCGTGCGGCAGCGGCAAGAAGTACAAGCAGTGTCACGGCAAGATCGCATAATGCCGAAAAGCGGCGCGCTTTAAGCGCGCCGCTTCGTTTTACACAATGTTTTGCTGATGATTTCGCGGTGGTTCGGCTACAGGCTTGAGCCATCAGTTACCGATCCCCCGATGCCGGCGCCTGCCGGCATTTTCTTCGACAGGTCGCGACCATGGCTGTCAATTTCCCCTCGATCGATCCCACTCAACTTCACCCTGTCGCCGGCGTCACGCTGGGCTGGGCGGAGGCGAATATCCGCAAGCCGAACCGCAAGGACGTGCTGGTCATTTCTGTCGGCGAAGGCGCGACAGTAGGCGGCGTGTTCACGCAGAACCGTTTTTGCGCCGCACCCGTCACTGTGTGCCGAGAGAATCTGGAGCGCGTGCGCGCGGGCGGCAAGCCGATTCGCGCGCTGGTGATCAACACCGGTAACGCAAATGCAGGCACGGGTGAGCCCGGCCTCGTGGCCGCGCGCGAAACCTGCGTCGAGCTCGCGCGTCTCGTTGATATCGCGCCGGAACAGGTGTTGCCGTTTTCGACGGGTGTGATTCTTGAACCGCTGCCGGTCGATCGTCTGAAGGCGGGTCTGCCCGCGGCGCTGGCGAACCGCAAGGAAGCCAACTGGTACGACGCCGCCCAGGCGATCATGACCACGGATACCTTGCCGAAAGCCACCTCGCGCCAGGTCACGATCGACGGTCACACAGTCACGCTCACCGGTATCAGCAAGGGCGCCGGCATGATCAAGCCGAACATGGCGACCATGCTCGGCTTCCTCGCATTCGACGCTAGCGTCGCGCAGCCGGTGCTCGACGCACTGGTCAAGCACGTGGCGGACCGCTCGTTCAACTGCATCACGATCGACGGCGATACGTCGACCAACGATTCGTTCATCCTGATCGCCTCGGGCAAATCGAGCCTGCCGGCGATCACGTCCACCGATTCGCCCGCTTATGCAGCGCTGCGCGACGCGGTGACCGAAGTCGCCCAGACCCTCGCACAGCTGATCGTGCGCGACGGCGAAGGCGCGACCAAATTCATGACCGTGCATGTCGAAGGCGGCTCGAGCGTCGGCGAATGCCGCCAGATTGCGTACGCGATCGGCCACTCGCCGCTCGTGAAGACAGCCTTCTATGCATCGGATCCGAATCTCGGCCGCATTCTTGCGGCCATCGGCTATGCCGGCGTGGACGATCTCGACGTCGGCAAGATCGATCTGTATCTGGACGACGTGCTGGTTGCTACCGCCGGTGGCCGCAACCCGGCCTACCGTGAGGAAGATGGCCAGCGCGTCATGAAAAAGAGCGAGATCGGCATTCGTGTCGTACTCGGCCGCGGTAATGCGCAAGCCACGATCTGGACTTGCGATCTGTCGCACGATTACGTGAGCATCAACGCCGACTATCGTTCGTAACCAGGTTTATTACGCGGCGCTTAAGGCCGCTTATCTCACAGCCATGGACAAACTCGAACAGTTTCTGACCCGGGCCGAAGCCGTGCTCGTCCGCCTCGAAGCTATGCTTCCGCCCGCTGCACCGGAGATCGACTGGTCGGCGGCGGTCGCCTTTCGCTGGCGCAAGCGCCAGGGGCGCGGCTATCTGCAGCCGGTGCCCGCCATTTCGTCGATCACGCTCGACGACCTGCAAAACATCGATCGACAGAAAGGGTTGATCGAGCAGAACACACGTCAGTTCGTGCGCAAGCAGCCGGCCAACAACGTGCTGCTAACGGGCGCGCGCGGCACCGGCAAGTCGTCGCTGATCAAGGCTTGCCTGAACGCCTATGCAAAAGACGGCCTGCGCCTGATCGAAGTGGATAAAGACGATCTGCACGATCTCGGCGACATCGTCGATCTGATCGCGCAGCGGCCGGAGCGCTTCGTGGTGTTCTGCGACGACCTTTCGTTCGAAGATGGGGAGTCAGGCTACAAGGCGCTGAAGGTCGCGCTCGATGGCTCGATCGCTGCGCAGTCGGACAACGTGTTGATCTACGCGACGTCCAATCGCCGCCATCTGTTGCCCGAGTACATGAGTGACAACGAGACGTATAAGCACACGTCCGACGGCGAGATTCATCCGGGCGAACTGGTCGAAGAAAAGATCTCGCTGTCCGAGCGCTTCGGCCTGTGGGTCAGCTTCTATCCGTTCAAGCAGGACGACTACCTGTCGATCATCGGCCACTGGCTGCGCCATTTCGGCTGCGACGATGCGGAAGTCGAAGCGGCGCGCGGCGATGCGCTGGTGTGGGCGCTGGAGCGTGGGTCGCGCTCCGGGCGCGTCGCGTGGCAATTCGCTCGCGACTGGTCCGGACGGAAGACCCCGGCATGAGCGATGCGCAAAAGAACGTGGCTGGCCGCCCGGTGACTGAAGTCGCCGTCGGCGTGCTGATTCAGCCGGACGGACGCTATCTGCTGGCGCAGCGCCCGGCAGGCAAGCCGTACGAGGGATACTGGGAGTTTCCGGGCGGCAAGCTGGAGGCGGGCGAGTCGGTCGAGGCCGCGCTAGCCCGCGAGTTGCACGAGGAACTGGGTATCGACGTCAAGGCGAGCCATCTTTGGCACACGCTCGAACACGATTATCCGCACGCCTACGTGAGGCTGTTTTTCTGCAAGGTGACGCAGTGGTCCGGCGAACCGCACGGCCGTGAAGGCCAGGCATTTGTATGGCAGGCGCTGCCGGCGGATGTCTCGCCGCTGTTGCCGGCGACGATTCCCGTGCTGGAATGGCTCGCGGCTGAGAAAAACTAGAGAGATGATCGGCGGTTTTAAACGGCGCTGCGTGAGCAGCGCCGTTTTGCTTGGTCGCAGCACGCGCGCAAGCGGTGAGCTTCTGCAGCCTGCAGCGCTTAATGCGGGTTGTAGTCCCCGCCGGGCGATTCATCTGACGGCGTTTCTTCCTCGGTGCCGCCTATCTCGTACTTCTCAGCGGCCCAGGCGCCGAGGTCAGTCTGCTTGCAGCGGTCAGAGCAGAACGGGCGGAAGCGGCTTTCTGGAGTCCAGCGGACATCCTTGCCGCAAGTGGGGCATTTGACGACGGTAGGCATACGGTCAGGCAGTCAATCGGAAACGGAACAAGTTACGAATATAGGGGCATTTTTCGCCGCTTTAAAGGCGCGGCCCCTCATTCAGGTCTGCAGGGCCGGCGTTACAGACTGCAAAGCGTGAGCTGGAACGGCACGTCGACATCCACCGCGCGCGGACGCAAATCGCCATCCTGCACTGTGAATCGCACCCAGAGCATGTACTTGTTGGCGCTGGCCTCGGGGATCACCCGCAATTCCGGTGCCACCCGTACCTGCATCAACTGGTATGAACGGCCTGACAGCATCTGCTGATAGCTGCCCTGCATCGCCATGACCTTGGACGCCTGACCCGATTCGCGCGCGAGGCGCAGCACGATTGTTGCCGCGTCGCGCAACGGCAGCAGCGGCGTGACCCATTTGGCGATGTCCTGCCGACGCTGATCAGGATGGATCTGCTGCCATGCGTAGTACGAAGGCAAATCGAACTTGCAAGTGCCGCCAGGGATGATCGCGCGGCTGCGGATGCTGGCGAGCCATTCGTTGTCCGCCAGATGCTGACCGGTCTTGCCCTGCATCTGTGAAAGCCCCGACAAGGTTTGCTCGATTTCCCCTAGCACGGATTCCAGCGCGTTCTGCTCGATCCCCGGATTGCCCCGGAACGGCGCCAGCGTTTGCCGTTGGCGCTCGAGCTCCTTCATCAGATCGGACTTCAGATCCGCGCGACCCGCAACCTCTGAGATTTCGAACAACGTTGTCAGTGCGACGTGATGTTCCCTGGCGTCTTCCTGAGTTAGAAAGAACGTGAAGCGCTCGAACAGATCTTCGAGGCGCAACAGCGTCCGGATTCGCTCGTTGAAGGGATACTCGTAAAGGATCAAGCGGGCTCGCCTCGGGCGTGGTCGGTGACGGGAATGCAGAACATTCTAATGCCGTGAGACTACCCTAGCAATCACGCACTTTTTCAGCGCGCTTTCGCAACTTTTTTCACATGTTTCAGGCGGTTTGGCGCGTGCTTTGCGTGTGCCTGTCACTGCATGGCTGAGCAAACATGGCAGCAAGCCACGTTCAGCGTATTCTCAGGCGCCCGCTAGGGACAGATAGACGCGATGCTGTGCGTCGACCTGCGCCTTGAGTGACTTGAGGGGCGCATTGTCGTTGTCGATGATGTCGTCCGCTGCGTCGAGGCGTGCTTCGCGCGTTGCCTGGCGGGCGATGATCGCCAGCACCTGTTCACGGCTAAAGCCGTTGCGGCTCATCACGCGCGAAATTTGCGTCTCGACGCTGCAATCGACGGTCAGTACACGATTCACGCGAGTCTTCCAGCTACCCGACTCCACCAGCAGCGGTACCACCACGATTACGTACGGCCCTTGCGCCTCGCGCTGCTCGCGTTCGGTCTCCGCACGAATCAATGGATGCGTGATGCCTTCGAGGCGTTTGCGCGCGCCATCGTCGCTGAATACCAGCGTGCGCATGCGAGCGCGGTCGAGCGAGCCGTCTGCCGCGACGAACGAATCGCCGAACTCCGCAGCGATCTGTGGCATTGCGATGCCGTGTGGCGCCGTGATGCGGTGCGCAATCAGGTCCGTGTCGACAAGCGGCACGCCGTGCGCGGCGAACAGGTCAGCCACGGTCGATTTGCCGCTGCCTATGCCACCGGTCAGTCCCACAGCAAACATGCTTCAGCCTCCCAACGCCAGATAAAGCGGTGTGCCGAGAAATAGCGTAACAGCACCGCCCGCTGCGAGAAACGGCCCGAACGGCAGCGGCTCTTCGAAGCGCATGCGGCCGCGCCACGTCGCCGCGAGGCCGACCACTGCGCCGGCCACGGCCGCGATCAGCACGATTTGCGGTAGCGCGGCCCAGCCGAGCCACGCACCGAGCGCAGCCAGCAGTTTGAAATCGCCATAACCCATCCCTTCGACGCCGCGTACCAGCCGGAACAGCCAATGTACGACCCATAGCACCAGATAGCCGAAGATCGCGCCCAGCACGGCATCGTGCAGGCTCGCGAACATGCCGTTGAAGTTGACGATCAAGCCGGCCCACAGGAGCGGCAGTGTCATGGAGTCAGGGAGCAGATGAGTGTCGATATCGATCGCGCTCATTGCGAGCAAGGCGGCGCATAGTCCGAAGGCGGCGAGTGCCATGCCCGTCGGCCCATACAGCGCGAGCGCCCCGGCCGCGAAGGCGGCGCTGGCGATTTCGAGCAGCGGGTAGCGCAGGCTTACGTGTGTCTTGCATGCGGAGCAGCGTCCGCGCAACAGCAGATAGCTCAGCACCGGCAGGTTCTCCCACGCGCTGAGCACGTGGCCGCAATGAGGGCACGCGCTACGCGGCACCCACAGGTTGTAGCGGGCGGGCAGGCCGTCGTCTTCGGGCACTTGTTCGGTGGCCTCGCTGACTTCCTCGCGCCACGTACGCTCCAGCATGATTGGCACCCGATGCACGACCACGTTCAGGAAACTGCCGATCACCAGCCCGAACACGATCGCGAATGCAATCTGCAGGCCGCTGGGCAAGCTGCCGAACGCGAGGCCGAGACCGGTTGTGACGTGGCCGGACAGCAGGCCCGAAAACAGGCTGGAAGAAGTATCTGACACGAGCGGAGGGGTAGCCTGCATATAAAGGGTGGGATTCGGCTGCGATGCTACACCACGTTGCCGAGTTGAATAATGGGAAGATACATCGCGATCACCAGGCCGCCGACCAGCGTGCCCAGCACGATGATGACAAGTGGTTCGCACAGGCTCGAGAGCGTGCCGATCTTTTCGTCTACCTGACGATCGGCGAGCGACGCCACATCGATCAGCATCGTATCGAGCGCCCCTGACTCCTCGGCAACCGCAACCGGCTGCACGACCTCCGGTGGAAAGCAGTGCGCCGCGCGCATTGCGGCGGCGAGCCGTTCGCCGCGCCGCAGCCGCGCAGCAATCTCCACGGTGGCGCGATCGAAGAAAGCGTTGCCGGTAGCGTGAGTCAGTGAATCGAATGCGTCCGCGAGCGGTGTGCCCGCCGACAGCAAGGTGCCGAGTGCTCGGCTCCAGCGCGCCGCGCACAAGGTGCGCAGCAACGGACCGGCGACCGGCATTGTCAGCGATATGCGCGCGAAACGGATGCGCGCTGCTTCGGAACGTCGTAGCAGAAACGTCATAGCCGAGCCCACGGCGAAAACCATGATGAGCAGAGGAATGCTCCAGCGCGCGGCACCCGCAGACAAGGCCAGCACGAACTGCGTGGGCGCGGGCAGTTTCGCGCCGAAGCCGTCGAAGATCTGCTTGAAAGTCGGCACGACCCACACCAGCAACGCGGCGGTAATTGCGATGGCAAGCAACAGGATCGCGACCGGATAGGTGAGCGCCGCGCGCACCTTGGCACGCTGCGCGGCGGCGCGTTCGCGGTCGTCGGCGATCCGGGCGAGGACGGCAGGCAGCGCGCCGGCTGCTTCGCCGACTTCGACAAGTTGACAGTACAGCGCGTTGAACTGCGCCGGATGCCGCTGCAACGCTGCCGAAAAGCGCAGGCCACCGGTGATGCCGCGTGCCAGCGCGCCGACGATCCGCGGCATGCTTTGCCGGCGCGAACCATCCGCTTGCGCCAGCAGTTCCAGCGAAGGCGCGAGTGGCAAGCCGGCACGCAGCAGACTGGCGAGCTGTCGGGTGAACACCGTGACGTCGGTGGTCCGGGTTTGAGGGCGCGGAGCCGGCCCGCGTGCCGCGAGTTCGACGATGAACAGCTTTTCGCGCTTCAGTATGGCTCGTGCGGTGCTGACGTCTGGCGCTATGAGCGCGCCGGTTTTCTGTACGCCGTCGGCATCGACGCCACGCCATTTGAAACGCATCTCGGCAGTTGGCGGTGGGTGAGTCGTCGCTGTGCTCATGCGACTTCGGTGGCGCCCAGCGCCTCGGTTAGGCTCGTCGTGCCGTCGCGTACACGCGCCAGGGCGGCATCGCGCAAGGTGACCACCTGTTCGGTTTGCGCGAGCCGGGCCAGTTCATGGGTACCTGCGCGTGCCACGATCAACTCGCGCATCGCCTCGGAGACGGGCATCACCTGGTGAACTCCGACGCGGCCGCGGTAGCCGATGCCGTGGCAGGCTTCGCATCCGGTTGCAGCGAATGGTTGCCAGCTGTCGAGGTGATCGTCAGTGAAGCCTGCTGCTCGCAGCGCCGCTGCCGATTGCTGCGCCGGTGCGCGGCATGCCACGCAGAGCCGCCGCACCAGCCGCTGTGCCGTCACCATCCGTAGCGCGGCGGCGAGGTTGTACGGTTCGACGCCGATGTCTATGAGGCGCGCGACCGCCGCAGGTGCGTCGTTCGTATGCAAGGTGGACAGCACCAGGTGACCGGTTTGCGCTGCCTTCACGGCAACATCGGCGGTTTCGTCGTCGCGAATTTCGCCGACCATGATCACATCGGGGTCCTGACGGAGAAACGCACGTAGCGCCACCGCGAACGTCAGGCCGGCCTTTTCGCGCACGCTCACCTGATTGATACCCGCCAGTTGAATCTCCGCCGGATCCTCTACTGAGCACAGATTGCGCGCCTCATCGTTGAGCATGTGCAAGAAGCAATACAGCGACAGCGTCTTGCCGCTGCCGGTAGGCCCGGTGACGAGCACCAGGCCGTGCGGCGCGCGAATCGCGGCATCAACTGCTTCGCGTTGCTGTGGATCGAGGCCGAGCGAGTCGAGCGACAGATCGGTGGGTAGTGCGTCGAGCCTGCGCAACACCAGCTTTTCACCGAACAACGTAGGCAGCGAGTTAACACGATAGTCTTCGACGCGGCCAGGCGACGTGGCAATCCGCAGCCGTCCGTCTTGCGGTACGCGCCGTTCGGCGATATCCATGCGCGCCAGCACTTTCACGCGCGTGATGAACGCGTCGCGCAGATGCGCGGGAGGCTGAGGGATTTCATGCAGTACGCCGTCGATACGTAAGCGCACGCGCCAGCCATGCTCCGCCGGTTCGATGTGCAGGTCCGACGCATTGCGGCGGGTTGCCTCCTGCAAGGTGTCGGTTAGCAGGCGTACGGCGGGCGCGTTGTCAGAGTCGGCGAGATTCGCGCTTTGGTTGCTATTGACACTGGCATTGGCGTTTGCTGCGAAGGCGTTATGTCTGGGTTGGGCTGGGCTTTCGCCATCTAAGACGGCAGCCCGCAACGACGCCGTGCGTTGAAGAGAATCTTGCATGAGAGACCGGTGATGAGCCGCCTGTAGAACACGACGACTTCATCATCCGGTAAGGCCGCAGGCACCACCATTCAGCCGATCGGCTAATGGCGCGTTTCGAGCCGATGTGCGACGCTGTGCGGTGTGCAGGCCTTAGCCGCGCGCCGCCTTGATGGCTTTCGCGCCCGCGCGAACGGGCGGTTTGAACAGCTTGACGGTGCGGATCGCCTGGTCGTCGCTGCGCATCACTTCAAGTTTCACCTCGCCGATCTGCACACAGACGTCACCGTCCGGAATCTCTTCGAGAATCTCGAGGATCAGGCCGTTGAGCGTTTTAGGTCCGTCGGTCGGCAGCGTGAGATGCAGCCAGCGGTTCAGTTCGCGCAGCGGCATACTGCCCGCCACGATACATTCGCCGTTCTCGTTCCAGCCGCCGCGTGAATTGGCACTACGGGGAATCGAGGTAGTGAATTCGCCGATCAACTCTTCGATGATGTCTTCCGGCGTGACCAGCCCTTGCAACTCGCCGTATTCGTTCACGACGAGCGCCGTGCGGTGACGGCTTTCCTGGAAGTACTGTAGTTGCTGGAATACCGGCGTGCCGCTCGGCACGAAATACGGCTCGGCCAGCAACTCGCGCAGTGTCTCGCGCTCGAGTTCCTGGTTGTGCAGGGCAGCCAGTGTCTTGCGCACGTGGAGCACGCCGAGCACCCGGTCGATGTCGCCTTGATAGACGATCAGCTTGTTGTGATAACAGGTTTCGAGCTGATGCAGGATCTGTTCGAACGGCGCGTCGAAGTCGAGCGCTTCGATGCGGCGGCGCGGGATCATCACGTCGTCGACGGAGATGTTCTCGAGGTCGAACAGGTTCAACAGAATGCTGCGGTGCTTGGTCGGCATGAAGCTGCCTGATTCGAGCACGATGGTGCGCAGCTCTTCGGTGGAAAGCCGCTGATCGTGCGCGCCTTTGGTATTGATATGCAGCACGCGCAGGATGGTGTTCGCGAACAGATTGACGAACCAGACGAGCGGCCTGCCGACGCGCATCATCGGTGCGATCAGCAGGCTGGCCGGCAGGGCGATCTTCTCGGGGAACGTTGCGCCGACGATTTTCGGCGTGATTTCCGCGAACACGATAATCAGAAACGCGACGATGCCGGTCGCGATCGACAGCACCACATTGTTACGGCCGAAGGTATGCAGCGCGATCGAGGTGGTAAGCACCGGGATGATCGTGTTGAACAGATTGTTGCCGATCAGGACCACGCTCAACAGCTGATCGGTGTGCGCGAGCAGGCCTTGAGTGGTCTTTGCGCCGAGCGCATTCTGGTTGGCAAGGTGTTTCAGACGATGGCGGTTGATCGCCATCATCGCCGTTTCGGAAATCGAAAAGAAGCTGGAGCAAATAAGCAGCAGAAAGACGGCGCCGATCTGCGCCCATAAGGGAAGTTGTTCCACGCGTAGTGAAGGATAGGGGACGGGATGGAGAGAATATAGCAGAGGGGCTGGGCGAGCCGCCTCCGCGGAGGGTCTATGACGCTTTGGACAATTCGTACGTAGTGGCGAGGCGTCGGCGGGACACAGAAAATCGCGGCCCAAAACAAAAAACCGCCAAGCAAGCTGGGCGGTTTTTCGAGTCTTGAACTAACAAGGCAAATCTGGTCGGGGTGAGAGGATTCGAACCTCCGGCCTCTACGTCCCGAACGTAGCGCTCTACCAGGCTAAGCTACACCCCGATCTGTACTGCTGGACTCTTACGGTGTTTCAGTCTCGTTCAAGACTGTCTTGCCGTCGAGTAAGAACATAATTCTAGCAGGCTATCTTTGAAAATGGAATCCGGAAATGAAGAAATTGCTGCAGCTGCGGCCATCGCTTCCTGCTTCGCGCACTCGAGCGTGTGATCCAATGCGCCGGAGCGCGTGATCGCCTCAAAAATGGTGTCGAAACGATCGGTGCCGCCTTGCTCGATGGCTTCCCGCGCGAGTGCCGACTGCTCGGGCGTGCCGCGTTCGATCAGATAAATCAGCGGAAGCGTGGGTTTGCCTTCGCGCAGATCGTCGCCGGCGTTCTTGCCCATCGATTCAGCCGTGCCCGTGTAGTCGAGCCAGTCGTCCATGATCTGGAACGCGGTGCCGATGCGGCGGCCGAATTCCGCGGCAGCGGCTTCCGTCTTCGCGTCCGAACCGGCCAGCACGGCGCCGAGCTGGGCGGCGGCTTCGAACAATTTGGCGGTTTTGTAGCGGATCACCTGCATGTAGCGCGCTTCGTCCACGTCGGCGTCGTGCATGTTCAGCAGCTGCAGCACTTCGCCTTCGGAGATGATGTTGGTCGCCTCCGACAGGATTTCCATCACGCGCATCTTGCCCACGCCGACCATCATCTGGAACGAGCGGGAGTAGAGAAAGTCGCCGACCAGCACGCTCGCAGCGTTGCCGAACAGCGCATTGGCGGTCTGGCGGCCGCGCCGCAGGTCGGATTCGTCGACCACGTCGTCGTGCAGCAGCGTCGCCGTGTGGATGAATTCCACCACCGCGGCGAGTTCGTGCCGGTGCCCGGTGGTTTCACCCAGTGCGCCCGCCACCAGCAGCAGGAGCGCGGGCCGCAGCCGCTTGCCCCCGGCGCTGATGATGTACTCGGAGATCTGATTGATCAGCATCACGTCGGACGCCAGACGGTGCCGTATGACGCGATTGACCTGCTGCATGTCTTCGGCGATCGGAGCGAGCAGGCTGGCGGCGTTGGAGGAGGGGGTGGCAGTCGACGACATGATGGCTGAATTGGGTAGTGCCGCGAATTATAAGGCGAATCGCGACAGTTCCGGGTCGCAGGCTGCGGCACGGCGCGACGGAGGCAACGGCGAGGCCGTGTGCCGGGGCTGGACGGCAAGGCGCCGGGCGGTGCGCGCGGCGACTCTCAATGAGTTTTGACCGAGCAGCTAACTCTATGTATAATCACGGGTTTCCGCGCGCGGTGCGTGGGAAAAATGAACACAGAGTGAGGTTCTCAATGTACGCGGTCATAAAAACCGGTGGCAAGCAGTATAAAGTTGCCGTCGGCGAAAAACTTAAAGTAGAACAGATACCGGCAGACATTGACGCTGAAATCACGCTCGACCAGGTTCTCGCAGTGGGCGAAGGCGAATCGATTAAGTTCGGTACGCCGCTGGTCAGTGGGGCTTCCGTCAAGGCTACCGTCGTGTCGCAAGGTCGTCACGCAAAAGTGACCATCTTCAAGATGCGTCGCCGGAAGCACTACCAGAAGCATGGCGGCCACCGCCAGAACTATACCGAACTGCGCATCGACGCGATCAACGCGTAAGCGCAACGGTTAAGGAGCAAATCAAATGGCACACAAAAAGGCAGGCGGATCATCCCGCAACGGCCGCGACTCTGAATCGAAGCGTCTCGGCGTCAAGGTCTACGGCGGTCAAGCCATCAACGCTGGCGGCATCATCGTTCGCCAACGTGGCACGCGTATGCACCCGGGCGAAAACGTCGGTATCGGCAAGGATCACACCTTGTTCGCGCTGACGGACGGCCACGTCAATTTCTCGACGAAGGGCGCAGCGAAGAAGCACATGGTCAACGTCGTCCCGGCAGCAGTCTGAGTTTAATCAGGCACGGGCTTCAGGACCGGAAAAAGGCCCCGCGAAGTTCGCGGGGCTTTTTTTATTGCAGCGCTTTTTGTCCGAAGAATTGGCGGATTGCATCGCCAAATCGGCGCGGTTAGCCAATCGGCTGATTGCCCACCGTACGGCGAGCGCGGCAAAATAGCAGCATCTGAAAGCATCAACCCAGCAGCACCATCTAGCAGCACACCACGGGACGGAGTTACGCATGAAGTTCATTGACGAAGCGAGGATTGAAGTCATCGCCGGCGACGGAGGGGATGGCAGCGCGTCGATGCGCCGCGAGAAATTCGTTCCGTTCGGCGGCCCGGATGGCGGCGACGGCGGCCGGGGCGGCAGCGTGATTGCGGTCGCGGACCGCAACATCAACACGCTGATCGACTACCGCTACGCGAAAAAACATTTGGCGCGCAACGGCGAAAACGGCCGCGGCGCGGACTGCTACGGCAAGGGCGGCGACGACATCACGCTGCGCATGCCGGTCGGCACGACTATCACCGATATGGAAACCGGCGAGCTGATCGCCGATCTGACCGAGCACAACCAGAGCGTGCAGATCGCGCAGGGCGGTGCGGGCGGTCTCGGTAACCTGCATTTCAAATCCAGTACGAACCGCGCGCCGCGTCAGAAAACCGACGGCAAACCCGGCGAGCGCCGCATGGTGCGCCTCGAATTGAAGGTGCTGGCCGACGTCGGTCTGCTCGGCATGCCGAACGCCGGCAAGTCGACCTTCATCTCATCGGTGTCGAACGCGCGGCCGAAGATTGCCGATTACCCGTTCACGACGCTCGCGCCGAATCTCGGCGTGGTGCGTGTCGGGCCGAGCCGCAGCTTCGTGATTGCAGACATTCCTGGTCTGATCGAAGGCGCGGCGGAAGGCGCAGGCCTCGGTCACCAGTTCCTGCGCCACTTGCAGCGCACCGGCTTGCTGCTGCATATCGTCGACCTTGCACCGTTCGACGAAGCCGTCGATCCCGTCGCGGAAGCCAAGGCGATCGTCAACGAGCTGCGCAAGTACGACGAGCTACTCTATGAGAAGCCCCGCTGGCTGGTGCTCAACAAGCTCGACATGGTGCCCGAAGACGAGCGCGAAGCGCGCGTATCGGCCTTCCTTGAAGGCTACGGTTGGGAAGGCCCGGTGTTCGAAATCTCGGCGCTGACCGGCCAGGGCTGCGAAAGTCTTTGCTACGCGGTGTATGACCACATCGCCGCGCATTCGGACGCGCAGCGCGCGGCGGAAGCCGAAGATCTCGCTGCCGACGTGCGTTTCCGCGCAAAGCCGGAAGCACCGGCCGCTGCGTCGGACGACTCGAGCGTCGACCCTCAGTAATAACAAGCCTGAGCGCCGGCGCCTGCACGGGCCGCCGGCATGCATCACGCGTCATCTTGGGAGACCGCGCACAATGCGTTCCGTCATCGCAGATTCACGGCGATTGGTAGTGAAAGTCGGCTCGAGCCTCGTTACGAATGACGGGCGCGGCCTCGATCATGCTGCGATCGGCCGCTGGGCCGCGCAGATTGCCGCACTGCGCGCGCAGGGCAAGGAAGTGGTGCTGGTCAGTTCGGGCGCCATTGCCGAAGGGATGCAGCGGCTCGGCTGGACCAAGCGGCCACGAGAAATCGACGAATTGCAGGCGGCCGCGGCTGTCGGTCAGATGGGGCTCGCGCAAGTCTACGAAAGCCGCTTTGCCGAGCATTCGATCCAGACCGCGCAGATTCTGCTGACCCACGCCGATCTGGCCGATCGCGAACGCTATCTGAACGCGCGTTCCACGTTGCTGACGCTGCTGCGTCTGGGCGTCGTGCCGATCATTAACGAGAACGACACGGTCGTCACCGACGAAATCAAGTTCGGCGACAACGACACGCTAGGCGCCCTGGTCGCCAATCTGATCGAAGGCGATGCGCTCATCATCCTCACCGATCAGCAGGGGCTTTTTACCGCCGACCCGCGCAAGGATCCAAACGCAACGCTCGTTCAGCAGGCCGATGCCGGTGCGCCGGAGCTCGAGGCAATGGCGGGCGGCGCGGGTTCGAGCCTGGGCCGCGGCGGCATGCTGACCAAGATTCTTGCCGCTAAACGCGCGGCGCATAGCGGCGCCAATACGGTGATCGCGAGCGGGCGTGAAGCAGACGTGTTGTCACGGCTGGCCTCGGGTGAGGCGATCGGCACGCAGTTGATCGCGCGCACGGCACGCATGGCAGCGCGCAAGCAATGGATGGCCGATCACCTGCAGGTGCGAGGCCACGTGGTGATCGACGACGGTGCAGTCGAAAAGCTGACTGAAGGCGGCAAGAGCTTGCTGCCGATCGGCATCGTTGGCGTGCAGGGCGCGTTTGCGCGCGGCGAAGTGATCGCTTGCCTGAGCGCGGCAGGGCGCGAAGTCGCGCGTGGCCTGACGAACTACAGCAGCGCGGAAACCAAGCTGATCCAGCGGCGTCCGAGCGGCGACATTGAATCGGTGCTCGGCTATATGCTGGAGCCTGAGGTGATTCACCGCGACAATCTTGTGCTGGTCTGACTCCCGAGCACGGTTCGCACGACAGAAAAAAAGCCGTTCCAGCGTGAGCTGGAACGGCTTTTTCACGTTCGCGGCGGCTTCCACTTTCGAAGAAGTCCGCTCGCGAAAACTGCTTTAGTGAACCAGTGAGGTCTGCGTGCGCTTGTAGCGGATGTTCTCGACAATCTGCTTGGCGTTGCCCGTGGGCATCTTGTTCGCGCAGAAATAATCCTGATACAGCACCGCCTGATAGGCGTTCAGCGCGCCATTCTCAATGCGCCTGAAGTCGTTGGCGACGGTCTGGTCCCAGCCGTCGTGATCGGCGTTCAGCCCCGCGTACTGGCGCCATTCATACGTATCGCAGCGGATCCCTTCGTAGTTCACATTGCGTGCGCCGCTCTGGCTCGTTACGACGACGGTGTAGCGCACTACGCCGTCGGTACCGACGGTAAGCGAATTTCTATCGATCGCGAATTGCAGGGGCGTATTGCCCGAAACCTCGAAGGGCAGCAGATTCGAGTCTTGCGGCAGCGGCGGCAAGGCGTCCACCTTGTTTTCAACCCAGTTGCTCGGCCGGTCCAGCAGATAGGCAAACGCGCTGTCGTCTTTATTTGAGGGTTTGCTGGCGCAACCAGCCAGCAGGGCGCCAGTGGCGACGCACGCCACGACGAGAGCAAGTGCTTTCAATATGGTTTCCTCGAAACACTGGTGCGGCTCATCGAGCCGCACCAGTAGAGGCGGCGTGGACAGCCGCACAGAATTGTTAATTGCGCACGCCAGGGCGGAACAGCGAGCCAGCGGTTTCGCGCTCCGATTCGTCTTCGTGTTCCGGCGCGGAGCCAACTTCGGCAACCGACCCGGAGCCCGGACCGCAATCAGACGCGATCGTCGTGTGAATCGACGTTTCGATGGTGAGTGTGGTCACCGAGGCGGTGACCGTCATCATCGTCGAATCCGGCGGACTTTCCATTGACGACGCTATCCGGGGATAACGCGGCCCATGGTGCCCGCCAGGTTTTTCCGCACGCGGCGCAGCCCGGCGCATGAAACGGGATAGCTCCGTCAGCGCCAACTGATACACATCCCGCTTGAACTCGATCACACAGTCGAGCGGCACCCAGTACTCGTTCCAGCGCCACGCATCAAACTCAGGGTGGTCGGTGGCGCGCAAGCAAATGTCGCAATCGCGTCCAACCATCCGGAGCAAAAACCAGATTTGTTTCTGGCCGCGGTAATGACCGCGTACTTCGCGCTTGATGAACTTGTCAGGCACCTCGTAACGCAACCAGTCGCGCGTGCGACCGATCACCTTGACGTGCTCAGGAAGCAGCCCGGTTTCTTCGTGTAACTCCCGATACATCGCTTGCACGGGGGTCTCTCCGTACTTGATGCCCCCTTGCGGAAACTGCCAGGAATGTTCACGGAGCCGTTTGCCCCAAAACACCTCGTTGTGCGCGTTCAAGAGGATGATGCCGACGTTCGGGCGAAAGCCTTCACGATCCAGCATACAACCACCTTCGAATCCTTTAAAATTGCTTTGATTATAAACAGATAACGGACCCGACGCACCGATTCGCACCAGATTGGAACGATTCGCCGCAAAAGGCCCGCGTTTGCGGTAGCCTGTCAGTCTTTCCGTGCCTTATCCCTTGCTGCAAAGGCTTTGCGCGGCGGCTTCGGCGCCGCGATCGGGCCGGTTTTGCCGGGGTTTTGCCTGGTATGCGCAGGCCGTTTGCCGGGTCTGAGCCGAATTCCTGGTCAGAGTTTGGCCGGATATGCGGCGCGTCCGTGCCGGCGCAAGGCCGGGTCTGTGTCGGTTTCCCCACCGTTTTCACCTTTCGGGCGGTCCCTCCGGAGCCGCCGCTTTTGGAAAATCTGAATGAAAGCTTCCCGTTTCTTTATCGGCACACTGAAAGAAGCGCCCGCCGACGCCGAGATCGTCAGCCACAAGCTCATGGTGCGCGCCGGCATGATCCGCCGCGTTGCCGGTGGCATCTATAACTACCTGCCGGTCGGCCTGCGCTCGATCCGCAAGGTGGAAGCCATCGTGCGCGAAGAAATGAACCGGGCAGGCGCGATCGAACTGTTGATGCCTTCGGTGCAGCCGGCTGAGCTGTGGCAGGAATCGGGCCGTTGGGAAAAATACGGCCCCGAGCTGCTGCGCTTCAAGGATCGCAAGCAATCCGATTTCGTGCTCGGACCGACCCACGAAGAAGTGGTCACGGATATCGCGCGCGGCCAGATCAAGAGCTACCGCCAGTTGCCGGTGAACTTCTATCAGGTCCAGACGAAGTTTCGCGACGAGATCCGTCCGCGTTTCGGCGTGATGCGTGGTCGCGAGTTCATCATGAAAGACGCGTACTCGTTCGACAAAGACGCGGAAGGCCTGCGCGAGTCGTATCGCAAGATGTACGACGCGTACGTGCGCATCTTTACGCGCCTCGGTCTGGATTTCCGCGCAGTGGCAGCGGACAACGGTTCGATCGGCGGCAGTGGTTCGCATGAATTCCACGTGATCGCCGACACCGGTGAAGACGCGATCGCGTATTGCCCGACCTCGGAGTTCGCTGCGAACGTTGAGGCGGCCGAAGCGTTGCCGTTGTACGCTGAACGCGCAGCGCCGACCGAAGAGATGAAGAAGACGGCAACGCCGGGCAAAGCAAAGTGCGAGGCCGTGGCCGAGCTGCTGAACATCCCGCTCGAGCGCACCATCAAGTCGATCATCCTCGCCACGGAAAACGAAGGCGCCGAACTGACCATCTGGTTGCTGATGCTGCGCGGCGATCACGAACTGAACGAGATCAAGGCAAGCAAGCTGCCGGGTCTGGCGGACTTCCGCATGGCGACCGAGGCTGAGATCATCGAGACCTTCGGCACGCCGCCGGGTTACCTCGGCCCGATCAACACGAAGAAGCCGATCAAGGTTATCGCGGATCGCACGGTCGCCAACATGAGCGACTTCGTGGTGGGTACGAACGAAGTGGATTACCACACCACCGGTGTCAACTGGGGCCGCGATCTGCCGGAGCCAGTCGTCGCTGATATCCGCAATGTGAAGAAGGGCGATCCGTCGCCGGACGGCAAGGGCGTGATCGACATCTGCCGTGGCATCGAAGTCGGTCACGTGTTCCAGCTCGGCAAGAAATACTCGGAAGCGATGAACGCCACCTGTCTCGACGAGAACGGCAAGCCGCAGCCGATGGAAATGGGCTGCTACGGCATCGGCATCACGCGTATTCTGGGCGCGGCGATCGAACAGAATTTCGACGACAAGGGCATCATCTGGCCGGAGTCGATCGCACCGTTCGAGGTTGTGCTGTGCCCGATGGGTTACGACCGCAGCGAAGCCGTGCGTGAGCAGGCCGACAAGCTGTACGCGGAACTGGTCGAAGCCGGTGTCGACGTGATCCTCGACGATCGCGGCGAACGTCCGGGCGTGATGTTCGCCGACTGGGAACTGATCGGCGTGCCGCATCGCCTGGTGATCGGCGATCGTGGTCTCAAGGACGGCAAGCTCGAGTATCAAGGCCGCCGCGACGCTGAAGCGACGCTGCTGCCGGTCGAAGACGCCGCTCAAACGGTGATCGGCAAGGTTCGCGCAGCATTGGCGCAATAAGCGGAGCGGACGGTGGAGTACACCTTCGTATCTGCGACCGTCCTGCTGATTCTGATCACTGATCCGTTAGGCAATATTCCGCTCTTTATCAGTTGCCTGCGCAGCGTTTCGCCGAAGCGGCGCACGATCGTCATCCTCCGTGAGGTGGCGATCGCCTTCGCGATCCTGCTGGTGTTCATGGTGGTCGGCGACCGCTTCCTGCGCATGATGAGTCTGACCGACCAGTCATTGCGCATCGGTGGCGGGATTGTGCTGTTTCTGATTGCGCTCAGGATGGTGTTTCCGCATCCTGACGGCCCGTTCGGCGGCGATACGCGCGGCGGCGAGCCGCTCATTGTGCCGCTCGCCATTCCGGCGCTGGCGGGTCCGTCGGCTCTCGCGACGGTGATGCTGCTGACGTCGCAGGCGCCCGGCAAGATGTTCGAGTGGATTGGTGCGCTGACCGTCACGATGATCGTCTGCGCGATCGTGCTGATGCTGGCGGAGCGCATTCAGGCGTGGCTCGGTGAGCGCGCCATGATGGCCTTTGAACGGCTGATGGGATTGGTGCTGGTGGCGATCTCAGTCGAAATGATGCTCGGCGGTATCCGCTCTTTTGTGCATCAACTTTGAGTGAGATCCAGTGCGGGGTTCGGCACGGTAGTGCAGCAGTGCTATCGCGAGCCTGACAAACAAAAAGCGGCCCGCGGGCCGCTTTTTTTACGCCGGTGCGCGCCGTACGTGGCGCCGCCGGAACAACCAGGCTTTGAATTAAGCCCCTTCGGTCAACGCCCGAATAGTCGGCAGGTTGCGCCAGTAGCCTTTGGCGTCCATCCCGCAACCGAACACGTAGCGGTCCGGCACTTCGAAACCACAGTAATCCGGGCGCAGCGGCTTGGCCTTCGGAATGATCTTCTCGCACAGTACCGCGCTCAGGAAGCGCTTCGCGCCCATCGCGAGGATGCGGTCGCGGATCGCCGCCATCGTCTCGCCTTCGTCGAGGATGTCGTCGAGCACCAGCACGACGCGATCCTTCACCGACTCAGCCGGCGCCACGCGCCACTGCATCTCATTACCACCTTTGGTGGTGTTGCGATAACGGGTCAGGTGGATGTAGTCGAATTCGAGCGGGAAATCGAGGTGCGGCAGCAGCATGCCGGTGAACACCGCCGCGCCGCCCATCACCGACAGCACGAGCGGAAAGTCCTCGCTCATCTCGTTGCGGATGGCGGCAGCCATGCCGCTGATCGACGCGTTGACGTCGTTGGCCGAAACGATTTCTTCGGAGTGGCTAAAAATATGGAGAGCTTCTTCGCGGTTCATGACGTCTGACGGGCGGTAACTGTATACATAGTGTGGGTGAGAACGACGGCGTGCGGTACAGAATAAACCCGCACAAATTCCGAGTCAGCCGCGCGTGCCGTTGTTTATGCACGGAAGCACGCGCGCCGCCGTCTTGCTAAAGCTTAGCGCATGCCGGGCATCATGCCCTTCATGCCGCGCATCATCTTTTGCAGATTGCCGCCCTTCAGCTTTTTCATCATCGTGCGCATCTGGTCGTACTGATTCAGCATGCGGTTGACTTCCTGCACCTGCACGCCTGCGCCGGCGGCAATGCGGCGCTTGCGGGTGGCCTTGATCAGATCGGGCTTGGCGCGCTCCAGCGGCGTCATCGAGTTGATGATGCCTTCCATGCGGCGCATCTGCTTTTCGGCCTGGCCCATGTCGGCGCCGGCGGCGGCTTGCTGGAACTGGGCCGGCAGTTTGTCCATCAGCGACGATAGGCCGCCCATGCCCTTCATCTGGGTCAATTGCGCGCGGAAATCGTTGAGGTCGAAGTCGCCGCCTTTCTTGACCTTGTCGGCGAGCTTCTGCGCGGCCTGAACGTCTACGCCGCGCTGCGCTTCTTCGACGAGGGCGAGAATGTCGCCCATGCCGAGAATCCGGTTCGCCATGCGATCCGGGTAGAAAATTTCGAGGCCATCGAGCTTTTCGGCGACGCCGACGAACTTGATCGGCTTGCCCGTCACGTGACGCACGGAGAGCGCCGCGCCACCACGTGAATCGCCGTCGAGCTTGGTGAGGACCACGCCGGTGAGCGGCAATGCGTCGCTAAAGGCCTTCGCGGTGTTGACCGCATCCTGGCCGAGCATCGCGTCCACGACGAACAGCGTTTCCGCCGGTTTCAGCGTGCTGTGCAGCGCGGCGATTTCGGCCATCATCGCTTCGTCGATACCCAGACGGCCGGCCGTGTCGACCAGCAGCACGTCGTGGTAGTGGCGCTTGGCCCAATCTACCGCGGCGATCGCGATATCCACCGGCTTCTGATCCGGTTCCGACGGGAAGAAATCCGCGCCGACCTGCTCGGTCACCGTCTTCAACTGCGCAATAGCAGCCGGGCGGTAGACGTCGCACGAAACCGTGAGGACCTTCTTCTTGTACTTCTCGCGCAGGAGCTTGGCGAGCTTGCCGACCGTGGTCGTCTTACCGGCGCCTTGCAGACCCGCCATCAGGATGACAGCCGGCGGTGTGACGGCGAGATTCAGCTCGACGGCCTTGCCTTCATAGTCGCCGCCGATGATCGCGGTCAGCTCGCGCTGCACCACGCCGACCAGCGCCTGACCCGGCGACAGGCTGCTGAGCACTTCCTCGCCTAGCGCTTTTTCCTTCACCTTGGCGATGAACTCGCGCACGACGGGCAGCGCCACGTCCGCCTCGAGAAGCGCGAGGCGCACTTCGCGCAGCATTTCCTGGGTGTTCGCCTCGGTGAGCCGGGCTTCGCCGCGCAGCGTCTTGACGACGCGCGCCATCCGTTGAGTCAGATTGTCGAGCATGGGGAGCGATGAACTGTGCGGCCGGAGCGGGGCGCGAAGCGGGAGACGTCGCGGAGCAGGGGCCTAGTGTAAACTTCGAATATGGATATTGTACTGTATGCCCTCACTGCGCTCCTCTACGGCGGTCTCGCCGTGGCCGGCTGGCGCTCGCACCGGCACGCCGCCTTGCGCCCCATGCTCGAGAGCGTGCCGCCGGTGCCCGTCTCCGCGGGCATCCCGGCCGCATCGGCCGCTTCCGGCATGAGCAGCTCGGGCCGCGCGCTGCTGTTTGTCGCGCTGCTGGCCCACGGCGTGCTGCTGCACACCACCATCTTTCCCCAGAACGCGATGGTGTTCGGTTTCGCGTTCGCGCTGTCGGCGATGTTCTGGCTCGGCGCCGGCATCTACTGGATCGAGAGCTTTTTCTTTCCTCTCGACGGCTTGCGCCTGCTGGTGTTGCCGCTCGCCTGCGTCGCTTCTTTATTGCCGCTGGCGTTCAATGGCGTGCGCGTGCTGCCATACTCAGCCGCGCCGATGTTCAAGCTGCATTTCCTGATCGCCAATATCGCGTACGGTCTGTTCGCGATCGCGGCGCTGCACGCGGTTCTGATGCTGCTGGTCGAGCGGCGTCTGCATGCCATGCGCGGGGGCATGTCGCAACGCAATGCGGCTGCGGCGGGCAACGGCTGGCTGTCGAGCTGGCTCGACACCTTGCCGCCGCTGCTGACACTTGAAAAGCTGCTGTTCCGTTTGATCGGCGCCGGCTTCGTGCTGCTCACGCTGACCCTGGTCTCGGGCATCCTGTTTAGCGAGCAACTGGTGGACCGCGCCTTGCGGCTCGATCACAAGACCGTCTTCGCGATTCTTTCCTGGGTGATGTTCGGCGCGCTGCTGACTGCGCGCAAGGTTTCCGGCTGGCGCGGCCGTGCGGCATTGCGCTGGGTGCTGGCGTCGTTCGTCGCGCTGTTGCTGGCGTACGTCGGCAGCCGTTTCGTATTCGAGGTGCTGTTGCACCGTGCTGTAGTGTGAGTGTCCTGCTATGCGACAAATTTTTCTGCTGATCCTGTTGTTCATCGTTGGCCAGTGGCTGGTCAAGGCGCTGCGTCGTCACGACGCGCAAGCGTCGCAACGCACCGGCGCCGATGCGAATGGCGCCGCGGGCGCCGGCGGTGCACGAGGCCAGAGCGCTCCGAATGGCGGCGCGCGTGGGCCTAATGCGCCGCAAGCGCGACCCCAGCTCGCCGAGCCGATGATCCGTTGCGCCGAGTGCGGCGTGCACGCGCCGAAGAGCGACTCCGTGGTGGTGGCGGGGCAGCCTTTCTGCAGCGCCGCGCACGCGCAGCGTCATGGCGCGCGTCCCTCGGGCCGCGACGCTCGATGAGTGTCGAGTTCACCGTCGACGCCGACGGTTGGGTCGCCGCCGCACGCAAGCTGCCATCGCCGAATTTTGAAGCGCGACCCGAAGGGGCCGTGCCGACGCTGATCGTCGTCCACAACATCAGCTTGCCGCCCAATGAGTTCGGCGGCACCGCGATCGCCGAACTGTTCCTGAATACCCTCGACTGCGACGCGCACCCGTACTACGACACGCATCTGCGCGGCGTGCGGGTGTCGGCGCATTTCGTGATTCATCGCGACGGCGCGCTCGAGCAATTCGTGTCCTGCAACGAGCGGGCATGGCACGCCGGGCCGTCGAATTTTTTCGGCCGCGAGCGCTGCAACGATTTCTCGATCGGCATCGAGCTGGAGGGCAGTGATACGACTGCTTTCGAAGCGGCGCAATACCGCACGCTCGGTGCACTTGTGACGGCGCTCAAGGCCCGCTATCCGGTCGAGGGCCTCGCCGGTCACTCGGACATCGCCCCCGGTCGCAAGACCGATCCAGGGCCGCATTTCGAGTGGCAGCGTCTGCAGCGCGACACCGCGTTGGCGGATCAGTACTTCCCCTATCTCAAGTTTTCCAAAACGCTGTAACGACCCTTCGCGCGACATCGCGTGATGCGAGGAGAGCAAGGCACAGCCTTGTTCTCCGGGGAGTCGGCTTCGCGTCGCGCTATGCAAAAGTCAAGCCTTTGAAAGCAAATAAAACGATTTGACCTGTCTTGAAACTACACTATACTTGGTGCCAGAAATTCAGTTTCGCACTATATCTTGTGTCCGGTGTGTATAACTCTGTGCATAACTGAGTGCATAAGTCTGCGGCGCCCCGCTTCCCGAGCACGGCGCCGCAAGCATTCCGGGCAGCGATAAAAATTCCTGCGGCGTGGCCGATCGAGAGAGCCGGCAGCGTCCAGAAACATTCAGGAAAAGGGCATAGCAAGTGATCGCGACACACATGGTGAAGACCGTTACCAATTCGAACCAGGCTTCACTGCTGTCGCATCCCGCCACCCGGCTCAGCCGGCCTTTTTCCTGCACCCCATCGCTTGCGCACGCGGCGGCGCAGCGTTCGTTTTAATCCGCGGTTATCTCCGCAACATTTCCAAGACCAGGAGCTTTGCACATGCAAACCACCGACAACGCGACGACCCGGTACGAGGGTTCACCGGCTGGCCAGGCCTTCGGCCAGACACAAGGCGCCCAGGCGCTCGCGCCGCAAGTGACCTACGCCGACTACAAGGTGATCCGTCGTAACGGCAGCGTGGTGTCGTTCGAGCCGTCGAAAATCGCCATCGCCGTGACGAAGGCATTTCTGGCCGTCAACGGTGGTCAAGGCGCGGCGTCGGCTCGCGTGCGCGAACTGGTCGAGCAACTTACGCAGAACGTGGTGCGCGCACTTGTGCGCAGCCGTCCGAACGGCGGCACGTTCCATATTGAAGACATCCAGGATCAGGTCGAACTCGCGCTGATGCGCGGCGGCGAACATAACGTCGCGCGTGCATACGTGCTGTATCGCGAGAAGCGCACCCAGGCGCGCGGTCATGACGACCAGATCGTCGCCAGCACGCCGGGTCTGAACGTCACCGACAACGGCGTGACGCGTCCGCTCGACATGGCTGCGCTGCGCGGCATCATCGAACTGGCGTGCTCGAACCTGGGCGACGCCGTGAGCGCCGATCCGATCATCGCGGAAACGGTCAAGAATCTGTACGACGGCGTGCCGATGAGCCAGGTCTACGACTCGGCAATTCTGGCCGCCCGCACGATGATCGAAAAAGACCCGGCTTATAGCCAGGTCACGGCCCGCATCCTGCTGCACACGATCCGCCGCGAGATCCTCGAAGAGGAAGTCACGCAAACTGAAATGGGCGAGCGTTACGCCGAATACTTCCCGCAATTCATCAAGCGCGGCGTGCAAGCCGAACTGCTCGACGACAAACTCCTGCAGTTCGACCTGAAGCGCCTCGGCGCCGCACTCGACAACAACCGCGACCTGCAGTTCGGCTACCTCGGCCTGCAGACGCTGTACGACCGCTACTTCCTGCATCACGACGGCGTGCGCATCGAAATGCCCCAGGCATTCTTTATGCGTGTCGCGATGGGTCTGTCGCTGAACGAGATCGACCGCGAAGCGCGCGCGATCGAGTTTTACAACGTGCTGTCGAGCTTCGACTTTATGTCGTCCACGCCCACGCTGTTCAACTCGGGCACCCGCCGCTCGCAACTGTCGTCGTGCTACCTGACCACGGTCGACGACGACCTCGACGGCATCTACGAAGCGCTGAAGGAAAACGCGCTGCTGTCGAAGTTCGCCGGCGGTTTGGGCAACGACTGGACGCGTGTGCGTGCTCTGGGTTCGCACATCAAGGGCACCAATGGCAAGTCGCAAGGCGTCGTGCCGTTCCTGAAGGTCGTCAACGACACGGCTGTCGCTGTGAACCAGGGCGGCAAGCGCAAGGGCGCGGTCTGCGCGTACCTGGAAACGTGGCACCTGGACATCGAAGAATTCCTCGAGCTGCGTAAGAACACCGGCGACGACCGTCGCCGCACCCACGACATGAACACGGCGAACTGGATTCCCGACCTGTTCATGAAGCGCGTGCACGAAGGCGGCGACTGGACGCTGTTCTCGCCGTCCACCTGCCCGGATCTGCACGACAAGTTCGGCGCGGAATTCGAAACGGCTTACACCGCTTACGAAGACAAGGTCGCGCGCGGCGAGATCAAGCTGTTCAAGAAGATCCCGGCGGCGCAACTGTGGCGCAAGATGCTGGGCATGCTGTTCGAAACCGGCCACCCGTGGATCACGTTCAAGGATCCGTGCAATGTGCGTTCGCCGCAACAGCACGTCGGCGTCGTCCACTCGTCGAACCTGTGCACGGAAATCACGCTGAACACCAGCGACGCCGAAATCGCCGTCTGTAACCTGGGCTCCGTGAACCTCGTCGCTCACTTGAAGGAACAGGCGGACGGCACTCTGGCGCTCGACCACGACAAGCTGAAGCGCACCGTCAGCGTCGCGATGCGCATGCTCGACAACGTGATCGACATTAATTACTACGCAGTCGCCAAGGCACGTAACTCGAACCTGAAGCACCGTCCGGTCGGCATGGGCATCATGGGCTTCCAGGACTGCCTGCACCTGCTGCGCACGCCGTATGCGTCGCAAGAGGCGGTTGCGTTCGCCGATACGTCGATGGAAGCGGTCTGCTACTACGCCTACTACGCGTCGACGGAGCTGGCGCAGGAGCGCGGCCGTTACTCCAGCTACCGCGGCTCGCTGTGGGATCGCGGCATTCTCCCGCAAGACTCGGTGAAGCTGCTGGCCGAAGCGCGTGGCGGTTACGTTGAAGTCGATTCGAGCGAATCGATGGACTGGACCGAACTGCGTTCGCGTATCGCCACCTACGGCATGCGCAACTCGAACTGCGTCGCTATCGCTCCGACGGCGACCATCTCGAACATCATCGGCGTGTCGGCCTGTATCGAACCGACGTACCAGAACCTGTATGTGAAGTCGAATCTGTCGGGCGAATTCACGGTGGTCAACGACTACCTGGTGCGCGACCTGAAGGAACGCGGCCTGTGGGACGAAGTCATGGTCGCCGACCTGAAGTACTTCGACGGCACGCTCTCGCGCATCGACCGCATCCCGGCCGACCTGCGCGCGATCTACGCGACCGCGTTCGAACTCGATCCGGTGTGGCTGGTCGAGGCGGCTTCGCGTCGTCAGAAGTGGATCGACCAGGCGCAGTCGCTGAACATTTACATGGGCGGCGCGTCGGGTAAGAAGCTCGACGAGATCTACAAGCTTGCTTGGGTGCGCGGTCTGAAGACGACCTACTACCTCCGCACGATGGCGGCGACGCACGTCGAGAAGTCGACGGTGGCGCATGGCGCACTGAACGCGGTGAGCTCGGGTGGCGGCGAAGGATCGGGCGGTGCGGGTGGTGTCGGCGGCGGCGCGGCAGGCGGCTTCGGCGTGAGCGGTGGTGCAGCTTCGGGCGGCATCCAGGTCGCGGCGGCAGCGCCGGCAGTTGCAGTCGAAGCAGCCCCGGAAGCAGATGGTCCGGTGTGCATGATGCGTCCGGGCGATCCTGGTTTCGACGAGTGCGAAGCTTGCCAGTAAGAAGTCTGGCGATCGCGACTAAGCACGAAGCAGGCGGCAGGATCGCTGCTTGCTAAGCGGGTTGTAGGTAAAGACCCGAATGCAGCGATCAGCAAGCTTGATAGAAGTGATGCATAAGCGAAGTAGACGAGCGGCGCAGCGAAACGAAATCGACGTTGCGCCGCTCGTCGAAAAGCAGCGAAGCACGGCAAGCAACTGAAGTCGTGAAGCGGCAGGCAAACAGCAGGCAAGCGGTAAGCAAGTAGTAGATGACGCAGTCAGCAGTCGGCAGCACCGACGAAGCGCTCGACATGAAGCGCTCAGCAAACGCTCCGGTCGAAGGTCTATCGACACAACCGGTCAGATGCATCGCTCGACATTGCATTGAACTCCGCCTCGCCAGCACTGACGAACAGGCAAGCACGGGACAGCCGGAACGTCAGCACGAGGCAGCAGGAAGCAATCGCAAAACGCTGCAAGCACGCTCCGCAATACAGATAGATAGAGCAGCGAAACGTCGCTTTGACACGTTGCTCTTCGAGCTCGCGAAGCACCTCGACGACACGCGTTCAACACGCTTCACATGAGGCGACACACACAGTCTGTTGAACAAAGTGTTGTATGAACGTAGCAACGCGAATCGAAAACAGGATTTTTCATCAGCGAACTCTTTTATCGCTCGTGAAAAGATGGTACAAACCGTTCTAAATTGATGGTGACATTTATGCTCAACTGGGATGACGAGATCACTGCCGTAACTCCCTCGAGCGCTACGCAACAGAATGTGTTGCGCAACGCTGCGGGATCGGCTGTCGGTTCGCAAGTCGGAACGCGTTCCGCTCCTCACGCTCCCTCGGCTCAAGACATCTTCGCGAACGACATCGCTGTCGCTCCCGTCGCTCATGTGACCCACGCTGCTACCGGAACGGCTGCCGCCTCCGAAGCGCGAGTCAATGTCGCCGACAAACGCATCATCAACGGCCAGACCGACGTCAATCAGTTGGTGCCGTTCAAATACAAGTGGGCCTGGGAAAAGTATCTGGCTGGTTGCGCCAACCACTGGATGCCGCAAGAAGTGAACATGTCGCGCGACATCGCCCTCTGGAAAGACCCGAACGGTCTGACCGAAGACGAGCGCCGCATCGTCAAGCGCAACCTGGGCTTCTTCGTGACGGCCGACTCGCTGGCCGCCAACAACATCGTGCTGGGCACCTACCGCCACATCACGGCGCCCGAATGCCGCCAGTTCCTGCTGCGCCAGGCGTTCGAAGAGGCGATCCACACGCACGCTTACCAGTACATCGTCGAGTCCCTGGGCCTCGACGAAGGCGAAATCTTCAACGCGTATCACGAGGTTTCCTCGATCCGCGCGAAAGACGAATTCCTGATTCCGTTCATCCATACGCTGACCGACCCGGCCTTCAAGACCGGCACGCTCGAGGCAGACCAGACCCTGCTGCGCTCGCTGATCGTGTTCGCCTGTGTGATGGAAGGCCTGTTCTTCTACGTCGGCTTTACGCAAATCCTGGCGCTGGGTCGCCAGAACAAGATGACCGGCGCCGCGGAACAGTACCAATACATCCTGCGCGACGAGTCGATGCACTGCAATTTCGGCATCGACCTGATCAACCAGATCAAACTCGAAAACCCGCAACTCTGGACGGCTGAGTTCCGCGCGGAAATCCGCGAGATCTTCCAGCAAGCGGTCGAACTTGAATATCGTTACGCAGAAGATACGATGCCGCGCGGGGTGCTCGGCCTCAATGCGTCGATGTTCAAGAGCTATCTGCGCTTCATCTGCAACCGCCGTTGCCAGCAGATCGGTCTCGATCCGCTGTACCCGAACGAGGAAAACCCGTTCCCGTGGATGAGCGAGATGATCGACCTGAAGAAGGAACGCAACTTCTTCGAGACGCGAGTGATCGAATATCAGACTGGCGGCGCGCTGACCTGGGAGTGATCCGGGTTCGTGTCGCAGATGCATTCATTTTGGGGATGCCGGCAGGCTTCGGCCGCGGCAATTTAGTTAGGAGCAGAACCGCCTGATGCAAATTGTGCCCAGTGCGCCGCGTGCCTTCGCGGCCCACAAACATGACTGGCACTTTGCGAACCCTTCAGTGGGATGGGCAAACTTCCCCCCGGAAAAAGCCGCTGGCGTTGCCGCCAGCGGCCCGATCAAGCAATTGCCGGCGCTGAGATCCAGCGCCGACCAGATCTGGCGCGCGGTGCCCAAGGGCACGGCGCGCCTTACCGCATTCATTAGCGTAAGCGCGCAGCACCTGCGTACGCCGATGAATAGCCCGCTTCGTAGCGCGCGCCCTGAGAAGCGTCCGCGGGAAGCGGGTTTTGACGAAGGGTGTAGTTTGAACTGACTCTCATCTGAAAACCTGAAGGAGAAAATGATGGCAACTATCAAGAAAGCAGCAGCTAAGAAACCCGCAGCCAAGAAAGCTGCTCCGGCAAAGAAGGCCGCTCCGGCGAAAAAAGTCGCTGCCAAGAAAGTCGCAGTGAAGAAGGTTGCAGCGAAGAAGGCTGCGCCGGCAAAGAAAGTCGCTGCCAAGAAAGTCGCAGTGAAGAAGGTTGCAGCGAAGAAGGCACCGGCAAAGAAGGCAGCGCCGGCTAAGAAAGCAGCTGTGAAGAAGGTTGCAGCAAAGAAGGCAGCACCGGCGAAGAAGGCCGCAGCAAAGAAGGCGCCGGCTAAGAAGGCTGCTGCCAAGAAGGCTGCGCCTGCTAAGAAGGCTGCTGCCAAGAAAGCTGCGCCTGCTAAGAAGGCTGCCGCCAAGAAGGCTGCGCCTGCGAAAAAGGCTGCCGCTAAAAAGGCTGCGCCTGCCAAGAAGGCTGCCGCGAAGAAGGCCGCTGCTCCTGCCAAGAAGGCTGCCCCTGCGAAGAAGGCTGTTGCCAAGAAGGCTGCACCTGCTCCCGCTGCGACTTCTGTCTCGAGCGCACCGGCGGCGACGGTGAAGACCGCGCTGAACCCGGCAGCTGCATGGCCGTTCCCGACGGGCAGCCGTCCGTAAGCAGTAGAAGTATTTCGACACGTCTTACTGTGTGTCGATGATCGAGTAGCGCTTGAAGCAGCATCACCGAGCGCTACTCGGTCAGGGTCCCGTTGCCGGGTTTCTGGCGACGGGATTTTTTTTGCCCGGGCGAGGGTGCTGGCTTTGAGAAGCGAGTTCGAAACCCGCAGGCGAAAAAAAACGCATGCACAGGGAGGGCATGCGTTTGAGGTCGTCGCGGCGGCGCGTAAAGCGCGACCGCACGAGAGGGGAAACTTAGTGCGTGACGCGCGTGACGCCGCCGCTGGAAAGCAGACGGACGCGCTCGCCGGCGCGGAAGATTTCGCCGGTGGCGCTTTGGGTAATCGCGCGCATGTCGCCGTTATCGAGTCGCACGGTGATCTCGAGGCCGTCGTGCACCGCAACGCCGTTCTCGACCGCATTGCCTGCCACTGCGCCAGCCAGGCCGCCGATGATGCCCGTCACGATCGAGCCGCGACCACCGCCAATCGCGCTGCCGGCCACCGCGCCCAACGCACCGCCGCCGATCGCACCCAAGCCGCTCGGCTGGCCGTTGTTCGAGCTGATCTTCACGGCCCGAACGCTGTCGACCGTGCCCATGCGGACCGTTTCTTCGCGTTGTGCCTGCGACGCCGTGTAGACGTCGGCAGAACTGCTGTTGTACGCACACCCCGACATGGCCAGCGAACCGGCGATCAAGGCGGCCACTACCAGGCGACTCGTTGTTCTCATTCCCTAACTCCAATAGCTTGCGGCATTACTGCAGGTCGTATCCGAACGCCTGCTTGAACCGTTCGTTGATCTCCGCCCGGTTGGGCGCGTAGTTTTGCGGGCCTTGGTGTTCGATCTTCAGCGCGCCCATCAGACTTGCCAGACGCCCCGTGGTCGCCCAGCCCAGCTTGTTCTCGATGCCGTAGAGCAAGCCGCCGCGGAACGCGTCGCCACAGCCCGTAGGGTCGAGCACCTGCTGTGCCTTGACCGCCGGAATGGCTTCGATGCCACCGGCGTGATGGATCTGCGCGCCTTGTTCGCCGAGCGTGACAATCAGCGCTTCGACCTTGCCGGCGATCTCTTCGATCGACCAACCCGTTTTGTTGCTCACCAGTTTGGCTTCGTAATCGTTGACAGCTACGTAAGTAGCAAGTTCAATCATGCGGCGCAGCGACTCACCGTTGAACAGCGGCAAACCTTGGCCCGGATCGAAGATAAACGGCACGCCGGCCGCTGCCAGGTGCTCGGAATGCTGGAGCATGGCGTCGTAACCGTCCGGTCCGACGATGCCGAGCGTGATGCCCTTCGCTTCGTCGGCGCGGTTCAGGTGCGCCTGCATCATCGCACCAGGGTGGAACGCGGTGATCTGGTTGTTTTCGAGGTCGGTGGTGATCATCGCCTGGGCCGAGTACGTGTCCGGCACCACCAGGACGTTTTCCGTCGAGAGGCCGAGCTGCTTGAAGCGGTCCATGTAGAGCTGCGCGTCGATCGCACCAAGCGCGCCCATGATGCGCGCGTTGCCGCCGAGCAGATGCAGCGAGTAGGCGATATTGCCCGCGCAGCCGCCGAACTCACGGCGCATCGTCGGCACGAGAAAGCTCACGTTCAGGATGTGGACCTGCTCCGGCAGGATGTGCTCCCGGAAGCGGCCTTCGAAGGTCATGATGTTGTCGTAGGCGAGCGAACCGCAAATCAGCGTAGCCAAGGCGAGCGTTCCTGTAAAAATCGATAAAGAGAATGGGCACGACGATGTGACAGCGCCGCGCATGAAGCGCGGCGCCGGGGTTCGTGCGCGAAGGTTTTACTTCAGCGCGGCAAGCGCTGCGTCGTAGTTCGGCTCGTTCTTGATTTCGCCGACCAGCTCAGCGTGCACGACCTTGTCGTTCTCGTCGACGACCACCACGGCGCGTGCCGTCAGACCCGTCAGCGGGCCGCTCGTGACGTCCACGCCATAGGCTTGCGCGAACTCATGGCCGCGGAACGTGGACGCCGTCACGACGTTCTCGATGCCTTCGGTCGTGCAGAAACGCGATGCGGCGAACGGCAGGTCGCCCGACACGACGATCACAGCCGTGTTGCTCAGCTTGGCTGCAGCCTCGTTGAACTTGCGGGTCGACGTGGCGCAGGTCGGCGTGTCGAGGCTCGGGACGATGTTCAGCACCTTGCGCTTGCCGGCAAAGTCGGCCAGCGACAGCGGCTTCAGATCCTTGCCGACCAGCGAGAAGGCGGGGGCAGTCTGGCCCACGCTCGGGAACGTGCCGGCTACTTCGATCGGGTTGCCACCCAGCGTAACTTGACTCATGTTGTCGTGCTCCGAAAATTCGTCAGTAATGACGGTGAACACGCCCGGTCAGTGCCGGGCGCGAGGATGCGTTACGGATAAAAAATCTGTACGCGGAAATTTGACGCGACCGCATTGCCCGTGTCGAGATGCACGATCATGGTCTGGGTCGTGTGCGCCGGCAGTCCGGCCGCAATCGGCGTGCCGGGTGCGACGTAGTCTTGCGGCCACAACACGCGGCGCACGGCGACATTGTTCTGGTCGTCGAGCAGCGTGAGTTCGATCGCCGGGTAGGCCAGCGCAACATTGGCGCGGTTGCGCAGCGGCATCTTCAGTTCGAGCTTGTGCGGGCCGTCGATCTGCCGCAGGTCGGACGGTTCGACCTGCAAACCGTCGATGTCGTGCGGCGGCGTGATCTGGCAGCCGAGCTGCGCGCAGGCCTTTACGTAGAGCGTCTGCGAGCGTGGGAAGTAGACCTGCACGGTTTCACGCTGCCACCAGGCGAGTTGCGCGAGCAGGGCGATAACCAGCAGCGCGGCGACCACCGAGCCGAAGATGATCCAGCCGAGGCGGCGCGGTTCGGCCGGGCGTGTTTCGCGCACCACCGGGAAGGGATCGACGCCGTCATGCACCGGCTGGACCGCGAAGGGTTCGCCGCTCGATCCAAAGGTGGCCGGGCCTGGACCCGAGCCACCACCCGCGGCGGCCGCACCCAGGCCGGCTGCCGCAGCTACGCCTGCAGCGCCTACGCCAGCCGCACCCAAGCTGGCCGCTCCGAAATGCGGTTCATTGTCAGGAATGCCATGCAAGCTGGCCGGCTCGTGCAAAACCGGCTCGTCAGCATCAGCAAGATGTTCAGAAGGACGCTCGGTCTTGTGCCAGACCCGCGGCGCTGCTTCCGTAGACGGATTGGCCTCGTAAGCGAAAGGCTCACGCGGCAGGTCCGGGGGCGTCTCGGCCTCGTTGGCAACGGGTTCGAGCGGCACGTTCGCGAGACTGGGTTCGTGGTCGGCAGCAATCGGCGTGGTGAAGGCGCTCGCCGGCAGTTCCGGCTCGGTAGCGTGACGCGGCGTGACCGCGACGCCTGCGCCGGTTGAAATCGGCGTAAGCGGCAGATTGCTGGCGTTGTGAAGCAGGCGGTTGTCGATCGTGGCGTCGGGCGCCGGCGCCCATGGATCCCATGCTTCAGCGCTGAAATCGGGGCCCTTGGGGCGTACGCCGGACAAGGCCTCGATCGCCGCAGCCGCGGCAATTGGCTTGGCGGAGGAGAAGTCGCCGGCCTCGTTCAGTTCGAACAGGCTGCTCGATGCGTCGAATACTTCATGGCAATGCCCGCAACGCACGAGGCCGCGGCGCAGCGCGAGCTGCGCCGGTTGCAGGCGGAAGACGGTTTCGCAGAAGGGGCAACGCGTCGCCAGGAGCATATTGAGCCGATAAGCCGAAAGGCCGTTGGTTGGACAATACGCCTTATTCTAATGGCTTTCGCGGCGCGTTCCCGTCAGGCATACCCAACCTTCGTGTTCGCGCCATACGCCGATGTCGATCCATCGCGAATAGACCTGCGCCACTTCGTCCGCCTGGCGCGCCAGAATGCCTGACAGCGCGATCCGGCCACCCGCCTTGACCTTCGACGACAACATCGACGCCATCAGCTTGAGCGGGTTGGAGAGGATGTTGGCGACCACGATATCGAACTCGCCGGTGGGGCATTCGTCTGGCAAACCGTACGTGACTTCCGCTCGGTTCCGCTCGCTGTTGTAACGCGCCGATTCGACCGCCTGCGGGTCGATATCGATGCCGTACACCGGGTTGGCGCCGCACTTCTTCGCGAGGATCGCGAGGATGCCCGAGCCGCAGCCGTAGTCGAGCACGGATTGCTCCGCCTTCACCGACTGCTCCAGCCATTCCATACACAGACGCGTAGTGGGATGGCTGCCGGTGCCGAACGCGAGGCCCGGATCGAGTTCCAGCACGAGTGCGTCAGGGTCCGGTGCGTCGTGCCACGAGGGCACCACCCAGATGCGCTCGCCGATCGAAATCGGATCGAATTGCGACTGTGTGAGACGCACCCAATCCTGCTCTTCGACTTCACGCACGGTAAACGACGGCGCGCTTTCCAGCCCCACCTCGTTGGCCGCCGCCGCGAGCAGCACACCCGGCTCCTGTTCCGGCGCGAGCAGGGCGATCACGCGCGAACGCTGCCACGCCGTACGATCCGGCGTGAGACCGGGCTCGCCGAACAGCGGCTGCTCGTCGGGCGTGTCGGCGTCCGCATCTTCAACCGATACGGACAACGCGCCCAACTCGAGCAGCGCGTCGGAGAACTCCTCCGCGTGCTCGCGTGCCAGCTCGGCGATCAGTTCCCGGTAACTCATGACTTATGCTTCTTCCGGCGCGGCCTGCTGCTTCGCGGCCAACCGGTTTTCGAGGTAGTGAATGCTGGTGCCGCCTTCCACGAACTTCGCGTCCAGCATCAGCTCGCGGTGCAGCGGGATGTTGGTCTGGATGCCTTCCACCACCATTTCCGACAGTGCGATGCGCATCCGCTTGATCGCCTGCTCGCGCGTCGCGCCGTAAGCGATCAGCTTGCCGATCATCGAATCATAGTTCGGCGGCACGAAATAACCATTGTAGGCGTGCGAATCGACGCGGATGCCGGGGCCGCCCGGCATATGCCACGACGTCAAACGTCCCGGCGACGGCGTGAACTTGAACGGATCTTCCGCGTTGATCCGGCATTCGATCGCGTGACCCTTGAACACGATGTCGCGCTGACGGAACGCGAGTTTCTCGCCCGCTGCAATGCGAATCTGTTCCTGCACGATATCGACGCCGGTGATCAGCTCGGTCACCGGATGCTCGACCTGCACGCGCGTGTTCATTTCGATGAAGTAGAACTCGCCGTTTTCGTACAGGAATTCGAACGTACCCGCGCCAAGATAGCCCATCTTCTTGCAGGCGTCCGCGCAGCGATCGCCGATGCGGTCGATCAGGCGGCGCGCGATGCCGGGCGCTGGCGCTTCTTCGATCACTTTCTGGTGACGGCGCTGCATCGAGCAATCGCGCTCGCCGAGCCAGACTGCGTTCTTGAACGAGTCGGACAGAATCTGAATTTCGATGTGCCGCGGGTTCTCCAGGAATTTCTCCATGTAGACCTGCGGGTTGCCGAACGCACGGCCGGCTTCTTCGCGCGTCATGTTGACCGCGTTGACCAGCGCCGCTTCGGTGTGGACCACGCGCATGCCGCGGCCACCGCCGCCGCCGGCGGCCTTGATGATCACCGGGTAGCCGACCTGGCGGGCAATTTTCACGATCTCTTTCGGATCTTCCGGCAACGCGCCTTCAGAACCCGGCACGCAGGGCACGCCGGTCTTGATCATGGTTTGCTTGGCGGTCACCTTGTCGCCCATCATCCGGATGGTTTCCGGGCGCGGGCCGATAAAGGTGAAGCCGGACTGCTCGACGCGCTCGGCGAAGTCGGCGTTTTCCGACAGAAAGCCGTAGCCGGGGTGAATCGCTTCGGCGTCCGTCACTTCTGCCGCGCTGATCAGCGCCGGCATGTTCAGGTAGCTCAGATTCGAAGGCGCCGGGCCGATACAGACCGCCTCGTCGGCGAGCTTCACGTACTTGGCTTCCTTGTCGGCTTCCGAATAGACGACGACCGTCTTGACGCCCAGTTCGCGGCAGGCGCGCTGGATACGAAGCGCGATCTCGCCACGATTGGCAATGAGAATTTTTTCAAACATAGCGGATTTTCGACTCATCAATAGGCGCCCGGTCGATCACAACACAGGCTGCCTCAGAGGATCGGTCGCGCGCCTCGGGAGGGCAGGCGCGCGGGCGGCAGGCGCAAAAAAGCGCAAAGCGTGCCGCGTTAGCCGACCACGAACAACGGTTGGCCGTACTCGACCGCCTGGCCGTTTTCGACGAGGATTTCCTTCACCACGCCGGACTTGTCCGACTCGATTTCGTTGAGCAGCTTCATCGCTTCGATGATGCAGATCGTCTGGCCTTCCTTGACCGTGTCGCCCACCTGGACGAACGGGTCGGCGCCCGGCGACGGCGCGCGGTAGAACGTGCCGACCATCGGCGAGGTCACCACGTGGCCTTGCGGCGCGACGGGCGCCGGCGTAGCCGGGGCGCCCGCTGCGGCAGCCGGTGCTTCGCCGCCCGGCAGCGGTGCCGGCTGGGCATATTGCGGAGCATACGAAGCGGACGGTTGCACGTAAACCGGCGGCGCATTCTTGACGATGCGGACCTTGCCTTCGCCTTCGGTCACTTCGAGTTCGGAAATACCGGACTCCGAGACGAGGTCGATCAGAGTTTTCAGTTTACGTAGATCCATCAGGAAGCCCCTTTCAATGCGTAAAGTGCCGGCGCGTGCAATCGCAGTACCCGGCTTAAATTGGACGTGTTTGGAATCAGCCGCGCGACGAGCCGGCCGACAGCCGGTCGAGCGCGAATTCGAGCGCGTACAGATATCCCTTCCAGCCAAGGCCGCAAATCACGCCTTCAGCCTGGTCGGAGAAATACGAGTGATGCCGGAACGGTTCGCGGCGATGTACGTTCGAGAGATGAATCTCGACGAACGGGATGCCGACCCCCGCCAGTGCGTCCCGAATGGCCACGCTGGTGTGCGTGTACGCGGCGGGATTGATCAGTATGAAATCGGTTTGTTCAGTCCGGGCGGATTGGATGCGATCGACGAGAGCGCCTTCATGACTGCTCTGGAACGACGCGAGTTCGACGCCTGCGTCCGCTGCGCGGTCCGCAAGTGCCTGATCGATCTGCGGCAGCGTTACGCGGCCATAAACCTCCGGTTCCCGGGTGCCGAGAAGGTTGAGGTTGGGGCCGTGCAGTACCAGCAGTCGCGTCATGGTCGCTTCTTTTTCCGTGGAATTGGGCGCACTTTAGCGCTGATTAGAGAAACTTGTCTAGTTTCCTGCGCGTTGGAAACGATCCCGGCGATCTTTCGCCATCTCTCCGGGCGCCCATCTTCTCTCAAATTCGAGCGATTTGCGCGTAATTTCGCGCCTTTTGCCCCGATCTGATCGTCAAAAGAATGTGAAATTTAGAGCGCGTCGAGCGTCTGTTTCAGCGCTTGTGGGTCGATTTGCCCTAATTTTGTCGAGCGGATGTTGCCTTTTGCGTCGATTACGACGGTAAAGGGCAGGCCGCCCGCGGTATTGCCGAACGCGCGCGCGAGGTCGGCGCCGCCGAACCCGGTGACGTAGACCGGGTAGGCCACTTTCACCTTCTGCAGGAACGCCTGGACGTTTTTATCCGAATCGACGCCAAGTCCTACGAACTGGATTCCTTTCTTCGCATATTCGCGTTGAAGTTGCGAAAGAGCGGGCATTTCCTCGACGCACGGGCCGCACCACGACGCCCAGAAGTTGACGACGATTGGGTGACCTTTAAGCAAACTTAGCGATTGCGGCTTGCCGTCGACATTCGTGACGGGCGCGGTCCAAAGTTGCTCGACGGCGCTTTGCGTGGAACCGGGCTGCGCCGCGTGGGCGACTTCCGGGTCGCCGTTCAGCAAGTGATTGGCCAGCACTCCGCCACCCGCGGCGGCGATCGCGACGAGCGCGCCTGCCAGAATCCGTTTCGTATTCATTCCAGGTCTAGGTCTGTCTAATTAGTTGAAGAGGTGACATTGCTGCTGTCGAGCAGCGCCTGAACGGCCTGCTGATTCGCCCGGGCCGTGCGGCCGCGCGCGTCGGCCCGAACCGCGCCGCGCAAGTCGTCCGTTTCGTACAGGGCGACGTGGATGCCGGCCGGCTCCGCATCGCGCCCTTCGTTCGTGGGGCGCCAGAGGAAGCTCAGCGTCTCGACGTAGCCGCGGCCGGCAAAATGCCGCGTCTCCGAAACGTCGTACTGGATGTTGGCGTTCAGAAAGTAGATCGCCACTTCTTTCGGGTTGTCGCAGAACACCTGAAGGTGGATATCCGAGTGTTCGCCGGCTGTGCCGCCAAGCACCGCGCCGGTCAGATAGGGATTGAACGGCGCAAGCCGCTCCATCCAGTCGATCGCGATACGGCGTAGCCGCCGCAACAGCACCGGCTGGCTGTCGCCCTGGAAAAGCGACTGATATTCACGGATTTCTTCTTCGATCTGGTCGTTATCCGGCAGCCATTCGCCGGCAACACGACTCTCGCCGACTACCTGCCGTGCCGCTTTACGCTTGGCCGTTGCGTAGTCCAGACCGTCTTCAGCGATCATCCGGGCAGCCGCGATGGCGATTTCCTCGCGCACGCGCTGCGGATCGAAATGTGATTTGCGAACCATCTCTCAATCATACTAGAGATTGATGACAGCCCTTTCTGGGCGGTTCACGCAGGGCGTTTTGCGGGGGCGGGACGGGCAGCCATCCTGGCGGCCCCGTTCGTAGGGCGATTCGGAGGCGTCGGTTACAATAGCGTCCTTTGCGGACGGTCGTTTCGACCGCTCTTCCGCACTCCCATCCCTCGCAAAATACGCCCGCGCGGCACGACAGGCTTATGCACATCCACATCCTCGGTATCTGCGGCACGTTCATGGGCGGACTCGCGGTCCTCGCGCGCGGCGCGGGCCACACCGTGACGGGCTGCGACGCCGGCGTCTATCCGCCGATGAGCACGCAGCTCGAGGCGCAAGGCATTCGTCTGATTGAAGGCTATGACGCCGAGCAGTTGAACGGTCTCAATGCCGACCTGTTCGTGATCGGCAATGTGGTCTCGCGCGGCAACCCGCTGATGGAAGCGATCCTCGATCGCGGCCTGCCTTATGTGTCCGGTCCGCAGTGGCTCGGCGAGCACGTACTGAACGGCAAGTGGGTGCTGGCGGTGGCCGGCACGCACGGCAAGACCACCACCAGTTCGATGCTGACCTGGCTGCTCGAAGACGCGGGTCTCAATCCGGGCTTCCTGATCGGCGGCGTGCCGCTGAACTTCGGGGTGTCAGCGCGGCTGACCGATTCGAGCTTCTTCGTGATCGAAGCCGACGAGTACGACACGGCCTTCTTCGACAAGCGCTCCAAGTTCGTGCACTACCGGCCGAAAACCGCGGTGCTGAACAACCTCGAGTTCGATCACGCCGACATTTTCCCGGATCTGGCCGCGATCGAAACGCAGTTCCATCACCTGATCCGCACGGTGCCGGGCATTGGCCGTATCGTCACGAACGGTCGTGAAGACGCGCTGGAGCGCGTGCTGACGCGCGGTTGCTGGAGCGAAGTCGAGCGGTTCGGCGTGCAAGGCGGCTGGGAAACCCTGCCGGCGGAAGACGGCGTGCCGGTCGACGAGCGTTTCGCCGTGTATCACAACAGTGAGCGCGTCGGCGTGGTCGAGTGGCAGGTGCAGGGCGAACACAACCGCATGAATGCGCTTGCCGCGATCGCCGCCGCGCGCCATGTCGGCGTGCCGCCGGCGCAAGCCGCGAAGTCGCTCGCAAGTTTCCGGAATGTGAAGCGCCGCATGGAAGTGCGCGGCAGCGTCGACGGTGTGACCGTCTACGACGATTTCGCTCACCACCCCACGGCCATCGAAACGACGGTGGCCGGACTGCGCGCCCGCGTCGGCCATGAAAACACGCGAATCCTGGCCGTGCTGGAACCGCGCTCGAACACCATGAAGCTCGGGGTGATGAAGGCGCAACTGCCGGCGAGTCTGGCGAACGCCGATCTCGTGTTCGGCTACGGCGCGCCGGCTGGCCGCGACGCACTCGGCTGGGATCTCGGCGAGGCGCTCGCACCGCTCGGCGGCAAAGCGCAGGCATTCGACAATCTCGACGCGCTGGTCAAGGCGGTGGTTCACGCAGCGCGCCCCGGCGACCAGATTCTGGTGATGAGCAACGGCGGCTTCGGCGGCGTGCATCAGAAGCTGCTCGACGCACTTTCGGCACGAGGCGCTTCGTGATCCTTTATTTGCACGGTTTCCGTTCGTCACCCAATTCGTTCAAGGCGCGCGTGCTGGCGGCGCGTCTCGTCGAACTCGGCCGCAGCGACGAGTGGTGCTGTCCGATGCTGCCGGTTTCGCCGTTCGAGACCGTTGCGCTCGCTGAATCGCTGGTCGCGGCTGCGAAGCCGAAAGACGTCACGGTGATCGGCAGTTCGCTCGGCGGCTACTTCGCCACGCATCTCGCCGAGAAGCACGGCTGGCCGGCGGTGCTGTTGAACCCGGCGGTCGTGCCGCAGCGCGACCTGAGCGCCTATCTCGGCGAGCAGCCGCTGTGGCACGGCGGCGGCAGCATCACGGTCGAGCCGCATCATCTGGACGAGCTGCGCGCGCTCGGCGTCGCGTCGATCACGCGGCCCGAACGCTATTATTTGATGGCCGCCACCGGCGACGAAGTGCTCGATTACCGCGAAATGCTCGCGCACTATCCGGGCGCACGCACTACGCTGATCCAAGGGAGTGACCACGCGATCAGCGAATTCGCGCAATACATCGACGAGGTGCTGGCCTTTTGCGATGCCGAAGACGTCGAGCCGCCGGCGCCGCGCGAGGCCGCCTGAGCGTGCCGACGATCCCGCAGCGAGGCCGCTGCGGATCACCAGAATCATGCCGCCGGCGCGCGCGTATCGCGCCGCGGATCCACTACCACGAACACGTTGCCGTGCCGCGCACGCAGTGACCGATAGCTGAACCCAATCGGGCGCGCCGGCAGATGCAAGACAGAACGAGAGTATTGAGTGAACGTTTTCTTTGAGGAATCGGGCAGTTTCAAGGCGGGCAGCGTGCTGTCGCGCCAGGGCGATGCTTTTCAGGTCGAGCTGCCGGGCGGCCGGCGCGCCAAAGTGCGCGCGAAAGACGTGCTGATCGAATTCGAAAAGCCGAGCGCGGGCGAGTTGATGCAACAGGCTGACGCCGCTGCTCAGGATATCGATCTGGACTTCCTGTGGGAATGCGCGCCGGAAGACGAATTCCCGTTTGCCACGCTGGGCGCCGAGTATTTCGGCGATGGGTTCGGCGCCATCGAGCGTGCGGCGCTGGTGCTGCGCCTGCACGGCTCGCCGGTGTACTTCCGCCGCAAGGGCCGCGGCATGTACCAGCGCGCGCCGCAGGAGCAACTCAAGATGGCGCTCGCCGGACTGGAGCGCAAACGCCAGCAGGCGCTGGTGCAGGCCGGTTACGAAGACGAACTGAAGGCGGGCCGTCTGCCGGAAGGCTTCAGCGGCAGCAAGGCGCTGGCTTTGCTCACGAGGCCCGACAAGAACACGATCGAATACAAGGCGCTCGAAGGCGCGGCAGCGGCGCGCGGTATCTCGCAGGCGCGGCTGATGCTCGAATGCGGCGGAATTCCGTCGGCTCGCGCGTTGCATGAGGCGAAATTCCTCTCCGAGTTTTTCCCGCATGGCACCGGTTTTCCGCCGGTCACAGTCGGCACATTGCCGGAAGATCTGCCGGAAGCCGATGTACAGGCGTTCTCGATCGACGACATCACCACGACCGAAATCGACGATGCATTCTCGGTCGAGCATCTGGCCGACGGCCGTGTGCGGATCGGCGTGCACATCGCCGCGCCGGCGCTCGGCATTGAGCGTGGCGACGAGGTCGATGCGATCGCGCGCACGCGTTTGTCGACCGTCTATATGCCGGGCGACAAGATCACGATGCTGCCCGATAGCGTCGTGGAAGCGTTCACGCTGGCCGAAGGCGGCTTGCGACCGGCGCTGTCGCTGTACGTGATCATCAATCGCGAGACGCAGGAAATCGTGGCGAGCGAAACGCGCGCCGAGCGTGTGTTCGTGAAGAACAATCTGCGCCACAACACGCTGGACGAACTGGTCACCGAAGAGGCGCTGGCCGCCGGCACCGGCGATTATCCGCACAAGGAAGACATTGCCGTGCTGTGGCCGTTCGCGCAGGCGCTGTTCGAAAAGCGTCAGACCGCGCGCGCCGGTTACGGCCTGCGCCGCGAAGTGCAGCGCAACACCGATTTCAACTTCTATGTGGAAGGCGAGCACATCACGATCACGCCGCGCCGACGTGGTTCGCCGCTCGACACGATCGTCGCGGAGCTCGCGATTCTCGCCAACTCGTCGTGGGGCGCGTTCCTGCATGACCACGGCGTGCCGGGCATCTACCGTACGCAACGCGCGTTCGGTGCGCCGACCGGCCCGAAGCGCACCCGCATGCAAACCAATGCAGCGCCGCACGAAGGCTTGGGCGTCACGCAATACGCGTGGAGCACGTCGCCGCTGCGCCGCTACGTCGACCTGGTGAACCAGTGGCAGTTGCTCGCCTGCGTGCAGCATGGCGTGACCGCGAAACTGGCCGCACCGTTCAAGCCCAAGGACGCCGATCTGTTCGCCGTCGTGCAAGGTTTCGACGACACCTACACCGCGTATGCCGATCACCAGCGCCGCATGGAGTACTTCTGGTGCCTGCGCTGGCTGAAGCAGGAGAACCGGAAGCAGGTGGTGGCATCGGTGGTGAAGGGCGATCTCGTGCGTCTGGAAGAGATTCCGCTGCTGCTGCATGTGCCGGGTCTCGGCGTGCATGCACGCGGTACGCGCTTGCAGATGGAAGTGATGTCGATCGACGAACTGACCGTCGAAGCGTCCGTGCGCCTGCTGCATGTGCTCGACGCGCCGGCGGTGACGAGCGGCAGCGAAGCTGAGGAAGCCGACGAGGGTGAAGAAGAAATCATCGACGTGGCTGAGGAAAGCGCCGAAGGCGAAGCCGAGGCTCAGGCGGAAGCCGACTTCGACGGCGGTGCGGCTGAATCGGGCGACGCCGAAAACGCCGCCGGCACCAGCGATGCAGCAGCCGACCAGCAGCACGTAACGGAGCCGGGACGATGAGCGTCAGCGATTCGCGCGACCGCTACGCGGTCATCGGCAACCCGGTCGGTCATAGCAAATCGCCGTTCATTCATGGCCGCTTTGCCGCGCAAACCGGCGAGCCGATCGAGTACGGCCACCTGCTCGCGCCGGTGGATGCTTTCGTGCCGCACGTGCGCGCTTTTATCGAAGCTGGCGGCCGCGGCATGAACGTGACGGTGCCATTCAAGCTCGACGCGCATGCGTTCGCCAACACACTGTCGCCGCGGGCGGCAGCAGCGGGCGCGGTGAACACACTGCGGTTCGACGCAAACGGTGTCTACGGCGACAACACGGACGGCTTCGGCCTCGTGCGAGACATCGAGGTGAATCTCGGCGTTTCGTTAAAGGGTGCACGGATTTTGCTGCTTGGTGCGGGCGGCGCCGCGCGTGGCGTCGTGCTTCCGATGCTGGACCGCTCGCCGCATACGCTGACGATCGTCAACCGTACAGCGGCGAAGGCCGAAGTGCTCGTGGACCAGTTCGCGCAGGCCGCACGCGACGCCGCTTGCCGTCTGACCGGCGGCAGCGCGCGAGCGATCGAAGCAGGCACATACGACGTGATCGTCAACGCGACGGCGGGCAGTCTGGATGCTTCGTTGCCAGAGTGCGACGACCGCGCGTTCGGCGCCGGCACGCTCGCCTACGACATGATGTACGGCGCGCATCCGACGGTCTTCATGGAGCACGCGCAGAAGCTCGGCGCGCGCGGCGCCGACGGCCTCGGCATGCTGGTTGAGCAGGCGGCCGAATCGTTTTACGTGTGGCGAGGCGTGCGGCCCGACGGCGCGCCGGTGCTGGCTGAATTGCGAGCGTTATTGACGGCGCCATCGCACACCTAGGCCGCCGTTTTAATTTCCGGACTACGCAACTCACCAACCCACACGTTCACCGACTTGAGGACTCCAGGCACGATGAAAACAACGCGGCGCGCGAGCCGGCCAGGTCCGGTGCGATGGATCGTCTATCTCGGCGCCGTGTTGGCGATTGCGTGGCTTGCGACGCAGGCGTTTTACTTCGCGCAGATTGCGGTGTGGAATTACACGAATCCCCGGTCGACCGCTTTTATGCGATCGGACGCGTGGCGTTTGTCGCAGGACCGGCCTGATCTGTCGGTGCAACGCACGTGGGTACCGTACGAACAGATTTCGCACAATCTGAAGCGCGCGATTATCGCTTCCGAAGACGCGAACTTCGTGAATAACAACGGCTACGAGACCGACGCCATTTTGCAGGCGTGGGAGAAGAACAAGGCCAAGGGCAAGATCGTTCGCGGTGGTTCGACGATTACTCAGCAGTTGGCGCGGAATCTCTTTCTATCTCGTGAGAAGAGTTATATCCGCAAGGGGCAGGAGCTGATCATCACGTGGATGCTTGAGACCTTGATGGACAAGCAGCGCATCTTTGAGATTTATCTCAACTCCGTTGAATGGGGCAATGGGGTTTATGGCGCGGAGGCGGCCGCGCATTATTACTACAAGACTTCTGCTGCCAAATTGACTGCCGGGCAGTCGGCGCGGCTGGCTGTGATGCTGCCGCAGCCTAAGTATTTTGATGAGCACAGGGGCTCAGCGTATCTGGCTCAAAGGTCGCGCGTGATTGCGCGGCGGATGGGGGCGGCTGAGTTGCCAGATTGACGGTTTTTTTTGCCTGCGCGGCGCTTTTTGTTCGTGTCTCTGGCCTTGGTGCCTTTCCTTGATTTGTTAGTGGTCTATTAGCGTTGCCCCTGTGCGGGGCGGCACCTACTTTTCTTTGCCGCCGCAAAGAAAAGTAGGCAAAAGAAAGCGGCTAGAAGCCCCTGCTAAGCGGGTCTCGTGGTTTGCCTGGGGTAGTGGTGCATCTGGAATCTGTGTTCGTGCCGATGCATGCGCTTGTGACAAGGGCGTCATACTTCCGGCGACGCTCCGCGCGCCGAAGATCAGTTCATAAAACCTCCCTCTACGTTTCAATTCCTACCCCTCGCCGACAGGTCGCGGCCCGTCATTGCACCGCCATCACCTTCTCGATTCCGATTGCAACGCCAACGCCAACGCCAACGCCAACGCCAACGCCAACGCCAATGGCAATGGCAATGGCAATGGCAATGGCAGATGCGAACGCGACCGTGGCTGGGATTGGGGCAGGGTGGAGAGAGGCGGGGCGGTGATTCAGCACACCGACCTATAGGTTGAGGCGGGGTTTCCGGGGTGAGTGCAGAGGCGCCTCGCCGAGGCGAAGCCGACGGCTCCCACAGATCTTGAACGAAGCCCCTGGTTTCCCATGCAAACCCGTCCGCGACGCACGTAGTGCGGAGTGGGAGCTGATGACTCCTTTGTCACTAACGCGGAACGTGGGAGAGCACGGATTCCAGTCGCACCACTACCCGTGGCAGACCACGGTGCCCACTTAGCAGGGGCTTCTAGCCGCTTTCTTTGCTTATCTTTCTTTGCGGCGGCAAAGAAAGTAAGTGCCGCCCCGCACAGGGGCAACACTAATAGACCACTAACAAATCAAGGAAAGGCCAACGCCCTAAGAACGCAGACAAAAAGCGCCAAGCAGACAACAAACTCAAGAAAATCCCACTGCCGCAGGCAAACCGACCAAACAAGCCCCCGGCAGGACCAAATCCCATTATATGAATCAAACATTCACATATTGGAGATTTCCAAAAAACCGCCCTACAATCCAACCCAACACGCACCGTGAGCAAAAAAGAGCCACGACCAGCGACAGCAAGAAAAAAACCGGAGACAAGCCAAACACCATGCCAAAGCCCCAAAGGCAGCAACCGCACGCCCGCGCCAGTGGCAACACACGCGCCGCGAGCAAAACTGGCCCCCTCTCCGGCCCCGCGCTGTAAGCGCAAAAAACTACCTGAAAGCGAATCGCCATGAACAAAGCGATGCCCAATCACGCCGTAAGCGAATCTGACGCCGATCTGGCGCCGCAGGCCGATCACGCTTCCAGCGCCGCGCCGCGGCAGGCTGTCAACGCTGCGAAGGTTTCACGCGCCAGCGTCCAGCATCCGCCCGTGGTCGACGAAATCGCCTTGCCGAGCACGTTGCTCGACATCACGCCGCAACAGGCCGGCACGCAAACACTGCTGCGCGGCCTCGCGATTCTGGAAGCCGCCGCCGCCGGCGTGCGCGATCTGCGCACCTTCGGCGCCGCGCTCGGCACGACCCGCAGCACCACGCATCGGCTGGTGAGCAGCCTTGTGCAGGCGCGCTATCTGCGGCAAGTGCAGGGCGGCTATCTGCTCGGCCCGAAGCTGATCGAACTCGGCACCATCGCACTCGAACAGATGCCGCTCACGACCGTCGCCCGGCAGCATCTCGAATCGCTCGCCGAACAAACTCTCGACACGATCCACCTCGGCGTGCGCGATGGCGACGACGTGCTGTACATCGACAAAATCCCCGGCACCCGTGGCCTCGAAATGCGCTCGCGCGTCGGTCACCGGATGCCGCTGGCATCGACGGGGATCGGCAAAGCCATGATGCTCGACCTCACGCCGGACGTCTGGCAGTCGCTCTTCGAAGCATCGCGGCGTGCGCTCGCGGGCGTCAGTTTCAAGCCGGATAACCGCCCCGATGCGCAGACCTTCATGCAGCGCATGACCAACTACGCCGCCGGCGGCTACACCTTCGACCTCGAAGAAAACGAAGCGTCGATCCGTTGCGTTGCAGCGCCGGTGCGCGATGCATCGGGCGCAGTCGTGGCGGCGCTGTCGGTGGCGAGCACGATTCCGTATATGTCGCTCGAGCGCATGGATGAACTGATTCCAGTCGTGCAGCGCGAAGCGCGCGCGATTTCGGAAGAACTCGGCTGGCGTGCCCCGCAACCGGCAACCCGCAGGATCAAACGATGAAGCGAGCGGGTTCTCACACGCAAGCGGCCAATCCGGTGCACGCCGCCGCTGTCGCCGACACTACCTTCCAGGACGCAGCGCTCATTGCGCTCGACTGGGGCACGACGTCGCTGCGCGCGTATCTGTACGACGCGGCCGGCGAGGTGCTGGCGACGCGGGCATCGACGGCCGGCATCATGAATTTGCCGCGTAGCGCCGAGCAAGGCGGCTTCGATGCCGCCTTCGAGGACGCGTGCGGCGCCTGGCTCGAACAGGCGCCCGCCGTGTCGGTGATCGCGGCCGGTATGGTCGGCAGCGCGCAAGGCTGGCTCGAAGCACCGTATGTCGATGCGCCGGCGAATGCGGATGCGCTGGTGGCCGGCATCGTCCGTGTGAAAGCCGCGTGCGGCGTGACGCTGCACATCGTGCCGGGCGTCCTGCAGCGCGGCGAGTTGCCTAACGTCATGCGCGGCGAAGAAACCCAGATTTTCGGCGCGCTGGGGCAGGACACGGGTGCAGTGGACAGCGGTAAGCGCGCACTGATCGGCTTGCCTGGCACGCACGCGAAATGGGCCGTCGTGCAGGCGGGCCGCATCGAACGTTTTCATACCTTCATGACCGGTGAAGTGTTCGCGGCTTTGCGCGAGCACACCATCCTCGGCCGCACGATGGTCACGCCGGATCGTCCGGATACCGCTTCGTTTCTGCATGGCGTGAACATCGCGCGCGACAAAGGTCAGGCGGGCATGCTGGCCACCGTATTCAGCTCCCGCACGCTCGGGCTCACCGGCCAACTTTCGCGCGAACAGCAGCCGGACTATCTGTCGGGTTTGCTGATCGGGCACGAACTGGCCGGTCTCGAAGCCGCGCTGTCGCAACAGCAAAGTTCGCTTGCCGGGCAGCATCTGCGTCTGATTGGCAATGAAGCGCTGTGCGAGCGCTATCGCGTAGCACTGGTGCAATTCGGTTGCACGCACGCGGAGCTGGTGAAGCACGCCACCGAGCGCGGCTTGTGGCGCGTCGCCACCCAGGCGGGGCTCGTCAAGCCTACGCCGCAAGCGGCGCACGCCGGCTAACCGGCAGCGCCGCCGCTCACGAAACAAGGAATCGACATGCAACCTCACATCAATCTGCCCGCCCCGTACATGCCGCACGCGGGGTTGATCGCGGCGTTCGAGGTCTGTCCGCTGATCGCGATCATGCGCGGCGTGACGCCCGCCGATGCCGCCGAGCACGCTCAGGCACTGTACGAAGCCGGCTTTCGCATCGTCGAAGTGCCTTTGAATTCACCGCAGCCGTTCGACAGCATCGCGGCAATCCGCAAGGTGTTGCCGGCCGATGCGATCGTCGGTGCCGGCACGGTGCTGCATCCGAGTTTCGTCAACGACGTAAAGTCGGCGGGCGGCGAGCTGATCGTGATGCCGCATAGCGACCCGGAGGTCGTCGGCGCCGCGAAAGCGCAAGGCATGGCCTGCGCGCCGGGTGTGGCGACACCGAACGAAGCCTTCATCGCGCTGAAAAACGGCGCGGATGTGTTGAAGATGTTCCCCGCCGAACAACTCGGCTGCCAGGTCGTGAAGGCGTGGCGCGCGGTGATCGCGGCGGAAGTGCCGCTGGTGCCGGTTGGTGGGATCACGCCGGACAACATGGGTCCGTTCCTTAGCGTCGGCGCGAATGGCTTCGGCCTCGGCTCGGCGCTGTACAAGCCGGGACAGAGCGCGGCGGTGACCGCCTCGCACGCAAAGGCGTTCATCAACGGGTTGCGCATCGCCCGTGCAGGCGCGAAGAAATGAAGCGGCTCGCCGACAAAGTCACGTTGATCACCGGCGCCGGCCGTGGCATCGGTGCGGCGATCGCATTTGCGTTTGCGCGTGAGGGCGCGGCGGTCGTGCTGGCTGAACTCGATATTGAAACCGCGCAGCAGACGGCGGAACAGATCAAGGCGCAAACCGGCGCACGCGTGCTGGCGGTGCAGACGGATGTGACGCAATCGGCCTCGGTTCAGCATGCGGTGAGCGAGGCCGAGCAGGCGTTCGGCGCGGTCGACGTGCTGGTCAATAACGCCGGCATCAACGTGTTCTGCGATCCACTGACCATGACGGACGACGACTGGCGCCGCTGCTTCGCGGTCGATCTCGACGGCGTCTGGAACGGGTGTCGCGCGGTGTTGCCGGGCATGGTCGAACGAGGCTCGGGCAGCATTGTGAATATCGCGTCGACACATGCATTCAAGATCATTCCGGGATGTTTTCCGTATCCGGTGGCGAAGCATGGCGTGATCGGATTGACGCGCGCGCTCGGCATCGAATACGCGCCGCGCAACGTGCGGGTCAACGCAATCGCGCCGGGCTACATCGAAACGCAATTGACGCACGACTGGTGGAACGAACAAGCCGATCCCGCTGCCGCGAAACAGGCGACGCTCGCTCTGCAACCGATGAAGCGCATCGGCCGCCCGGAAGAAGTCGCGATGACGGCGGTGTTTCTCGCCTCGGATGAGGCGCCGTTCATCAACGCCACCTGTATCACCGTGGATGGCGGCCGCTCGGCGGTGTATCACGACTGAACGTAGTGGGATAGCACGCAACAGGAAGCGGGAAACGCAAGAAGAAGCAAACGGGCAGCAAGAACAAAGCAGCAAAGGTTTCACCGGACGACGCGCTGGCCGCGTGTGTCACACCCGGTACAAGAAGACGCGGCCGATACCTTCTCGTTATCAATTAGTCAGGAGACACGCATTATGAAACGAAGAATTTTCCTCACGCTGGCAGCAGCGGCGACGGGTGTGCTCTTCAACGCACCGGTGGCGCAAGCAGCGGACCCGGTCAAGATCGGCTTCCTCGTGAAGCAGCCGGAAGAACCGTGGTTCCAGGACGAATGGAAGTTCGCGGAAATTGCCGCCAAGGAGAAGGGGTTCACGCTGGTGAAGATCGGCGCGCCGTCGGGCGAGAAGGTGATGAGCGCTATCGACAACCTGTCGGCGCAGAAGGCACAAGGCTTTGTGATCTGCACGCCTGACGTCAAGCTCGGGCCGGGCATCGTCGCCAAGGCGAAGGCCGACGGCCTGAAGATGATGACGGTCGACGACCGTCTCGTCGACGGCGCGGGCAAGCCGATCGCATCGGTGCCGCATATGGGCATCTCGGCGTACAACATCGGCAAGCAGGTGGGCGACGGCCTGGCCGCGGAAATCAAGAAGCGCGGCTGGGACATGAAGGACGTCGGCGCGATCGACGTCACCTACGAACAGCTGCCGACCGCGCATGACCGCACGAGCGGCGCAACCGACGCGCTGGTCGCCGCCGGCTTCCCGAAGGCGAACATCATCGCCGCGCCGCAAGCGAAGACGGACACGGAAAACGCGTTCAACGCCGCCAACATCGCGCTGACGAAGAACCCGAACTTCAAGCACTGGGTGGCTTACGCGCTGAACGACGAAGGCGTGCTCGGCGCGGTGCGCGCAGCGGAAGGCCGCGGCTTCAAGGCGGACAATATGATCGGTATCGGCATCGGCGGTTCGGACTCGGCATTGAACGAGTTCAAGAAGCCGACCCCGACGGGCTTCTACGGCACGGTCATCATCAGCCCGAAGCGTCACGGCGAAGAAACCTCGACGCTGATGTACGACTGGATCACGCAAGGCAAGGAACCGCCGATGCTCACGCTGACGACCGGCATGCTGGCTACACGTGACAACGTCGCCGATGTGCGCCAGAAGATGGGCCTCGCGGCAAATTAAGCGGCTGAAAGCGTAGTTAAATGAAGTGAACTGCCGGTGCGTCGTTTCTCCAAGGATTGGGCGCGCCGGCAACAGCAATACAAGATCAGCAGTTGAGACAGACCGTGTTTGCCGCTGGCGTGACTGCCTCGCAGAACACGCACGGTTCACATGAAGCAGCAATTAAGTAGCATGGGATAGGAGGCGAAGTGTCAGCGACGCTACGTTTTGACAATATCGGCAAAGTCTTTCCAGGCGTGCGCGCGCTCGACGGTGTGTCCTTCGACGTCAACGTCGGCCAGGTGCACGGCCTGATGGGCGAAAACGGCGCAGGGAAATCGACCCTGCTGAAGATTCTCGGTGGTGAATACCAGCCCGATTCGGGCCGCGTGATGATCGACGGCAATGAGGTGCGCTTCACGAGCGCGGCGTCGTCGATCGCGGCGGGGATCGCGGTGATTCACCAGGAACTGCAATACGTGCCCGATCTGACGGTCGCGGAAAACCTGCTGCTGGGCCAGTTGCCGAACTCGCTTGGTTGGGTCAACAAGCGCGAAGCCAAACGCTTCGTGCGCGAACGCCTCGAAGCGATGGGCGTGGCGCTGGATCCGAACGCGAAGCTGCGCAAGCTCTCGATCGCGCAACGGCAAATGGTCGAAATCTGCAAGGCGCTGCTGCGCAATGCACGCGTGATCGCACTGGATGAACCGACCAGCTCGCTGTCGCATCGCGAGACCGAAGTGCTGTTCAAACTGGTGCGCGATCTGCGTGCCGATAACCGCGCGATGATCTACATCTCGCACCGCATGGACGAGATCTACGAGCTGTGCGACGCCTGCACGATCTTCCGCGACGGCCGCAAAATTGCTTCGCATCCGACGCTCGAAGGCGTGAAGCGCGACACGATTGTCAGCGAAATGGTCGGACGTGAAATTTCCGACATTTACAACTACTCGTCACGGCCGCTCGGCGAAGTGCGCTTCGCTGCCAAAGCGATCGAAGGTCATGCGCTCGCACAGCCGGCCAGCTTCGAAGTGCGGCGTGGCGAGATCGTCGGCTTCTTCGGTCTGGTGGGCGCCGGGCGCAGCGAACTGATGCATCTGGTGTACGGCGCGGATCACAAGAGGGCCGGCGAAATCGTGCTCGACGGCAAGCCGATCAAGGTGCGCAGCGCCGGTGAGGCGATCAAACACGGCATCGTGCTGTGCCCGGAAGACCGCAAGGAAGAGGGCATCGTTGCGATGGCGACCGTGTCGGAGAACATCAATATCAGTTGCCGCCGTCACTATCTGCGCGCCGGGATGTTCCTCGATCGCAAGAAAGAGGCGGAAACCGCCGACCGTTTTATCAAGCTGCTGAAGATCAAGACGCCGAGCCGTCGTCAGAAGATCCGCTTTCTGTCGGGCGGCAACCAGCAGAAGGCGATTCTGTCGCGCTGGCTGGCCGAGCCCGATCTGAAGGTCGTGATTCTTGACGAGCCGACGCGCGGGATCGACGTCGGCGCGAAGCATGAGATCTATAACGTGATTTATCAGCTCGCCGAACGCGGCTGCGCGATCGTGATGATTTCGTCGGAATTGCCGGAAGTGCTCGGCGTATCCGACCGGATCGTCGTGATGCGTCAGGGTCGGATTTCCGGCGAGCTGGCGCGTAAGGACGCAACGGAACAATCCGTGTTGGGCCTCGCCTTGCCGCAAAGCTCGACAGCGCTGCCCGGAACCGCAGCCACCGAGCAAGCGGCCTGAACATTATTTGGACGAAAGTCCGGCAACCCGTGGGGAACGGGAGGAGTCTTCAACATGCAAGCCAGAGAAAACCTCGCGCAACAAGCCGCAAAAAGTGCGGCCGAAGCGCTGATTCCGCAAGGTAACGACAAGGCGAAGTGGTGGCAGCAGATCACCGAGTACAGCCTGATCCTGATCTTCATTGTGATGTTCATCACGATGTCGCTGACGGTCGACCACTTCTTCTCGATCGAGAACATGCTCGGTCTCGCCCTGTCGATTTCGCAGATCGGCATGGTCGCGTGCACGATGATGTTCTGTCTGGCCTCGCGCGATTTCGACTTGTCGGTGGGGTCGACAGTCGCGTTCGCCGGTGTGCTGTGCGCGATGGTGCTGAACGCGACCGGTAACACGTTCATCGCAATCATCGCGGCTGTGTTCGCGGGCGCAGTGATCGGCTTCGTCAACGGCGCCGTGATCGCCTATCTGCGCATCAACGCGCTGATCACAACGCTCGCAACGATGGAAATCGTCCGCGGTCTCGGCTTTATCGTGTCGCATGGGCAAGCCGTGGGCGTGTCGTCGGATACGTTTATCGCCCTGGGCGGTTTGAGCTTCTTCGGCGTGTCGCTGCCGATCTGGGTCACGCTGCTGTGCTTCATCGTGTTCGGCGTGATGCTCAATCAGACCGTGTACGGCCGTAACACGCTGGCAATCGGCGGTAATCCGGAAGCCTCGCGTCTTGCCGGTATCAATGTCGAACGCACGCGCGTTTATATCTTCCTGATTCAGGGCGCCGTCACCGCGCTGGCCGGTGTGATTCTGGCTTCGCGGATTACGTCGGGCCAGCCGAACGCGGCGGAAGGCTTCGAGCTGAACGTGATTTCAGCGTGCGTGCTGGGCGGCGTGTCGCTGCTCGGCGGTCGTGCAACGATCTCCGGTGTCGTGATCGGCGTGCTGATCATGGGTACGGTTGAGAACGTGATGAACCTGATGAACATCGACGCGTTCTATCAGTACCTCGTGCGTGGCGCGATCCTGCTCGCCGCTGTGCTGCTCGACCAGTTGAAGAACCGCGGCTCACGGGACTAACCCGGGATTGAACCCGGAAATAAACCCGCGGCTCACCCACCTTGCTCTAAAAAGGAATCGAACGATGTCGTCTCCGGCCAATGCAAACGACCGCCTCGCGGACAACGCGTTTGCCCGCTATCCGAGTCTCGTCGACCGAACGGTGTTGATCACGGGCGGCGCGACCGGTATCGGCGCATCGTTCGTCGAGCATTTTGCGGCGCAGGGTGCGCGCGTCGCGTTCTTCGATATCGACGCGACCGCGGGTGAAGCGCTCGCCGACGAACTCGGCGATTCGAAACACAAGCCGCTGTTCCTGCCTTGCGATCTGACCGACATCGACGCGCTGCAAAAAGCGATCGCCGATGTGAAGGCCGCACTCGGTCCGATTCAGGTGCTGGTGAACAACGCAGCAAACGACAAACGCCACGCGATTGGCGACGTGACGCGCGAGTTTTTCGACGCGGGCATCGCGGTGAATATCCGTCACCAGTTCTTCGCGGCGCAAGCGGTGATGGAGGACATGAAAGCCGCGAACGCGGGTTCGATCATCAACCTGGGTTCGATCAGCTGGATGCTGAAGAACGGCGGCTATCCGGTGTACGTGATGTCGAAATCGGCGGTGCAGGGTCTGACGCGCGGCCTCGCGCGCGACCTCGGTCACTTCAATATTCGCGTCAATACGCTGGTGCCGGGCTGGGTGATGACGGAAAAGCAGAAACGTTTGTGGCTCGACGATGCGGGCCGTCGCTCGATCAAGGAGGGGCAGTGCATCGATGCTGAACTGCAACCGGCCGACCTCGCCCGCATGGCGTTGTTCCTCGCGGCCGATGACAGCAGGATGATTACCGCGCAGGACATCGTCGTCGACGGAGGCTGGGCGTGAGTGCGGGTGCGGATTTGCCCACACATAGCGCGGCGCTGCTGCTGGACACGAAATGCACGCTCGGCGAAGGCGCGACGTGGTGCACGCGAACCGGCCGCTTCTACTGGAACGACATCGAAGGCGCGCGGCTGTGGCGCTATGATCCGCGCGACGGCGGGAGCACGTTCTGGCGCATGCCCGAGCGTCTCGGGAGTTTCGCGTTGTGCGCCGATCTGCGCTACCTGTTGCTCGGATTGGCGACGCATCTCGCGTTCTTCGATCTGACAACCGGCGAGACGCGGCGTATCGTCGACGTCGAACCTGGCTTGAACACGCGCGTGAACGACGGCCGCTGCGATCGTCAGGGTCGTTTCGTATTCGGCACGAAAGACGAGGGTTCGCCGTTGCAGGCAATCGGCGGGTTTTATCGTCTGAATCACGATTTGTCGCTGGAGCGTTTGCCGTTGCCCGCACCGGCGATCTCGAACAGCATCGCGTTCAGTCCCGACGGCGCGACGATGTACTACGGCGATTCGCCGACACGTGAAATTCGCGTTTGCGACTACCGCGCGGACGGCAGCGTTGCCAACGACCGCGTCTTTACGACATTGACGGACGCGACCGGCGAGCCCGACGGCTCGACCGTCGACAGTGATGGTGGCGTGTGGAACGCACAGTGGGGCGGCAGGCGAGTGGTGCGGTATGGCCCCGATGGCGTGGAAACCGAGCGTGTCGACGTACCGACCGCGCAGCCGAGTTGCGTCGCGTTTGGCGGCCCCTCAAGAGGACTTCCTTCAGGGCCTGCGCAACTGGACACGTTGTACATCACGAGCGCGCGTATCGATCTCGATGCCACCGCGCTCGCGAGCGATTCTCATGCGGGCGGCGTGTTCGTCGCAACACCCGGACGACAAGGTTTGCCCGAGCCGGTGTTCCAGGGCGCGCCTACATAGCGCAGAATGACGCAGCCTCAGTCGCAAGGCAAAGTGCAGTCGAGCAGTGATTTTGAAACTGAATCAGTCGTTGATGTCGCAAACCAAGTGCCAGCAAATCGGCAGTAGATCGGCAGCATGCAGTTCGGACCCTGAGGCGACCTGTGCAAAAAAAATCGCCCAACAGCATCCGTCAGCAATGACGGCAACGTCCTACGCCTCTCGATGGAGCCAGATATGACTGTTGCGAATCCTGTTTCCGCCTCTTCTCAGAGCCGGCGCGCGCGACTCAACGCGGCGGCCAATCCGGTGCTTCCGGGTCCCAGTACTTCTGCGGTTGCGGTCGGTGAGACGAGCGGCGGCGAGCTCGCGTGCATTACGCTCGCCAATGCGCATTTGCGCCTCGATGTCGCGCCGACACTCGGCGGCGGCGTCACCCGTTTCGACTGGCGTAACGACGGCGCGCTCACGCCGATTTTCCGGCGCTGCCGTCACGTCGCTTCGGATACCCAGCCGAATCAGCTGGCCTGCTATCCGTTGCTGCCGTATTCAAATCGCATCGGCGGCGGTCATTTCAATGTGGCGGGGCGGCGTGTCGAGGTGCCGCAAAATCGCGCCGACGAAGCCTTGCCGATTCATGGCGACGGTTGGCTCTCCGCTTGGCAGGTTGCAGAGTCGGATCGCGAAAACGTGCGTCTGACGCTCGATCGCCACGACGGCAAACCGTACGCATTCCGCGCGACGCAAACTTATACGCTGGAGGGTCCCACGCTCGTCATCACGCTGGACATCGAGAATGCCGGCCGCGAGGCGTTGCCTTTCGGGCTGGGCGTGCATCCATTTTTTGTGCGTGACGCTGACACCGAACTGTCGGCGGCGGCAGGCGGCCTGTGGCTTTCCGGCGACGATTGGCTGCCGGTGCGTCATGTGCCGGCGCCGCCCGCGTGGCAATTCGGCGTGGCGTATCCGCTGCCGGAAACCATCGTCAATCACGCGTTCACGGGCTGGAGCGGACAGGCGGCGGTGGTGTGGCCGAAGCGGCGGCTGTCGCTGAATATCGCCGCCGACACCGACTACTACGTGCTGTACACGCCGCCGCGCGAAGACTTCTTCTGCTTTGAGCCGGTGGATCATCCGATCAACGCGATGAATCTGGCGGGCGGCGCGTGCGAGAACGGGATGACGATGCTCGCGCGCGGCGAACGGCTCACGCGCACGTTCCGCTTTACCGTCGAACGCACGGGTTTGCGCTCGATGCCGGGTGCACGCGGTTCGCGCCGGCGACAGTAGGGCGCGAGCAGGGCGCAGCGGTACGGCGTACCCGTCGTCACGCCCCAGCCGGAACCGGCATGACGCGTGGCCGCGGCTTGTCGCGCAGGACAGGTAAAATACGCGCCACTTCCGTTATCGGCTCGCCGCGAGACTCACCATGTCCAATTTCATCCAGACACTCAACGACGCCTGGCAGCGCACGAACTCGCTGCTGTGCGTCGGCCTCGATCCCGAGCCCAGCAAATTCCCGGGCGCGCTCGCGGGCCGTCCCGAAGCGATTTTCGACTTCTGCCGCACTATCGTCGATGCGACCGCGCCCTATGCGTCGTCGTTCAAACCGCAGATCGCCTACTTCGCCGCTCATCGTGCGGAAGACCAACTCGAGCAGCTGATTGCGCACATTCACGCGAACCACCCGGGCCTGCCGGTGATTCTGGACGCGAAGCGCGGCGATATCGGCAGCACCGCCGAGCAGTACGCGCGCGAAGCCTTCGAGCGCTATCAGGCGGATGCGGTGACGGTGAATCCGTATATGGGTTTCGATTCGATCCAGCCGTATCTGGAGCACGAGGGCAAGGGCGTGATCGTGTTGTGCCGGACCTCGAATGCGGGCGGCTCGGACCTGCAGTTTCTGGAGACGGGCGGGCGTCCGCTGTATCAGGTCGTCGCGCAACTGGCGGCTGACAAGTGGAATGCGAGCGGCCAACTGGCTCTCGTGGTCGGTGCGACTTTCCCGAAGGAAATCGAAGTGGTGCGTGGGATCGTCGGCGATATGCCGCTACTGATTCCGGGCATCGGCGCGCAAGGCGGCGATGTTCAGGCGACGGTCAACGCCGGCCGGACGGCGAACGGCACGGGCATGTTGATCAACTCGTCGCGGGCGATTATCTACGCCGGTAAGGATGACGATTTCGCCGAAGCCGCGGCTAAGGCCGCGATGGAAACGCGTGACCGGATCAATGCGTTCCGGTAATTGAGGGTGAGGCCGGTCAGGTAACCGGCCCCAGCCGCTCGATAAACACCGCATGCTGCGGATGCCGCGCTTTTAGCGCTTCGACATCCGCCAGTTCGAACTCGCTGAACTCAAACCCCGGCGCGACCGTGCAACCCACCAGCGCGAACGTCGCCGGGTCCGCGCATTCCGCGGCAAACCACAAACCCGCGGGCACCACTGCCTGAAACACGGCATCCGGATGCGTCAGCGCATTGCCCAACGTGTGCGTAATCAACCTGCCCGCTTCGTCGAGCACGTGGACATTCAAAGGCTCGCCGGCATAAAAATGCCAGACCTCGTCGGACTTGATCCGATGCCACGCCGAATGCGCGCCGTCGCAAAGCAGGTAGTAAATCGCGGTGGACGCCGAGCGCGTCTGCGTTGAACCGTCATCGCGGCGCACGGACTCCACGGACCGATACGTTTCGCTGAAAAATCCGCCTTCCGGATGCGGCTTCAGATCGAAGCGGCGGATCAACTCGTCTTTGGCTGCGTGCGAAGTCGAAATATTGGGCATCGTGACGGGGCCTCAGATTTTGAACCAGACGTTAATGTTCGCGCTCGTCGAGCAGGGCCAGCACACCGCGTAACGCGTGCGCGGCGGCCTGCACGCGGATCTTCTCGCGGTCGCCCTTGAAGACTTTGGTTTCGACGGACGTATGCAGCCGATTGCTCCAGCCGAACGACACCATGCCGACCGGCTTGGTTTCCGTTCCACCGCCCGGGCCGGCGACGCCGGTAATCGACACCGACACCTGCGCGCGACTGTTGCGCAGCGCGCCCTCCGCCATCGCGCGCGCCACCTGTTCGCTGACCGCGCCGTGCTTTTCGATCAGGTCGGCCGGCACGCCGATCATCTCGGACTTCGCCTGATTCGAATACGTGACGAAGCCGCGCTCGAACCAGCCGCTGCTGCCGGAAATATCGGTGATCGCAGTCGCCACCATGCCGCCTGTGCAGGATTCGGCGGTGACGAGCATCAGGCGCTCGTCGCGCAGGCGGTTGCTCACGCGAATCGCAAGCTGGTGAACCACGGAATCGGTAGGCATGGCGTCAATCCGGAAAACGGGGAACTGCTGCGGGAGGCTGTCGGCAGCCGGTGACCGGCGGGCAACGGTTAAACCGACATGCGCCAGAGCGCAATCACGAGCAACGTGAAGAACGCGGCGACCAGGTCGTCGAACATGATGCCAAAACCACCTTTCAGTCGGCGATCGAAATAACCAATGGGCGGCGGTTTCACCATGTCAAAGAAGCGGAACACGATGAACGCCCAGAGTTGCCCGGTTAGCGTGACCGGCGTGACCATTAGCAGCACCAGCCAGAACGCGATGATTTCGTCCCAGACGACCGGCGACGGATCGTCGGTGCCCAGCTTCTTAGCGGTAAAGCCGCAGATCGCAATGCCGCCGAAAAAGCCGGCGACGATCAGAACGCCCCATTCGACCACGGTCAGATAACGGCTCAGGACGGCGAACGAGGCCCATGCGAACAGGGTGCCGACGGTGCCCGGCGCAACCGGCGACAAGCCGCTGCCAAAGCCCAGCGACAGAATGTGCAGCGGATGCGACAGCATGAAGCGCGCGGTGGCGCGGCGCGGCTGAGGACGCGGCGCGCGCGGGCCGGACGCGTTGGGCTGCGGATGGCCGATCAGATCGTCGGCGGGGCCCAGCGGGGGATCAGTCTGCATGGAAATGGTCGAAGCCTTGCAACGTCAGAGTGAGCGGCGCGCCGGCGGCATCGCGCCAGCCGATCGCCGGGCGGTCGGCCGCCGTTTGAAGAGCGCTTATTGTACCGATGCGGGTGACCGGTACGGCGACCTCGCGGCCGGCTGCTTCGACCTTGGCGCGCGCTGCGGCCGGGGCGGTGAAGCACAGTTCGTAATCGTCGCCGCCGGCTAGCGTGCAACGTTGCTGGATCTCGGGCGAGAGGCGGCGTAGCGCGGTCGAACGCGGCACGGCGTCGACGTCGACCGTGGCCTGCACGTTCGAGCGTTCAAGAATGTGCTGTAGGTCGCCGGCGAGCCCGTCCGATAGATCGAGCGCTGCATGCGCGATCCCCCGCAACGCGAGACCGAGGAAGATGCGCGGCTCGGGACGTTCGAGGGCGCGACGAAACGTCGCAGTGTCGCTGGCATCGGCAGACCACTCGCCGCGCTGCACGCCCAGCCCGGCACGGGCGTCGCCGAGCGTGCCGGAGATCCAGATATCGTCGCCCGGTTGCGCGGCGTCGCGGCGCAGTGCAACTTGCGACGGCACGCTGCCGAACACGGTGATGCACAGATTCAACGGGCCGCCGGTGGTGTCGCCGCCGATCAGATCGCAGCCGTAGCGCCCAGCCAGCGCGAAGAGGCCATCGCTGAAGGCGGCGAGCCACGCCTCGTCGGCTTTGGGCAAGGAGAACGCCAAGGTGAACGCCTGCGGCTTTGCGCCCATGGCGGCGAGATCCGACAGGTTCACCGCGAGCGCCTTGTGACCGAGCGCCTCGGGATCAACGTCAGGAAAGAAATGGCGGCCTTCCACCAGCATGTCCGTCGATATCGCCAGCATTTCGCCGGGGCGCGGCGCGAGCAGGGCGCAGTCGTCACCGATGCCGAGTTCGCCTTCAGCAGTACGGGACGACGCAGCGGCTGCGCGGCGGGCGAAGAAGCGATCGATCAGCGAAAACTCAGAGAGCATGGGGTAGTGGGTAAGCGGATAAGTGCAACGAAAAGTCGCTAACGGCGCGCATTGTACGGAGACGCCCGCGGGTAAACACTCTATTCGCGCTCAACTCCGATTCAACGAGTGGTTGGCCCAACGTGTGCCATGTCTGCCTTTCGCTATATTTCAGTCGCGGCAGTTGTACCCGTATTGAAGGAATCGAGCCGGCAATTGGGGCTACAATGCCGTCGAACATCTATTCTAATCCGCCCTTCGAAGCCCGCCTTATGTCGACTCCCGTCAATAGCAAACTCCGCGAAGCCGCTCTCGATTATCACGAGTTCCCGACCCCCGGGAAGATCGCGATCGCCCCCACCAAGCAGATGATCAACCAGCGCGACCTCGCGTTGGCATACTCGCCGGGCGTCGCGTTCGCGTGTGAGGAAATCGTCGAAAACCCGCTGAACGCCGCCCGTTTCACCGCGCGCAGCAACCTGGTCGGCGTCGTCACGAACGGCACCGCGGTGCTGGGTCTTGGCAACATCGGGCCGCTCGCCTCGAAGCCGGTCATGGAAGGCAAGGCCGTCCTGTTCAAGAAGTTCGCCGGCATCGACGTGTTCGATATCGAGCTGAACGAGTCCGATCCGCACAAGCTGGTCGAGGTGATCGCCGCGCTGGAGCCGACCTTCGGTGGTATCAACCTCGAAGACATCAAGGCGCCGGACTGCTTCATCGTCGAGCGCGAATGCCGCAAGCGCATGAAGATTCCGGTCTTCCACGATGACCAGCACGGTACGGCCATCGTCGTCGCGGCGGCCATCACCAACGGCTTGAAGGTGGTCGGCAAGGACATCAAGAAGGTCAAACTGGTGGCGTCCGGCGCGGGCGCGGCGGCGCTGGCCTGTCTGGATCTGCTGGTCGACATCGGCCTGCCGCTCGAAAACATTACCGTCACCGACCTGGCCGGCGTGGTCTACAAGGGCCGCGTCGAACTGATGGACCCGGACAAGGAACGCTTCGCACGCGAAACCGACGCTCGCACGCTCGCTGAGGCGATCGGCGGCGCGGATATTTTCCTTGGCCTCTCGGCCGGCGGCGTACTGAAGCAGGACATGGTCAAGCAGATGGCCGACAAGCCGCTGATTCTGGCGCTGGCCAACCCGACCCCGGAAATCCTGCCGGAACTGGCGCTCGAAGTGCGTCCGGACGCGGTGCTCTGCACGGGCCGCACGGACTACCCGAACCAGGTGAACAACGTGCTGGTGTTCCCGTTCCTGTTCCGCGGCGCACTGGATGCGGGCGCCACGACGGTGACGCGTGAAATGGAGATCGCCGCGGTCAATGCGATCGCCGAACTGGCTCGCCAGGAGCAGAGCGATATCGTCGCGACGGCGTACGGCATCCAGGATCTTTCGTTTGGTCCGGAATACCTGATTCCGAAGCCGTTCGACCCGCGCCTGATCGTCAAGGTCGCGCCGGCGGTGGCGAAGGCCGCGATGGATTCGGGCGTCGCCGAGCGTCCGATCGAAGACATGGACGCGTACGAACAGCATCTGCAGCAGTTCGTGTATCACAGCGGCACGACCATGAAGCCGATTTTCCAGCTGGCGCGTGGCGTCGAGCCGGAGAAGAAGCGCATTGTGTTCGCGGAAGGCGAAGAAGAGCGCGTTCTGCGCGCGATGCAGATCATCGTCGACGAAAAGCTCGCGAAGCCGATCCTGATCGGCCGTCCGGCGGTGATCGAACAGCGCATCGCGCGTTACGGTCTGCGTCTGATCGCGGGTCAGGACTACTCGGTCGTGAACACCGACCACGACGAGCGTTACCGCGATTTCTGGCAGGAATATCACAAGATGATGTCCCGCAAGGGCATCACCGAGCAGATGGCGAAGCTCGAAATGCGCCGCCGCACCACGCTGATCGGCGCGATGATGGTGGAGAAGGGCGAGGCGGACGGCATGATCTGCGGCACGGTGTCCACCACGCATCGCCACCTGCACTTCATCGATCAGGTCATTGGCAAGAAGCAAGGCGCGAAGGTCTATGCGGCGATGAATGCGCTGGTGTTGCCGAACCGCCAGATTTTCCTCGTCGACACGCACGTGAACGTCGATCCGACGCCGGAACAACTGGCAGAGATCACGATCATGGCAGCCGAGGAAGTGCGCCGCTTCGGTATCGAACCGAAGATCGCGCTGGTGTCGCATTCGAACTTCGGTTCGAGCAATGCGCCGACCGCGCAGAAAATGCGCGACACGCTGGCGATCCTGCGCGAGCGCGCACCCGACCTGCAAGTGGACGGCGAAATGCACGGCGACCTCGCACTCGACGCGAATCTGCGCCGCGAAGTGCTGCCCGACTCGACGCTCGAAGGCGATGCGAACCTGCTGGTGCTGCCGAACATCGACGCGGCCAACATCTCGTACAACCTGCTGAAGACCGCCGCGGGCAACAACATCGCGATTGGTCCGATGCTGCTCGGCGCAGCCAAGCCGGTGCACGTGCTGACGGCTTCGGCCACGGTGCGCCGCATCGTCAACATGACGGCGCTGCTGGTTGCCGACGTGATCGCGGCCCGCTGATCCTTGATCCGGGGCTGAAGCGTGGCGCCGCCGAATTGGGCGCCATGCAAAAAAAAAGGCGTGCCCGCAATGGGCACGCCTGCGGGTGAACAGGGGATAGCCACCCTAAAAAGGCCGAATGAGACCATTCCGCCTTCGAGAGACTGCGGATCCCCAAGGCTTTCATTAGAGGGAATGGGCTGCGCAATGGGCGCCCAGTGGGCTTGGGCCTGCCTCCATTTGCTTCGTCGGGTTAATTTTAGCCTGCACAAGCTAAATATTCTGTCAAAAGTCGTCAAAGCCCGTTCCGTGGCTCTTTCCCGCGCGATTGGAAGCTTTTGCCTGTCCGGCGAACGTTGATTCTGTGGGGTTTTAGCGATACCCTTACGACTTTCATGGTCGTCAAACTCGTGATCTAACAGCGGGGAACCTTGATTCATGGCACGCAAGTGGCTGCGCATTAAAGGCGTGCTGATCGGTGCTTTGACGCTCTGCGCTGTATCGGGCTCCGTGCCTGGCGCGTTTGCGCGCGACTACACGGCATCTGCCGATACACAAGCTCAGGTGCAGGGCACTATCGCGGCGGCGCAGTTGCCGCGCGAAGCGGTCAATACATTGAACTTGATTGCCGCGGGCGGGCCTTACCCGTATGAGAAGGACGGCATCGTATTCGGCAATCGCGAACGGTTGCTACCGCCGCATCGGCGCGGCTTTTACCACGAATACACCGTTCCCACGCCTCGTTCACGAAACCGCGGGGCGCGTCGCATCGTCTGCGGAGGTCCGCTACAGCGGACCGACAACTGCTATTACTCGGACGACCATTACACCAGTTTTAATCGTATTGTTGAATGACATCGGGATGAACGGCATGAGCGACAACGTCTACGCGCACGACTCCGGAGTCGCGACGGATCTTTTCGCGGCCGGCGACGGCAATTTGTTCCAGCGCGTCATGCGAATGCGCGCCGGCGACCAGGGCCGGGATAACCAGAGCGAAGCCAGCACTGTGCTCTCATCGAACGAGGAGCCCATGAGTCTTTTCAAGACCGTACGACCGAACATCGTACAGTCGATCCGCGCCTTTCGCGTGCAGGATCTCGCTGACGAGGCCAACCAGCTCGGCCAGCACTTTCTGTACGCGTACTGCGCGAATGCACAGTCCAAACAGGAAGTGCTGGAGACCATTGCTACGTCGTTCCTGTTTCCGAAGCATTTCGGCAAGAATTACGACGCGCTCTACGATTGCCTGACCGATCTGGTCCATAAGGCAGGCGCGCAGCCCGGGTTCGTGATCGTGCTTGAGCAGTTGCCGGTCGCGCAAAAGTTCGACAAGGAAGGGCGCGAGACGCTACTGGACGTGTTCCGCGAAGCGTCCGAGTTCTGGGCCGAGCGCAAGGTTGCGTTCCGGGTGTTTTATTCGTTTGCGTAAGTAAGGTAGGCCTGAGCACCGCCTACCGTTGTAAAAGAAAGAGAAAGGCCCGCCAATTGGCGGGCCTTTGCTTTTGTTTTTGCTTGCGGCTTACCAGGCACCCCAGCGGGCTGCCAATGCCGAGAGCACTGCGATGCCGGCGGTCTCCGTGCGCAACACGCGCGGACCGAGGCCGACCGCGGTAAATCCGTGATCAGTCGCAGCGGCTTCTTCCGCCGCCGAAAAACCGCCTTCGGGGCCGACCAGCACGGTTACGCGCCCGAACGGCGGATTAGCGGGCAGTGCCGAAAAGCTGATGCTGGCGCGCGGCGACAGCAGAATGCGCATTTCGCCTTCTTCAGGCGTGCGAGGCAGCGCACCGAGCCACGTGGCGATCTCACGCACCGGCATCACTTCCGGCAGGCGATTGCGCCCGCACTGCTCGCACGACGCGCGCACGATGCCTTGCCAATGAACGTGGCGCCGCTGCGCGCGCTCGCCGGAAAGACGCACCACGCTGCGCGTGGTGGTCAGCGGCACGAAACACGATGCCCCGAGTTCGACGGCCTTCTCGATGAGCCAGTCCATCTTGTCGCCGCCGGCGATGCCCTGCGCGAGGGTGAGGTGATACGGCGCTTCCACTTCGATATTGCGGAATTCGTGAATTCTGACCTTGGCTGAGCGGCGTTCGACCTCGACGAGTTCGGCGCTGTATTCGCCGCCTTCGCCATTGAAAAGCACGATCGAGTCGCCCGGCTGCAAACGCAGCACGAGGATGTGGCGCGTGACGTCATCGGGCAACGGCATGATGTCGTCGGGCTTGAGGGGCGTACCGACGAAGAAGCGAGGCATCAGAAAAATACTCATTAGTTCAGGAAAGGTGGCGAGCGAGCGCCCAACGGTAGCCGTCCAGATCTTCGACCTGGGCAAACCGGTCGCCCCAGAATTGATCCTGTGGCTCGCTCAGCGATTTTGCGCCGGCGGCCAGCGCCCGCGTGTAAACCGCGTCGACATCGTCGACATAGACATAGAACGATTGCGGCGCGATCGCGCCCGCGCTTTTGGGTGTTTTCGCCGCCGAGCCGAACGCGCCTTCCGGCGCGAACATCACGATCAGCTGGCCTTGATAGGTCATCTCGACATGCATGACGACACCATCGTCCTGGACGCTGTCACGTACCTCAAAGCCGAACGCCGCTTCGAAGAACGCCGTGGCGGCACGTGCGTCGCGCACCGTCAGATAGGGGGTCAACCAGGGCACACCGGCTGGGCGGGAGGCGGTCATGGGGTTCTCCGGATCTTTTGGGGTTGCGGGGTGCATGCTGCGAGGCCAGGCGGGCGGTCGCGCATCGATACACCGATGGCGCGCGCCAACCGACCGTGCATTCTGCCCACGCGTTAGCTTGATGGCTTTAAGAATTGACTTAGTTTATCGCGCACGGACCGGGATGCCGAGAGCAGTCCGGCATAGAGGGCTGGGTCGTAGTGTTTCAAGGAGCTGATTTGACGTGCGGCAAGGCGCTCGATGAGTGCTTCGGCAGTGAGGCCGGCGGGGTCGAGTGTGTCGCTGGCGGTCGCCATCATCCAGAGCGAGCCATAGAGCGGGACGAAGGTGTTCATTGTGCGCACGATGGCGAAGCTGTCGCGTAAATCGTTGAGCAGGCCGGCGACGCGTTCCGTGTGGAAATAGGGAGAACCGAGATGCAGCGAGAGTGCGGCGGTCGGGCTCATGACGCGCTTGAGCTGCATGTAGAAGTCGGGCGTGTAGAGGCCTGAAGCGGGCGAGTCCGGCGGTGTCAGGTCGAAGACGACGAGATCAAACGGCGTTGTGGTTGTGGCGGCCCCGGCGACGAAATCCGCGGCATCGCCGATTACGAGTTCGACCCGCGGATCATCGAAAGCGCCACCGTGCACTTCTGGCAGATACTCGCGGGTCAGGCGCACGACGTCGGCATCGAGCTCTGCTACTACGATCCGCTCGATGCCCGGGTGCTTCAGCAATTGCCGCGCGGCACCACCATCGCCGCCACCGAGCACCAGCGCTGCTTTCGGCGATGGATGCGCCAGCGCGGCCGGATGCACCATGCATTCGTGGTAGATGAATTCGTCACCGGTGGAGGTCATCGGGCGGCCGTCGAGCGTAAACAGGCGGCCCAACTGCGGCGTGTCCCACACCTCGATCCGCTGGTAGGGCGAATCGACGCGCGCAAGCCGGCGCGCGTTCGGAAATCCGTAGACGGCGTCGGCGGTGGGGTGGAACAGCAGGGGAGCGCTCACGGATGGCGGGCTCCGATGGGAGCGCGGTGGGTTGGTGTCGCTCAATTGTAAAGGCGCAGGCGTGGCGCGGGCCCGGCCCGCGTGCGGAACCAGCCTGAAACCAGGCCGCCAGGCGGCTTTGCGCGAGGGGGGCCGGTCAACGTTCTGTTAGAATGTCACGCTTTCAGCCTTGTCCGTTTGCTCTGCCCGTTTCGCGTCTCCTGGCGCCGCACCGTGCGCCGAAGTGGACTGGCATTCGAGCATCCGGGCCTCAAGCGCGCACCGCCTTCTGACTCTGTCTCCGGACTCGACATGACGACCCCGTCTCCCGCACACACTTCCCTGATGGCCAACGCAATCCGCGCGTTGTCCATGGACGCCGTTCAAAAAGCGAATTCCGGCCACCCCGGCATGCCGATGGGCATGGCCGAAATCGGTGTGGCTTTGTGGTCGCGCCATCTGCGTCACAACCCGAAGAACCCGCAATGGGCCGATCGCGACCGTTTCGTGCTGTCGAACGGCCACGGCTCGATGCTGCTGTACTCGCTGCTGCATCTGACCGGCTACGACCTGCCGATGGAAGAGCTGAAAAACTTCCGTCAAATGCATTCAAAGACGCCGGGTCACCCGGAATACGGCATCACGCCGGGCGTCGAAACGACCACCGGCCCGCTCGGCCAGGGTCTGGCCAACGCAGTCGGCATGGCGCTCGCCGAATCGCTGCTTGCCACCGAATTCAATAAGGCTGACGCGACGATCGTCGACCACCACACGTACGTGTTCGTCGGCGACGGCTGCCTGATGGAAGGCATCTCGCACGAAGCCTGCTCGCTCGCTGGTGTGCTGAAGCTGAACAAGCTGATCGCGTTCTACGACGACAACGGCATCTCGATCGACGGCGAAGTGGTTCACTGGTTCCACGACGACACGCCGAAGCGCTTCGAAGCGTACGGCTGGAACGTGATCCCGAACGTGGTCGGCCATGACGTCGACGCGGTGGATGCGGCAATCAAGCAGGCCAAACTGTCGGACAAGCCGACGCTGATCTGCTGCAAGACCGTGATCGGCGAAGGCGCGCCGACCAAGTCGGGCAGCCACGATTCGCACGGCTCGCCGCTCGGCGACAAGGAAATCGCGGCCACGCGCGAAGCGATCGGCTGGAAGTGGGAGCCGTTCGTGATCCCGCAGGAAGTCTACGCAGCGTGGGACGCAACGGAAGCCGGCGCACGCAACGAATCCGAGTGGGACAAGGCGTTTGCAGCATACGCAGCCAAATACCCGCAGGAAGCCGCTGAATTCAAGCGCCGCGACGCGAAGCAATTGCCCGCGGACTGGAAGGAAAAGGCCAAGGCGATCATCGCCGGCGCGAACGAACGCAAGGAAACCATCGCGACGCGTAAGGCATCGCAACAGGCTATCGAAGGTTTGTCGGCTGCATTGCCGGAACTGCTCGGTGGCTCCGCTGACCTGACCGGCTCGAACCTCACCAACTGGAAGGCCGCCAAGCCGGTGCGTGTGAACGCCGAAGGCCAGGCTGCCGGCAATTACGTGAACTACGGCGTGCGCGAATTCGGTATGAGCGCCGCGATCAACGGTATCGCGCTGCATGGCGGCTTCAAGGCCTTCGGCGGCACGTTCCTGACGTTCTCGGACTACAGCCGCAACGCACTGCGCGTCGCCGCGCTGATGAAGTCGCCGTCGATCTTCGTGTTCACGCACGACTCGATCGGTCTGGGCGAAGATGGCCCGACCCACCAGTCGATCGAACACGTCGCAAGCCTGCGTCTGATCCCGAATCTGCAAGTGTGGCGCCCGGCCGATACGGTCGAAACGGCGGTGGCCTGGACCCACGCGGTTGAGCATCATGGCCCGTCGTGCCTGATCTTCAGCCGTCAGAACCTGCCGTTCTCGGAGCGTACTGACGCGCAGATCGCCAACATCGAAAAGGGCGGTTACGTGCTGCGCGACTGGAACGACGAGATCGTCGCGCGCAAGGTCATCCTGATCGCCACCGGGTCGGAAATCGAACTGGCGTTGAACGCAGTTGAGCCGCTGGCTCGCGAAGGCATCGCGGCACGCGTCGTGTCGATGCCGTCGACCACCGTGTTCGACAAGCAGGACGCCGAGTACCGTGAACGCGTGCTGCCGAAGGGCGTGCGCCGCGTCGCGATCGAAGCGGGCGTGACAGATTTCTGGCGCAAGTACGTGGGTCTGGAAGGCGGCGTGGTCGGCATCGACACGTTCGGCGAATCGGCCCCGGCTGGCGTGCTGTTCAAGCATTTCGGCTTCACCGTCGAGAACGTGGTAGAGACGGCCAAAGCCGCACTCGGCTGACCTTCGGTAAGCGCAGCCGCGTGCACCCCACGCGCGGTTGCGCCGCAAGGGCAGACGAACATGGAAGATTTTTTTCAGCCATCAGGAGATAGATCATGACGATTCGCGTCGCAATCAACGGCTACGGCCGGATCGGCCGCAACACGCTGCGCGCCTTCTATGAAAACGGCAAGAAGCACGATATCGAAATCGTCGCCATCAACGATCTTGGCGATGCCAAGACCAACGCTCACCTGACGCAATACGACACGGCGCACGGCAAGTTCCCGGGCGAAGTGTCGGTGGACGGCGACTACCTGGTCGTCAACGGCGACAAGATCCGCGTGCTGGCTAACCGCAACCCGGCAGAACTGCCGTGGGGCGAGCTGAACGTCGACGTCGTGATGGAGTGCACGGGCTTTTTCACGACCAAGGAAAAGGCCAGCGCGCACATCAAGGGCGGCGCAAAGAAGGTCATCATCTCGGCGCCGGGCGGTAAGGACGTCGACGCAACGATCGTCTACGGTGTGAACCACAACGTGCTGAAGGCATCGGACACGGTGATCTCGAACGCATCGTGCACGACTAACTGCCTGGCACCGCTCGTCAAGCCGCTGAACGACAAGATTGGCCTCGTGAACGGTCTGATGACCACGATCCACGCTTACACGAACGACCAGGTTCTGACGGACGTGTATCACGAAGACCTGCGCCGCGCGCGTTCGGCCACGCACAGCCAGATCCCGACCAAGACCGGTGCCGCATCGGCAGTGGGTCTCGTGCTGCCGGAACTGAACGGCAAGCTGGACGGCTACGCGATTCGCGTCCCGACGATCAACGTGTCGGTCGTCGACCTGTCGTTCATCGCTGCACGCGACACGACGGTCGAAGAAGTCAACGCGATCATGAAGGAAGCGTCGGAAGGCTCGCTGAAGGGCATTCTCGGTTACAACGACGCACCGCTGGTCTCGATCGACTTCAACCACAACCCGGCTTCGTCGACGTTCGACGCAACGCTGACCAAGGTGTCGGGCCGTCTGGTGAAGGTGTCGAGCTGGTACGACAACGAGTGGGGCTTCTCGAACCGCATGCTGGACACGGCCGTGGCGCTGGCCAACGCGAAGTAAGCTTGTTCTAGCTTCGTGTGCCTTTGCTGCCGGCCTTGGGTCGGTGGCGGGGTAACGTAAAAAAAGCCGCTCTTCGGAGCGGCTTTTTTACGTCTGCGTTTTTATGTCATCGGAATCGGGAAATAAACGCCGGCGCGCTGCGCGGCGTTCGAGATGTGCGTTTCGATCGCCTTGCCGGCCGCCGCAGAATCCCGCGCCTTAAGCGCATCGAGAATCGCCCGATGTTCGGTGTACGTGGACAGCACCAGTTCGCGCCGATAAAACGGCATCCGCTGGCTTTCCTTCATGATGTCCGCGGCACTGCTCAGAATCGACTCGATCGCCGCGTTGCCGGCAATGCTCACGATGCGCATATGGAAGTCGTAGTCGAGGCGGGCGGCTTCGTCGAGTTCGTCGCAGGCGAGCGCCGTCTGCATGGCCGCGATGTTGTCTTCGAACCAGGCGAGGTCGGAATCGCTGACGGCCAGCGCCGCCATGCGCGCGATAAAGCCTTCCAGTGCGAAACGCATCTGGTAGGTATCCGGCAGCGACGACTGCTCCGCGAAGCGCCACGGTTGCGCGGCCGCGGCCTGCGAGCGTTCCACATACACGCCCTTACCGGGGCGGATCATCAGCAGACCGAGCGCCTCAAGCGTCGAGAGCGCCTCGCGCAGTGAGGCGCGGCTGATCGCCAGTTCCTCGGAGAGCTGACGTTGCGCCGGCAGCAAACTGCCCACCGGATAGACGCCCGCTTCGATCCGTTCGCGGATGGTCGCGATGGCGGCATCGGTGACGGTATGCGGAACGTTTTTCATCGTGGCTCACTTTGGGTGCGCGGTCTGACCAGCATTGTAATACGCGTTCTGAACGCTCGTACGGATAGCTGTCTGAGACGTGCAATCAGGCCAGGAAATGCTCAGAAGACAGCGGGTAAACGCTATTTAATGAATCCTTGACGCCAGTATATCGGCTTCCTACTATTCGCCATAACAGCACTGGTCGGACCAGTCTGAACAGATGTGAATCCTAATCAGGAGGAAGCCGTGTTGAAGTTCTTCAATTCACTGTTTGGCCGGGTCGTCATAGCGCTGGTGGCGGGCATTGTGATCGGCGCCGTGTTCCCGCATTTCGCCCAAACGCTGCGCCCGCTTGGCGACGGCTTTCTCAAGCTGATCAAGATGGTGATCGGCCCGATCGTCTTCTGCGTGGTGGTGAGCGGCATGGCGCATGCCGGCGATCTGCGCAAAGTCGGCCGCGTCGGGCTGAAAGCGGTGATCTATTTCGAGGTCATGACGACGATTGCGCTGGTGATCGGCGCGGTGCTGGCCTACGCAACGCGGCCTGGCGTCGGCATGAACATCAATCTGCATTCGCTTGATCCCGCTTCGCTGTCGACCTATACCGAGCACGCGAAAAGCCTCAAGGACACGGCCGGCTTCCTGCTGAAGATCATCCCCGACACGGCGATCAATGCGTTCGCGACCGGCGATATCCTGCAAATCCTCGTGTTTTCGGTGCTGTTCGGCTCGGCGCTGTCGTTGCTGGGCAATAAGGCGCAGCGCGTCAGCAGCCTGATCGACGAGCTTTCGCAGGTGTTCTTCCGCGTGATGGGCTTCATCATCAAGCTCGCGCCGCTCGGCGTGCTCGGCGCTATTGCCTTCACGACCGGCACCTATGGCGTGGAGTCGCTCAAGCAACTCGGCATGCTGGTGCTGGTGTTCTACGCGAGCTGCTTCGTGTTCGTCGCGGTCGTGCTGGGCGTGGTGATGCGTCTGGCCGGCTTCAGCATCTTCAAGCTGATCCGCTATCTGCGCGAGGAGCTTTCGATCGTGCTGGGTACCGCCTCTTCAGATGCCGTGCTGCCGCAGATCATGCGCAAGCTCGAATGGATGGGCGTCAAGGATTCGACCGTCGGGCTAGTCATTCCGACCGGTTACTCCTTCAATCTGGACGGCTTCTCCATCTATCTGACGCTTGCGGTGATTTTCATCGCGCAGGCTACCAACACGCCGTTGTCGATCCATGACCTGATCGTGGTGGTGCTGGTGTCGCTGGTGACGTCGAAGGGCGCGCACGGCATTCCCGGCTCGGCCATCGTGATTCTGGCCGCGACGCTGTCCGCAATTCCGGCGATCCCCGTCCTCGGCCTCGTGCTGATTTTGCCGGTCGACTGGTTCGTCGGCATTGCCCGTGCGTTGACCAACCTGATCGGCAATTGCGTCGCGACGGTGGTGGTCGCCGTGTGGGAAAACGATATCGACCGGGCGCGCGCCCATCGTGTGTTAAACCGCGACGCAGCGCTGCGCTATGTGCCTGCGGGCGAAGACTCAGCCGTCGAGCAGGCCGCCGGCGAACATGTACCGGCCGTGTGACCGAGTGGGATTAGGCCGCCCTTTGGCCTGATCTATCGCTACTCATCAGCGCGCCAACGCAGCGCGCGTTCTACCCCGGCGGATGGGCTGACTCCGCTGGCTTTCCCTTACTTTTCGTTGCCTGACTGAGACTATGGCCAATCCGATCCTCGACCCCAACGCTCCCGCTTTCACCCGTCGCTACATGAACCTCGCCGACCCGCGTCTGGGTGCGCAGGCGCTCCACGCGAGCGACGAATTCTTCGCCCCGAAAGAACGTATGCTCGAGCCGCAACCGGCAGTGTTCATCCCCGGCAAGTACGACGAACACGGCAAATGGATGGATGGCTGGGAAACGCGCCGTAAGCGCACCACCGGCCACGACTATTGCGTGATCCGGCTCGCGCGGCCGGGCGTCGTCTACGGCGTCGATCTGGACACGAGCCACTTCACCGGCAACTTTCCGCCGGCCGCGTCGATCGATGCCTGCTACGTGGACGGCGACGTTCCGCCCGACAACGCCGACTGGCAAACGCTCGTGCCGGCCACCACGCTGCAGGGCAACCATCACCACTACGTCGAAGTGAACGACACCCGCGCCTTCACCCATCTGCGCGTGAATCTGTATCCGGACGGCGGTCTCGCGCGTTTGCGCGTGTATGGCCAGCCGAAGCGCGACTGGGAGCGTGTCGAGCGCGGCACGCTGCTGGATCTGGCCGCGATCGAAAATGGCGCGTACCTGGTCGCCGCGAACAACCAGCATTTCGGGCCTGCCTCGCAGATGCTGATGCCGGGTCGCGGCGTCAATATGGGCGACGGCTGGGAAACGCGACGCCGTCGCGAACCGGGCAACGACTGGGCGATCGTCGCGTTCGCACGCCCCGGTGTGATTCGCAAGATCGAAGTCGATACGGCGCACTTCAAGGGCAATTACCCTGATCGCTGTTCGCTGCAGGCGGCTTCGGTCGCGGGCGGCACGGACGATTCGCTGGTCACGCAGGCGATGTTCTGGCCGGTGTTGCTCGGCGAACAGAAACTGCAGATGGACCACGTGCACACGTTCGCGGACGACATCGCCTCGCTCGGCCCGGTGACGCATGTTCGTTTCAATATCTTTCCGGACGGCGGCGTATCGCGTCTGCGCTTGTGGGGCGAGATCGCCTAACGGAGTTGCGTCGATGAAAACCTTGCATGTGGAACGCCTGACGCGCGCGGCCTTTGCGCCGTTCGGCGACGTCATCGAACTGGATGGCGCGCGCCATTTCCCGATCAACGGCGGCACGACCGAGCGCTATCACGACCTCGCAAACGTCGACGTGACGGAGCACGGCGGGCGGCCGCTGATCAACCTGTTTCGGGCGCAGCCGCGCGCGCTGCCGATCGAAATCACGATGATGGAGCGGCATCCGCTGGGCAGTCAGGCTTTCATTCCCTTAACGGCACGGCGCTATCTGGTGGTCGTCGCGCCGGCGGGCGAGCTCGATCCGGCGCGGATGCGAGCGTTCTGGAGCAACGGCTGGCAGGGCGTAAATTATGCGAAAGGTGTTTGGCACCATCCGCTGCTGGCGCTCGATCAGGTGAGCGATTTCGTGGTGGTGGATCGTGGCGGCGAGCAGCCCAACTGCGATGAATTGTCGTTGGCCGAGCCGTGGCGACTGCTGTTCGAAGCGAGTGTCGAGTTGGCGGAATAGGCTGGAATCGCAGCGCCTCACACGTAAAAAAACCCGGTCGATTTTTCATCGACCGGGTTTTTCTGTTGCCCACCGGACCGCGCACCCCCGGCGCGGCCGGCATCTCAAGCATTCAACCTCAATGCTTGCGATGAGGGCAATTCTCCTTGGTACACGCGCCGTACAGCGCCAGCGCGTGTTCCTGCAGCTTGAAGCCGCGTTCCTTCGCGATGGATTGCTGGCGGCTTTCGATTTCGGAGTCGAAAAACTCTTCGACGAGCCCGCAGTCGAGGCAAACGAGGTGGTCGTGATGCGACCCTTCGTTCAGCTCGAACACGGCTTTGCCCGATTCGAAATTGCTGCGCGACAGCAGGCCTGCCTGCTCGAACTGCGTCAGCACCCGATACACGGTTGCGAGACCGATATCGAGCTCTTCGTGCAGCAGATTGCGGTACACGTCTTCTGCAGTCAGATGGCGCACTGGGCTATGCTGGAAAATCTCAAGGATTTTGAGGCGCGGAAGGGTCGCCTTGAGCCCGATATTCTTGAGATCGGTTGGATTGGTCATGACAAGGGATCCCTAGAGTACAATGCTGGGCTCTCATAGTAATGTGTTTTTGCCGTTCTGGTCATCTTCGATGGAATGAAACTCGCGCGGCTCGTCAGCGGGCCCGCACGGTGAGTGAAATGATTTCAAAATCTCAATTGATCTACCGGGGGAGCCGCATGCGGGGTACCTTGATCGCTGTTGCGACTGTCGCGGTTCTTGCCGGATGTTCCACCTACGACAGCTTGACGCAGCGCGTTGCCCAAAGCATTACCCCGTACCGTATTACGGTGGTGCAAGGCAATTTCGTCTCGAAAGAAGCGGCTGCGCAGATGCAGGTCGGCATGTCGCGCGCGCAGGTGAAGCAGTTGCTCGGCACGCCGCTGTTGACCGACATGTTCCACGCGGACCGCTGGGACTACGTGTTCTATTTCAAGCGCGGCTCGACTAACGTCGTGCAGCAGCGCGACTTCGTGATCCTGTTCGCGGGCGACCGCGTCGCCAGCTGGACGGGCGGCGAAGATCTGCCTTCCAACCTCGAGTTGCTGGCGGAAATCGACGGCGACAAGCTCGGTAAGAAAAAGGCCGCGGTGCCGAACGTGGCAAGCGCTGCGACTGGCGCCAGCGCGCCGGTGGCTACTGCGCCGGCTGCTGTGGACACCACGCGCTCGCCGTCGGTCGATGGCGCCGCCGCTGTGGTCGTGCCGTCCACGGACGCCAACGCCGAAGCCGCGCAAGCCGCCAATCGCCTGACCAATGCAGTGCAGTCGCCGACTGGCAATACGCAGTCGTCGGTACGCTCTACCGCGCCGACCGCCAATGGTGGTGGTATTCCGTCGCAAGGCCCAACGGCCGCCGGGCAGCCGCAGTTCCAGTTCCATCGTCCGCCGCCGCCGCAGGTTCCGGGTACGCAGGACAATCCGGTGGGACCGACGGGCCCGCAAAGCAATAACGGCGGCCCGACGTTGAACGCGCCGCTGACAGCTTCTCCCGCTTCGTCCGCATCTTCGGGAACGGGCGGCTAAGCACGCTGTCCTTCTCTTTGGACGGTTAAGACGGGCGCTGCGTCGGAATGTACCGTGCGCAACGCCCGTCAGTCGTTCTGCTGTACCTTTTATGTGCGGCGCCCTGGCGTGCTGCCGGCCGCCGCGTTTGGCGGGTTTTGCCGCGTTTTACCCCTTTCGAACCCTCGTAGCCATGAAAATTGCCATTGCTGGCGCATCGGGCCGTATGGGCCGGATGCTCATCGAAACCGTCCTCAATGATTCTGACGCCACGCTGTCCGGCGCGCTCGACCGTGCGGGCTCCCCGCAACTCGGTCAGGACGCCGGTGCGTTTCTCGGCAAACAGACTGGCGTGTTGCTGACGGACGACGTCGAGCGCGTGTTCGCGGAATCCGACTACCTGATCGACTTCACGCGCCCCGAAGGCACGCTGATGCATCTGGAAGCCGCGCAGCGCCACAACGTCAAAATGGTGATCGGCACGACCGGTTTCGACAACGAACAGAAAGCGCAACTGCGCGCCGCGGCAGACAAGATCGCCATCATGTTCTCGTCGAACATGAGCGTGGGCGTCAACGTCACACTAAAGCTGCTCGAATACGCCGCGAAGCATTTCGCGACCGGCTACGACATCGAAATCATCGAGGCGCATCACCGCCACAAGGTCGACGCGCCGTCCGGCACGGCGCTGACTATGGGCGAAGTGATCGCCCACGCGCTCGGCCGCAATCTCGACGACTGCGCGGTCTACAGCCGCGAAGGTGTGACCGGCGAACGCGATCCGTCCACGATCGGTTTTTCGGCAATTCGCGGTGGTGATATCGTCGGCGACCATACGGTGCTGTTTGCCGGCATCGGCGAGCGCATCGAAATCACGCACAAATCGGCGAGCCGGCTGTCATATGCGCAAGGCGCGCTTCGTGCTGTACGCTTCCTCGGAGGCCACAAGAACGGCTTCTTCGACATGCAGGACGTGCTCGGCCTGCGCTGAGCATCCACGGGGCCCGTGCAGGGTCCCGTTACGCCCCCTGTAGTCACTTTTCGACAGCGAGGTCAGATGGCAGGCAGCAGCGGCATCATCCATTACCTGGAAACCAGCGACGCGATCACGCATGGCGTCGCGTACGTGTTGCTGGCTATGTCGATTGCGAGCTGGTGCTTTCTGATCGTCAAAAGCTGGATACTCACCCGCGCCAAACGTCAGGCCACGCCGGCGATTGCGCAGTTCTGGCAGGCGTCGACGCTATCGGACGGCGTCGCCGCAATGAGGCGTGCGGACCGTGAACGCGTCTTCACGCCGCTCGCCGAGGCCGCGCTGCATGCCGCCGAAGTGGACATTCCTGGCGTGCTGCTTGCCCGCGTCGAACGTGGCGAGCGGGTGTTGAGAGCGCTGCGTCAGGCCCTCAACGCGTCGCAGCGGCGGCTCGAGTTCGGCCAGGTGCTGCTGGCCTCGGTGGGCAGCACGGCGCCGTTCGTCGGCCTGCTTGGCACGGTTTGGGGCATCTATCACGCGCTCGGCAGCATCGCGGCGAGCGGTCAGGCGCAGATCGAAAATGTCGCCGGACCGGTCGGCGAGGCGCTGATCATGACGGCTTTCGGCCTCGTGGTGGCGATCCCGGCGGTGCTCGCCTATAACGTGCTCGGGCGGATGGTGCGGCAGTTGTCGGAGGAACTCGACGGCTTCGCGCACGATCTTCACGCCTATGTGTGCGCGCCGGCGGATCAGCCCCGGCCCCACCCGCAGCCTCAGCAAGCCCACGCCGGGACGCACTAGGCGCACCGCCGCGACTGGAAGACTCAAGGAGGCGACATGGCATTCGGCGGACTCGAGAAAAAGCAGGCGGCCGCGCCGATGGCCGAGATCAACATGACACCGTTGATCGACGTGATGCTCGTGCTGCTGGTGATTTTTATCATTACCGCGCCTTTATTCACGCACGCGATCCGGCTCGATTTGCCCAAAGTCGCGGCCGCGCCCGCGCGGCAGACGCCGCAAACCATTTCTCTTTCAATCGATGCCGCCGGCAAGCTGTACTGGAACGGCACCGTCATTACGCTGCAGCAGATGCGCGCGCAATTCATGGCAGCGGGCAAAGCCGCGCAGGCCGACCAGCCGGAAATCCATCTGAGCGCCGAGCGCTCGACGCGCTACGAGGTGATCGCACAGGTGATGGGCGCAGCGCAGCAGGCCGGGCTCGAGCGGATCGGTTTCGTGACGGACCCGCCGCCGCCGGGCGCGGCGCAGTAGCGGCGCCAGCGGCACCGCGCCCGCTCAGGCGCAACCCCGTCGAACCCGCGCGCCATGCCACGCGGCGCACCCGTCCGCGAACGGTATAATCAGCCCTTTCCCCTGCAGAAGGGGAAACGATGCCATTTCATCCAGCAGAGCACCAGGCCCGGTGCGAAAGCACCGAACCCAGCGATTCCATCACACCATGCACGAAAAATACGTTCCCTCCGACGTCGAAGCCGCCGCGCAAGGGCAATGGCGCGCCATCGACGCGTATAAGACGTCGGAAACCACCGACAAACCCAAGTTCTATTGCGTCTCGATGTTGCCGTACCCGTCGGGCAAGCTGCACATGGGCCACGTGCGGAACTACACGATCAACGACGTGATGTACCGCTATCTGCGGATGAATGGCTACAACGTGCTGATGCCGATGGGTTGGGACGCGTTCGGCATGCCGGCGGAAAACGCCGCGATGGCGAACAACGTACCGCCGGCGAAGTGGACCTACGACAACATCGCTTACATGAAGAAGCAGATGCAGTCGATGGGCCTTGCGATCGACTGGTCGCGCGAAGTTGCCACCTGCAGCCCCGATTACTACAAGTGGAACCAGTGGCTGTTCCTGAAGATGCTCGAAAAGGGCATCGCTTACAAAAAAACCGGCACCGTCAACTGGGACCCGGTCGATCAGACCGTGCTCGCCAATGAGCAGGTGATCGACGGCCGCGGCTGGCGTTCGGGTGCGCTGATCGAAAAGCGCGAAATTCCGATGTACTACATGCGCATCACGCAGTACGCGGATGAGCTGCTGAACGACCTCGAAGGCCTCGGCTGGCCCGAGCGCGTCAAGATCATGCAGCAGAACTGGATCGGCAAGAGCTTCGGCGTGAACTTCGGTTTCCCGTATGAAATCGACGGCGAACAGAAGCTGCTGCGCGTGTTCACCACGCGTGCCGACACGATCATGGGCGTGACCTTCTGCGCGGTCGCCGCCGAGCATCCGCTCGCCACGCGTCTCGCGCAAGACAAGCCGGAACTGCAGGCCTTCATCGAGGAATGCAAGCGCGGCGGCGTCGCTGAAGCCGACATGGCGACGATGGAAAAGAAGGGCATGGCCACCGGCTTCTACGTCACGCATCCGCTGACGCAGGAACAGGTCGAAGTGTGGATCGGCAACTACGTGCTGATGAGCTACGGCGAAGGCGCGGTGATGGGCGTGCCTTCGCACGACGAACGCGACTTCGCGTTCGCGAAGAAATACGACCTGCCGATCAAGCAGGTGGTCGCCATTGAAGGCAAGGAATATTCGACTGACGCCTGGCAGGAATGGTATGGCGAGAAGGACGGCGGCGTCTGCATCAACAGCGGCAAGTACGACGGGCTCAACTACAAGGAAGCGGTTGACGCGATCGCCGCCGATCTGAAAGAACTCGGCCTCGGCGACAAACAGATCACGTGGCGTCTGCGTGACTGGGGTGTGTCGCGCCAGCGTTACTGGGGCACGCCGATTCCGATCATCCACTGCCCGACCTGCGGCGACGTGCCGGTGCCGGAAAAAGATCTGCCGGTGGTGCTGCCGGAAGACCTCGTGCCGGACGGCACGGGCAATCCGCTCGCGAAGTCGGAAGCGTTTGTGAACTGCACCTGCCCGACCTGCGGCGGCGCGGCCAAGCGCGAAACCGACACGATGGACACCTTCGTCGATTCGTCCTGGTACTTCTACCGCTACGCGGCGCCGGACGCGAAGACCATGGTCGACGAGCGCACCGATTACTGGGCGCCGATGGATCAGTACATCGGCGGCATCGAGCACGCGATTCTGCACCTCTTGTACTCGCGCTTCTGGGCGAAGGTGATGCGCGACATGGGCCTGATCGAGTTCGGCGAGCCGGCCAAGAACCTGCTGACGCAGGGCATGGTGCTCAACGAAACGTACTACCGCGAAAACGAAGCGGGTAAGAAGACCTGGTACAACCCGGCTGACGTCACCGTCTCGTTCGACGACAAGGGCCGCCCGGTCGGCGCTGTGCTGAATTCGGACGGCCAACCGGTGGTACTCGGCGGCGTCGAGAAGATGTCGAAGTCGAAGAACAACGGCGTCGATCCGCAATTGCTGATCGATCAGCACGGTGCGGACACCGCACGTCTGTTCGTGATGTTCGCCGCACCGCCCGAACAGCAGCTCGAATGGTCGGGTTCGGGCGTGGAAGGCGCGAGCCGCTTCCTGCGCCGCGTGTGGAGCTTTGGTCACGCGAACGAAGCGGCGCTGCGCGCCGGCGGCAAGTTCGACGTCGCGCAACTCGGCGAAGTCGACAAGGTGCTGCGCCGCGAGATCTACAGCGTGCTGAAGCAGGCCGACTTCGACTATCAGCGTTTGCAGTACAACACGGTGGTGTCGGCGGCGATGAAGATGCTCAACGCGCTGGATAGCGCGAAGGGCGCGCAACCGGCAGTGCTGCGCGAGACTTACAGCGTGATGCTGCGCGTGCTGTACCCGGTCGTGCCGCATCAGACGTTCCAGTTGTGGCAGGAACTCGGTTATGCCGACGAATTCGGCTCGCTGCTCGACGCAGCATGGCCGAAGGTCGACGAACAGGCGCTCGAACAGGCCGAAATCGAACTCGTGCTGCAGGTGAACGGCAAGGTGCGCGGTGCGCTCACGGTGTCGAAAGATGCGACACGTGAAGCGATCGAACAGCTTGCCGCTGCGCACGAGGCGGTCGAGAAGTTCAGTGAAGGCAAGGCACCGAAGAAGATCGTCGTGGTGCCGGGCCGTCTCGTGAACGTGGTCGTTTGACAGTCCACCGAAACATGACAGCTGGCGAGACGCCGCCGCTCACGGCGGCGCAAGTCCCGCGCCACGGAATTTACTGCGAACCAGGAGCCAATGTGACTCGCAGATCGTTATTGACGCTGGTGTGCAGCGTGCTGATGTTGTCCGCTTGCGGCTTCCAGTTGCGCGGCCAGCAGGACTACGCATTCAAACGACTCTTTATCTCCGGCGGTTCGGCAGCAGCCGGCGCGCGGCTCACGCGTATCGTGCAGGGCGGAAGCGACACGGTGGTGGTCACTTCGGTCGCGAATGCCGATGCAACGCTGCAGATCACCGAAGGCCGCGGCATCAATACGCTGACGCTGAACACGCTTGGTGTCGTCGAAGAATATGCGATGAATCTCTCGATGAACTACACGCTGATCGGCAAGGACGGTACGGTGCTGATTCCGCCGAGCGTGATCGCGTTGAACCGCGCGATGACCTATAGCGACCAGTTCTCGCAGGCCAAGGCTGCGGAATCCGACCTTCTGTTCGCGGACATGGAAAACGATGCGATCGACCAGTTGTCGCGCCGTCTGTCGATGGTGCGCTCGCTGCATCCGGCGCCGGGTGAGCAGGTGCCGGGAATTGCGCCGCGTGCGCCGTTGCCGCCGCCGCCGCTGTGAGCGGTGTGCTGTGTCTTTGTTTAATGTACTGCGCTCGCTCATTCACTTGTTCAACCTCGCCGATCGGTAGCCATGCAACTGCGACTTGACGCGCTCGAAGCGCATCTCGCGAAGGGACTCGCCGGACTGTACGTCGTGTACGGCGACGAGCACCTGCTCGCGCAGGAGGCGTGCGACCGGATTCGGGCGACGGCGCGTGCAGCCGGTTTTACCGATCGCTCGGTGTTCACCGTCGAGCGTGGGTTCGACTGGAGTTCGCTGCTGGGCGCGAGTCAGTCGATGTCGCTGTTCGGCGACCGTCAACTGGTCGAGTTGCGCATTCCGTCGGGCAAGCCCGGCAAGGAAGGCGCGGATGCGCTGAAAGCGCTCGCTGCTGCTGTGAACGACGACGTGTTGACGATGATCACGTTGCCGCGGCTCGATGCGGCCACGCAAAAGTCCGCGTGGTTCACCGCGCTGTCCGATGCTGGTGTTGCGTTGAAAATCGATCCTGTCGAGCGCGCGCAGTTGCCGAATTGGGTCGGCCAGCGACTCGCGGCTCAGGGTCAGCGGGTTGTTGCTGGTGAAGAAGGGCGGCGCGCGTTGGCGTTCATTGCCGAGCGTGTGGAGGGCAACCTGCTCGCCGCGCATCAGGAAATCCAGAAGCTCGGGCTGCTGTATCCAGCCGGTTCGTTGAGCTTCGAACAGATTCAGGACGCTGTGCTGAACGTCGCCCGTTATGACGTTTTCAAGCTGAACGAGGCGATGCTGGCGGGCGATGTCGGCCGCTTGTCGCGCATGCTCGACGGCCTGCGCGGCGAAGGCGAGGCAGCCGTGCTGGTGCTGTGGGCGGTGGTCGAAGAAGTGCGCACGTTGTTGCGGATCAAGCGCGGCGTCGCGGCGGGCAAGCCGCTTGCCATGCTGGTGCGCGAGAACCGCGTCTGGGGTCCGCGCGAACGGTTGATTGGCCCGGCACTGTCGCGCGTCACCGAGGGTGCGCTTGAAAAGGCGCTCGCTTTGGCGGCGCGACTGGATCGGCAGGTGAAAGGGTTGTCTGGCGGCACGCCAGGCAATCATCGCAACGATCCGCCGCCCGATCCGTGGGACGGCTTGTTCGAACTGGCGATGACAGTCGCTTCGCCGGCAAAAGCGGCGCCCGTGCCGCCGCTACGACCTCGCTCTGCGGGTGCAGCGCCTGCTCGCAGGCTGGCCTGATCAGGCCCCGCCGGCACGCCTTCTGGTGGCTTGTGGCGGCGAGCAAAGCTCCGCCACCCGACTTACAATCGTTTGATCTTTCGCTAATTCTGCCTGTCCGCCGCACCTCGACGTGCGCGGCGCTATGAGACTCACCATGGATATCGACCAGTACATGACCGACCTCGGCCGCCGCGCCCGCCACGCATCGCGTGCGATGGCGCGGGCGTCGACGGCGGCAAAGAACGCCGCGCTCGTGGCCGTTGCTCACGCGATCGAACGCGATGCCGCGTTGCTGAAGGACGCCAACGCGCGTGACGTTGCCCGTGCCCGCGAGAAAGGGCTCGATGCGGCATTCATCGATCGTTTGACGCTGTCGGACAAGGCACTGAATACGATGGTCGAAGGCTTGCGGCAAGTCGCCGCGCTGGCCGATCCGATTGGCGAGATCAACAATCTGAAGTACCGGCCGAGCGGGATTCAGGTCGGTCAGATGCGCGTGCCGCTCGGTGTGATCGGCATCATCTACGAATCGCGCCCGAACGTGACCATCGACGCGGCCGCGCTGTGTCTGAAGTCAGGCAATGCGACGATTCTGCGCGGCGGCTCGGAAGCGTTGGAGTGCAACACGGCGTTGGCCAAGCTGATCGGTGAAGGGTTGGAAGCCGCCGGTTTGCCGCAGGATGCGGTGCAAGTCGTAGCCACGTCGGACCGCGCCGCGGTTGGCAAGCTGATCACGATGACCGAATACGTCGACGTAATCGTGCCGCGCGGCGGCAAGAGCCTGATCGAGCGGCTGATGAATGAAGCGCGCGTGCCGATGATTAAGCACCTCGACGGCATCTGCCATGTCTATGTCGACGATCGCGCCGATGTGGCGAAGGCGTTGACCGTTTGTGATAACGCCAAGACACACCGCTACGGTACCTGCAACACGATGGAAACGCTGCTGGTGGCGCGTGGCATTGCGGCTGAAGTGCTGCCTCCTTTGGGCAAGCTGTATCGCGACAAGGAAGTCGAACTGCGCGTGGACGCGGCAGCGCGCGCGGTATTGTCGGATGCGGGCGTGGGCCCGCTCGTTGATGCCACCGAAGAAGACTGGCGCACCGAATATCTCGCACCGGTGCTCGCGATCAAGGTGGTGGACGACCTCGATGCGGCCATCGACCACATCAACACCTACAGCTCGCAGCATACCGACGCGATCGTCACCGAAGACCATGACCGCGCGATGAGTTTCCTGCGCGAAGTCGACTCGGCGAGCGTGATGGTCAATGCGTCGACGCGCTTTGCCGATGGCTTCGAATTTGGTTTGGGTGCGGAGATCGGCATCTCGAACGACAAGCTGCATGCGCGTGGGCCGGTGGGGCTGGAAGGGCTGACGTCGTTGAAATACATTGTGCTGGGGCACGGCGAAGGCCGGCAATAACGCGGTTCGCTGCCGACGCACTGTCGTCATCCTTGGGATGGCCCTTGCTTTCCGTTCAGTGCTCGGGTAGCCCCTGTTCATTTCCACGCTGACAAGCAGTACGAGGATCGCTGATGCTTTGGGTAAAAACGTTTCACATCGTTCTGATTGCTTCCTGGTTTGCCGGCCTGTTCTATCTGCCGCGTATCTTCGTCAATCTGGCGATGGAGACGGAGCCCGCCGCCACGGCGCGCCTTCTGACGATGGCGCGCAAGCTGTTCCGCTTCATGACGTTTATCGCGGTGCCGGCGCTCGCTTGCGGTCTGTGGCTGTGGCTCGCGGTCGGTATCGGACGCGGGCAGGGCTGGATTCACGCGAAGGTCGGTGTGGTGGTGTTGCTGATCATTTACCACGCGTACTGCGGCGTGCTGCTGCGGACGTTCGAGCGTGGCGAGAATCGCCGCTCGGATAAGTGGTATCGGATGTTTAATGAACTGCCTGTGCTGGGGATGCTGGCGGCAGTTGCGTTGGTAGTTATTAAGCCGTTTTGAGCGCTTGATACCAAGATATTCGCCTATATTAAGGTCATCAATCTCAAACTCTTGGATCAAAGATCGCAAGAATTTTCCTTCAGAGTATGGCGGGAAGATTGCATGAAGCTCACAAGCCCAGCAGGCCGGCACGATATTGATCGTTGACGCAGGCCTTGAAGCGGCGTCTCGTCAGTCCTGCTTTTGTATTTGTATCGCGCTTGAGCAGATGCAAGGCAATGCGGCGCAGGATTGCAAACTTCTGTGCGGCATTCTCGATTCTCACGCGGCGGTGGTCTTCGCCAAAGACCACGTCGAGCACCCGGTGCGTGCTCTTCTCAACGCCCCGAAAGGAAGTCCCCTTGGGGGCACGTACCGGTGCGAACGTATGGCATGGGAGATCCTATTTGCGTTGGCGGGCAGGCTCCTGATGTAGTAACACCGCTCAGTCGACGCGACTCCGGAGATTTCGCGCGTCGCCTCCACCATGACTACCGAACGCAGTCCCGGCCAGCGCTCAAGTGCGGCAAAGATTCCACGCACCAGGCACGCAAGCGCCCGCTGGCCGCCGCGATGGGAGCCGCGTATCGTCTTGCCGTCGAGGTCCACCACCTGATCGGCCAACGCCGGGCATAGATGCGCCGTCCAGCGTACGAAGCAGGCCTCGAACTGTTGTGCATCGAGCGCGGCAAATATACTCCCAAACGTGTCGTGCGACGCTATGCCGTTGACCAGCGGCAGGTAGCGCCGCAACCAGTCCAGCTTCGCTTCGGCCCATGTCTGGATCTCCACCCAGCTATCGGTGCCCGACAGAATTGCGCACAGTGCCACCACCAGGATCTCCGTCAGATCATGAACAGCCATGCGGATGCGCGGATCGCGCAAATTTCCAAACGCCCCTTCAATACTTAGCACGTTTTCCCGCATCGCTTCTTCCCAAGGTCAAAAGCTGGAGTAATCGCGCCTTCAACAGGGTTCACAACGATCCCGCCACGATCTGTAACGTTTCATGCAATCGTCCTGCAGCACATGGGAATCCCACGCGGATTTCAGAGAAGTCTTATGTTTCCTTACATCCCAACCCAGTAAATTAGGACTGTGGGTTGAAGATATTGGGATGTGTACGACACATTCTCATTCGCGGGCCAATGGCCCGGTGTTCGCTGGATGATCGGACGGTGACCGGCACGCTTTGTCGGTCAAGTCGCTCATGCACAACTTCTAGCGGGTTTGCGAGACGCGCCCCGGGATGCGTTCGCACTTTTCTCTTAAGTAGATAGTCGATGATGCGTGTCCAGGATTCCCTTTATATATATTTAGGATATCGAAATGAATAAAATCTACAAAGCAATCTGGAATAGAGCCACGGGGACGTCGGTTGCCGCTCCGGAGACAGCGAAAGCGCGTAGTGGAAAGTCTGCCAAAAGCACGATTGTGACCTCCGTTCTGGTCGCTGCGAGTGGCCTTGGCGCGGGACTTGCCGCCGGCGACGCTTCCGCGGGAAGCATCTTGAACTGTAAGGACGCGACAGCCTGGGGTTCGGTGACGACCGGGAGCTCTGCTGCGTGGGGTAGCAGCGCTGCGGGTCCGAAGGATTGCATCACTGGCTCCACTGGGGTCATTCTTTCCGAAGGCACCAACGGCATTGCTTCTGAAAGCAGCGCTCAAGCAGATCTGAGGGTTGGCCTGAGTGGTTCCAATTCGCAAGGTGTGATTACGCTACACGCACCGTCCGGCATCGTTATGGATGGTGATGTGACGATGGGCGGTCACGCAATCACCAATCTGAAGAATGGCGCGGTGTCTTCGTCGAGCTCGGACGCGGTGAACGGTGCGCAACTGTATGCGACGAACCAGAACGTCACCCAGAACACCAACGACATCGCGAAGAACGCAGGCGACATCACGAACATCGATTCGCGGGTGACGAACGTTGAAGGTTCGGTGAGCAGCATCACGAACCAGATCAACAACGGCGGACTGGGCCTGGTGCAGCAGGATGCGACGTCGGGTAACATCACGGTGGCGAAGGATGCCGCCGGCACGGTGGTGGACTTCACCGGCACGGCGGGTGCGCGTAAGCTGACCGGTCTGTCGGTTGGCGAGCTGAGCGCGACGAGCACGGATGCGGTGAATGGTTCACAGCTGTACACGACGAACCAGAACGTTGCGCAGAACAGCAACGACATCGCCAAAAACACGTCGGATATCGCTCAGAACACGAACGACATTTCGAAGAGCGCGGGTGACATCGCGCAGAACACCAGCGATATTGCGAAGAACGCAGGCGACATCACGAACATTGATTCGCGTGTGACCAATGTTGAAGGTTCGGTGAGCAACATCACGAACCAGATTAACAACGGCGAACTGGGTCTGGTGCAGCAGGATGCGACGTCGGGCAACATCACGGTGGCGAAGGATGCTGCCGGCACGGTGGTGGACTTCACCGGCACGGCGGGTGCACGCAAGCTGACCGGTCTGTCGGTTGGCGAGCTGAGCGCGACGAGCACGGACGCGGTGAATGGTTCACAGCTGTACACGACGAACCAGAACGTTACGCAGAACACAAGCGACATCGCCAAAAACACGTCGGATATCGCTCAGAACACGAGCGACATTTCGAAGAGCGCGGGTGACATCGCGCAGAACGCTTCGGACATCGCCCAGAACACCAGCGATATTGCGAAGAACGCAGGCGACATCACGAACATCGATTCGCGGGTGACCAATGTTGAAGGTTCGGTGAGCAACATCACGAACCAGATCAACAACGGCGAACTGGGTCTGGTGCAGCAGGATGCGACGTCGGGCAACATCACGGTGGCGAAGGATGCTGCCGGCACAGTGGTGGACTTCACCGGCACGGCGGGTGCGCGCAAGCTGACCGGTCTGTCGGTTGGCGAGCTGAGCGCGACGAGCACGGACGCGGTGAATGGTTCACAGCTGTACGCGACGAACCAGAACGTTGCGCAGAACTCGAGCGACATCGTGAAGAACACGGGTGACATCGCCCAGAACGCTTCGGATATTGCCCAGAACACGAGCGACATTTCGAAGAACACGGGTGATATCGCGCAGAACGCTTCTGATATCGCCCAAAACACGAGCGACATCACGAAGAACACGGGTGAAATCGCGCAAAACGCTTCGGACATCGCCCAGAACACGAGCGACATTTCGAAGAACACGGGTGATATCGCGCAAAACGCTTCGGACATCGCCCAGAACACCAGCGACATTGCGAAGAACGCAGGCGACATCACGAAGATCGATTCGCGTGTGACGAACGTTGAAGGTTCGGTGACCGACATCACGAACCAGCTCAACAGCGGTGAGATCGGTCTGGTGCAGCAGGATTCCGACTCGGGCAACATCACGGTGGCGAAGGGTGCTGCCGGCTCGGTAGTGGACTTTACTGGCACGGCAGGTACGCGCAAGCTGACCGGTCTGTCGGTTGGCGAGCTGAGCGCGACGAGCACGGACGCGGTGAATGGTTCACAGCTGTACACGACGAACCAGAACGTTGCGCAGAACACGAGCGACATCACGAAGAACTCGGGTGACATCGCGCAGAACGCATCGGACATCGCCCAGAACACCAGCGACATCGCGAAGAACGCAGGCGACATCACGAAGATCGATTCGCGTGTGACGAACGTTGAAGGTTCGGTGAGCAACATCACGAACCAGATCAACAACGGCGAACTGGGCCTGGTGCAGCAGGATCAGACCACACGTGATCTGACGGTTGCGAGCGACAAGGACGGCACGCGCGTCAACTTCGCGGGCACCGCAGGTGCGCGTGAACTGGTCGGCGTCGCAGCCGGCACGACGAGCAACTCCGCAGTCAACGTTGGTCAGTTGAGTCCGGTTGTTGCGTCGCTCGGTGGCGGTGCGCAGGTCAATGCCGATGGTTCGGTCACCGGCCCGACGTACCACGTGCAAGGCGGCACGCAGAACACGGTCGGCGGCGCACTCGATTCGCTCGATAACGGTCTGTCGACGCTGCAGACGCAGATTAACAACGGCAGCATCGGCATGGTCACGCAAAATCAGACCTCGCGCGACATCCTTGTCGGTGCGGCGACGGACGGTCTGCGGGTCAATATGGCCGGCACAGCGGGCAACCGCGTCGTGACGGGAGTGGCGGCAGGTGCGGTCAATGCGTCAAGCAGCGATGCGGTGAACGGCGCGCAACTGCATGCAAACGCCCAGAGTACGGCAGACGCCTTGGGCGGCGGTTCGACCGTCAATGAGGACGGCACGATCTCGATGCCCACGTACAACGTGGGTGGCACGACCGTGAGCGGCGTCGGCGCAGCAATCACCAACATCGACGGTCGTGTGACGCAAAACACGTCGGACATCGCTAGCCTGCAAACAACTGTCGGCACGATGAGCGGCTCGGTGGCGAACGCGGTGTCGTATGACAGCGCGGCACACAACCAGGTGACGTTGGGCGGTTCGGCCAGCGCGCCGAAGGTGAAGCTGACCAATTTGCAGGACGGTGAACTGTCGGCAACGAGCTCAGATGCGGTAACTGGCGCGCAGCTGTGGAATACCAACCAGCAAGTGGCTAACCTGAACCAGGCGGTGCAGAACCAGCAGTCGACCGGCAGCAGCAGCATCGCGACTGACACAGGTGGTCCGGCAGCATCGGCGACCGGCAGCGGTTCGATGGCGATGGGCGGTGGCGCTCAGGCAAGTGGCGACAACTCGGTGGCACTCGGCGCAGGCTCGGTGGCAGATCAGGCCAACACCGTTTCAGTGGGTTCGCCGGGCAACGAGCGCCGTATCACGAACGTCGCCGACGGCCAAGGCCCGACGGACGCCGTGAACATGCGTCAGTTCCAGCAGGGTATCGGCTCGGTCGCTCGTAACGCTTACAGCGGTGTTGCAGCCGCTACCGCGCTGACGATGATTCCGGACGTCGATCCGGGCAAGACGATCGCAGTCGGCGTTGGTACCGGCAACTACAAGGGCTATCAGGCTGTATCGTTGGGCATGTCGGCGCGTATCACCCAGAACCTGAAGATCAAGGCCGGTGCAGGGATCAGCTCGGCGGATACGACTTATGGCGTGGGTGCCGCGTACCAGTGGTAAGTGTCGTGTGATGGTTGCGGAAAGCGCTGCAGCTTAGGTGCTTTTCGTGAACCGGTCTTAGGTAGGTAGTAAAAAGGCGGGCTCTCTTCGGGGAGTCCGCCTTATTTTTTTGGTGCCGGTAACACGGCGCTCGTCAGACCCGATTGCATCGCACCGCGCTTGCGTCGCGATCAGAGCCAACAGGGTTTCGTGTTACGTCCTCGGATCGATCCTTCTGCGGTTGATCACTTCCTTCGCTTGCGCCAGCTTCTCGACCAGTTCCGGCCCGCGGCTCAACGCCACCCCCACCGCCAGAATATCGCCGATCGCCAGATGCGAAACGCGCGAGGTCATCGGCGAAAAAATATCCGTGTCTTCATCGACATTGGCGAACAAGCCGACCGTCGCCAGTCGCGCCAAAGGCGAATTGCCGTGCGTGATCGCAATCACCTTCGCGCCTGCCGCCAGCGCTGACTTCACTGCATCCACAATATCGCGCGTACGCCCGGTATTCGAGATCGCTACCACCACATCCCCTTCACCAAGCAGCGCCGCCGACATCAGAAACGTGTGCGGATCCGAATACGCAACGCTCGGCATGCCGAGGCGAAAAAACTTGTGCTGCACATCCAGCGCAGCAATACCCGAACCGCCCGCGCCGTAAAACTCAATGCGCCGCGCCTGCGCCAGCAGCGCGATCGCCGCCGCGACGCTATCTGACGACAAATTGTTGCGCACCTGGATCAGCGCGCCGATGGTCCGGTCAAGAACCTTCGCTGCGACGCCCGGCGTCGGCTCATCCGGCCGCACATCCCGGTAGACGGCCGGCACTTCCGCGGCTATGCCCTGCGCCAGCCGGATCTTGAACTCGCGGAAGCCCGAAAACCCCAGCGCATGACAGAACCGCGCGATGGTCGGCTGACTGACACCCGCGCGCGCGGCCACTTCGGTCATCGAGAGATCGAGTACCTCACGCGGTGCTTCGATCACGTAATCGGCCAGCTTGCGTTCTGACGGACGCAACTGATCGCGCATCTCTTCCACCTGGGACAGCATCATCGGAAAACTCGCACTATGCTGAAGAATGCGTGGACTATATCTGATTGCTGAAGAAGGTACAAAAACTACATATCGGGCCGTAGGTGTATTCCCTGGTTTTTGCCGCATACACCGCCAAAGCAAAGCCAGTAAGGCAATCCGGCCATTCAAAAATGTCGCAATGCAACAGGGGTCGCGATTGCGATCGTGTAGTTTTTCTACTAACATTGCGACGTCGACTGTTTCGACATCCCCGCGATACCTGCCTGGCATAGTGCGCCTACGCCTCACGCCAGCGACGAAGGAGCTCCGATGGTTTCCCCGCATTCGCAATTGTTGAAGGTCACGCAACGCGTGGTCGAGCGCAGCAAGCCCACTCGCGAGGCGTATCTGGCCCGTATCGAGCACGCCCAGGGCAAATTCCCGGCACGCGGCGCGCTCTCGTGTGCCAATCTGGCGCACGGGTTTGCTGGTCTTGAAGGCCACGACAAGCTCGTCATCAAGCAGATTCGCCAGCCGAACATCGGCATCGTGTCCTCCTACAACGAGATGTTGTCCGCGCACGCGCCGTACAAAAACTACCCGGACATCATCAAAGAAGCCGCGCGTGAAAACGGCGGCGTCGCGCAATTCGCGGGCGGTGTGCCGGCCATGTGCGACGGCGTCACGCAAGGCAACGCGGGCATGGAACTGTCGCTGTTCTCGCGTGAAGTGATCGCGATGAGCACCGCAGTGGCCCTCACGCACAACATGTTCGACGCGGCGCTGTGCCTCGGCATCTGCGACAAAATCGTGCCGGGCCTCCTGATCGGCGCGCTGCAATTCGGCCACCTGCCGACGATTTTCGTGCCGGCCGGCCCGATGGGCAGCGGCCTGTCGAATGACGACAAAGCCAAGACACGCCAGCTGTTTGCCACCGGCCAATGCGGCCGCGACGCGCTGCTCGAAGCAGAAGCCGCCGCGTATCACAGCCAGGGCACCTGCACGTTCTACGGCACGGCAAACAGCAACCAGATGCTGATGGAAGTGATGGGCCTGCATCTGCCGAGTTCGGCGTTCGTGCACCCGCATACGCCGCTGCGCGACGCATTGACCGCGCAGGCCGCACGCCGCGTGCTCGACCTGACGGTAGATCGCGGCAACTACATGCCGATTGGCCACGTGGTCGACGAAAAAGCGATCGTCAACGGCATCGTCGCGTTGCTGGCAACGGGCGGTTCGACCAATCACACGCTGCACCTCGTCGCAATCGCGCGCGCGGCCGGCATTGTGATCGACTGGGATGACTTCGACACGCTGTCACAAGCCGTGCCGCTGCTCGCCAAGATTTACCCGAACGGCAAGGCCGACGTGAATCACTTCCACGCCGCGGGCGGCGTCGCGTTCCTGGTTCGCAATCTGCTGGAAGGCGGCTTGCTGCACGAAGACGTGAACACCGTCGCCGGCAAGGGTCTCCATCACTACACTGAAGAGCCGAAGCTGCTCGACGGCAAGCTGCAATGGGTGCCGGGCACGGAAAAGAGCGAAGACACGGCGGTGCTGCGCGGCATCAAGGAACCGTTCCAGCCGGACGGCGGCTTGCGTCTGATGCAAGGCAAACTCGGCCGCGGCGTGATCAAGATTTCAGCAGTCGCAGCGCAGCATCGCAAGGTGAAGGCGCCAGCGATTGTGTTCGATTCGCAGGAAGCCGTGCAGGCGGCGTTCGACAACGGCGAACTCAAGCGTGATTTCATTGCCGTGGTGCGCTTCCAGGGCGCCCGCGCAAACGGCATGCCCGAACTGCATCGTTTGACGCCGTTGCTCGGTGTGTTGCAGGATCAAGGTTTTCACGTTGCACTGGTCACCGACGGCCGCATGTCCGGCGCATCGGGCAAAGTGCCGGCGGTGATTCACCTGTCGCCGGAAGCGTTGCTGCAAGGCCCGATCGGCAAGGTTCGCACGGGCGACATGCTGGTGATCGATGCGGACGCAGGCGTGCTCGACATCGAAATCGATGCAGCCGAATGGGCCGCGCGGCCGGAAGCGTTGCCGCAGCATCAGGCGGAAAACGAAGTCGGCTTCGGCCGTGAACTGTTCGGCGTGTTCCGTGCGGCGGCAGCGCCGGCGGAGCAGGGCGCCTCGGTGTTCGGTCCGATGGTGGGCGAGCACGGCGGACACAAGAAAGCACACTCAAGCACCACTCAAGCCAGCCACGAGCTGCAGAAACAAGGAGTCTGACTATGACGGCGAAAACAGTAAGCGATATCGTGCGCCTCGGCCCGGTGATTCCGGTGCTCGCGTTCGACTCGGTCGAACAGGGCGAAAACGTGTCGCGCGCGCTGCATGCGGGCGGCGTGAAGGTGCTCGAAATCACGTTGCGCACGGCTGCGGGGCTCGGCGCGATCGAACGCGCGAGCCAGCTGTCCGAAGACATCGTGGTTGGAGTCGGCACGATCACGAAGCCCGAGCATTGTTTTCAGGCGAAGAAAGCGGGCGCGCAATTCGGCGTGTCGCCAGGTCTGACGAAAGACATGCACAAGGCAGCCCAGGATGCGGGTTTGCCGCTGCTGCCGGGTGTCATGACGCCGAGCGACATTATCGCGGCGCTCGAACTCGGCTACGAAATCGTCAAGTTCTTCCCGGCGCAGCAAGCCGGCGGTATCCCGATGCTGCAGGCGTTTTACGGCCCGTTCCCGACGTTGAAATTCTGCCCGACTGGCGGCATCACGGCCGAAAGCGCCATCAACTTCTTGGCCCAACCGAATGTGGTGTGCGTGGGCGGATCGTGGTTGACGCCGAAGGCCGCACTTGCCGCGCAAAACTGGGACGAAGTTACGCGTCTCGCACGTGCCGCCAGCGAGCTGGCCGCGCCTGCCCATTGAGTTGAAACGGCCCGTACCTTAGTCCAGTAACCAGGTCCTACACAAAGGAGCCTCGTCGAAACAGCCTGTCAGGCTGTCGCGCCGAGGCTCCTTTGCGATATGCATGCCGGATTCACGCGCTTTTAAAGACAACAAACAGTAAAATTCAGCGTCCGCGCGGCTTGCCGGGTTTTCAGGCACCGCTCGAGGTCGCCGTGAGACAGGTGCCAGCTGTGTTCCGCACCAACAATCAATAACGCAAAGGAGGAGCTTCATGGAAGCTGTCCACGGCAGCACGCTGCTGGTCTTCGCGGTGATCGCCATCGCACTTCTGATCCTGCTGATCACCCGCTACAAGGTTTACCCGTTCCTCGTCCTGATCATCGTTTCGCTGCTGTTGGGTCTCGCATCCGGCATGCCGATCGGCACGATCGTCAAATCGTTCGAAACCGGCAACGGCAACACGCTCGGCCACATTGCGATCGTGGTCGGCCTCGGCACCATGCTCGGCAAAATGATGGCCGAATCGGGCGGCGCCGAGCGCATTGCGACCACACTGATCGACAAGTTCGGCGAGAAGCATATTCACTGGGCGATGATGGTCGTGGCGATCATTGTCGGTTTGCCGGTGTTTTTTGAAGTCGGCTTCGTGCTGCTGATTCCGATTGCGTTCAACGTCGCCAAACGCACCAACAAGTCGCTGCTGCTGGTCGGCCTGCCGATGGTTGCGGGGCTGTCCGTCGTGCACGGTCTGATTCCGCCGCACCCGGCTGCGATGCTCGCGGTGCAGGCGTATCACGCCGACATCGGCAAGACGATTGCGTACGGGCTGATCGTGGGCGTGCCGACGGCGATCGTCGCCGGCCCGCTGTTCGCGCTGTTGATCAGCCGTTACATCAAGCTGCCGGAAAACAATCCGCTCGCCGCGCAATTCCTCGGGCACGGTGACGACGCGCAAAATAACGCGAAGAGCGCGGCGCCCAAGCGCGAGTTGCCGAGCTTTGGCATCACGTTGTTCACGATTCTGCTACCGGTGATTCTGATGCTGGTCGGCAGCTGGGCCGACCTCGTGTTTACGCCGAAGACCCTGGCGAACGACCTGCTGCGTTTCGTCGGCAACTCGGACGTCGCGCTGTTGATCGCCGTGCTGGTCAGCTTCTGGACCTTCGGCGCGAGCCGCGGCTTCAATCGTGAGCAGATCCAGAAGTTCTGCGGCGAATGTCTGGCGCCGATCGCGGGCATCACGCTGATCGTGGGCGCGGGCGGCGGCTTCGGGCGCGTGCTGATGGATAGCGGGATCTCGAAGGAAATCGTCAACGTGGCGACGGCCATGCATCTGTCGCCGCTGCTGTTCGGCTGGCTGGTGGCCGCGCTGATTCGTCTGGCTACGGGTTCGGCAACCGTTGCGATGACGACGGCCTGCGGCATCGTTGCGCCGATCGCTTCGGCTAGTGGGGTGCAGGTCACGCCGGAATTGCTGGTGCTCGCCACCGGTTCAGGCTCGCTGATTTTCTCGCATGTGAATGACGGCGGTTTCTGGCTGATCAAGGAATACTTCGGTATGACGGTGGGGCAGACCTTCAAGACGTGGTCGCTCCTCGAAACCGTTATTTCCCTGATGGGCTTGGGTTTGACTTTCGCGCTCGCGACGGTCGTGTAAGGAGTTTTTGATGATTTTGATCGCAATGGGCGTGTCGGGCGCCGGCAAAACGAGGATTGGCGAAATGCTGGCGGAACGCCTGCACTGCGCATTCACCGACGGCGACGCGTTTCACAGCGCCGCCAACAAGGAGAAAATGCACCACGGCATTCCGCTGACCGACGAAGACCGTTGGCCGTGGTTGCAAACCATCCGTGTCGCGATCGAAGAAAAGCAGCGGGCGGGCGAGAAAGCGGTGTTCACGTGCTCGTCGCTGAAGCGTTCGTACCGCGATGTTCTGCGCGGCGGGAGCAACGGTGACAAGGACGTATGCTTCGTTTATCTGAAGGGTTCGTTCGAGGTGCTGCGCGAGCGGCTGACCACGCGCACCGGTCATTTCTTCGATCCGTCGCTGTTGCAAAGCCAGCTCGATACGCTCGAAGAGCCGGGCCCGGACGAAGCGATCACGGTGAGCATTGAGTTGTCGCCAGAGGCGATCGTCGACGAGGTGTTGAGGCAGATGACGGAGCGGTGAGGTTTTAGTTAAACCCGCTGACGTTGCAAGATGAAAAAAAGGCGCTCACGTTTGTGAGCGCCTTTTTTATGGCCGAAGCTGCAAGGCAGTGACTGGGTCTTAAGCGATCCGCTTGGCCAGTTCGACTGCCTTGCCGATATACGAACCCGGCGTCATGGCGAGCAAACGATCCTTCGCATCTTGCGGAATCGCGAGACCGGTCACGAACGTTTGCAGCGCTTCACGCGTGATGCCCTTGCCGCGCGTCAGTTCCTTCAACTGCTCATACGGGTTCTCGATGCCGTAACGGCGCATCACCGTTTGAACCGGCTCGGCCAGCACTTCCCAGCAGTTGTCGAGGTCTTCGTTCAGACGCTGCGCGTTCACTTCGAGCTTGTCCAGACCGCGGATCAGCGAGTCGTACGCGAGCAGCGAGTAGCCGAACGCGACGCCCATATTGCGCAGCACCGTCGAGTCGGTCAGGTCGCGCTGCCAGCGCGAAATCGGCAGCTTGTCGGCGAGGTGGCGCAGCGTGGCGTTGGCGAGACCGAGATTGCCTTCCGAGTTTTCGAAGTCGATCGGATTGACCTTGTGCGGCATCGTCGACGAACCGATTTCGCCGGCCTTCGTGCGTTGCTTGAAGTAACCGACAGAGATGTAGCCCCACACGTCGCGGTCCAGATCCAGCAGGATCGTATTGGCGCGCGACACGGCGTCGAACAGTTCGGCCATGTAGTCATGCGGTTCGATCTGGATCGTGTACGGATTGAACGTGAGCTTCAGGCGCTGTTCGACCACTGCGCGCGAGAACGCTTCCCAGTCGAATTCCGGATACGCGGACAGGTGTGCATTGAAGTTGCCGACCGCGCCGTTCATCTTGCCCAGCAGCTCGACCTTGGCGATACGGTCGATCGCGCGTTCCAGACGTGCGGCGACGTTGGCGATTTCCTTGCCGAGCGTGGTCGGGCTGGCCGGCTGGCCGTGCGTGCGCGACAGCATCGGCTGTTCGGCTTGCGCGTGAGCCAGCGCAACGAGGCGCTGATGCACCGAGCGCAGTGCCGGCAGAATCACGTGTTCACGCGCGCCGGCGAGCATCAGGCCGTGCGACGTGTTGTTGATGTCTTCCGAGGTACAGGCGAAGTGGATGAACTCGCTCGCGCGTTCCAGTTCTTCCTGACCCTTCACCGATTCCTTCAGCCAGTACTCGACCGCTTTCACGTCGTGGTTCGTCACACGTTCGATGTCCTTGATGCGCGCGGCGTCGTGCGCGGTGAAGCGCTCGGCCAGTTGCAGCAGGAATTGTTCGGCGGCTTCGGAAAAGCGCGGCACTTCGGCGAAACCGGCGTGCGAGAGCGCGATTAGCCAGTGGATTTCAACCGTCACGCGATTGCGCATGAAAGCGGCTTCCGAGAGCCAGTCGCGCAGGGCTTCGGTTTTCGAGGCGTAACGGCCGTCGAGCGGGGAGAGCGCGTTCAGCGCGAACAGGGTGTCGGGGCGGGTGTCGGACATGATGGGGGCCGGAGTCAAAGCGAGCGCTCAGCGAGCGGATCGGGAACGGAGGGAACCGCGAATTTTACCACTCAACCCGGCGGCCCCACCCCGCGCCGCTAGAATGCTGACTTCCTCCCTCCCGCTGGCAGCAGGCTTCGCATGGAACTGAAATGGCTCGAAGACTTCGTTTCGCTCGCGGAAACGCGTAGTTTCAGCCGCTCGGCCGAATTGCGTCATGTCACGCAACCGGCGTTTTCGCGGCGAATTCAGGCGCTCGAAGCGTGGCTCGGCACCGAACTGATCGACCGTTCGGTTTATCCGACGCGACTAACTGCGGCCGGCCAGGTGTTCAACGAGCAGGCGCTCGCGATGCTGTCGCAGTTCCACGAGGCACGCGCGCTACTGCGCGGCCATACGGCCACGCCGCAGGCGACCATCGAGTTCGCGGTGCCGCACACGTTGTCGCTCACTTACTTCCCGCGCTGGCTGCAGCGCATCGAAGCGCAGATGGGTCCGATTCACACCCGGCTGCGGGCGTTGAACGTGCACGATGCGGCGTTGTCGCTGGTGGAAGGCGGCTGCGATCTGATGATGGGCTATCACCATCCGAGTCATCCGGTCGCGCTCGATCCGGCGCGCTACGACATGCTCACGCTCGGCAACGAGCCGATCAGCCCGTTCTCCGCGCCGGCCCGCGCCGGCCGGGCGCGTCACACGTTGCCGGGCACCCCCGAGGCGCCCACGCCCTATCTGTCCTACACGCCAAACGCGTATCTGGGCCGCATGACCGAGGTGATCCTCGCCAACGCGCCGGAGCGCCTGTATCTCGACCGGCTGTACGAAACCGACATGGCCGAGGGACTCAAGGCGATGGCGCTGGCCGGCCACGGCATCGCCTTCCTGCCACACAGCGCCGTAGAAGACGCAGTCGCCGACGGCAAGCTGATCCGGCTCGACCGCGCGACCCGCGGCACGCCTGAGGGGCAACTCACGCTGACCATGGAGATCCGGCTCTATCGCGACAAGCTCGTAGCGAAGACCGACGATGCGCGGCAGATACTCGTGCGGCAACTGTGGGATGTGGTGTCCGAGGAGATCGCTCAACGCGCAAGCGCTGCCTGAGAACCTGCTTCCCCACGACGCGAATTTGCGGGTTTTTGATGGTTATGCATAAAAAACATAATCGGATAATGAAACGGCATTGGATTTCAAAACGGCGTTTTTCGACAATGCTGTCACTCGATCAACGCCGGAGCGTTCATGTCATCCCAGCAACAAGCAGCACAATCCGCGTCAACGTTGCAGTCTGTTCCTTCCTACCTGAATAAAGATGACCTCGGCCCGTGGGGCAACTACCTGCGTCAGGTCGACCGTGTCGCGCCGTACCTCGGTTCGCTGTCCCGCTGGCTCGAAACCCTGAAGCGCCCGAAGCGCATTCTGATCGTCGATGTGCCTATCGAACTCGATAACGGCACGGTCGCGCACTTCGAAGGCTATCGCGTGCAGCACAACGTGTCGCGCGGTCCGGGTAAGGGCGGTGTGCGTTATCACCAGGACGTGACGCTGTCGGAAGTGATGGCGCTGTCGGCGTGGATGTCGGTGAAAAATGCTGCTGTGAACGTGCCGTACGGCGGTGCGAAGGGTGGTATCCGTGTCGATCCGCGTACGTTGTCGCGTGGCGAGCTGGAGCGCGTCACGCGCCGCTACACGAGCGAAATCGGCATCATCATCGGACCGAATACCGACATCCCCGCGCCGGACGTGAACACGAACGAGCAGATCATGGCGTGGATGATGGACACGTACTCGATGAACCAGGGCCAAACGGCTACGGGCGTCGTGACGGGCAAGCCGATCGCGCTGGGTGGTTCGCTGGGCCGCCGTGAGGCTACGGGCCGCGGCGTGTTCGTGGTGGCCTCCGAAGCGGCACGCCGTATCGGTGTCGACATCGAAGGCGCACGGATTGCCGTTCAGGGTTTCGGTAACGTGGGCGGCATCGCCGCACGTTTGTTCCAGGAAGCGGGCTCGAAGCTGGTCGCGGTGCAGGATCACACTGGCTCGCTGTACAAGTCGACCGGTATCGATGCTGTTGCGCTGGCGGATTACGTGGCGAAGAACGGTGGCGTAGGCGGTTTCCCGGAAGCCGACGCAGTCACGAACGAAGAATTCTGGACCGTCGAATCGGACATCCTGATTCCGGCCGCGCTGGAAAACCAGATCACCGAAAAGAACGCCGGCAAGATCAAGACGAAGATCGTCGTGGAAGGCGCCAACGGCCCGACCACCACGGCAGCGGACGACATTCTGCACGACCGCGGCATCCTCGTGATTCCGGACGTCGTGGCCAACGCCGGCGGCGTGACGGTGTCGTACTTCGAGTGGGTGCAGGACTTCTCGAGCTTCTTCTGGACCGAAGACGAGATCAACCAGCGTCTCGAGCGCGTCATGCGCGAAGCATTTGCCGCAGTGTGGCAAGTGTCGAGCGAGCAGAAGGTGTCCGTGCGGACGGCGGCGTTTATCGTCGCATGTAAGCGGATCCTCGAAGCGCGCGAATTGCGCGGACTGTACCCCTGATCGATTGGCTTGAAACGGCGGCCCGCCACCTCGCGGGCCGCTGCGAATCCTTGCTTTGACGTGGTCCACAAGACCGCGTGTTTCACCCGGCGGGCGGCATCCTATCGATGCCGCCCGCCTTTGCGTATCCGTCGTGTTTGCATTGCCCGGTTAAGCCCCCGTAATCTCGTAGCGGCGCGCGGGCGCAACAAACATGGTTTATAGCAATACTTTCAGAATAATTACTTTGCTAAACTGGCGCCGGTTCTTGCCAAGGAGATCACACATGAAGGTTAAAAAAGCTGCGCTGCTGCTCGCGACTCTCGGACTGTTTACGGTTGGCGCGCATGCGCAAGACGCTGGTACGCTCAAAAAGATCAAGGACACGGGTGTCATTTCGCTGGGGCACCGCGAATCGTCGATCCCGTTTTCGTATTACGACGACAAGCAGAATGTCATCGGCTACTCGCAGGAATTCGCGCTGAAGGTCGTGGAGGCGGTCAAGGCAAAGCTGAATATGCCTAACCTGAAGGTCAAGCTCACGCCTGTCACGTCGCAAAACCGTATTCCGCTGGTGCAAAACGGCACCGTCGACATGGAATGCGGCTCCACTACGAATAACACCGAGCGCCAGCAACAGGCTGCGTTCTCGAACACGATCTTCGTGATCGGCACGCGCCTGATGACGAAGAAAGACTCCGGCATCAAGGACTTCGCTGACCTGAAGGGCAAGACGGTCGTCACGACCGCCGGCACGACCTCCGAGCGCCTGCTTCGCAAGATGAATCAGGACAAGAGCATGGGCATGAACATCATCAGCGCGAAAGACCACGGCGAGTCGTTCCTGACGCTCTCCACCGGCCGCGCTGCTGCGTTCATGATGGACGACGCGCTGCTGGCTGGCGAACGCGCCAAGTCGAACAACCCAGGCGATTTCGTGATCGTCGGCACGCCGCAATCGCATGAAGCGTACGGCTGCATGATTCGCAAGAACGATCCGGAATTCAAGAAGGTCGTCGACGACGCGATCGCGAAGGTCGAAACCTCGGGCGAAGCCGATCAGATCTACAAGAAGTGGTTCGAATCGCCGATTCCGCCGAAGGGCCTGAACCTGGCCTTCCCGGAAAGCGACGACATCAAGGCGCTCTACAAAAGCCCGAATGACAAGGCAATCGATTAAACCTTAGCTGTTTTTTTGAAACGCTGAACGAAACGGAAGGGGCCACGCGCTTCTTCCGTTTCTTTTTGCTGGAGTCTTGGTCATGTCATATCACTGGAACTGGGGCATTCTGCTGAGTCCGGTCTCCACCGGCGAGCCGACCACCTATCTGGGCTGGCTGCTGTCCGGCTTCTGGGTGACGATTACCGTGTCGCTGTCGGCATGGGTGATCGCGCTGATCGTCGGTTCGTTGTTCGGTGTGCTGCGCACGGTGCCGAACAAATGGGCGTCGGGTATCGGCACGCTCTATGTCGCGATCTTCCGCAACATCCCGCTGATCGTGCAGTTCTTTATCTGGTATCTGGTGATACCGGAGTTGCTGCCCGCGTCGATGGGGAACTGGTACAAGCAACTGCCGCCGGGCGCGCAGTTCTTTTCGTCATCGATTATCTGTCTCGGACTATTCACCGCCGCGCGCGTGTGCGAGCAGGTGCGCTCGGGTATCAACGCATTGCCGCGCGGCCAGCGCGCCGCGGGTCTGGCAATGGGTTTCACGCAATGGCAGACGTATCGCTACGTGCTGTTGCCGGTTGCGTACCGGATCATCGTGCCGCCGCTCACCTCCGAGTTTCTGAACATCTTCAAGAACTCGGCGGTTGCGTCGACCATCGGTTTGCTGGATCTGTCGGCCCAGGCGCGCCAACTGGTCGACTATACGTCGCAGACGTATGAGTCGTTCATCGCGGTTACGCTGGCCTATGTGCTGATCAATCTGGTCGTGATGCAACTGATGCGCTGGGTCGAAGCCAAGACCCGGTTGCCCGGCTATATCGGAGGTAAGTGATGCATCATTTCGACTGGAGCGGTATTCCGGGCGCACTGCCTACGCTGTGGACCGGCGCTATCGTCACCATCAAGATCACGCTGATTGCGATTGTGATCGGCATTGTCTGGGGCACCCTTCTCGCGATCATGCGGCTGTCGCCGATCAAGCCGTTCGAATGGTTCGCCAAGGCCTACGTGACGGTGTTCCGTTCGATCCCGCTGGTGATGGTGCTGCTGTGGTTCTTCCTGATCGTGCCGCAGGTGCTGCAGAACGTGCTGGGCTTGTCGCCGGATATCGACATTCGTCTGGCATCTGCGATGGTCGCTTTCTCGCTCTTTGAGGCGGCGTACTATTCGGAGATCATCCGCGCCGGCATTCAGGCGGTGCCGCGCGGGCAGGTCAACGCCGCGTTTGCGCTCGGCATGAGCTACCCGCAGGCGATGCGCCTCATCGTGCTGCCGCAGGCGTTCCGCGCGATGGTGCCGCTGCTGCTTACCCAAGGTATCGTGCTGTTTCAGGATACGTCGCTCGTCTACGTGATCAGCCTCGCCGACTTCTTCCGCACCGCCACGAATATTGGCGACCGTGACGGCACGAATGTTGAAATGGTACTGTTCGCGGGCGCGTGTTATTTCGTGATCTGCGTGATCGCGTCGAGCCTCGTCAAAGGTCTTCAGAAAAAGGTCGCAAGATGATCTCTATCAAGAATGTTTCGAAGTGGTACGGTCAGTTTCAAGTGCTGACGGACTGCACGACGGAAGTCAAAAAAGGTGAAGTGGTGGTGGTGTGCGGGCCGTCGGGCTCGGGCAAGTCCACGCTGATCAAAACCGTCAACGGCCTCGAGCCGTTCCAGAAGGGCGAGATCGTCATCAACGGCCAATCGCTGACCGACAAGAAAACCAACCTGTCGAAGTTGCGTGCGAAGGTCGGCATGGTGTTCCAGCACTTTGAGCTGTTCCCGCATCTGTCGATCGTGCAAAACCTGACGCTCGCACAGGTCAAGGTGCTCGGCCGCTCGAAGGACGAAGCCACGACCAAGGGCTACAAGCTGCTCGATCGCGTCGGCCTGCGTGCGCATGCGGACAAGTTTCCGGGGCAATTGTCGGGCGGTCAGCAGCAGCGCGTGGCGATTGCACGCGCGTTGTCGATGGACCCGATCGCGATGCTGTTCGACGAACCGACTTCGGCACTCGATCCGGAAATGATCAATGAAGTGCTCGACGTGATGGTCGAACTCGCGCAGGAAGGCATGACGATGATGTGCGTCACACACGAAATGGGCTTTGCCAAGAAGGTCGCGCACCGCGTGATCTTCATGGACAAGGGCTTGATCGTGGAAGACGATAAGAAAGAAGACTTCTTCGCGAATCCGAAATCGGATCGTGCGAAGGATTTTCTGGCGAAGATCCTGCACTGAGTTTGTTGCTGGACCACGCTGATTAAGTGGCGCGAGCAGAAAAAAAGCCGCTTCGAAAGAAGCGGCTTTTTTGTGTCTGATGACGTTTCAGGCCTTCGCGAACGCCGCCCAACCTGGGTCAGGATTCGAAAGCGGCGGTGTCGTCTGCGGCTTCGAGGTCGAGCTCGGCGGCTGTGGCCACCGCCTCAACCGAAGCCGCAATCGTAGTCGCAGAAGCCGACGCATCCAGCGCCGGATTGAGTAGCTTCTCCAGCACCGAAGCCGGCACCGGCACGTTAACCCGGCCGATCACTTCGCCATGCTGGAACATCAGCAGATCGCCCGGTTTGAAGGCGGTCCACACTTCGTTGTCGGTGAGCGGCTTGGTCGCAATCACGGCGACGCGGTCTTCCGGTGTCGTGTATTTGGCGAAATCGATCGACACGTCCGCATCGACCAGATGCGCGGTCGAGAACGGCCAGCGCCGCACGATGTAATGCAGATGCGTCGAGCAATGCGCGAACAGCGCCTGCCCGTTCGACATCAGGAAATTGAACACGCCAAATTGCGTGATTTCGCGCGTGAGCGTTTCGAGCGCCGCGAACAGCTCTTCCAGCGGCGGCTGGCAGCCCGGAAAAGCCTTGCGCAAGCCTTGCAGCAACGCGCAGAAGGCGAGCTCGCTATCGGTTGTGCCGACGGGTTGATAGACGCCGTTGAGCGCCGGCGAATAATCTTTCAGGTCGCCGTTGTGCGCAAAGATCCAGTGACGCCCCCACAGTTCACGCATGAACGGATGGCAGTTTTCCAGCAGGATGTGCCCTTGCGTTGCCTTGCGAATATGCGCGATCGTGTTCTTCGATTTGATCGGGTAGCGCTTGACCATCTCGGCGATCGGCGAGGTGGCCGACGATTGATGGTCGATGAACAGGCGGCAGGCTTTGTCTTCGAAGAAGGCGATGCCCCAGCCGTCCGCGTGGTGATCGGTGACGCCGCCGCGCGCCGCAAAGCCGGTGAACGAGAACGTGACGTCCGTCGGCGCGGCGCAGTTCATTCCGAGAAGTTGGCACATGTTGCGGGTAAGCCTGTGAACGGGGCGAGCCGTTACAATGATGATTTTCCAAGCATATCACCGAGCCAGAAGCGCCAAATAGCAAAATTGACGTGTGTTTAGGCTCCAGCGCTGCGAATTGCTGTGATTTGTACCGCTTCGAGCGCGCCGATTTGCTTTTTTTGCCGCCGAATCTCGTTCCCCTCTCGCCATGACCGCTTCCAACGCCTCCCTCGATTCCGTCGACACCATCGACTCCGTTACGCTCGCCCGCCCGGACGACTGGCACCTGCACGTTCGCGACGGCGAGATGCTCGCTGCTGTGCTGCCGGATACCGCGCGCCAGTTCGGCCGCGCGATCATCATGCCTAACCTGAAGCCGCCGGTCACCACCACCGCGATGGCGCACGCATACCGCGAGCGCATCGTCGCCGCGATTCCGGAAGGCGCGAAGTTCGAACCGCTGATGACGCTGTACCTGACCGACAACACGCCGCCCGACGAAATCCGCCGCGCGCGCGAAAGCGGCTTTGTGCATGGCGTGAAGCTGTACCCGGCGGGTGCCACGACCAATTCGGACGCAGGCGTTACCGACATCATGAAGTGCGCCAAAACGCTCGAAGTGATGCAGGAAACCGGCATGCCGCTGCTGGTGCACGGCGAAGTGACGGATTCGTCGATCGACCTGTTCGACCGCGAGAAGGTGTTTATCGATCGCGTGATGACGCCGCTGCGCCGCGCATTTCCGGCGCTGAAGGTGGTGTTCGAGCACATCACCACGAAAGATGCAGTCGACTACATCCGCGAAGCCGGCGTGGCGCCGGGGCTGCTGGGCGCGACGATCACTGCGCACCATCTGCTGTACAACCGCAACGCGATCTTCCAGGGCGGCATTCGCCCGCATTACTACTGCCTGCCGGTGTTGAAGCGCGAGACGCATCGCGTGGCGCTGGTCGAGGCGGCGACCTCGGGCAATCCGCGATTCTTCCTCGGCACGGATAGCGCGCCGCATCCGAAGGGTTTGAAGGAGCACGCCTGCGGCTGCGCGGGTTGCTACACGGCACTGCATGCGCTCGAGCTCTACACGGAAGCGTTCGACAAAGCCGGCGCGCTGGACAAGCTCGAAGGTTTCGCCAGCTTCTTCGGCGCGGATTTCTACGGTCTGCCGCGCAGCGAAGAGAAAGTCACGCTGCGTCGCGAAGAATGGACGCTGCCGGCTGAATTGTCGGTCGGCGATACGCCTGTCGTGCCGCTGCGTGGCGGTGAGTCGATCGGCTGGCGCCTCGTCTGAGGTTGCATTAGATGCAGGTGCAAGAGGCGGCGCGCGTAGGCTTCGGTTTCGCCGATATCGACTGGTCGACGCCGTGGTTCGCACAGTTCGCGGCGCGCGGCGAGCGCTGGCAGCAGGGCGCGCTGACGAGCTACGCGGCCTTGCTCGCAGAGATGAATGCCGATGCCGGCGAGATGCGGCAGGTGACAGGGCGCGGCCAGCGTCTCGCGTTCATTGCGCAGGACGATCTGCCGCCGGGCGCGGCTTACGAGGCGCACATTGCGTCGACGGGCTGCGTGCCGACCCGCCACAACCTGCATGACTTCTTTAACGGGTCGATGTGGTTTGCGTTTCCGCGGATCAAGGCGGCGCTGAACGCGCGGCAGTCGGCGGCGATCGACGTGTTAGGCGTCGGCCCGACTCGCGGCGGCGTGCGCGATACGCTGACCTTGTTCGACGAAAACGCGTTGCTGTTCGCGAGTGCCGACCCGGCGTTGAGCGCGGCTTTGCGCGGGTTCGACTGGCAGACGCTGATGGTTGCTCATCGTGATGCCTGGGGCTCACGCTGCGAAGTGCGCTGCTTCGGCCACGCGTTGCTGGAAAAGCTGATCGCGCCGTTCAAGGCCTGCACGGGCCACGCGTGGATCGTCGACGTACCGTCCGAGTACTTTGGATGGGACGCCGCGGCTCGCGATGCATGGCTCGACGAGTCTGTCAGCACGGCACTATTGGGCACCGAAGCATTGGCGAGCCGCATGTTTGCGCCGCTGCCCGTACTAGGGATCCCAGGCTGGTGCGCCGAGAACGAATCGCCCGCGTTTTACGACGACACCTCCGTCTTTCGCACAGGACGGCGTTCGCGCTAAAGCCGCACCCTATTCGCCGCAGTGTTAAAATGCGCCCCAGCAAAGCAGGCCAGGCAGTCGCGGCCTCTGCGGCTTCGGTCAAAGAGGGCGAGGAAAGTCCGGACTCCATAGGGCAGGGTGATGGCTAACGGCCATCCGTGGTGACACGCGGAACAGGGCAACAGAAAGCAAACCGCCGATGGCCCGGCGCAAGCCGGGATCAGGTAAGGGTGAAACGGTGCGGTAAGAGCGCACCGCGGCTGCTGCAAGGCAGACCGGCACGGTAACCTCCACCCGGAGCAATTCCAAGTAGGCAGGCTAGCATCTTCGAGATGCAGGACGGGGCCCCCGTCACGTCTGCGGGTAGGAAGCTTGAGCACGTCAGTAATGGCGCGCCTAGAGGAATGACTGCTACGCGCGTCGCGTTTTCGGACGTGGCGCGTGCACAGAATCCGGCTTATCGGCTTGCTTTGCCACCCAACAAAAAATGCCGGCGTCCGTGTGGACGTCGGCATTTTTATTTTGACGCGCTGGTTTGGCTCAATGCGCGGTTATCCGCGCAGAAGCCTGGGCCGAAGCGCCGCGTTCAACCCGCGACGATATCGAACGAGTGCGTGAGCTCAGCGGTCTTCGCGATCATGATCGACGCCGAGCAGTATTTGTCGTGCGACAGGTTGATCGCGCGTTCCACCGTCGCCGGGTTCAGATTCTTGCCCGTCACGGTGAAGTGGAAGTGAATCTTGGTGAACACTTTCGGATCTTCGCTGGCGCGTTCGGCCTTCAGCGTCACCGAGCAGCCGGCGATTTCCTGGCGGCTTTTCTTCAGGATCATCACGACGTCGTACGCCGTGCAGCCGCCCGTGCCGAGCAGAACCATTTCCATCGGACGCGGCGCGAGATTGCGGCCGCCGCCTTCCGGCGCGCCGTCCATCGTGACCAGATGACCGCTGCCCGTCTCGGCCGCAAATGCCATCCCGTCTTGCCCCATCCAGCTAACTTTGCATTCCATGCTGTGCTCCACCGCGCTGCGCTTATATCGAAAACGCATTGTAGCCCGGTGTTTGCGCGTCCGCCCGAGGGGACTTTCGCTGGAACTTATGCCCGATGACCGCTTGCGTGTTGCGGTGCGGCATGTTTCGGCGATTCGGGAATGCCCTGACGGGTTTAGGGGTTTTACTCTAGATGATGTCTGTGTATGCAAGCCCTTAAAAGGACTTTTGTGATTGATTTTAAAAGGAATTTAGAATTTTTTGATCGGCGAGTTCGCCTGCCACATTGTAAAAACGCATTTCACAATGCAAATGTTCTTGCGTCGCACAAGTGCGCCTCATATAATCGATTCCATCGGTTGCAGCAGTTCTGCAACCTCCGCTGTCTCCTCCACCTCCTCCTTTGGTGGATTAAACCCGAACCGCTCGTTCGGGTTTTTTTTCGCCCACAGCTTCGATCTCGCGAACGCCGGATTCGGGGCGAACGGGAAGGGCAAATGGTCAAATCTTGATGCCGGATCGCCCGATTTCACGCCGAAACCCCCGCAAGCTTTGACTCGGCGTGACAAATTCCTTTATAATTCAGAGCTTTTCCGCATCCGCGCCCGCGGAGGAAGAACAGGGAGAGCCTGCACGCGCCTCGATGCGCACACTACAAGCAGGAAAAAATACATTGGGCGCAGCAATTTTTTTGGATCGATCATGAAGACGTTTTCCGCAAAAGCCCATGAGGTTACGCGTGAATGGTACGTGATTGACGCGACGGATAAGGTTCTCGGGCGTGTCGCCAGCGAAGTGGCACACCGTCTTCGCGGCAAGCACAAGCCTGAATTCACTCCGCACGTCGACACCGGTGATTTCATCATCGTTATCAACGCCGGCAAGCTGAAGGTCACGGGCAACAAGGCTACTGACAAGAAGTACTACCGTCACTCGGGTTACCCGGGCGGTATTTATGAAACGACGTTCGGCAAGATGCAAGAACGCTTCCCGGGCCGTGCGCTCGAGAAAGCGGTCAAGGGCATGCTGCCGAAGGGCCCGCTCGGCTACGCGATGATCAAGAAGCTGAAGGTCTACGCTGAAGCAACGCATCCGCATTCGGCACAACAGCCGAAAGCGCTCGAGATCTAAGGGGAGCCCACATGATCGGTAACTGGAATTACGGCACGGGCCGCCGCAAGAGCGCCGTCGCACGCGTCTTCATCAAGGCTGGCAAGGGCGAGATCATTGTAAACGGCAAGCCTATCGCCGATTACTTCTCGCGCGAAACGTCGCTGATGATCGTGCGTCAGCCGCTGGAACTCACGAACCACGGCGTCACGTTCGACATCAAAGTCAACGTGAACGGTGGCGGTGAAACGGGTCAAGCCGGTGCGGTTCGCCACGGCATCACCCGCGCGCTGATGGACTACGACGCAACGCTGAAGCCGGAACTGTCGAAGGCTGGCTTCGTTACGCGTGACGCTCGTGAAGTCGAACGTAAGAAGGTCGGCTTCCACAAGGCACGTCGCCGGAAGCAATTCTCGAAGCGTTAATCGCTTCGTGTGCAATCCGGCTTTCGGGCTGGAATGCTGCAAAAGCCGCCAACGCTTTCGCGAAGGCGGCTTTTTTTATTGGTTTGCAGCCAGGCTTTGCAGTAAGGGTTTTGTTGCTGGAGGTGCCGGCGCGGTCTGCTCAGGCAAGCTGGTGGCGGGATCAGGGCCGACCGTTGAATTTGCTGTAAGAACCCATTGATTTTGTGGGCTTCGGCACGATATCGAGATCAGCCCTACAATAGCGGTTAGAAGCTTTTTGGAGAGTTCGAATGAACGCAGTCACCGATACACCCGTGACCGAGATGCCCGCCCCCTTCGTTTTTACCGACGCAGCGGCTGACAAGGTCAAGCAACTGATCGAAGAAGAAGGCAATGCGGACCTCAAACTGCGCGTTTTCGTGCAGGGCGGCGGCTGCTCGGGCTTTCAGTACGGTTTTACGTTCGACGAAGCCGTCAACGAAGACGACACCGTCATGAACAAGAGCGGCGTCCAGCTGCTGATCGATTCGATGAGCTACCAGTATCTGGTCGGCGCTGAGATCGACTACAAGGACGACATCAACGGCGCGCAGTTCGTCATCAAGAACCCGAATGCCACGACCACGTGTGGTTGTGGTTCGTCGTTCTCGGTTTGATGGCTGATTAGTCGACAGGTTGTAAAAGAAAACGGGGCTTCGGCCCCGTTTTTTATTGCCTGAGCTGAATTCCCCCAATCACCGCGGGTAGATCGCCCCCAGTACGCGTTCGGCGGTGGCGCCGGTGACGGCCGGTAAATTGCCCGGCAGGCGCGCCACGCAGCGCATTGCCAGCCACGCGAAGGCCAGCGGCTCGACTTGGCTCGGCGGTACGCCGAGCGCGTCGGTTGTCATCACGGGCACGCCGCTTACGCCGCTGTCCTCCAGCGCCTGATGCAGCGCTTTCAGAATCTCCGGATTGCGCGCGCCGCCGCCACACACATAGACCGCCTTGGCGTCCGACGCATGCCGTTCGATTTCGCGAGCAACGGTTACGGCGGTCAGCGCGACCAGTGTGGCTTGCACGTCCGCGGGGGCGAGGGCGGCGAACGGTTGGAGCTTGGCATCCAGCCATTGCGGGTTGAACAGGTCGCGGCCGGTGCTCTTCGGCGGCTGCGCCGAGAAAAAGGGTTCGTCGAGCAGTGCGTTCAGCAGCGTGCGATCGACCTGGCCGCTTGCGGCGAAATGGCCGTTTTCGTCGAAAGGCTTGCCGAGATGGCGCTGCGCCCATTCGTCGAGCAATGCGTTCGCCGGCCCGCAGTCGAAACCGCGCACGCCGCCGGTCGCGTTCAGGATCGTGATATTGCTGATGCCGCCAAGATTGCAGACCACCCGCGTTTCGTCTTTCGCACCGAACACGGTGGCGTGAAACGCCGGCACGAGCGGCGCGCCCTGGCCGCCGGCCGCGACGTCGCGGCTGCGGAAATCGGCGACCACGTCGATGTGCATCATTTCCGCGAGCAGTGCGGGGTTGTTGATCTGCCGCGTGTAACCCTTTTCCGGCCGATGCCGCACCGTCTGACCATGCACGCCGATTGCACGGACTTCCGAGGCCGGCACGCGGCTCGCGCCCAGCAGTTCGTGGCAGCACACCGTGTAGCGTGTGGCGAGCGCATTGGCGGCCAGCGCCTCACGCTCGATCTCGTTGTCGCCCGGCTGTTGAAGCGCGAACAGCGCGTCGCGCAAGCCTGCCGCGAAACCGACAAACGCTTCGGCCAGCACCACCGGCGGCTTTCCTTTCGCGAATCTGACGGCAACACCGTCCACGCCGTCCATGCTCGTGCCGGACATCAATCCCAGGTACACGCCGTCTGCGGGGTCTTGCGCCACGTTGTTGCTCCTCTCGATGATTCGTTGCGATCTGTTTTAGCAGATTATCGGTGCAAGTGCGGTCGAATATAAAGCGTCGCAGCGCCAATGGTGCATCCCGACAGACCGAAATCGTGCGTCGGCAGCACGCTTGCGGCCGAGTCAGTGGGCGCGGCGGCGCGCATCTATGGGACAATCTCCTTTTTTCGCGACTTCACGTTTCCAGCATGACCACCGAGTCCACCAAGCCCAGCCCCGCCTTCCCGATCACCGACGAAGTCCGTCACGCACTAGCCGTCACCAAACGCGGCGTCGACGAACTGCTGATCGAAGAAGAATTCGCACAGAAGCTCGCGAAGAGCGCGGCCACCGGTGTGCCCCTGCGCATCAAGCTCGGCCTCGATCCGACCGCGCCGGACATCCACATCGGCCACACGGTCGTGCTGAACAAGATGCGTCAGTTGCAGAATCTCGGTCACACGGTGATTTTCCTGATCGGCGACTTCACCTCGCTGATCGGCGATCCGTCGGGCCGCAACGCCACGCGCCCGCCGCTTACGCGCGAGCAGATCGAATCGAACGCGAAGACGTATTTCGAACAAGCCGCGCTCGTGCTCGACCGCGACAAAACCGAAATTCGCTACAACAGCGAATGGTCGATGCCGCTCGGCGCCGACGGCATGATCAAGCTCGCCTCGCGCTACACGGTGGCGCGGATTCTCGAGCGCGAAGATTTCACCAAGCGCTTCCAGGGCGGTGTGCCGATCTCGATCCACGAATTACTGTACCCGCTGATGCAAGGCTACGACTCGGTCGCGCTGAACGCCGACCTCGAGCTCGGCGGCACGGACCAGAAGTTCAACCTGCTGGTGGGCCGTGAACTCCAGAAGCAGTATGGTCAGGAACAGCAGTGCATCTTGACGATGCCCTTGCTCGAAGGCCTGGACGGCGTCGAGAAGATGTCGAAGTCGAAGAACAACTACATCGGTATCAGCGAAAAACCGACGGATATGTTCGGCAAGCTGATGAGCATTTCCGACGTGATGATGTGGCGTTACTTCGAACTGCTGTCGTTCCGTCCAATGGACGAGATTGCCGGCTTCAAGAAAGAGATCGAAGCGGGCCGCAATCCGCGCGATTTCAAGGTGATGCTCGGTCAGGAAATCGTCGCGCGCTTCCACTCGCAAGCCGATGCCGAACGCGCGCTCGAGGACTTCAATCATCGCGCGAAGGGTGGCGTGCCGGACGATATTCCGGCCGTGACGCTCGCGGGCGCACCGCTCGCAATCGGCCAGTTGCTCAAGCAGGCCAATCTCGTACCGTCGACCAGCGAGGCGCTGCGCAACATCGAGCAGGGCGGCGTGAAGATCGACGGCACGACCGTGTCCGACAAGGGCCTGAAGGTCGAAGCCGGCGAGTACGTCGTGCAGGTCGGCAAGCGCCGTTTTGCGCGCGTCACGCTGACGGCTTGATGGCTCAGCGATAACGATGCTGATTCGGGCGTTGTCGCATCCGGAGTCGAGCCGATGATCGCGCTGATCCAGCGCGTTCGCCGCGCGGAAGTGCGCGTGGACGAGCGCGTGACCGGCGCGATCGAGGCGGGCTTGCTCGCGCTCGTGTGCGCCGAACGTGGCGACACGGAGGCCGCAGCCGACCGGCTGCTCGCCAAGGTGCTCGGCTACCGCATCTTCAGCGACGCGGCCGGCAAGATGAATCTCTCCGTGCAGAATCTCGACGGCGCCGGGCGCGCAGGTGGCTTGCTGCTCGTTTCGCAGTTCACCCTGGCGGCCGACACGAATAGCGGCCTGCGCCCCAGCTTCACACCCGCCGCACCGCCCGACGAGGGCAAGCGACTATTCGACTACTTCGTCTCGGCAGCGCGCGCAAAGCACCCGATCGTCGAGACGGGCGAGTTCGGCGCCGATATGCAGGTGTCGCTCGTCAATGACGGACCGGTCACGTTCTGGCTGCAGACGAACGCTTGAGCTTCCACTGCTGCCGCATGGTGTATTCGGCGGCACGCATCCATTCCTCCAGCCGCTTTTTGCGACAATAGCGGCTCGGCATAACCGGCTACTGGCGCCCACGTCCATCCCATGACCACGCAGATTCTGTTCATTCGCCACGGCGAGACCGACTGGAACCGCATCAAGCGCATTCAAGGTCACATCGACATTCCGCTCGCGACGACCGGCCTCGCGCAGGCGCAACGCCTTGCACGCCGCATCGCGAGTGAGGTGAAAGAGGGCGCACGGCTCGACGCGATCTATTCGAGCGATCTGCAACGTGCCCAGCAAACCGCGCAGCCGATCGCCGACGCGCTCGGCCTTCAGCTGCAACTGCGTGAGGGTTTGCGTGAGCGTTCGTATGGCGCGTTCCAAGGGCACGACAGCGACGAAATCGCAGTCCGGTTTCCTGATGAATACGCGCACTGGCAAACCCGCGATCCGGGTTTTGCGCCGCCTGAAGGTGAGTCGCAGCGCACGCTCTATCACCGCGTGCTGCACGCGATCGAACCTCTAGTGGCCGCGCATCCGGGCGGTCGGATCGCTGTCGTCGCGCATGGCGGCGTGCTCGATTGCGTGCGTCGCTTTGCGTGCGGTTTGTCACTCGATGCGCCGCGCGATTACGCGTTGCTGAACACGAGCGTCAACGTAGTGGATTATGCCGACGACGCCAGCAAGGCGACGATCGTGTCGTGGGCGGACGTGTCGCACCTCGACGCACCGAGCGACGACGATAGCTTCAAGAAGAGGGTGCCGGAACCGGGGCGTTAAACGGCGCGAGTTATTTCAACTCGCGCATCAGGCTCAGGTCGCGGCCGCGTCCCACAGGCCGGATATGGGGTTCGAAGCGTCCGGTGCAGCGAGGCCGAAATGCCGGTACGTGAGCAACGTGGCGACGCGGCCGCGCGGCGTGCGCTGCAGGAAGCCTTGCTGGATCAGATACGGTTCGAGAACGTCTTCGATCGTGTCGCGCTCTTCGCCGATTGCCGCTGCCAGATTGTCGACGCCGACCGGGCCACCGTCGAATTTGTGCAGGATCGCCTCGAGCAGTTTGCGGTCCATCAGGTCGAAGCCGACCGCATCCACGTCGAGCATCTTGAGTGCCGCGTCCGCCACTTCTGCGGTGATGTTGCCGTCCGCTTTCACCTCGGCGAAATCGCGCACGCGGCGCAACAGCCGATTCGCGATCCGCGGCGTGCCGCGTGCGCGCTTGGCGATTTCGAATGCGCCATCCGGGTGAATCTGCGCATGCAGCAACGACGCGGAACGGGTGACGATGCGCGCCAACTGTTCTGCGTTATAAAACTCGAGCCGCGCGACGATACCGAAGCGGTCGCGCAGCGGATTGGTCAGCATACCCGCGCGGGTAGTTGCGCCGACCAGCGTGAACGGCTGCAGATCCAGCTTCACGCTGCGCGCGGCTGGTCCTTCGCCGATCATGATGTCGATCTGATAATCCTCCAACGCCGGATACAGAATTTCTTCGACGACCGGCGAGAGCCGGTGGATTTCGTCGATGAACAGGACGTCGTTGGCTTCGAGGTTGGTGAGCAATGCAGCGAGGTCGCCGGCGCGTTCAAGAACCGGACCAGACGTTTGCCGCAGATTGACACCCATTTCCCGCGCGATGATGTGCGCGAGCGTAGTCTTGCCGAGACCCGGCGGCCCGAACAGCAGCACGTGGTCGAGCGATTCCGACCGGCGCTTGGCGGCCTCGATGAAGATTTCCAGCTGACCGCGCACTTTTTCCTGCCCGACATATTCTTCGAGCTGGCGCGGGCGCAACGCGCGCTCGAACGCTTCTTCGTTCGGCGAGACGGGCGTGGCCGCGATGATGCGCTCGGCGGCGAGTTTATCGGTTTCGATCATGCGGTCATTGTACCGCGCCCCGCCCGTTGCGAAACTCGGCCGAACGGCCAGGGTGTGCGCCGCGCCGCCGTGTGCGAAGCTTTACTTGTCGCACGTGGTGCCATCGTCACGGCATGAGCTTTTAACCCTTGGACAACGCCTTCAACGCGAGCTTGATGCCTTCGGAAACGCCGGTGCCCGCCGGCACGTTCTTGACGGCCGCCAATGCTTCTTTTTCGGAGTAACCCAATGCGATCAGTGCGTTCAGGATATCGGAGGCGTGGTCGGATGCCGACGCCGCGCCCGCCAGCGCGCCCAGGTCGGCGCCGATCTTGCCCTTCAGTTCGAGGAGCAGCCGCTCCGCTGTTTTCTTGCCGATGCCCGGCACGCGAGTCAGGCGCGCTGCGTCCTGCATGGTGACGGTCTGCGCCAGCTCATGCACGCTCATGCCGGAGAGCACGGCGAGCGCCATACGCGCGCCGATGCCGCTGATCTTCAGCAGTTCGCGGAACGTCGAGCGTTCCTCGGCAGTGCCGAAACCGTACAGCAAATGCGCGTCTTCTCGCACGATCATTTGCGTGAGCAGCACGACGCGTTCGCCGGTCGAGGGCAGGTTGTAGAACGTGCTCATCGGCACGTCGACTTCGTAACCGACGCCGTTGCAGTCGACGAGTAGGTGCGGCGGGTTTTTTTCCAGCAGAACGCCGGCAATGCGACCGATCATGGCGGATTCAATCTTGAGAGAAAGGGCGAGTGTAGCGCAGTGGATGCGCCGCGGGCGTGGTAGCGCGATGGCGCGTCGGCAAGCAGCGCAGTAGCGCGCTGCATTATGCGCAACTGCGGTTGACCAGCGTGTTGCAGCCCCCTAGACTGAGATCCCTTTTGGCGGGTTCTCGCCCGGCACAACCAGAAGGAGCTTCCATGCTGAGCCTCACCACTCTCGCGCTGTTTGCCGGCGCCTGTCTCGCATTGACCGCCACGCCCGGCCCCGACATGCTGCTGATCGCTTCGCGCAGCGTGAGCCAGGGGCGTCCCGCTGGTTTCGCCTCGTTGGCGGGTATTCTGGTCGGGACTTACTGTCACGCACTAGCCGCCGCATTCGGTCTGTCGCAGCTGTTCCTGGCCGTGCCGATGGCCTACGACGTCGTGCGTTTCGCCGGCGCCGCCTACCTGCTGTATCTCGCCTGGAAGACGTTCCGCACGCAAGGCACCGTGCTGTCGCCGAATGCGTCGATGAGCCGTTATCCGGTCGGTCGCATCTTCCGGCAGGGTCTCTTCACCAATTTACTGAATCCTAAAGTCGCGCTGTTCGTGCTCGCGCTATTTCCTCAGTTCGTGCGGCCCGAAGCGGGCTCGGTGGCGCTGCAGATTATGGTGCTCGCGACCGTGCTGAATCTGATCGGCTTCTGTGTGAACGGCGCCGTGATTCTGATGGCGAGCAAGCTGAGCCGTAAGCTCAGTGCCGGGCGCAGGCCGTCGCGCGTGCCGCAGTATTTGTTGGGGACGGTGTTTGCCGGACTGGCGTGCCGCTTGGCGCTGGCGAGTCGAAACTGAGGGCCTAGCCGACCAACCGTCCGCGTCGCACTCGCAGGCCCTTCTTGGCTAGCGACGGCGCGATGCCGCCCAGCGTGCTAAGCGTCGAGCCCCCATGCGCGTGGCAGATCGCCATGCCGAGGGCGTCGGCCGCATCGGTGCCTGGCACGCCGGAGAGGTTAAGCAGCCGTACCACCATCTGCTGCATCTGTTCCTTGGTCGCGCGGCCATAACCGACCACGGCCTGCTTCAACTGCAAGGCCGTGTATTCGGCAACCGGCACGCCACCGGCCACCAGTCCACAGATCGCCGCGCCGCGCGCCTGGCCGAGCAGCAAAGTGGATTGCGGGTTGACGTTGACGAACACTTTTTCGATCGCCGACTGATCCGGCGAGTGCTGGCGGATCAGCGTCGAAATGCCTTCGAAGATGGTGCCGAGACGCGACGGCAGATCGGCGTCGGCGGTTTTAATCGTGCCGCTCGCGACGTAGCTGAGCTTATGGCCGTGTTGATCGATCACGCCGAAGCCGGTCACGCGCAAGCCGGGGTCGATGCCGAGAATTCTCATGAGGTGCCGCACGTGCGGTAAAAACCAGGTGCTTGCGATACTACAACGAACGCGCCATGTGGCGGGCGGTGTTCCAAAACAAAACGGCCCGGCGGAAAACTCCACCGAGCCGTTTCGCTCAAGCTACGCGGGCGAGCGGCGCGTAACGCTCACGCCGCCCGCGAAGCCGAATTCAATGCCGGAAGTGACGCACGCCGGTCAACACCATCGCGATGTTGTGCTCGTCTGCTGCACCGATCACTTCGTCGTCACGCATCGAGCCGCCCGGTTGAATCACGCAGGTTGCGCCTGCCGCCACCACCACATCCAGACCGTCACGGAACGGGAAGAACGCGTCCGACGCCACGGCCGAGCCGGTCAGCGTCAAACCAGCGTTCTGCGCCTTGATGCTCGCAATACGCGCCGAGTCCACGCGGCTCATCTGGCCCGCGCCGACGCCGAGCGTCATGCCGTTGCCGCAGAACACGATCGCGTTCGACTTCACGTACTTCGCAACGCGCCATGCGAACAGCAGGTCGTCCATTTCCTTCGGCGTGGGGTGGCGCTTCGTGACCACGCGCAATTCGTGCGGCTGCACGTTCTTCGAATCGAGCGATTGCACCAGCAGGCCGCCGCCGACGCGCTTCAGATCGAACGCGTTATGGCCTTCGCCCAAGGCGATTTCCAGCAGACGCACATTCTGCTTGGCCGTGAACACCTGACGAGCCGCCGCGCTGAACGACGGGGCGATCAGCACTTCGACAAACTGCTTGGCCACAGCTTGCGCTGCCGTTTCGTCGACTTCACGGTTGAACGCGATGATGCCGCCGAACGCCGAGGTCGGATCGGTCTGGAACGCCTTCGCATACGCTTCGTTCGCGTCCGCGCCCACTGCGACGCCGCACGGATTCGCGTGCTTGACGATCACGCAAGCCGGCACGTCGAACGTCTTCACGCATTCCCACGCTGCATCGGAATCGGCGATGTTGTTGTACGACAGTTCTTTGCCCTGCAACTGGTTGTAATTCGCCAGTGCGCCGGCCGGCACCGACAGATCGCGATAGAACGCGGCGCTCTGGTGAGGGTTCTCGCCGTAGCGCAGATCCTGCACCTTGTCGAAAGCCAGGTTGAAGGTAGCCGGGTACGTGTTGCGCGACGAGTGTTGCAATTCGTCGGTCAGGCTCGTCAGGTAGTTCGTGATCGCGCCGTCGTACTGCGCGGTGTGCGCGAATACCTTGGTGGCCAGACGGAAGTTCGTCTTGTAGGCAACCGTGTTGTTGTTCGCGCGCATTTCGTCGAGCACGACCGCGTAATCCGCCGGATCAACCACGACGGTCACGTCGCGATGATTCTTCGCGGCCGAGCGCAGCATGGTCGGGCCGCCGATGTCGATATTCTCGATCGCGTCTTCCAGCGAGCACTCTTCCTTCGACACGGTCTGCACGAACGGATACAGATTCACGACCAGCAGGTCGATCGTCGGAATGTCGTGCTTTTCAAGCGCGGTCATGTGTTCCGGCAGGTCGCGGCGCGCGAGAATGCCGCCGTGCACCTTCGGATGCAGCGTTTTCACGCGCCCGTCCAGCATTTCCGGGAAGCCCGTGTAGTCGGCGACTTCGGTGACGGAGAGGCCCGCGTCCGCGAGCAGTTTCGCGGTGCCGCCGGTCGACAGGATCTTGACGCCGAGGTCCGACAGCGACTTGGCGAAGTCGACGATGCCGGACTTGTCGGAAACGGAGATGAGCGCTTGCTTGATCATGATGAAGACGAAAAGCCGAAGGGAAACGTGGCAGGGCGCCGAAAAAAAAACTACAACAGACCGTGCTGTTGCAGCTTCTTGCGCAGCGTATTGCGGTTGATGCCGAGATACTCGGCGGCCAGCGACTGATTGCCGCCGGCCTGCTCGAGCACCACTTCGAGCAAGGGTTTTTCCACGCATGAAATAACCATGTCGTAGACGTCATGCGGATTGGAGCCGTCGAGATCCTGGAAATACATCCCCAGGCTGTCGCGGACAGATTGTTCGATATTGTTCTTGCTCATGCTGCTAGTCGGTCGGTATGGTCCGGCTCGCCGTCATTCTTGCTGAGCGTCTCGTCGACGTAGACGAGGCGGTCGGAAATCGCCTTTTGGGCGTCGAAGAATTCGTTGACGGCGAGGAGTTGTTCGCGCGTGGTGTCCAGCGTATTCATACGGTGCCGGAACACGTTGGCGCCAGAAAGGCCGCGAGTGTACCAGCCGATATGCTTACGCGCAGTGCGCACGCCCGTAAATTCGCCGTAGAACGCGTAGTGATCTTCGAGATGCTCGTTCATCACCTGCTGGATTTCGTCGATGCGCGGCGGCGGCAGCAACTCACCCGTTTGCAGGAAATACTCGATCTCGCGGAACAGCCACGGACGCCCCTGAGCGGCGCGGCCGATCATGATGGCGTCGGCGCCGGTGGCGGCGAGCACCTCGCGGGCTTTTTGCGGCGACGTGATGTCGCCATTGGCGACCACCGGAATGCGCACCGCTGCTTTGACGGCAGCGATGGTCTCGTATTCGGCGTCGCCGTGATACAGGTCGGCGCGCGTGCGGCCGTGCACGGTCAGCATGGAAATGCCGGCGGCTTCGGCCAGACGGGCGACCGTCAAAGCGTTTTTGTTGTCGCGATCCCAGCCGGTGCGGATCTTCAGCGTGACGGGCACCGCATCGGGCCCGACGCCCACTGCGCCCACCACCGCTTCGACGATGCGCTGCACCAGCGGTTCGTTCTGCAGCAAGGCAGAACCCGCGGCCACGTTGCACACTTTCTTGGCCGGGCAGCCCATGTTGATGTCGATGATCTGCGCGCCGTTCGCCACGTTGTAGCGAGCGGCTTCGGCCATCATGGTCGGATCCGCGCCGGCGATCTGCACGGCGATCGGTTCGACTTCGCCCGTGTGGTTAGCACGGCGCATGGTTTTTTCGCTTTTCCACAACTGCGCGTTCGAGGCGACCATTTCCGACACCGCATAGCCCGCGCCCAGCCGTTTGCACAGCTGGCGGAACGGCCGGTCGGTTACGCCGGCCATGGGGGCGACGAACAGGTTGTTTCGCAGATTGTGGGGGCCGAGAGTGGGCATGACTTGGACGCGCTTGTGGCCGATTGTTAAGTTTCTGACAATCGAAGATTGCGCGAAATGCGAAGGAAAACCGCCATTTTAGCGTTAACGGATAGTCGACACCCGACTTGAGTCTGTCGTAACTCATTAAATCTTCTATGAAAGTGGTCCGGTTCATAGAATCGGACCCGTTCGCGCGGCGCTGCTAACGGGCCTGCTTATGTGCTTGGTACGGTGCCTAAAAAGACTGCAGCACCGAGGGCGTCAGGCGCGAACGGGCTGCGCGCTCAGCGGCGCTGGCCGAACATCATTTGCCGCGCCAGCGCGGTTTTCACCGGCGGCACGAATTCGAGCGCGGTGAGCGCGAGGCCGCGCAAGGCGGCGAGCGGCGGGAAGTCGACGGTGAAAAGGCGCGCTAGCGTGTCGGTTGCACCGATCGTCAGGCGCCGATCGAGCGCGCGGCGTTGCGCGAACGTCGCGAGAGCCAGCGGGGTCGGACCTTCTGCCGACAAGGCATCGGCGAGCGCGTGCGCGTCGCGCAAGCCCAGATTCAGACCCTGACCCGCCACCGGATGCAGCGTCTGCGCCGCATTGCCGATTGCAACGACGTGGCCGTTCACCAGCGTATCGACCGCGTTCAGTCCGAGCGGGAACGACGCGCGTCCCTTGATTTGCGTAAAGCGGCCCATGCGATTGCCGAATGCGGTGCCGAGTTCAAGCAGGAATTCGTCGTCGGAGAGTTGTGCGCGTCGCGCGGCTTCGTCGGGGGCGCAGCACCAGACCAGCGCGTAATTCGCGCCGCGCACGCCGCCCATCGGCAGCAATGCGATCGGCCCTTGCGACGTGAAGCGCTCCCACGCCACATGCGGCTGCGGCGCCGACACGGTGACCGTGCCGACCAGCGCGGTCTGCCCGTAATCGCGCGTACCGCCGCCGGCGCTGCTGCCCGCGCTTCCGGTGGCTTTCTGTTTCTGGTCGCCGAACAGCCCCCCTTCGGCATTCACCAGAATCCGCGTGCGCAGATTGCGCGTGACACCCGCGGTTTCGATCGGCAGCGTGACGCCGTCGAGGTCCTGAGTCGGCGCCGCGGCGGAGGTGGAGCGGAACCAGTGCACCGAGCTCGCATGAACCGCTTCGGCGAGACCATGCACGATCGACCCATAACGCAGCACGTAGCCGAGCGCCGGCAGGCCGTGCTCGCTGTGGTCGATCAGCGTGCGGCCGAAATGGCCACGCTGCGACACGTGGATGCGCTGGATCGCGGTGGCGTCGGCGGGCCAGCGCAGCGGTTCGAGAATCATCCGGCTGCCGTGCGAGACGGCGATCGCGCGCGGATCGGCAATCGAATCTTCCGGCTCGCGCGCGTCGATCAGCGCGATCTTCAGCGCCTGCGTCGCGCTGCGGCGCGCCAGCCAGCCGGCAAGCGCCAGACCGACCGGCCCGGCGCCGACGATCGTCACGTCGAAATCGAAGCCATGGTCGGACGCGGCGGGTTTGAGAATCACCGTCGACTGGGAAACGTCGTTCATTGCGGGTTTGCTTCCTTGTGTTGCTGCCTGGGTAACTGCCGCGGTTACTGCTTTAGCGGCTGGGCCGCGCGGGCTTCCTGCATCAGCGCCTCGATCTCGTCGGCCGCCACCGGGACGTCGCGTGTGATCAGCTCGCAACCCGCCGCCGTGACGATTGCGTCGTCCTCAATGCGGATGCCGATGTTCCAGTAGCGCTCGGGCACGCCTTCAGTCGGACGGATGTACAAGCCGGGCTCGATGGTCAGCGTCATCCCCACCTGCAGCGTGCGCCACGGCAGCGCGCCCGCTTCGTCGCGCGGCGCGCCGCGTTCGCGGTAGTCGCCGACGTCGTGCACGTCCATGCCGAGCCAGTGGCCGGTACGGTGCATGTAGAACGGCGCATAGGCGCGCTCCGCGATCACCTGGTCGACCGAGGCGAACTTCGCGCGGTCGATGATGCCGGTATCGAGCAGGCCTTGCGACAGCACGCGCACGGCGGCCTGGTGCGGATCGTCGAAGGTCGCGCCGACGCGGGTTGCATCGACCGCAGCCTGCTGCGCGGCCAGCACGATGTCGTACAACTCGCGCTGCGCCGGCGTGAAGCGGCCGCTCGCCGGGAAGGTGCGGGTGATGTCGGACGCGTAGCCGTCGAGTTCGCAGGCGGCGTCGATCAGGATCAGGTCGCCGTCCTGGGCGATCGCGTTGCCGGCCGGGTAGTGCAGCACGCAGGCATTGGCGCCCGCGGCGACGATCGACGTGTAAGCCGGCGCCTGCGAGCCGAATTTGCGGAAGGTGTAGAGCAGCTCGGCTTCGAGTTCGTACTCGCGCACGCCGGGGTGGCAGGCGGCCATCGCGCGGCGATGCGCTTGCGCGGAAATCTGTCCGGCACGGTGCATGATGGCGAGTTCGTGGGGATCCTTGATGAGCCGCATGTCGTCGAGCAACGGGATCAGATCATGCGCGGCCGTGGGCGCTGCGACGCCGCTGCGTCCCAGCGAGCGCACCGCGTCGAGCCAGCCGCGCACCCGTTCGTCCAGTTCCGCCGACGTGCCGAGCGCGTAATGCAGCGATGGCTTGTCGGCGAGAATACGGGGTAGTTGCGCGTCGATTTCGTCGACTGGGAAGGCGGCGTCGAAGCCGAACGCCTCGCGTGCGCCGTCCGGCCCGAAACGGAAACCTTCCCACGTCTCGCGCTCGATATTCTTCTCGCGACAGAACAGGATCGAGGCCGGTTCGCCGGATGCGGCGCTGGCATCGAGCACCAGCCACGCCTCGGGTTCCGTGAAGCCCGTCAGATAGTAGAAGTAGCTATCGTGCCGGTAGGGGTAGTCGGCATCCCGGTTGCGCAGCTTTTCCGGCGCGGTGGGGACGATGGCGACGCCCCCACCCGTCGCGCGCAGCGCGGCGAGGACGCGCTCGCGGCGCGTGCGGTAGACGTCGATGGCGATGGTGGGTTCGGTCGGCTGGTTCATCGTGAGATTGTAGCGCCCAATGCGGAGACTTATTTTGCGCGGATACTGGCGGGGAGAGGTGGTCGCCCCGGCCACGTTGGCCATTTGGCCGGGTAGACGGCATGCTGGCGTCGCGGCAATGTTGCAATCCATCCACAGCGAGCATCCATGCGGCTTGCGAAGCGACTGCGCTGTGCTCGGGAATGCCGCCGACCACTTATACTTTCGCCGAATTCAAGAAAAGGCAGATGGTAATGATGAAACTCATCGGTTCGCTCGCCAGCCCGTTCGTGCGCAAAGCGCGGATCGTTCTGGCCGACAAGAAGATCGACTACGAACTCGTGCCCGAGAACGTCTGGGCGCCGGATACCACGATTCACACCTTCAACCCGATCGGCAAGGTGCCATGCCTCGTGATGGAAGACGGTGAAGCGGTGTTCGACTCGCGGGTGATCTGCGAATACGTGGATACGCTGTCGCCGGTCGGCAAGCTGATTCCGCCGTCTGGGCGAGAGCGCGTCGAAGTGCGCTGCTGGGAAGCGCTCGCCGACGGCATGCTGGACGCCGCGGTGCTGATTCGCCTCGAAAGCACCCAGCGCGCGCCCGAACAGCGCGTGGACGCGTGGGTCGCGCGGCAGCAGCGCAAGATCGACGAAGGCCTGATCGCCATGTCACAGGGCTTGGGCACCAAGCCGTGGTGCACGGGCAACCACTACACGCTCGCGGATATCGCCGTGGGCTGCGCGCTGGGCTACCTCGATTTCCGCATGCCTCAGTTGAACTGGCGCGAAGGGTATCCGAACCTGGATAAACATTTCCAGAAACTGTCGCTGCGTCAGTCGTTCATTGATACGGTGCCGGCGGACTGAACGGAGTACGCGTTACCGCTCAACGGTGCGGTTGTCTGGAATCGCGCCGCCCGCAATTTTCGCTAAATTGCAAAATGATGTCATTCACGCTTTCATAAGCATAAATTTAAGCTTACGTTTGTGGTAAAAATGCGCCTACCCGTCAGGCGCATTTTTTTGTCTGTCGCGTGGCGTAATGGTTTATGCAATCGACATACGCGGAGTTTTTCTCCCGTGATCTGCGGCCATTGCGAATGGGCGGTGCATTAAAACGCGCCGTCGATATTAATAACGTCCGCAAAAGAGACTTCCACCATGAAATCGTACCGCTTTGTCATTGTCGCTTCCGCCTGTGCGCTGTTTGCTGCGTGCTCGAACGTGAGCAACGTTAATCCGACTGCGCTGATCCAGTCCGGCCAGCAGGCCGCTCAGGCCGCCACACTCAGCGATGCTGACGTGCGTACGCTGACCGACAAGTCGTGCGCGCAGCTGGATAGCGAAAATCAGATTGCCCCCGCAAACAGCAAGTATCAGAAACGCCTGAACAAGATCGCCGCGCAACTGGGCAACAACATCAACGGCGTGCCGGTGAACTACAAGGTGTACATCACCAAGGACGTCAATGCATGGGCGATGGCCAACGGCTGCGTGCGCGTCTATAGCGGCCTGATGGACATGATGAACGACAACGAAGTGCGCGGCGTGGTCGGCCACGAGATGGGCCACGTTGCACTCGGCCATACGAAGAAGGCGATGCAGGTCGCGTACGCGACTTCGGCGGCGCGTACGGTGGCATCGTCGGCGGGTGGCGTGGCGGGGGCATTGTCCGGTTCGCAACTGGGCGATTTTTCCGAGAAGCTGATTAACGCGCAGTTCTCGCAAACTCAGGAAAGCGCGGCCGACGATTATTCATTCGACTTGCAGAAAAAGAAGAATCTCGATCCGTCGGGATTGGTGACGGCGTTCAACAAGCTTGCGCAACTGGATGGCGGTAAATCGAGCATGTTGAGTTCGCATCCGGCTTCACCGGCGCGCGCACAACATATTCAGCAGCGGATCGCATCGAATCAGTAAAGCCTGATTTTTTATAGACGCGCGCTCACGGGGTTCCGGAGCGCGCGTTTTTCTATTGAGGCGAGATTCACCACTGCGTTTTCACATATAAACGGCATGCGCACAGTCACGCCGTTTTATCGCGATTTATTTCTTACCGTTTTGCCGCCGCGTAATCCCGGGCCCGAATGCAAACCCGAACGCCAGCAGCAATAGCGAAACGGCCAGCACCGTGTTATTGCCGCTCGTCACATAAGGCGTGCTGCCCGAGGTGCCTTGCACCGTCACATCGAGCGAGCCGATCGTGAACGGCGTCAAGCGCCCGATCACCTTGCCGTTGGCGTCGATCGCAGCGGTCATGCCGGTGTTGGTCGCGCGCAGCATCGGCCGGCCGGTTTCCAGCGAACGCATGCGCGCAATCTGCAGATGCTGATCCAGCGCGATCGTGTCGCCGAACCAGGCGAGATTGGTCGAGTTGACCAGTACACCCGCGGGCGTGTCGCTCTCGCGAATGTTCCGCGCAATCTCCTCGCCGAAAATATCCTCGTAGCAGATATCGACCGAGACCGGCTGGTTATGCACGATGAACGGCTTCTGCACCGGCGCGCCGCGCGCGAAATCGCCGAGCGGAATGCTCATCAGGTTGACGAACCAGCGAAAGCCCCACGGCACGAATTCGCCAAACGGCACGAGATGGTGTTTGTCGTAGCGATATACGTCGCGCGTGCCCGGCGTGACGCCGAACAGGCTGTTCGTGTAGTCGACCACCTGGCCTTCCGGCGTGATCGTGCCGCCGATCGCGCCGAACACGATCGCGGTGCCAGTCGTGTCTGAAAAGTTGCGCACCGCCGACGCGAACTGCGGCGGCAATTGCTGCGCGAGCACCGGAATGGCGGTTTCCGGCGTGACGATCAGATCGGCCGGCTTGGATGTGATCATCTGCTGATACTGGTCGATCGCAGCGCGCATGCCGGCTACTTCGAACTTCATTTCCTGTTTGACGTTGCCCTGCAGGAGGCGCACCGTCAGCGGCGCGTTGGCCGGCAGGGTCCATTGCGCGAGCGGCAGCAGCAGGCCGGCTGCGATCAGCGCAACCGCGATTCCCCCCGGCACAGCAACGCGTGCGACGCTGCGTTTAGCCTCGTTGCCGGCATCGGTGGTATCGAGCTGCCCGCGCGAAGGCAACAGCGGTATCAGCGCCTGCACGATCAATGCGGCCACCAGCGCCAGCATCCAGCCGACGCCGTACACGCCCGCGACGGGCGCAAACCCGGCGAACGGGCCATCTACCTGCGCATAACCACTCGAGAGCCATGGAAAACCGGTGAACACCGTGCCGCGCAACCATTCGCCAATCGCCCACGCGCTCGCAAACGCCAGCGCGCCATGCCAGGTCGGAGAAAACGGTTTGTCGTTGTCGGATGCGCCGTTGCGCGCGTGCCCCGCGCAGAACGACCAGACGCCGGCAGCCAGCGCCGGATACACCGCCAGATACAACGTGAACAACACGACCGCTGCGCCCGCGAGCGGTGCGGCCATGCCGCCGTAGTCGTGCATGCTGACGTACAGCCACCATACGCCGGTGACGTAGTTGCCGAAGCCGAATGCGCCGCCCGTCAGCGCGGCGCTTTTCCAGCCGGTCGTGCGCGTGAGCCATGCGAAAAAGAACACGAAGATCACAAGTTCGAGCCAGCCGCCATGCGGCGTTGGCGCGAACGACAGCGTATTGGCCGCACCGGCGGCCAGCGCGACGAGGTAATGCCAGCGGGGCAGTGCACGGCCGCGCGCCTCCTGGGTGGCAGGGGCGACAGGGGCACTCACGCCGCGGCGCGAACGGGATGTAATCGGGTCGGCCATTGTTGCGCGGTCGGCGTGAGAAGTTGAAGAGGCGAAGAAAAGGAACGGATCAGGTCTGCACGTGCTGTGCTTCGCGCTCGCGCTGGCCCGCGAGCGGGTCGCGGCGCACCAGCAGCATGTGAATCTGGCGGGCGTCGCCGCGCAGAATCTCGAAGATCAGATCGTCGAGGCGGACTTTTTCGCCGCGATGCGGCACCCGTCCAAAATGATGCGTGACGAGACCGCCGATCGTATCGACTTCGTCGTCCGGAAAATGTGTGCCGAAGGACTCGTTGAACTGCTCGATCTCCGTGAGCGCACGCACGCGGAAGCGGCCGTCCGGCGAGGCGATGATGTTGCCGCTTTCCTCATCGAAATCGTATTCGTCTTCAATATCGCCGACGATCTGTTCCAGCACGTCTTCAATCGTGATAAGGCCTGCCACGCCGCCGTATTCGTCGACCACCACCGCGAGGTGATTACGATTCACGCGGAAGTCGTGCAGCAGCACATTCAGGCGCTTGGACTCCGGGATGAAGACGGCGGGGCGCAGCATGCCGCGCACGTCGAATTCGTCTTCGGCGTAGTAGCGCAGCAGGTCTTTCGCGAGCAGCACACCAATGATGTTGTCGCGATTGCCTTCGAATACCGGATAGCGCGAGTGCGCTTTTTCCAGCACGTAGGGGATGAATTCGGCGGGATTGTCCGCGATGTTGATCGCGTCCATTTGAGCGCGCGGCACCATGATGTCGCGGGCGCTGAGTTCGGACACCTGGAATACGCCCTCGATCATCGACAGCGAGTCGGCGTCGATCAGGTTGCGCTCGTGCGCGTCCTGCAGGATTTCCAGAAGTTCGGCCCGCGAGTCGGGCTCGGGCGAGATGAAGTCGGTCAGACGCTCGAGGAGTGAGCGTTTTTCCTGTGGTTTGTCGCTAGTTCGGTGTCGACTGGGATACGTGTCGTTCATGGTAGTGCGCCCGGCGAGACTGGGCGCGCTGTTGCAGAGCATTAAGGATACACCAGGCACATGGCAGGACCGTGTCCTGCCGGGCTGGGCGATGAGTGAAGCAGTGGTGACCCGCCCGGCCGCGCGCGGTGGGCATGGGTCAATCCTAACTGATTACGGGAGGAAAAGCGTTTTCGAGCAAAAAAGTAAGGATCGAGCGGGGCGCTGAAGTGGGCGCGGCTGCGTTTGCCTTATTGTGCCGAGCCTTGGCCCGTTTGCCGCTCAGCGTCATGACCGGCCTCGCGGCTTTCCTCGCGGCAACGCTCGAGCAGCGCTTCGAGCGCGCGGTCGGGCATGCCGCTTTCGCGCAACGCGTGGACGGTGCGGCTCACGTAGTCGAGCGTGGTGCCGTAGCGGCCGCTCGCGCAGCCGAACACGGTTTTGACGACCTCGTCACGTAGTTTGCCGGTGTAGGTCGGCACGTCGCGCCGCATCACGAACGCGAGCGCGTCGACGCGGCGGCCGTCGGCGAGCACGCAGGGCAGCCACGTCGGGCGATACGAACCCATTGGCATTTCACGGCGCCACAGCGCTTCCAGATGCGGCATCGCACCCTCGGCGGCGAGGCGGAAGGCGATGCCGGAGCACGAGCCGCCGCGATCGAGCGCGAGCACGAGGCCCGGCTGTTCGGGCGTGCCGCGATTCACACGCGACCACAGATACAGTCCACGGTGATAACCATGCACTTTCGAGCGGGCCGCTTCGACACTAGGCAGACCGGGATTCCAGATCAGCGAACCATAACCGAACAGCCACAGATCGCTCTTGCGGTCCCAGTCGCGCAACGTGCATTCGAGCGACGCGCGCAACTCCTCCTCAGTCAGCAGCCGCGGTTCGCCGAGCGCGGGCGGGTAGTCCGGGCAGGGCGTGCGTCGCGTATCGGTTTCAGGGGAGGACGTGCTCACGGTAGTTTCTGACGGAGAAGTTAAAGAGGTTGGGAAAGACTATTGGTAAGGATCCGGGAACCCGAGCTTGCCGAGAATTTCGGTTTCGATCGCTTCCATCTCCTCGGCTTCTTCCTCGACCTCGTGGTCGTAGCCTTGCGCATGGAGGGTGCCGTGCACCAGCAGATGCGCGTAGTGCGCGATCAGCGGCTTACCCTGTTCGGCGGCTTCTGTTTCGACCACTGGACAGCACAGGATCAGATCGCCCGTCACCGGATCGTCTTCCGATTCGGCGTACGCAAACGTCAGCACATTGGTCGAGTAATCTTTGCCGCGATAGGTGCGGTTCAGCGTGCGGCCTTCTTCGGCATCGACGAACCGCACGGTCAGCTCGCCGTCTGCGAAGAGCGCCGCCTTTATCCAACCGGCCACGGTGGCGCGCGGCAGCAGCGCCTTATGTTCCGGCCAGGTCTTGGCGGCGGGGAATTGCAGATTCAACGTCAGTTTCGGTGCGCGGCTCATGCTTGTTCGGTTTGTTGCCTGGTTTGCTGCGGCCTGTCCAGTGGAGTTCGGCGCAAAATTAACGACGTAAATTAACGAGGCAATCTAGCGCGAATCCGCCGGACTGGCGGTTTTCTGCGAATGCGCATCGTACGCCTCCACAATTCGCGCGACCAGCGGATGCCGCACCACGTCGGCGCTCGTGAAGCGCGTGAGCGCAATGCCACGCACGTCCGCCAGCACTTGCTGCGCTTCGATCAGCCCGCTCTTGTGACCACGCGGCAAGTCGACTTGGGTCGTGTCGCCGGTGACCACGGCCTTCGAGCCGAAGCCAATCCGCGTGAGGAACATCTTCATCTGTTCGGGCGTGGTGTTCTGCGCCTCGTCGAGGATGATGAACGCGTGATTCAGCGTACGGCCGCGCATGTACGCGAGCGGGGCGATTTCGATCATTTGCCGCTCGAACATCTTGGCGGTCTTGTCGAAACCGAGCAGGTCGTACAACGCGTCGTACAAGGGACGCAGATACGGATCGACCTTCTGCGCCAGATCGCCCGGCAGGAAGCCAAGACGTTCGCCCGCTTCGACGGCCGGACGCGTCAACACGATGCGTTTGACCTGATCGCGCTCCAGCGCGTCCACCGCGCAAGCCACCGCGAGATAGGTCTTGCCCGTTCCCGCCGGACCGATGCCGAACGTCACGTCGTGCGAAATGATCTGTTTCAGATACTCGCGTTGCATCGGCGTGCGGCCGCGCAGATCGGCGCGACGCGTGTACAGCTTCGGGCCGAGTTCTTCGAGGTCGTCGTCGCCGCTGTCGGCGGGCTGATCGAACGGGTGATCCGGATTGCCCGGAAAGCGCGGGTCCAGCGCTTCCGTGCCATGGCCGTTGCCGTTCGCGCGATGGCGTGCCGGCTGGCGCACTTCAACGAGCGCGAGCTGGATGTCGTCGACCGACAGGGGTTTCTGTGAGTTGTCGTAGAACTTTTCGAGCGCGGTCAGCGCGAGTTTCGCGCCGCGCCCGCGAATCGTGATGCGGTGGCCACGGCGTTGCAGCGTCACGTCGAGCGCCTGCTCGATCTGCCGCAGATTCTCGTCGAGCGGTCCGCAGAGGTTGGCGAGCCGCGCGTTGTCGTCGCGCGGTGCGGTGAATTCCAGATGCTGCTGAGTGGTCTTCAAGGCGGAGGATCGATCCTGTCGGGGTTGTGACGCTGGCTGGCGTCGCTCAGTGGGTGGTTGCGGGCGCGTCGTCGTGCACCAGCACGAGCTCGCCACGCAACGAATGTGGGTACGCATGGACGATTTTCACGTCCGCCATCTGGCCGATCAGCCGTGCGTGCGACGCGACCGGCGCCGGGAAATTCACCACGCGGTTGTTCTCGGTGCGGCCCGCGAGTTCGTTCGGGTCCTTGCGCGCCGGGCGTTCGACCAGAATCCGCTCGATCTTGCCGACCATCGAATCGCTGATGCGCTGCACGTTCTCTTCGATCGTAGCCTGCAAATATTGCAGACGTTTGAGCTTCACTTCACGCGGGGTGTCGTCGTGCAGATTCGCAGCCGGCGTGCCGGGACGCGGGCTGTAGATGAACGAGAAGCTGGTGTCGTACTTCATCTCGTGCACGAGCGCCATCATCTTGTCGAAGTCTTCTTCCGTCTCGCCCGGGAAGCCGACGATCATGTCCGTCGACAACGACAGGTCAGGGCGGATCGCGCGCAGCTTGCGGATCACCGATTTGTATTCGAGCACGGTGTAGCCGCGCTTCATCGCCATCAGGATGCGGTCGGAGCCGTGTTGCACCGGCAGATGCAGGTGGCTGACGAGCTTCGGCACCTTGGCGTAGGTGTCGATCAGGCGCTGCGTGAATTCCTTCGGATGCGATGTGGTGTAGCGAATCCGTTCGATGCCTGGAATGTCCGCGACGTATTCGATCAGCTGGGCGAAGTCGGCGATTTCCGACGAACCAAGCGTGATGCCGGCGCGGTAAGCATTCACGTTCTGGCCGAGCAGCGTGACTTCGCGCACGCCCTGGTCGGCGAGGCCGGCGATTTCAGTCAGCACGTCGTCGAGCGGACGCGACACTTCTTCACCGCGCGTGTACGGCACGACGCAGTAACTGCAGTACTTGCTGCAACCTTCCATGATCGACACGAACGCGCTCGCGCCATCCACGCGCGCCGGCGGCAGGTGATCGAACTTTTCGATTTCCGGGAACGAGATGTCGACCTGAGCGCGACCGCTTTCGCGGCGCTTGTCGATCATTTGCGGCAGACGGTGCAGCGTTTGCGGCCCGAACACCAGATCGACATACGGTGCGCGCGCCACGATCGACGCGCCTTCCTGGCTCGCCACGCAACCGCCCACGCCGATGATCAGATTCGGGTTCGCTTCTTTCAATTCGCGCACACGGCCGAGTTCGGAGAAGACTTTCTCCTGCGCTTTTTCGCGCACCGAGCAGGTGTTGAAGAGAATAACGTCCGCGTCTTCCGGGGTGTCGGTTTTGACGAGGCCTTCAGCCGCGCCGAGTACGTCGACCATCTTGTCGGAGTCGTACTCGTTCATCTGGCAGCCGTAGGTCTTTACATAAACTTTCTTGGTCATCGATTTTCGCCGGTCGCAGTGGTTAACCTGGGGGCGTCGTTTAAAAGGTGGAGAGAGGTGAAAACGTGCGGACGGCGCCGCGGGGCGGCGCTGGGGCTTGCTCGAGCCCGCTTGAGCCTATTCCGGTCCACTTTCAATGCACGTTTGCAGCGTAGCTCAATATTATAGCCCTTCACCGGATGCGGTTTCCGCGGCGGCCTTGGCGCGCGGCCGCTCCGGCGGCAAGCCCAGCAGGCCCTCCAGTTCGTCCGACACCTGCGCGAAGCGCTCGCTCAGAAAATCGAGCAGCACGCGCACGCGCGGCGCCATGAAGCGGTTGCGGTGGTAGAGCGCGTGCAACGGCGCGTCGGGGTAGCGCCATTCGGGCAGCAGGATTTTCAGGCAGTCGCCCCGCAAGTCCGCTTCCACGTCCCACATCGACTTGATGACGATCCCGTAGCCGCGCCGCGCCCATTCGCGGGCGACCGCGCCGTCGTTGGTTTCCCGGGACGTTTCGAACGGCACAGTGTAGTGCTGCACTTCCTCGCCGCGCGTGAAACGCCATTCGTTGGCCGGGCCGGATGCGGTGCCGAGCACGATGCAGTCGAAATTCGCCAGATCGTTCGGGTCCTTCGGCTCGCCCTTGCGTGCGATGTAGTCCGGCGACGCGCACAGCACACGGCGGTTCGGCGCCAGCTTACGGGCGATGAGCGAACTGTCTTGCGGCACGCCGAAGCGGATCGCCAGATCGATGTCTTCCTGCACCAGATTCGACAGCGAGTCCGACAGCGTCAGCGCGAACGTGACTTCCGGGTAGAGCGCGTTGAACTCGTCGAGCCAGTGCATCAGCAGGTTGCGGCCGAAGTCCGAGGTCGCTGAGATCCGCACCTTGCCGCGCACCACGCCCTGGCCGGCTTGCAGCGCGGCTTCGGCGTCGTCGAGCGATTGCAGCGCCTGGCGGCAGCAGTTCAGGTAGAGACGGCCTTCGTCCGTGAGCCTCAACTGACGGGTGGTGCGCTCGAACAGGCGCGTTTTCAGCCCGGTTTCGAGTTTGGCCAGCCGCGCGCTGGCGGCGGCCGGTGTCAGGCCCATCTTGCGGCCGGCCGCCGACAGGCTGCCCTGCTGCGCCGCTTCAACGAACAGGCGGATATCACCGAGGTTATCCATCGCGATCTTTCAAAGTTATTTGAAAATGTTTCAAATGCTACGCCAATTATCAAATTGACGTGTTCCGCTCACAATGCACTCCTCGTAAACCCTTTGTGCTCCGTGCAGCCCACGCCATGCAACTCGATCACGCAACGATCGTCACCGCCGATCTCGAGACCGCCCGACTTTTCTTCGTCGACGTCGCCGGGCTGACGGAGGGCGCGCGTCCGCGGTTTTCGATCGACGGCTACTGGCTGTATGCGAACGGCCGGCCGGCGATTCATCTGATCGATGCGACGGTGCCCGCCGTAACGGGCAGGGCCATGCCACGCATCGACCATGTCGCCTTCCGGCTGGAAAGTGCCGACGAATGGGCGGCGCTCTTGCGGCGCGTGCATGCGGCGGAGCTGCCTTATCAGCTTGCCGAAGTGCCGCAGATGGGGCCGCAGCAAGCCGAGCAGCAGTTGTTTATCGCGCTCGCGCCGGGCGTGCTCATCGAATTCGTAACGGCGCTGCGCAACGCCCACCGTAGCTAACACGCTCAACTTTAGAACCTGGAGTAGAAAAATGCCCATTCCATTACTGGCGCTCGCGATCAGCGCTTTCGCGATCGGCACGACCGAGTTCGTGATCATGGGCTTGCTGCCCGAGGTCGCGCGCGATTTGGCTGTGTCGATTCCGTCGGCCGGTTTGCTGGTGAGCGGCTATGCGCTCGGCGTCGCCGTCGGTGCGCCGCTGCTCGCCGTGGTCACCAGCAAGATGCCGCGCAAACTTGCGTTGCAGTTGCTGATGGGCGTGTTCATCGTCGGCAATACGCTGTGCGCGATTGCGTCCAGCTATTCGGTGCTGATGATCGCGCGCGTAGTGACGTCGTTTGCGCACGGGTCGTTCTTTGGCATCGGTGCGGTGGTAGCGGCTTCGCTCGTGCCGGCTGAAAAGCGGGCAAGCGCCATTGCGCTGATGTTCACCGGTTTGACGCTCGCGAATGTGCTCGGCGTGCCGTTCGGGACTTTCGTCGGTCAGGAGTTTGGCTGGCGTGCGGCATTCTGGATCGTCAGCGCGTTTGGTGTGCTGTCGCTGGCGGGCGTGTCGCTGCTGGTGCCGAATCGCCATGATTCCGGCCCGGTTGGCTTGGGTCACGAAGTGCGCGTGCTGAAAGACCCGCAAGTCTGGACCGCGCTCGCGATGACCGTGCTGGGCTTCGGCGGCGTGTTTGTCGTGTTCACCTATATCGCGCCGATTCTCGAGCAGGTCAGCGGTTTCTCGCCGCGTGGCGTCACGCTGATTCTGGTGCTGTTCGGCGTCGGTCTCACGATCGGCAATACCGTGGGTGGCAAGCTCGCGGACCGTGCGCTGATGCCTTCGCTAATGGGCATTCTGGTGGCGCTCGCGGTGGTGATGGCGATCTTCGCGCGGACCAGCCACTCGCAGGTGGCGGCGGCGATTACCATTTTCGTGTGGGGCATTGCGGCGTTTGCGACGGTGCCGCCGTTGCAGATGCGTGTGGTCGAGAAGGCTGCTGCCGCGCCGAATCTGGCTTCGACGCTGAACATCGGTGCGTTCAACGTTGGCAATGCGGGCGGCGCGTGGCTCGGCGGTCTGGTGATCAATCATGGCCATTCGCTCGATACGCTGCCGTGGGTCGCAGCGGCGGTTAGCGTGGTGGCGTTGTTGCTCACGTGGTTCGCGGCGCGGATGGATGCGCCGGCAAGGACGGTGGCGCAAAGCGCCTGAGTCTGCGTGAGCGCATCCGCCCCAAATACGCCCATATGAAAAATTCGCACAAGCTTTGCGAGAATCGTCCTCCGCAATGCTGATAACAGTGTGAAGATAACTTCGTTGGGCGCGGCGGGGCGCGGTGCTATCTTGCTTCCACTAACCGCTTGCCCGCCGTCCGGCGGCGCTCCTGGAGGCAATCATGCATTCCCCGCTTGCGCTGGTTCGCGATCCCACGGCTGACACCGATGCGTCGCCGCGTGCCGCTGAACCTTTCGATGCTCTTGAACATCTGGTCGGCGTGAATCTCGCTCGTTTGCGCGCCGAGCGCCAACTTTCGCTCGACGCTCTGGCCCGCGCCTCCGGCGTCTCGCGAGCGATGCTCGCGCAGATCGAGTCGGCGCGCAGCGTGCCGTCGATCAAGGTGCTCTGCAAAGTGGCATCGGCGTTGAAGGTTTCGGTGGCGGCGTTCTTGCGGCGTCATGCGACCAACGGCTTCGAGCATTTGCCGGCGGAGCGTTCGTCGCGGCTCGTCAGTTCGAATGGGCGCTACTCGGCCCGGCCGCTCTATCCTGATGCCGAGCCGACCGCCGCAGAGTTTCACGAGCTGCGTATCGCGCCGTTGCACACCGAGGCCGGCACGCGCCGCGCGCCGGGCACCACGGTGAATCTGGTGGTGAGCGAAGGCACGCTGGAAGTCAGCGTGCACGACCAGCGCCAGTTGCTGGCCACGGGCGATGCGATCGTGTTCGATGCCGACCAGCCGCACAGCCTGCGCAATCCCGGCGACACCGAAGCGCGCGCGTTTCGCGTCACGTTGAAGGCGGAAACGCCGCCGCGCTGGGATGTGCCCGCGCAGCACGATTTGACACGCCAGGCCGCGCCGGTTTGACCGGCTTGACGAGTGCAGTTTTTCAGGCGGATGTGCTGTCAAAATCGGCGGTGAAGCCGGGATGTCCGTCTAGTCAGTAGGGGTTGCGCTGCAGGTTTCGCGCGACTGTTGTATTCTTTGCCGGCCGGTCAATCCGGCAATCAGTGCGTCTTCAGGGCGGGGCGAAATTCCCCACCGGCGGTATGCCGGCAGCGCGAAAGCGTGAGCCGGTGAGCCCGCGAGCGCCCGCTTTGTTCAGCTTTCAGCGTATCGAAAGCGCAGCGGGGTCAGCAGATCTGGTGAGAAGCCAGAGCCGACGGTTAGAGTCCGGATGGAAGAAGATGTGCAGATAGTCATGTTCGTTTCCGTGTTGCCGCCAGAGTTTCGGGCGGTGCGCGAGCGCCGCTTTGCGCGGCGTTCAACGGCGCGTCTTTGTCTGTTTGCAATGCCCTGAAACGTTTTTCGCCCAACTTTTGCGATGAGCGTTTCAACTATGTCCTTTGCTACTTTTCCTGCTCCGTCGGTGATTGCGGATAGCGCATCACTTGACCTTCCCCTGCTCGCCACCGAGCCCGTTCCGCCGCGTATCGCCGCTGCCTTGCAAGCCATGCGCGATGGCCGCGCTGTCGTCCTGCAAGACGATCACGACCGCGAGAACGAAGCTGATCTGATCGTTTCCGCCGAGCGTCTTTCCGTCGAAACCATGGCCTTGCTGATTCGCGAATGCAGCGGCATCGTCTGCCTGTGCCTGCCTGACGAGAAGATCCGCGCACTCGAACTGCCGCCGATGTCTGTCAACAACGAAAGCCGTCACGGCACCGCGTTCACGGTTTCGATCGAAGCGCGCGATGGCGTGACCACCGGCGTATCCGCGCTCGATCGCGTGACGACAATCCGCTCAGCTATCAGCGATACGGCGAAGCCTGCCGACATCGTGCGTCCAGGCCACGTGTTTCCGCTGCGTGCGCAACCCGGCGGCGTGCTCGCGCGTCGCGGCCACACCGAAGGCACAGTCGATCTGGCGATTCTCGCGGGTCTGAAACCGGCCGGCGTGCTGTGCGAGCTGATGAACGCGGACGGCACGATGACGCGCGGCGCGGATGTGGAGCGCTTCGCTCAACAACACAATCTGCCGATGCTGACGATCGCCGAGCTGGTGGAATTCCGTGAGGCGCTGGCGACGGCGCGCGAATGCGTCGCGGATGAGGTTTGATGCGTTAGAAAAAAAACCGCACTCGGAAAAGCGCGGGGTTTCTCAGGAATTTGAAGCCGGCTATTGCAGCCGGCTTTTTTATTGCTGCGCCCGTTAAGACTGCACGTCGCCAAACTCCCCACGCACACCGGCCTCGACCAGCGCGGGCAGTTCATCCATATGCTTCATGATGCGTGTCATGCCCATCTTGCGCAGGGCGTCCGCGTAACCGTCGGGGATATGGCTTGCACCGACGAAAGCAATCGTCTTCATACCCGCCGCCCGCGCCGCATTCAAACCGGCCACGCTGTCTTCCACGACGACGCAGCGAGAGGGCTCCACGCCCAGTGTCTTTGCAGCGAACAGATACACATCCGGATAAGGCTTCGGCCGTGCGACCTGTTCGGCGCTGAAAATCCGCTCGCCGAAAATTTGCTGCAAACCCGCGCGCCGCACCGACGCATTCACGCGCGCCATCCGGCTGTTCGACACAACCGCGGCCGGCAGCGTCACGCGTTGTAAGGCTTCGCGCACACCGTTGATCGGGCTGAGCGACGCCGCGAGTTCAAGCTCGACGTTGTGTTCGATCGTATTAAAGAAATCGGCAGGCAGCGTGATATCGAACGACTTCTCGATACCTTCGAGAAAGCGCGAGGTCTGCTGGCCGAACGCCGTCTTGACGACGGGTTCGAAGTCGAGGCCGGGGAAGGTGGCGGACAGCGTTTCGAGCATTACGCGGTCAGCGATGATTTCGCTGTCGACGAGCACGCCGTCGCAGTCACAGATGAGGTGGTCGATCATGCTTTAAGACGGAAAGCGAGAGGCACGCGAGCAAGACAGTTGCAAGCTCATGCGCGGAGATTGAAAGCATCATGATACGTGCTTTGGCGCCGCATGCGCGGCGCCGTCGCTTGCCGTCGGCGCTAATTTGCGCCGTGGGACCGCGTTTAGTGAGCCTTTAGTGTGCCTCGTGCGGGCCCTAAATACGCACCCACGTGCGCTGCAGAATCAGTGCGCGTGCAGATACAAATACAGCCCTGTTGCCGCCGCGCCGCCCAGCAAGGGACCGCACACCGGAATCCACGAATAACGCCAGTCGCTGTCGCGTTTGCCCGGAATCGGCAGCAGCGCGTGCATCAGACGCGGCGACAGATCGCGCGCGGGGCTCATTGCGTAACCGGTCGGGCCGCCGAGCGAAATACCGATGCCGAGCACCAGCAGGCCAACCGGCAGCGCGTCGAGCGCGCCGAGGCCGACTTGCGGCGAAGCGAGATACAGCACGCCGAGAATCAGCACGAAAGTCGCGATCATTTCGGTGAGCAGGTTATGCGGCACGCTGCGAATTGCGGGCGACGTGCAGAACACGCCGAGCTTCACGTCTGCATCGCCTTCCTTGTTGAAGTGCTGACGATACGCGAGCCACACGAGCAGTGCGCCCGCCATCCCGCCGAGCATCTGCGCCGCGACGTAGCCCGGCACTTTGGCCCACGCGAATTTTCCTGCCAGCGCGAGGCTGATCGTGACCACAGGATTCAGGTGCGCGCCGCTGTACGATGCCGTGACGTACACAGCGATGAACACGGCCATCGCCCAGCCCATCACGATCACGATCAGGTCCGCGCCTTTGCCCTTGGTGCGCGCGAGCAGCACATTGGCAACCGCGCCGTTGCCGAGCAGCACCAGAAGTGCGGTGCCGATGAATTCCGCAATGTAAGGAGACATGATTGGGTATCCGAAATATAGTTGTTAGGGAAGCCGCTGGATAGGCGGCTTCGTTATGTCGAAAGGTGTCTTAGGAACCGATGAACGGCAATCAGGGCGTGTCGGCCCAGGCCTTCGCGGCGCGGATCGCGCGCTGCCAGCCGTCGAGGCACTCCTTGACTTCGGCGTGCGGCAGGGCAGGCGTGAAACGACGATCGAGGGCCCACTGGCTTTTCAGTTCGTTCACGTCTTTCCAGTAGCCGACCGCGAGACCGGCCAGATATGCCGCGCCCAATGCGGTTGTCTCCGATACCTTCGGACGCACAGCGTCGACGCCGAGAATGTCCGCCTGAAATTGCATCAGCAGATTGTTCGCGCAAGCGCCGCCGTCCACACGCAATTCGCCGATGCGAATGCCGGAGTCGGCTTCCATTGCCTTCAGCACGTCGAGCGACTGATAGGCGATCGAGTCGAGCGCGGCGCGGGCAATGTGCGCCGAACTCGTGCCACGCGTCACGCCGAACAGCGTGCCGCGAGCCCGTGCATTCCAGTGCGGCGCACCGAGGCCTGCAAATGCGGGCACCAGATACACGCCATCGCTATGCGGCACGCTGCGCGCCATCGTTTCGATCTCGGCTGCGTTCTTGATGATGCCGAGGCCGTCGCGCAGCCATTGCACCACCGCGCCACCGATGAAGATGCTGCCTTCGAGCGCATAGTTGATCTGGTCGCCGATCTGCCACGCAATGGTGGTGACGAGATTGTTCTTCGATTCGATCGGCTTGCCGCCGGTGTTCATCACGAGGAAGCAGCCGGTGCCGTAGGTGTTCTTCACCATGCCCGACTCCGTGCACATCTGGCCGAACAGCGCCGCGTGCTGGTCACCGGCGATGCCCGCGAGCGGAATCTTGGAGGCGAACACGGTGGTCTTGGTCGGCCCGTACACTTCCGACGAGGCACGCACTTCCGGCAGCATGTTGCGCGGAATGTCGAGCGCTTCGAGCAGTTCGTCGTCCCACTTCAGCGTGTGGATGTTGAACAGCATCGTGCGCGACGCGTTGGTCACGTCGGTAACATGCAGACCACCCTTGGTGAAATTCCACACCAGCCAGCTATCTACCGTGCCGAAGGCGAGGCGGCCTTGCTTCGCTTTTTCGCGTGCGCCTTCGACGTTGTCGAGAATCCAGCGGATCTTGGTCGCCGAGAAGTACGAGTCGATTGGCAGACCGGTTTTTGCGCGGACTTTTTCTTCGAGACCTTGCTCTTTGAGCTGGTCGCAGAAGTCGGCGGTGCGGCGGTCTTGCCAGACGATCGCGTTATAAATTGGATGACCGGTTTCGCGGTCCCACACGATGGTGGTCTCACGCTGATTGGTAATGCCGATCGCCGCGATCGACGTGCCGTTCATGCCGGCTCGCGTGACCGCTTCAGCGGCGACGCCGGCTTGCGTTGACCAGATTTCCTGCGGATCGTGTTCGACCCAACCCGGACGTGGATAGATTTGCTGGAATTCTTTCTGAGCGGTCGACACGATATTGCCGAGCCGGTCGAACAGCATCGCGCGGGAGCTGGTGGTGCCTTGGTCAAGCGCGAGGATGTACTGATCCTGCATTGTCTCTTCTCCATGTGTTTTATGAATCGCCGGATTGCTGACCGGCGACGGGAACGGCGTGTTGGTTCAAGCGGGTTGCAACAGTTCGAGCTTGTGCGTCCCGGCTTTGTCAGTAGCCGAGGGGGTGAAAATCGAATCGGGTCACGCGGGTTCATCCACATAACCAGGCCGTGTTGCGATAGCCTGACCTGGGTGGTCCGGCTATGCGGCTCAGCTAAATGACCTGACTAGCTGGTTCGGCTAGGCACTCTGTCGGAACGGTTCGCGGGCGAACCATGCGTCAATGTCGTGTGTGATCGAATCGAGCGTGCCCGGTTCGACGTGCAGGCCGAGTTTCGAGCGGCGCCACAACACATCTTGCGCGCTGCGTGCCCATTCGGTGTCGCGCAGGTAAGTGAGTTCGGCTTCGTAGAGACCCGGCGCGAAAGCGCGGCCGAGGTCGGCCACCGAGCGCGCGTTGCCAATGACGTTTTTCACACGCGTGCCGTACGCACGCGCGAGGCGGTGAGCCAGATCGGCGGGCAGCCATGCATTCTGCTGCTTGAAACCGGCGAGGAAGCGCTCGAAGTTGGCCTGCGGAATATCGCCGCCGGGCAACGGCGCACCGGCCGTCCACGAGGGCGTGCCGTTCTGCAGCGCGTACGCGAGTTTGTCGACGGCTTCTTCCGCCAGCTTGCGGAAGGTCGTGATCTTGCCACCGAATACCGATAGCAGCGGTGCTTCGCCCGCAGGTGCGTCGAGTTCGAGCGAGTAGTCACGCGTAACCGCTGAGGGATTGTCCGCGCCTTCTTCCTCGAGCAGCGGACGCACGCCCGAGTAGGTCCAGCGCACGTCTTGCGGCGAGATCTTTTCTTTGAAGTAGCGGTTGATCGAATCGCACAGGTACTGCGTTTCGTCGGCGTTGATCGCCACTTGCGACGGGTCGCCACGATATTCGAGGTCGGTTGTGCCGATCAGCGTGTAATCGTGTTCGTACGGAATCGCGAAGATGATCCGCTTGTCCGGATTCTGGAAGATGTACGCGTGATCGTGTTCGAACAGACGGCGCGTGACGATATGGCTGCCTTTCACGAGGCGCACGCTGTGCGTTGCTTCCCGGCCGAGCGCGCCATGCAGCAATTCGCCGACCCACGGTCCGGCCGCATTCGCGATCGACGCGGCGCGCACGTCGAGGATCGTGCCGTCGTCACGCTTGAGTTGCGCGCGCCATTCGCCGCCGGCGCGTACCGCGCTCAGCAACTTGGTGCGCGTGAGAATCTTCGCGCCGCGTTCCTTCGCATCCAGCGCGTTCAGCACGACCAGACGCGCGTCATTCACCCAGCCGTCCGAATACACGAAACCGCGCTTGATCGAATCGACGAGCGGTGCGCCAGCCGGATGGTTGCGCATCACGATGCCGCGCGAGCCGGGCAGCAGTTCGCGTTTAGCGAGGTGATCGTAAAGGAACAAGCCGGCGCGGATCAGCCAGGCCGGACGCAGATCGGGCATGTGCGGCATCACGAAGCGCAGCGGCCACATGATGTGCGGCGCCGCGCGCAGCAGCGTTTCGCGCTCCTGCAGGGCTTTGCGCACCAGCCCGAACTCGCGGTATTCGAGGTAGCGCAGGCCGCCGTGAATCAGCTTGGTGCTGGCCGACGACGTATGGGCCGCCAGATCGTCTTGTTCGCAGAGCAGCACTGACAGGCCGCGGCCCGCCGCATCGCGTGCGATGCCTGCGCCGTTGATCCCGCCGCCCACGACGAGCAAATCGTATCTCGAGCCTTGCGTCACCTGCTGTGTCCTCTGCGTCGTATTCGGAAACTGGTTTGGAAAAACTATCGAACCGATAGTGTTCGTTTGCGAACTTTAATGAACATATTCGAAAAAGTAAAGTTCGGTTTTCTTAAGCGCCCCTCTAGTGCCTGGCTAAGGTGGTGGCGTAACGCGCGGCCACGGACAATACTCTCGGCAGCAGCCATTTCGAGGTGAACTCATGCGTGGACTTTGGATAATTGGGGCCGCTGCGCTCCTGACGGGATGCATCAGCTCGCCGAGCCTGAACGGGACGACGGGCGCACCTTCGTTCGCATCGTTGCAGCAGATGTGCAGCGCCCAGACGGTCGACTACGGCAACGACGCGCAAGGCGTCTACGTGACGCTGTTCGACGCGTACGTGGCGAACCGGCGCGGCAAGTTGTCGAAGGACGATTACTGCGCGTTTCAGGCGTCGCTGGCACAGCATTACACGAGCCTCGGTGCGAGTGCTGATCCGCAAGTGCGCAATCAGTGGGTGACCTTCTTCACCGACCAGCGAGCCAAAGCGTTGAGCTGGCGCGCGGCGGCCGATCCGACCTTGCGCGCGGGCTGAGTTTCGCGCCTGCTTGTTCCTACCCAGAACGTTTCGCCAGCTTATTCGCGCTGCGTGATTTGATAGACCAACCCGGGGCTAGCCGCGCTGCGGCTGCGCCCCCCGCCACAACATCCGGCGAATCTGCGCGAACACGGCCTCACGCGTCGGCGCGTTGCTCCCTGCTGCTTGCTGCGCCTGTGGCAAAGGCAACTGATTGGCGAGCGCCAGCATGGTGAAGCCGTGCAGGCTCGCCCAGTACGCGTAACCGATCAATTCCGGATCCCCTTCCAGAAGACCCGCGGCCACGAGCTGCTCGAAGTGCACCCCGAGCATGCGCCAGGCGCGGTGCGATGCGGCCTGAAGTTCGGAATAGGCGCCATCCTGCTGCGTCAGATCGAACATCAGGCGGTAAGCATGCGGCTCGTCGAGTGCGAACGCCACGTAGGCGTCGCTGACGGCGGAGCGGTCGGTCGCGGGTGCTTCCTTTGCCACGGCTTCGAGCCGCGCCGCGAATCGGTTGAACGCCGCCGCGCGGACCATCGCAAGGATTTCGTCTTTGTCGCGGAAGTAGCGATAGGGCGTCATCGCGCTGCAACCCAGCTCCTTCGCCAGTTCGCGCATCGTCACGCCTTGCGCGCCGCGCGTGGCGAACGCGTTTTCGGCCACGCGCCGCATGGTTTCGCGGAATTGCTGGATGTCGTCGGAAGAGAGCGTTTTTGGCATGCGCGAAGGAAGAAGGTCCGTCGCGTCAATTTACTGTGTAAATGAATTGGGCACAACAAAGCGGCCGTTGACGCGGCCGCTTTGCTTGGTAATCAAGGGTACTAGGAAAAACGCTTGATGGCCCGGAGCGCACTGTCGCCGGTTTCGGTTACGCGCCATTGTTCGTTGCCCGACGCGAGCCGTTCGAGTTGCACAAGCTGGCGTTCCAGCAAGGCGTCGAGTTCTTCTCGCTCCATGTCGACTTGATTGGGAGCGTCCTTGACGAGCAACAACGTGGCGAATTCATGCGGACTCAGCATCGTTCTCTCCATGTCAAGCAAACGCGGACGGCCTTGGAGGCGACTGGCACGATGCCAGTGGAGTCCGCTAAAGGATCAGGCGGGAGGTGCGGCTATCACGACAGGTTCACGCTGCCGGCACTCCGCGTAACGCGGAACGGACGCCGGGGAACTGGAGTGTAGTCAACCGCCCGTCAAACACCAAATGGGCCCCAGTAAATTTTTCCTTTGACAATTGGGACTCGCAGCGGCGGTTTGGAGCAGCGGCCAGATCCTTGATTTCACTCGAAGTTTCGCGTGCACTGCAACATGGCGGAAGTCGCCTGGGATCACTCGGCGATATACACCTGGCAGTTGGCGGCGGCGAGGGTTTCGTTCATCTCGGCGGGTGGCGCGGCGTCGGTGAAAAGCGCGTCGATCTGATCGAGGTGACCTTGGCGAACGAGTGCCGGACGGCCGAATTTGGAGTTGTCGGCGGCGAGAAACACGGTGCGTGCATGCTGGATGATCGCCTCGGCCACGCGCACTTCGCGGGTGTCGAAATCGCGCAGCGTGCCATCCGTTTCAATGCTGGACGTCCCGATGATCGCGAAGTCCACCTTGAACTGCCGGATGAAGTCGATCGCCAGTTCGCCGACGATGCCCTTGTCCCACGGCCGCACGATGCCGCCCGTCACCAGCACTTCGCAATCCGGATAGCCGCTCATCATGCTGGCGACATTCAGATTGTTGGTGATCACGCGCAGGCCGCGATGCCGGTTGAGCGCTCGTGCGACTTCTTCGGTCGTCGTGCCGAGGTTGATGAAGAGGGACGCCTGATCGGGAATGTGAGTGGCCACTAGCGCCGCAATGCGCCGCTTCTCTTCGTGAAACATCCGCTGACGCGCCGTGTACGAGACGTTCTCGGAACTGGTCGGTAGACTGGCGCCGCCGTGATAGCGGCGCAGCAGGTTCATGTCAGCGAGCCAGTTGACGTCGCGGCGGATCGTCTGCGGTGTCACGTCGAAGTGGGCCGCGAGGTCGTCCACGGTCACGAAGCCGTCGCGTTGCACCCACTCCAGCAGTTCCTGTTGCCGGGCGTTGAGAGTCAGGCGGGGGTCTCGGGTCATGTGTCTCGGGTCGTGGGTTTTTATCGGCGCTGCCCGCCGCCGACGCAAGAAGCCGAGCCGGAAGACGGGTAATGCGTGAACGAGGGTGGGGGTATTGTAAGACCATCGCACGTCTTGTCTGCCAACTCATGCGTCATGGTTCGGATTCAGGACGACCGTGCGGCGATCTATTCAGGTCATTTACGCATTTATTCATTTGATAAATGAATTTGTTTTTTGTGCCGGATCGCGCTGCAATCCAAGGCTCCGCGTTTTACCCCGCGTGCTACCCGAGTTTTACCTGAGTCTTACCCGTTTCCCATGGGTTCCGGCGTTATAGAACACGCCGGACCGCGCTTTCGAGAGTGTTCGACATGACTGGCTTCAACTGGCAAAACCCCTATCCGACGCCGCGTCTGCCTGTATTCGCGCGCAACATCGTTTCGACTTCGCATCCGCTCGCGGCGCAAGCCGGTCTGCGGATGCTGTGGAAAGGCGGCAATGCCGTCGACGCGGCGATCGCGGCGGCCGCCGCCATCACTGTGGTCGAGCCGGTCTCGTGCGGCCTTGGCGGCGACGCTTTCGCGCTAGTGTGGGACGGCAAGAAGCTGCATGGCCTGAACGCGTCGGGCGTCTCGCCGGCGGCTTGGAACGTCGATTACTTCAGGCGCAAGTACGGCGAGGAAAACGGTCTTGCCAAACAACCCAAGCGCGGTTGGGACGCTGTGACGGTGCCGGGCGTGATCGCCGGCTGGGAGGCGCTGCATCAGAAATTCGGCTCGCTGCCGTTCGCCGATCTGATGGAACCGGCGATCGAGATCGCCGAGCGCGGCCATGCGGTGGCAAGCATCGTCGCCTACAAATGGGCGGCAGCCGTCCCCGAATTGAAGGACCTGCCGGGCTTCGCGCAAACCTTCATGCCGCGCGGCCGCGCGCCGGAAGTCAGCGAACTGGTGCGCTTTCCTGGCCACGCGAAGACGTTGCGCAAGCTCGCCGAACAAGGTCCGCGTGCGTACTACGAAGGCGAGATCGCCGAACAGATCGCGGCGTTTGCGCGTGAAGGCGGCGGCGCGTTGACCCTCGACGATCTGCGCAACTACAAAGCGGATTGGGTCGAGCCGATCGGCAAAGATTATCGCGGCTACACCGTGCACGAAATTCCGCCGAACGGCCAGGGCATCGCGGCGCTGATCGCGCTGGGCATCCTCGAAAAATTCGACGTGAAAGAGCTCGCCGTCGATAACGTCGAGTCGCAGCATTTGCAGATCGAAGCGATGAAGCTGGCATTCGCCGACGTCTACCGCTACGTCGCCGATCCGCGCTCGATGGAAGTCACGCCCGAGCAGATGCTCGACGACGCGTACCTTACGTCGCGCGCGAAGCTGATCGACCACAAGCGCGCCACTCAATTCGACTTCGGCATGCCGAAGGCCGGCGGCACGATCTACATGTCGGTGGCGGACGAACGCGGCATGATGGTCAGCTTCATCCAGTCGAACTACATGGGCTTCGGTTCGGGCATCGTGGTGCCCGATAGCGGTATCGCCATGCAGAACCGCGGCTGCGGTTTCTCGATGGACCCGAAGTCGCCGAACGTGGTGGAAGGAGGCAAGCGGCCGTTCCATACGATCATCCCGTCGTTCCTGACGCAGCAGGTGGACGGCAAGCAGGAAGCGGTGATGAGCTTCGGTGTGATGGGCGGCGATATGCAGCCGCAAGGCCACCTGCAATCGATCGTGCGGATGCTCGACTATGGTCAGCAGCCGCAGGCCGCCTGCGACGCCCCGCGCTGGAAGGTCAACCGCGACTTCACGATCGACATCGAATCGACGCTCGATCCGAAGACTGCCGAGGCATTGCAGAAGCTGGGTCACACGATCAAGTCGGTCGACGATCCGTACATGGACTTCGGCTCCGGCCAGTACATCTGGAAGCTCGATCGCAACGATCCGGACCGCGGCTATGTAGCGGCAAGCGACAGCCGTCGCGATGGCCTGGCAGCGGGGTTCTAAATGAACATCCCCGCGTCGCAATCCGCGACTGCATCCCCGCGCTCAACGTCCGCACCGCTTTCCAAAGCGATGGTGCGGCGTATCGTGTTTTCGTCGTCGGTCGGCAACGCGCTCGAGTGGTTCGATTTTCTGGTCTATGGCTACTTCGCGACCATCATCGCGAAAGAGTTCTTCCCGATGCAGGACGAGTGGCTCTCGACGCTGCTCGCCATTGCCACCTTCGGCATTTCGTTCCTGATGCGGCCATTGGGCGCCATCGTGCTGGGCGTCTACGGCGACCGCAAGGGCCGCAAGGCGGCGCTCACGCTCGCCATCGCGCTGATGATGGTCGGCACCTTCACGATGGCGGTGATGCCGCCGTATGCGTCGATCGGTCTTGCGGCGCCCGTGTTGATCCTGCTCGCGCGGCTCGTGCAAGGTTTCGCGGTGGGCGGCGAGTTCGGCAGTGCGACGGCCTTCATGGTCGAACACAGTGCGTCACGGCGTGGCTACTATGCGAGTTGGCAGTTCGCGAGCCAGGGACTGGCCGCGATCACCGCGGCGGCCTTCGGTTCGCTCCTGACCGCGTGGATGCCACCCGAGCAACTCAATAGCTGGGGCTGGCGCCTTCCGTTCATCTTTGGTCTGCTGGTCGGGCCGGTGGGCTATTACATCCGCTCGCATCTCGACGAGACGCCGGAGTTTCTCGCCTTGCGTAAAGCGCGTGAGTCCGCGAGCAAGCATCAGGTGGCGTCTGATGCGAAGGACGCGTCGTTCCGCAGCCAGTGGGTGAATCTGCTGCTGGCCGTGGGCATCGTCGCGCAATCCACGGTCGGCGTGTATGTGTTGCAGCTCTACATGCCGATGTACGCGGTCAAGCAGTTGCACATGCCGGCTGCGGCGTCGTTCGGCGTGGTGGTGCTCAATGGCGGCTTGCAGTTCCTGCTGTCGCCCGTGATGGGCGCATTGTCGGACCGCATCGGCCGGATTCGCATCATGCTGACGACGTCGATACTGATGGGCTTGCTGATCTATCCGATGTTCGCTTTGCTGCAGTCGCATCCGACGATTGGCTGGCTGCTGCTGTTGCAAGGCACCGCTGGAATTTTCAAGGCGGCTTATTCCGGACCGATGCCCGCACTGATGTCCGAGATCTTTCCCACGCAGGTGCGCTCGACGGGTCTTTCAATCGGTTACAGCATCGGCGTAACGATTTTCGGTGGCTTTGCGCCGACGATTGTCGAGACCTTCATTCACTTGACCGGCGACAAACTGGCGCCAAGTTACTACGTTCTGGTTGCGGCCGTGCTATCAGGCTTGTCGCTTGTCGTGGTCGCGTGGCGTATGCGGCGCGTCCGGCGTCTGGACGGCGTTCAGCCCGCATGAAGGCGTGACCGACGGCCGTTGTGCTTCGCAGCGAGCCTGCCGCAGTTGACGTGAAACGTCTTTGCAAGTCAAAGCCAGCTCCTCGAGCTGGCTTTTTTTGTGCCTTGCGTGTGCCGCTTGTAATCAACTGAAGCATTCGACTACCGTGAAATTTGAACTGCGGCGGTTCGGCATGGTCTGTGCTGGGTTATCTGCAGAATTGTGAAACACCGGCTAAGATGCAGGATACAAGGGGTTAACTCTAATCAAGGCGCTGTATCTGACCCGGCGGACCGCCCTTGCGATAGTGGGCGGTTTCGAGCGCGCTCCACGAGTCGATACAGTTTTCGGAGCAAAGACACAATGCACACTGAGCTGAACCATGTGATGCCCTGGCGGATCGAGGATATCGACCTTACCCGCATAGATCGTCAGAAGGCCGTCGCTAATGAGGACCTGCTGCTTCTGCTGTGCGCCGCTTCGTTCATCGAAAGCGGTACCGATCTTTACACCAGCAATCTGAGCACGTTCTTCGACGGCGACCCCGAAGTGTCGGCCTGGCTCAACCAGGAATGGGAGCCGGAAGAAATGCAGCACGGCCGGGCCCTCAAGACGTATATCGCCTACGTCTGGCCTGAGTTCGATTGGGACACCGCCTTCCGCAAATTCATGGAGGAGTACTCGCTGACCTGCTCGGTCGAAGACTTCGAAAAGACCCGCGCGCTCGAGATGGTTGCGCGCTGTGTAGTGGAAACGGGTACCGCAACGCTGTATCGCGCGATTGGCGAATGTTCGGACGAGCCCGTGCTCAAGCAGATCACCGACAACATTCGCACTGACGAAGTCCGTCACTACAAGCACTTTTTCAAGTTCTTCAAGAAGTACAACAAGATCGAAGGCAATGGCCGTCTTGCGGTTCTCGGCGCGTTGATGCGACGTGTGATGGAGATCAAGAACGAAGACTCGGAGATCGCCTTGCGCCATGTCTTCGCGATTCGTTATCCGGAACGCGTGCACGATTCGGCCTATAACCGCGAACGGGCCGCGCGCATCAATGCGCTGGTTCGGCGCAATCTGTCGGCGGACATGTGCGTGAAGATGCTGCTTAAGCCGCTCGATCTGCCGGCCAAGATTCAGCCGGGCGTGCATTATCCGCTCGCCAAGATCACGCAGCACGTGTTCTTCCGCTGATGTTTTTCTGCTGAGTGCACGGTGCATGGATGAAGATGAATGGCCCGCTTGTGCGGGCCATTTGCTTTTCGAGGCATGATTGATCCTCGGCAGCCTTCGCAACCTCGGCAATCCGCCACTGACTGGATCGATACCATGAGCGACTCTCCTTCACCCGACCGTCCGCTTGAACAGAACGTGTTCGACGAATGGCCCGACGCCGTTCGCACGCTGTTCGACGGGTCGTCGCTGGCGAGCAAGACGGGGTTCACCGCGTCGCTGCTCACCGTCGATGCAAACGGCCATGTGCGCACGTCGCTGCTTGGCGTCGGCGAGTTGTACGCGCCGGATTCGCGCTCGCTGTGCATCGCATTGTGGCCGCAGGCTCGGGCGGCACGCGTGATCGCGCAAAACGGCCGGGCCGCGCTGACGTTCGTCTGCGACGAGGCGTTCTATCAGGTGCAGTTGCGTTTGACGCCGTTAGCGGGCGTGACAGGCGACGACAGCGGCCTCGTGTACCTCATCGGCTCGATCGACACAGCGGAGGCGCAGAGCGTGCGTTATGCGCGCCTGACGAGCGGCATCACGTTTGAACTGGAAGGGGAAGGGAAGGCGGTGCTCGATCGATGGGAGCGGCAGATCGAGCACCTGAAGCAGGCTGCCGCTGCGGCTAGCCGATAGTCTGCGACTACGGCGAGCGAGCGGCAGTGCTTGAAACTTAACGGCCGCGCTGACCGCTGCGCGTCGGCTGGCCGCCACGCGGCGCGTCGTTGCGCGGCTTTGCGCCACCCAGCAACGCACCCGGATTGCCGCCTTGCGGCTTTGCAGCCTGCGGTTTGCGCGGTGCATGTTGTGCGGCGCTACCTTCGTGCGCCGCGGCACGCGGCTGACCGTCATGGCGCTGACCGTCGCGGCGCGGCTGGCCGCCGTTACCGGCCGGCTTCGCCCCTTGCGGCTTCGGCTGTTGCTGACCATTCGCCGGACGCTGACCCGAACGTTGTGCGGGCTTGGCCGACGACGCGCCATCGCGGCGGCCGCCGTCACGCTGGCCACCGTCGCGTTTCGGCGCACCCTGGCTCTGGCGCGGCTGACGATTGCCACCGCCGCCACCACCACCCTGGCCACGGCGCAGAATCGGCTCCGGCTTCGCAGTCGGATCCGGCTCGAAACCGGCGATCACTTCCTGCGGCACCTGACGCTTGATCAGCTTCTCGATGTCCTTCAGCAGTTGCAATTCGTCGACGCACACCAGCGAAATCGCCTCGCCCGATGCGCCTGCACGACCCGTGCGGCCGATGCGGTGCACGTAGTCTTCCGGCACGTTCGGCAAATCGTAGTTGACCACGTGCGGCAGCTGATCGATATCGATACCGCGTGCGGCGATGTCGGTTGCGACCAGTACTTGCAGCGTGGCGTCCTTGAACTCGGCGAGCGCGCGCGTGCGGGCCGACTGGCTCTTGTTGCCGTGAATCGCCAGTGCGCTGATGCCGTCTTTCGTCAGCTGTTCGGCAAGGCGGTTCGCGCCGTGCTTGGTGCGCGTGAACACCAGCACCTGGAACCAGTTGTGTTGCTTGATGAGGTGCGTGAGCAGCTCACGCTTCTTATCGCGGTCGACCGGGTGAATCTTTTGTGCGACGAGTTCAGCCGTCGTGTTGCGACGGGCGACTTCGATCAGCGCCGGCGAGTCGAGCAGATTGTCGGCGAGCGTCTTGATCTCGTCCGAGAACGTAGCCGAGAACAGCAGGTTCTGACGCTTCGGCGGCAACTTCGCGAGCACGCGCTTGATGTCATGGATGAAGCCCATGTCCAGCATGCGGTCCGCTTCGTCGAGCACGAGAATCTCGAGATGCGACAGGTCGATGGTCTTCTGCTGCATGTGGTCGAGCAAACGGCCCGGCGTCGCGACGACGATGTCCACGCCGCTGCGCAGCGCGCCGATTTGCGGATTGATGCCGACGCCGCCGAACATCACGGTCGACTTCAGCTTCAGATACTTGCCGTAGGCGCGCACGCTTTCTTCGACTTGTGCGGCCAGCTCACGCGTCGGCGTGAGGATCAGTGCGCGGACAACGCGCTTGCCCGACGCCGTGGTGACAGCGGGCATGGTGTTCAGACGCTGCAGGATCGGCAGCGTGAAGCCGGCGGTCTTGCCGGTGCCGGTCTGCGCGCCGGCCAGCAGGTCGCCGCCGTTGAGCACGGCGGGGATTGCTTGTGTCTGGATCGGAGTCGGGGTGGTGTAGCCGAGTTCGTGTACAGCGCGGACCAGCGGTTCGGACAAGCCGAGGGAATCAAAAGACATAAATGCTCTTTGCAATGCAGTTTCGCGAACGGCACCAGACGGCACCCAATGGACCCAGGCGGGTACCAGCGGGTAAGGCACGGCATGAACACGCCTCTATGGCGCGTTCGAGGCCAAAGCCCAGTTCCGGTCGCAGAGAAATCGGCGGCACGCTCACAAGCGTGCCGAATGCTTCAACGCGCTATGAAGACACGTTGACTGGCCTTAAGTTGCATTTCGCCGCCGTGGGATGTCACGCGACGTAGCGCGCAACACTGACGAATTGACACAGACTGCCCGCCAGTACGAACAGGTGCCAGATACCATGTCCGTGCCGGATGCGCTCGTCGTTGATGAAGAAGTAGATGCCGGCGCTGTAGATGACCCCGCCGGCCACGAGCCAGGCGGTACCCGCTGCCGGTAAGGCTTGAACCAGCGGGCGGACGGCAACGAGCGCGAGCCATCCCATCAAGACATACAACACCATCGAAACGCTGCGGGTGCGTCGCCCGAGCGTCAGTTCCTGCACGATGCCGAGAGCGGCAAGCCCCCAGCTTACGCCGAATAGCGACCAGCCCCACGGTCCGCGCAAAGTGACCAGCGTGAACGGGGTGTAGCTGCCGGCGATCAACAGATAGATCGCCGAATGGTCGCATTTTTGCAGAACCGCTTTGACACGCGGGTTGCGCACGCTGTGGTAGAGCGTGGAGATAGCATACAGCACGAACAGCATCGCACCGTAGACGCTGAAACTCACCACCTTGTACGCGTCGCCGTCGAGCGCGCCCATTGTCACGAGCGTAGCCAGCCCCGCCACCGACAGCACGGCGCCGACGAGATGGGTAATGCTGTTGAAACGCTCACCGACATGCACGGCTCTTTCCTCCTGCGCGGTTTCATAAGGGTTTATACCCACATGATACCGGTCCTGCAAAAACGAAGGGCGCGGCCGCGTGATTCGCAGGCCGCGCCCCAGGTGCATCTGACGCTGCTTAGTCGAGCGGCGCCGAGCGCAGATCGGACACTTGCTGCGGCGACACAGCCGTACCGTGGTTGCCCCAGGACATACGAATGTACGTCACAACGGCGGCCACTTCCGTGTTCGACAGTGCCTGGGCGAACGGCGGCATGCCATACGGATGCGGGTTGGCGTCCGTGCTCGGCGGATAACCACCGTTCAGCACCATACGGATCGGGTTGACCGCCGACGGCATCTGGATCGACTGGTTGTTCGCGAGCGGCGGGAAGGCCGGCGGCATACCAAGACCATTTTCCGCGTGGCACTTCGCGCAGTTGTCAGCGTAGATCTTCTGACCTTGCTTCAACAGTTCGCCACCGAACTTTTCCGAGGTTTCGAGCTGCAGCGGTTCCGGCGCTTCGCTCTTCTGCGGAATCGTCTTCAGGTACGTGGCCATCGCGTTGATGTCTTCGTCCGACATGTACTGCAGGCTGTTGTGAACCACTTCAGCCATCGGACCGAACACCGCGCCGCGGTTCGACACACCGGTCTTCAGCAGATCGGCGATGTCTTTGGTCTCCCAGTCGCCGAGGCCGGCTTCCTTGTTCGACGTCAACGACGGTGCGTACCAGTTCTGCAGCGGGATCAAGCCGCCGGCAAACGCAGCCGAGCTGACCGGGCCGCCCATGGCGTTGATCGACGTGTGGCACATGCCGCAGTGGCCGAGGCCTTCGATCAGGTACGCACCACGGTTCCATTCGACCGACTTGGTCGGATCAGCCTTGTACTCGCCTTCGCGGAAGAACAGCGTGCGCCAGCCGATCAGCATGTTGCGCTGGTTGAACGGGAATTTCAGTTCGTGCGGACGGCTCGCCACATTGACCGGCGTAACCGAGCGCAGGTACGCGTAGATCGCGTCCGAGTCGGCGCGCGTGACCTTCGTGTAGCTCGTGAACGGGAAGCCCGGGTAAAGCAGGCTGCCGTCTTTCGAGCGGCCCGTGTGCATGGCGCGGTAGAAGTCGTCCTGCGTCCACTTGCCGATACCGTACTGGTCGTCAGGCGTGATGTTCGGCGTGAACATCGTGCCGAACGGCGTCAGCATGGGAAGGCCGCCGGCGAACTGCTTGCCGCCGCGCACCGTGTGGCAGGCGATACAGTCGCCGGCGCGGGCGAGGTACTCGCCCTTCTTGATCAGCGCGGCCTGGTCGGCGGGCGTTGCCGCCATGGCCGTGCCGTTATGCAGGTTGTCGCCGCCCGACCACAGGACGGGAACGAGTGCGGCAGCCGCAACGACGACGACTGCCGAGAGGGCGAACAAAGACTTGCGTTTCATTTGAGTGTCTCTCCCGGTGCCTTATTGCGGTTCGCTGCCGCAGGCAAGCGGAGTCTTCAACGAGCGGGCCGGAGCCGGCACGGGGTTTTGTGGAGCCTTTTGCGTGGAAAGCCAGGCAGCAACGGCGTTCACGTCTTCATCAGTCAGGCGGGTGGCGATGGTGTGCATGCAATCCGGTGCGATGGCGTGGCGCGAGCCCGAACGCCATGCGCCCAATTGCGCGCTGATGTAGTCAGCATGCAGGCCGACCAGACCCGGGATAGCGGGTTCCATGCCGGTCAGCGCCTTGCCGTGGCAAGCCGCGCACGCCGGAATCTGTTTGGATGCGTCGCCGTTCAGGACGATCTGCTGGCCGCGCGCAACGATGCTAGCCGACACGGTCGGCTTGGCCGGTGTGGGGTACGGCGGGCGTTGCTGCGAGAAGTACGTGGCGATTTGATGAAGGTAGTCGTCAGAAAGATACGTGACGAGGTAGTTCATGGGCGGGTACTTGCGGCGCCCTTCGCGGAAGTTCTGCAACTGGTTGTACAGATAGTCGGCCGGCTTGCCCGCCAGACGCGGGAAGTAGTCGTTGTCGGTACCTTGGCCGTGCGAACCGTGGCAAGCCGTGCAGCCTTGCACGCGCGCTTCCATCGTATCGGGGGCCTTCGGTTGAGTCTGCGCTTTCGCAGCGCTATAGACACCCGCGGAGCCGATCAGCAGAAGGGCAAGCAACGGGCGGAAAATGCGTCTTGAAGACACGCGTAACTCCATCAAAATCGGGGACCTGACCGAACTTCGAGCGGCTCGGTGTGAAGGGCAGCCGGCGCTGCGGCGACGCAGCATTCTATCATCGAAGGGTGATGGTGACTATTTGCCACATTAGAGAAGGTTCCGGGTGTCACAGCGATGCGACAGTTTGACGCGCGTCGTTGGCTGGCAAGCGGAGCGGGCGTCCCGATTCTATCCTCGGGATCGCGGACGCATGTTGCGTTCATGCCGGCTTGCATAACAAAGCAGGTTGAACCGACGCGCGCGCCGGCCATCGAAGCGTACACTTCCGGGCGCGCCGGCGTCCGTCCGACGCGGACGACCTTCGGCTCACCGTCTACCGTTTTACTTTCCACGAGCTATCTGCCTTACATGAAGCTATTCAATTTTTCCCGTCCGGCGCTCCATGCGTTGACGTTCGGCGCCGCGGCGCTGGTCATGACGTCCACGGCTTTCGCGCATGCGCATCTGGTGTCGAGCGAGCCTGCGGCAAACGCCGAAGTGGCCGCTGCCACTGAAGTGACGATCCATTTCACCGAGCCGCTCGAACCGGCGTTCAGCCGGATCGAACTGAGCGACGCGAGCGGCAAGCCCGCCGCACCGGCTGCGTCGCAAGTCGACCAAAGTGACGCAAAGGTGATGCACCTGGCGCTGCCGCAACTGACGGCCGGCCGCTACGCGGTGCACTGGATCGCGGTAGCCACGGACGGCCACCGTACGCAAGGCAACTTCGCGTTCATCGTCAAATGAGCATGGACGGACTGTGGATCGGGCAGGTCGCGATGGCCGCGCTCATGAATGTCGCGTTTGCGTTTGCCGTCGGTTCGGCGCTGCTCAGCGCCTGGCTCGCCAAGGACGCGCAGAGCAAGATCAACCCCGCACGGCCCGCCTGGTTGCGCGCGCAACGGTCGATGCTGACGGCATCCGTCGTGCTGGTGCTCGCGGACCTGGGCTGGCTGCTGTATCAGGCGGCGTCGATGAGCGGCGTCGCGTTGCCGGCGGCGATTGGCGTGGTGCCGACTGTCTTGACGCAAACCCATGTCGGTTACGGCTGGAGCGTGGCGTTCGCCGGCGCGCTGGTGCTGCTGGGCACGGCCATGGCCAGTCATACGGGTATGCTGCGCAATGCGCTGCTGTGGCTCGCGGTGATCGCGATCGCGGCAGGCAAGGCGTCGCTCGGACATGCGGCCGATGCCGGTCCGGCTTCGGCGGCGATCGGCATGCAGACGCTGCATGTGCTGGTGACGAGCGTCTGGGGCGGACTGGCGATGGCGGCGGGGCTCGCGGTATTGCCCGCGCTCGGCACGTCGACCGCACGCGGGATGCTGATCCGCACGGCGACCCAGGTGTCGAGCGTATCTGTGGTGGCGGTCGGGCTGGTGCTGCTCACCGGGATCTTCAACGCCGTGCGTGGCTCGGGCGGCTCGTTCGAAGCCATCGAGATGAGCACATGGGGCCATGTGCTGACGCTGAAGCTTGCGTTAGTCGCGCTCGCGCTGGTGCTCGGCGGGCTCAATCGTTTCTCGGCGCTGCCGCGCCTGCGCCGCACGGCCTCGACGATGGACGCGCATACCTTCGTCAACGTGCTGTATCTCGAAGCGCTGGCGATAATCGGTGTGTTTGTCGCGGCGGCAGTCTTGTCGCACAGCGTGCCGGCATTCGCCGCGTTGGGCAGTTAAGGCTAAAAAAAGCGCCGCACAGCAAAGGCGTGCGGCGCAATACACACGGTCGCCCGGCGGTGGCCGGCTGATCCGTTACTGCCCTCTAGGCGGTGAACGCGTTGTGCGCCCGTTCCAGCGTCTCTTCCGGAAACATTTCCTGCTGCAGTTCGCCGTCGTTGCCGAACCACTGGCAGATCAACCAGTTGCCCGGCGCGAACAGCACCGGTCCGCTCCAGGTGGCGGTCATCGGACGTCCACCGGATTTGAGCGTCAGGACGTCGCCGGCCCGGTAGGCAGGCTTCGCGGGGCTCGCAGGTTTCTTTCGCAGTCGCATGATGAGCGTCCGTTCGACGAAACCGATCATTCGAGGCCGAGCCGGTGTCCGAGAATCGGCGCGCAGAAGAGCGCGATCGCGCAGCCCGCGGCTTTGCCTTCCAGTTCCGCGCCGGCGGCACGCGAGCCATACATGTGGGTGAGCAGGTCGAAGAGTTGCGGCAGGCAGTACAGCACCGCGGCCGCGATAAAGCATTTTTCGACTACCGAGATGCGCCAGCCGCGTTCATACGCGAGCATCGCGCCGAAGATGCGAAGCACGCCGAACACCACCAGCGCGCCGACGGCGGCCTGTTCGCGGATCAGATAGTCTGGAAGGAATTCGCCCATGATGTTCCCCGATGCATTTGTCGTTCTGAATGCATTTGAGCAAGGAGCGGGCCATGCGTATGTCTGATGCCGAACAAACGGCTTGAAAGCCTTTATGGATAAGGCTTTGCGGGTGATGCGATCAAACCGGAAAAGTGCCGGAAAGGGCGTATTCCGGCGGCTTCGGTCCGTGGTGTTACGTAACTGAGACGGCGCACGCTACGTCTGCCGTAACGTGCGCGCCGGCTATTACCATTCCGCGACGCTGCCATCCTCATGGCGCCACACCGGATTGCGCCAGCGGTGGCCGACCTTCGCCATCTCGCGCACCTTCTCTTCGTTCACTTCGATGCCGAGGCCCGGGCCTTGCGGAATCGATACGAAGCCGTCTTCGTATTTGAAGACTTCGGGGTTCTTGATGTAGTCGAGCAGGTCGTTGCCCTGGTTGTAGTGAATGCCCAGGCTCTGTTCCTGGATGAACGCGTTGTAGCTCACTGCGTCGATCTGCAGGCAGGTGGCCAAAGCGATCGGGCCGAGCGGGCAGTGCAGCGCGAGCGCGACGTCGTACGCCTCGGCCATCGAGGCGATCTTGCGACATTCGGTAATCCCGCCCGCGTGCGACGCGTCCGGCTGGATGATGTCGACGTAGCCGCCCGACAGGATGTGCTTGAAGTCCCAGCGCGAATACAGACGTTCACCCAAAGCGATCGGCGTGTTGGTCTGGTTGACGATGTCGCGCAAGGCTTCCGCGTTTTCCGACAGCACCGGCTCTTCGATGAAGAGCAGCTTGTACGGGTCGAGTTCTTTGGCCAGCACCTTCGCCATCGGCTTATGCACGCGGCCGTGGAAGTCCACGCCGATGCCGATGTTCGGTCCCACCGCTTCGCGCACGGCGGCGACGTTGTTGATGACGCCTTGCACCTTGTCGAAGGTGTCGATGATCTGCAACTCTTCGGAGCCGTTCATCTTCACGGCCTTGAAGCCGCGTTCGACCACGGCGCGAGCATTGTTTGCGACGTCGCTCGGACGGTCGCCGCCGATCCACGAATACACCTTGATCTTGTCGCGCACCTGGCCGCCGAGCAGCGCGTGAATCGGCACGCCATGATGCTTGCCCTTGATGTCCCACAGCGCCTGGTCGACGCCGGCGATCGCGCTCATGGTGATCGGGCCGCCGCGGTAGAAGCCCGAGCGATACATCACCTGCCAGTGATCTTCGATCAGCAGCGGGTCTTTGCCGATCAGATAGTCGGACAGTTCCTCGACGGCGGCGGCCACCGTATGCGCGCGGCCTTCGACCACCGGCTCGCCCCAGCCGACGATGCCTTCATCCGTCTCGATCTTCAGGAAGCACCAACGCGGCGGGACGATAAAGGTTTCGAGCTTGGTGATTTTCATGATGTGTGTCTCCTTGCGGCTTGGGTGCCTGCGTGTGCGGGCAATTTCGAGGATTCACATGCTACAACAAAAGTGCGATTAAGTACTATTAATAGTACTATTGGCCAAATAGTGGCTGGCGACGACGAGGTCGCAACTGAACGCCGCCGAGCATGCCAACCCGGCAACGGCGCTGAATTCAGAAGTTGGCAAGTGGAGATACCGGATAATCGCGGTCGTTCCGGGCTCAGGTCCAATATCAATAGCGCCGAGAGGCCGCTGGGAGAAAGCTATTCAGCACGATCTGCATGGGCGCGTCGCCCATCTGCTGGCGACCGCGATTCTGCGCGGCGACTACGCGCCCGATTCGATCCTGCCGCGTGAGGCGGAGTTGATGGACACCTTCGGCGTGAGTCGGACAGTGTTGCGCGAAGCGCTGCGTACGCTGACGTCGAAAGGGCTGATCGAATCGCGTCCCCGGGTGGGCACGCGGGTGCGGCCGAAACATGCATGGAATCTGCTCGATGTCGATGTGCTCGACTGGTATTCGCGCGTCGCCGAACCGATGGCCTTTGCGCTCAAGCTGCAGGAAATGCGCGAGATGATCGAGCCGTACGCGGCGGGGCTGGCGGCGGCCTCGCATACGGACGGCACCTTCAATGCGCTCGCGGCAGCGCATGCGTCGATGGTCGGGGCGCGTAACGTCGATGAATGGGTGCGCGCCGATCTGCAGTTTCATCTAAGCGTGCTGACGGCCTGCAGCAACGAATTGCTGATTCCGCTCGGCACGCTGATCGAGCGCACATTGGAAGCGCAGCTCCGCCTGAACGCGAAACGCGCGGACGTGTTCAATGCGTCGCTGGCCGAACACACGGCGGTGTTCGAAGCGATCCGCGACCGTGATGCAACGGCGGCGCGAGAGGCAATGGCCGGATTGCTGGGCGTGACGCGAGGGAGAATCGAAGCGTGAGCGTGGCGCGAAAGCTCTGCCGCTCCCGCTTGACGCCATCATCATGCTCAATCCATCGCCGCGTGCGCCACTGATGCATCCGGCGCCTGGCGCGCTGGTCGGATCAACAGCAGCAGTGGAATGACCAGTAGCGTCGCCACGAACATCAGCTTGAAGTCATTCAGATACGCGATCATCGACGCCTGCTGCGTAATCGACGCATTCAGCGCGGCCAGGTCGTAATTCGAGCCGCTATTGAGCATCGGCTGGATTGCCGGATTGAACGGCGTGACATTCGCTGCGAGGTCGGCATGCGAGACCTGCGTGTTGCGGGTCATCAGCGTCTGCACGATCGAAATGCCAATACTGCTGCCAATATTGCGCATCAGGCTGTACGTCGCGGTGCCGTCCGCGCGCAGTTCGGGCGTGAGCGTGGAGAAGGTCAGCGCGCTCAATGGCACGAACACGAGGCCGAGACCAAAGCCCTGAATCACGCCAGGCCAGATGATGTCCGATTCCGACAACACGATCGTGTACTGCATCATCTGCCACAGTGCGAACGCGGAGATCAGGAAGCCGGCGAGCAGGAGAAGCCGCGCGTCGATCCGCTTCAATAGCCGTCCGGCGAACAGCATCGCCACCATGGTTCCCGCGCCGCTCGGCGCTGTGACGAGACCCGTGGTCGCCACGGGATAGTTCATCAGGTTTTGCAGCATCGGCGGCAGCAACGCACGCGTCGCATACATCACCGCGCCGATCACGAAGATGAAGAACGTGCCGGTGGCGAAGTTCGGGTCCTTCAGCAATTCGTATTTGAAGAACGATTTCTTGCCGACCGTGGCCGTATGCACGAGGAAGAACGCGAAGCTGATCGCCGCGAGTAGCGCCTCGATGACGATCTCATTCGAGCCGAACCAGTCGAGTTGCTCGCCGCGGTCGAGCATCGCCTGCAGCGCGCCGATCGCGAGACCCAGGGTGGCAAAGCCGAATGCGTCGAACTTCGCATCGTGCTTCGGTTCACGCGCGGGCAGGAAGGTCGCCACGCCGAACAGCGCGAACGCACCGATCGGTACGTTGATGAAAAACACCCAGCGCCAGTTGTAGCTATCGGTGAGCCAGCCGCCGAGCGTCGGCCCGAGAATCGGTCCGACCATCACGCCCATACCCCACACCGCCATCGCCTGGCCCTGCTTTTCGCGCGGATTGATGTCGAGCAGGATCGATTGCGACAGTGGCACCAGCGAGGCCCCGAAAATCCCCTGCAGCAAACGCGATGCGACGATCTGCGTCAGCGTTTCCGACAAGCCGCATAGCGCCGAGGCCACCGTGAAGCCGCCGATCGCGAAGATCAGCAGCCGCTTGACGCTCAGCCGGTCGGATAGCCAGCCGGTCAGCGGCGTGGCGATCGCGGCCGCGACGATGTACGACGTCAGCACCCACGTGATCTCATCCTGCGACGCCGACAGCGTGCCTTGCATGTGCGGCAGTGCGACGTTGGCGATGGTGCTGTCGAGCGTCTGGATCAGCGTTGCGAGCATGATCGAGACGGTGATCATCGGCCGATTGAGCGGGGCGGCGCTCGTCGACGCGGAGTCGGTTGACATGGGAGAGCAGGACCTTCGATATAGTAAGCATGCTTATTATATTGGCTGCAAATGCATCCGCCCACCAGGATTTATGCGGAGCCTGAATTACGCCCGCTGCGCCGGTTTTGCAGCCATTCCGACGATGACAAACGAAACCCTTTCGTATAATCGGCGCATGACTACCCAACTCGAAGAGCGCTTCGGCTTTCTGATTTCCGACGTCGGCCGCCTGACAGGCAAGCGTTTCGACGATCTCGCGAAGTCATCGGTCGATCTGACGCGCGCGCAGTGCCGCGTGCTGGCCAATCTCGCCCATTACGGCGACGTCAATCAGGCGCGGCTCGCGGACCTGCTCGAAGTCGCGCCGATTTCGGCGGGGCGTCTGCTGGACCGGATGGAAGAGGGCGGCTGGATCGAGCGCACGGCCAATCCGGAGGATCGCCGCGAACGCCAGGTGCGCATGACACCGAAGGCCGAGCGCACGCTCGGCAAGGCCCGCAAAGTGGGCGATGAAGTTGCGCTCGAAGCGCTGAACGGTTTTACCGACGAAGAAGCGAAGCAGCTCATCGCGCTGCTGCAACGGGTGCGCGGGAATCTCAGCCGACTGGTGGATCGGTGAGTGTGGGGCTTGGCCGTTTTTGTTAGGGCAGCACCGGGCTAAGACACTGCAAAGGAGCTGGCGCAAGCCAGCTCCTTTTTTAGTTGCGGGCGTTAAAGCCGATGGCTCGATTGTGCAAAGTCATCCGTCTATTTGGATTCGGGGGCAGCACCCGACGGCTGAACCAGTTCGAAGCACGCAGCCTTCGATTTCGCATCGGACGACGACGGGTCGAGACATTTGAACGCGCTCTGATCGCGCTGAACGAAGATCGTGTCGGTTGGGCCGGCGTTGCCGCGCACGCCGTTCACAACGGCGACGATTTTGTAGCCGTCCTGCAGCAAGGTCGAGAGCGTGAGCGAACTGGCGCGCCACTGACTGTCGGGCGGCGTCTGGGCGTTGGCGGAGAGCGGCGATGCGGCGGCGAGAAGCGTGCTGGATGCGGTGGCCACGGCAAGCGCGGCGGTACGGAACGTCATCAAGAAACCTCCTTGAAGTTGCTGTTTGGGAAAGCCAAAACAAAAAAGCCGCTGACCTTGTGGATCAGCGGCTTCTTCTTGCAACTGGTGGCGAATCAGGGACTCGAACCCCGGACCTGCGGATTATGATTCCGTCGCTCTAACCAACTGAGCTAATTCGCCGAAAGAAGCGAGATTATGAGGATAGGGCCGGAGGCTGTCAACCCCCGGCCCGCAACTTTTTTAAATTGCCCGGACTGTCAGGCGTTTCAGTCCTTCGCGTAGATGTCCGAGTCCTTGGTTTCCTTCACGAACAGCACGCCGATCACGAGCGTGATGAGCGCGACCACAATCGGATACCACAGCCCCGAGTAGATGTTGCCCTTGGCCGCCACGATCGCGAAGGCGGTCGCCGGCAGGAAGCCGCCGAACCAGCCATTGCCGATGTGATACGGCAGCGACATCGAGGTATAGCGGATGCGCGTCGGGAACATCTCCACCAGCATCGCCGCAATCGGCCCGTAGACCATCGTCACGTAGATCATCATGATCGTCAGGATCACCACGCTCATCGGCCAGTTGATCTGCGACGGATCGGCCTTCGGTGGATAGCCGGCGGTCTTCAGCGTGGTCGCAAGAGTCTTGTCGAACACCTTGCCCTGGTCCTTGGCGTCGGCGGCCTTGCCGTCATACGTGTTGATCACCGTATCGCCGACCTTGATCTCCGCTAGCGAGCCGGCAGGCGCGGCGACGTTCTCGTAGTTCAAGCCGGCTTTCGAGAGCGCGCTCTTGGCGATATCGCAGGAGCTCGTGAACTTCGCCGTGCCGACCGGATTGAACTGGAACGAACACTCATCCGGGTTCGCGATCACGACAATCGGGGACTTCGCCGTGGCCGCTTCCAGCGCCGGGTTCGTGTAGTGACTCAGCGCCTTGAACAGCGGGAAGTACGTGCAGGCAGCAATCAGCAGGCCGGCCATGATGATCGGCTTGCGGCCGATGCGGTCCGACAGCGAGCCGAAGAACAGGAAGAACGGCGTGCCGATCAGGAGCGCGATCGCGATCAGGATGTTGGCCGTCGCGCCGTCGACCTTCAGCGTCTGCGTCAGGAAGAACAGCGTGTAGAACTGACCCGTGTACCAGACCACGGCCTGGCCGGCGGTCAGGCCGATCAGCGCGAGAATCACGATCTTCAGGTTCTTCCATTGACCGAACGCTTCGGACAGTGGCGCCTTCGAGGTTTTGCCTTCGGCCTTGATGCGCTCGAACACCGGCGATTCATGCAGTTGCAGACGAATCCACACCGACACGCCGAGCAGGATGATCGACGCGATGAACGGAATGCGCCAGCCCCATGCGCCGAACGCGTCTTCGCCCATGGCCGTGCGCACGCCGAGAATCACCAGCAGCGAGAGGAACAGGCCGAGCGTGGCAGTCGTCTGGATCCATGCGGTGTAGAAGCCTCGGCGTCCCGCCGGCGCATGTTCCGCGACGTAGGTGGCCGCACCGCCGTACTCGCCGCCGAGTGCGAGGCCTTGCAGCATCCGCATCGCGATGAAGATCACTGGCGACACAATGCCGATCGACGCATAGCCGGGCAGGAAGCCGACCAGGAAGGTCGACAGACCCATGATCACGATCGTGATGAGGAACGTGTATTTGCGCCCGACCATATCGCCGAGGCGGCCGAATACGATCGCGCCGAACGGCCGAACTGCGAAACCTGCGGCGAAGCTGAGGAGCGTGAAGATGAAAGCGGCAGTCGGATTGACGCCGGAGAAGAAGCTCTTGCTGATGAAGATGGCGAGTGAGCCGGCCAGATAGAAGTCGTACCACTCGAAAACCGTACCCAGCGACGACGCGAAGATCACCCGCTTCTCTTCTTTCGTCATTGGCACGTGCGAGATTTGCCCGCCAACGGTAGCCATATGTTGTCTCCAATATTGATATGTGCACGCGGTCCGCCGGCAAAGGCGTTCCCGTGAAACCGATTATTGGAGTGGAAACTTACGGCGTACTGACGTGGAGGGGTGAAATGGCAGTTTCCGGTGTGCGGAGGGAAATCCCATCAAAATTCAGCAACTGGCGGTTAAGTTCTTATAATTTTTGACAAACGTCTCTCAATATGGCGCCGGATCAGCGTGGGTTTTTGCGCTCTTAGGGTAAGTCCCGTGCCCGTTCGAGCACGTGCAAGCTGACACGCACGAGGGTTCCGGCAAGCCGCGGGGAGGTTTGATAGACGTTATCGTCAATGCTCATCTCCCCGCCGTGCATCGTCGTGATCTCGCGGACGATCGCAAGCCCGAGGCCGCTGCCGTCGCCTTCGCGGCCGAGAATCCGGTAAAAACGCTCGACCACCCGCGAGCGCTCAGCCACCGGAATGCCGAGCCCGGTGTCTTCTACTTCCAGATGCACGAGTCGCGCGGACACGTCGTGCCGCACCCGCACGGTGATCCGCCCGCCAGGCGGTGTGTAGCGGATCGCGTTGTCGATCAGATTCGACAGCATTTCCCGCAGCATCACCGGATTGCCGTCGACTTCAACCGGTTTTTCGGGCGCTTCATAACCGAGGTCCATCTGCTTGGCAAGCGCGGCCTGAACCCAGTCGCGCACCGCGCTGCGCGCTACTTCGGTCACCTCGACCGGCGTGAAAATCTGGCCCGACATCCGGTTCTCCGCGCGCGCCAGCGCCAGCAATTGGGTGACGAGGCGCGCCGCGTGCTCGGAGCTGGTGGCGATCTGTTCGAGCGAGCGGTGGACTTCCTCGGAGGCATCCTGGCGCAGCGCGAGCTCAGCCTGGGTGCGCAGGCCGGCAAGCGGCGTTTTCATCTGATGCGCGGCGTCGGCGATAAAGCGCTTCTGCAGTTCCATGTTCTGTTCGAGGCGCGTCAGCAGATCGTTGAACGACGTCACCAACGGCTCGATTTCCGGCGGCGCGCGGCGGGCTTCGAGCGGCGACAGATCGTCCGGGCGGCGCGCGCGAATATGCGCCTGCAGGGCGTGCAGCGGCGCGAGTCCACGCGACAGGCCGAACCACACCAGCAGGATCGCCAGTGGCAGGATCACGAACTGCGGCAGGATCACGCCTTTGATGATGTCGTTGGCAAGCTGGCTGCGTTTGTCGAGCGTCTCGGCGACCTGCACCAGCACCGGCTGGGCGCCGGGCGTCTGCGGAAACTCGACGGTCGTATAGGCGACACGGATATCGTTGCCGCGCAGCACGTCGTCACGGAATTCGACGAGACCCGGCGGTGGCCGGTCTTCCTCGTGCGGCAGCGGCATGTCGCGCTCGCCGCCCACCAGTTCGCCGCGCGTACCGAGCACCTGATAAAACACGCTGTCGACATTGTCGGCGCGCAGAAAGTCGCGGGTGGAGTCGGGCAGCGACAGCTCCGCCACACCGTTGATCGGATGGATCTGGCGGGCGAGCACGTAGGCGTCGGTTTCGAGCGCGCGGTCGAACGGGCCGTTGGCAATCGATTTGGCGACCAGGTAGGTGACCGCGAGGCTCATCGGCCATAGCAACAGGAGCGGCGCCAGCATCCAGTCGAGAATCTCGCCAAACAGCGAGCGTGGGCGGGCTTCGGCGGCGGCTTCGGTCTCGTCGGGCGGGGCGAACGGATTGGCGTAGCGCTCGTCGCGCACCTCGTCGAGGTCCGCCGCGTGCGCCGTGGCGCGATCTGCGCGTGCGGACATGGAGATCCTCTATTTGAAGTGGTGGCTCGCGGGCATCGCGGCCGAGGGGGGCGGCTCGGATTCGGCGGGCGGATTGGCGCTTGGGCTTACGTTCGCGTTCACGTTCGACGGCAGGGCGGCTTTCTCGAGGCAGTATCCGAGGCCCCGCACAGTAATGATGCGTACGCCGCTCGGCTCGATCTTCTTGCGCAGCCGGTGCACGTAGACTTCGATCGCGTTATTGCTGACTTCTTCGCCCCATTCGCACAGATGGTCGACGAGCTGTTCCTTCGACACCAGCCGGCCGATCCGCTGCAGCAGCACTTCGAGCAAACCGAGTTCGCGTGCCGACAGATCGATCACCTGCTCGTTGACATAGGCGATCCGGCCAACCTGGTCGAACGACAGCGAGCCGTGCCGCACCACCGTCGGGCCGCCGCCCGCGCCGCGCCGGGTCAGGGCGCGCACGCGCGCCTCGAGTTCGTTCAGCGCGAAGGGTTTGGCCATGTAGTCGTCGGCGCCGAGATCGAGGCCTTTGACGCGCTCGTCGACGCTGTCCGCCGCCGTGAGGATGAGCACAGGCACGGTCGAGTTGCGGGCGCGCAGGCGGCGCAGCACCTCGAGCCCGGACATGCGCGGCAGGCCCAGATCGAGGATCAGCAGGTCGAAAGTTTGCATCGACAGGGCGGTGTCGGCCTCGACGCCGTTCTTCACATGATCAACGGCATAGGCCGATTGGCGGAGTGATCGAACCAGACCGTCCGCGAGTATGCTGTCGTCTTCGGCAATCAGAATTCGCATGGTGCGCAAGCCTGGCCTTGCCGGCACCTTGGGGTGTCCCCCGGCGCACAGCGGTCTCCGAAAATTATTGTGGGTAGTTGGGCAGCGCGACAGTAAAAATGCGCGTTCGCATGAGAATCGCGCTTGCCAAAACTACTGTTTTTTTATACAGTGTCTGAGTTTCGTGTGCTGTCCGTGAAAACTGGGCTGCACATCTGCCTCAGACGCCGTTCATCATAGCAAAGGACGATTCATGGAAGAAAGCAAGAAAGGCTCGGCTGGACTGACTGCTGAAAAGAGCAAGGCACTCGCTGCCGCGCTTGCGCAGATCGAAAAGCAGTTCGGCAAAGGGTCGGTCATGCGGCTCGGCGCAGGTGAGGCGGTCGAAGATATCCAGGTGGTCTCAACGGGATCACTCGGCCTCGATATCGCGCTGGGCGTCGGCGGTTTGCCGCGTGGCCGGGTGGTCGAAATTTATGGTCCGGAGTCGTCCGGTAAAACCACGCTGACGCTGCAAGTCGTCGCCGAAATGCAGAAGCTCGGCGGCACGGCAGCGTTTATCGACGCGGAGCACGCGCTGGATATCCAGTACGCGGGCAAGCTCGGCGTGAACGTCAACGACCTGCTGGTTTCGCAGCCGGACACCGGTGAACAGGCGCTCGAAATCGCTGACGCACTCGTGCGCTCGGGCTCGATCGACATGATCGTGATCGACTCGGTCGCGGCACTCGTGCCGAAGGCCGAAATCGAAGGCGAAATGGGCGACTCGCTGCCGGGTCTGCAAGCGCGTCTGATGTCGCAAGCGCTGCGCAAGCTCACCGGTACGATCAAGCGCACCAACTGCCTCGTGATCTTCATCAACCAGATCCGTATGAAGATCGGTGTGATGTTCGGCAACCCGGAAACCACCACGGGTGGTAACGCGCTGAAGTTTTACGCGTCGGTGCGTCTGGACATTCGCCGGATCGGTTCGATCAAGAAGAACGACGAAGTGATCGGTAACGAAACGCGCGTGAAGGTGGTGAAGAACAAGGTTGCGCCGCCGTTCCGCGAAGCGATTTTCGACATTCTGTATGGCGAGGGCATCTCTCGTCAGGGCGAAGTCATCGACCTCGGCGTGCAGGCCAAGATCGTCGACAAGGCCGGCGCCTGGTACAGCTACAACGGCGAACGTATTGGTCAGGGTAAGGACAACGCGCGTGAATTCCTGCGCGAAAATCCGGACATCGCTCGTGAAATCGAAAACCGCATCCGCGAATCGCTGGGCGTGAACGCCATGGCGGAAGTGGCGACCGGTGCGGCCGCTGAAGTCGCGGGCGAAGAAGAGTAACCAGCACGTGATACGCAAGGGCCGGACGCCGTCCAACGCTGGACACAACGCGGACGGCCCGCGTGACGGTGGCGACGATTCGTTCGAGTCGTCGTCCTCTTCATCGACTTCCCGGTCTACGCGGTCGTTTGGGCGGTCGTCGGGAAAGTCGTCTAGCAATTCCAGCAGTTCGTTCAGTCGTTCATCCGGTTCATCGGTCGGCAAGTCTTCTGGAAGCTCTTTCGGGCGTTCCACCTCACGTTCGCCGCGTGATCCTGCCGGCAACGCTGCCCCCAGACGCTCATACACATCAGATCCCGATCCCTTTGCCGCAGCCGGCGAAGCCGATCCCTTCGAATCATTCGACGCGCACGATCGCGCCGCAGGTCGCCAGCCGCAATCTGATCCATCCGCGCAGGCTGACGCGGACCCGTCCGAAACCACCTATACCCGCTCGCGCCGCACGCTTGGCGAGGCGAAGCCGGAACAGGACGAGGCAAAAAAATCCCAACGTCCGGCCCGTTCGCTAAAAGGACGTGCGCTCGGCTATTTGTCCCGGCGTGAATACAGCCGCTCCGAACTGGCACGCAAGCTGAAGCCGTTCGTCGAGGAAACCGATTCGCTCGATACCTTGCTCGATGCGCTGGAAGCCGAAAACTGGCTGTCCGACTCGCGTTTTGCCGAAAGCCTGATCCATCGGCGCTCGTCGCGCTTGGGCGCGAGCCGGATCGTGGGCGAATTGAAGCAGCATGCGGTCGACCAAACACTGGTCGAAGAAGCCAGTGCGCAACTGCGCGAGACCGAACTGGCGCGCGCCCAAGCCGTTTGGCGGAAAAAATTCGACCGGCTTCCAGAAACTGCCGCCGAGCGGGCCAAGCAGGCGCGCTTTCTGGCATCGCGCGGTTTCTCGGGCGCGACGATTGGCAAAATTCTCAAAGGGTTCGACGAGGAGTGATGCGGCGGCTAGCTGCGTCATCCCGGTTGGCGCACAGCGCGTGCCGCATACCTGTGCGCTTCCCACTTTGAGATAGCGTCTGCCGCGCTCTCCGGCCTGCTGGGCGGCCCTGCGCATTCCGGCCTGTCTCAAATACCCAGTATGCTAAAATTCGTGGGTTTTCCAATCCGGCCTTTCCTTCCCGCATGCCGCTCTCCCCGCCAGTATCCCGTCAGTTGCGCCATCGTCGCGCAATCAGAGCGGAAGCCTATGAGCGAGCCGATGGCCTGTGGGATGTGGAAGCGTGCTTGACCGACGAAAAACCGCGCGATGTGGTGCTTGCGTCGGGCGTCCGGCCCAATGGTCAGCCGATCCATGAACTCTGGCTTCGCATCACCATCGATCGCAAGCTCAACGTCGTCGACGCCGAAGCGTCGTCCGACTGGGTGCCCTATCCAGGGTTGTGCCAGGCCAGCAATCCCGCCTACCGTGCCCTCATCGGGCTCAATCTGTTCCACAACTTCCGTCGCGATGCTGCCCGTTTGCTGGCCGGCACGGCTGGCTGCACGCATCTCACCGAGTTGTGCGCGCTTTTGCCAACCGCCGCAATCCAGGCGTTCGCCGGCGACGTGTGGAACACCAATGAAGACACGCCGGGCGAAGCGGCGAGTTCCGGGACCGAGCAGTCCAGAAGCAAAGACAGCACAGACGAGCATTCCAAAAACAAACCGCCATTCCAGTTGGGACGCTGCCACGCGCTGCGTTTCGACGGCGAGGCGGTGCAACAGTTTTATCCGCGCTGGTATGGCCGCGCTCCGTATACAGCGGATCGCGCGGCTTCGTCAGGCGACGGGGCAGCCCGCCAGACAGGTGAGGGCGGCAACGCGTCCGGCATGAACGACGGCAGCGGAAACGAAGTTCAATCCAACTCTCAGACTGAAGGGAATCACGCATGAAGATTCACGAGTACCAGGGTAAGGAAATCCTGCGGAAATTCGGCGTCGCGGTACCGCGCGGCAAGCCGGTCTTCTCGGTGGATGATGCGGTCAAGGCCGCGGAAGAGCTCGGCGGCCCGGTATGGGTCGTGAAGGCTCAGATCCACGCGGGTGGCCGTGGCAAGGGCGGCGGCGTGAAAGTCGCCAAGTCGCTGGAACAGGTTCGTGAATTCTCGAACCAGATCCTCGGCATGCAGCTCGTCACGCACCAGACCGGTCCGGAAGGCCAGAAGGTGAATCGTCTGCTGATCGAAGAAGGCGCTGACATCAAGAAGGAACTGTATGTCGGCCTCGTGATCGATCGCGTTTCGCAGAAGATCGTCGTGATGGCATCGAGCGAAGGCGGCATGGACGTCGAAGAAGTCGCGGAAAAGACGCCTGAGCTGATCCACAAGATCGCCGTCGACCCGTCGACCGGTCTGAAAGACGCCGAAGCCGACGAGCTCGCAACGAAGATCGGCGTGCCCGCCGCTTCGCTGCCGCAAGCACGCGCGATCCTGCAAGGCCTGTACAAGGCATTCTGGGAAACCGACGCATCGCTGGCAGAAATCAACCCGCTGATCCTGACCGGCGACGGCAAGGTCATCGCGTTGGACGCGAAATTCAACTTCGATTCGAACGCACTGTTCCGTCATCCGGAAATCGTCGCGTATCGCGATCTGGACGAAGAAGATCCGGCTGAAGTCGAAGCGTCGAAGTTCGACCTCGCCTACATCTCGCTCGACGGCAACATCGGCTGCCTCGTGAACGGCGCTGGCCTCGCAATGGCAACGATGGACACCATCAAGCTGTTCGGCGGCGAACCGGCGAACTTCCTGGACGTGGGCGGTGGCGCCACGACCGAGAAGGTCACGGAAGCGTTCAAGATCATGCTGAAGAACCCGAACCTGACCGCGATTCTGGTCAACATTTTCGGCGGCATCATGCGCTGCGACGTGATCGCGGAAGGCGTGATCGCGGCGTCGAAGGCCGTGTCGCTGAAGGTGCCGCTCGTCGTCCGCATGAAGGGCACGAACGAAGACCTCGGCAAGAAGATGCTCGCTGAATCCGGTCTGCCGATCATCGCGGCTGACAGCATGGAAGAAGCGGCTCAGAAGGTCGTCGCGGCTGCTGCGGGCAAGGCGTAAGCCAAACCCCAAGCGCGTTTACCAGGATTACGAATGGCGGCGCGTGAGTGGCGCAACAGCGACGCGGGCGAGAACATTCCGCTTCGCGGCGCCACCGCATGACGCCAAACGAACAGAGGTCAATACATGTCGATTCTGATTAACAAAGACACCAAGGTCATCACGCAGGGCATTACCGGCAAGACCGGTCAGTTCCATACGCGTGCTTGCCGTGAATATGCAAACGGCCGCGAAGCGTACGTTGCAGGCGTGAACCCGAAGAAGGCCGGCGAAGATTTCGAAGGCATTCCTATCTACGCGAGCGTCGCTGAAGCCAAGGCTGAAACGGGCGCGACCGTGTCGGTGATTTACGTTCCGCCGGCAGGCGCTGCCGCTGCCATCTGGGAAGCCGTCGAAGCTGACCTGGATCTCGCAATCTGTATCACGGAAGGCATTCCTGTCCGTGACATGATCGAGCTCAAGGCACGCATGCGCGCAAAGAACAGCAAGACGCTGCTGCTCGGACCGAACTGCCCGGGCACGATCACGCCGGACGAACTGAAGATCGGCATCATGCCGGGTCACATCCACCGCAAGGGCCGCATCGGCGTCGTGTCGCGTTCGGGCACGCTGACGTATGAAGCAGTTGGTCAATTGACGGCAATCGGCCTTGGCCAATCGTCGGCAGTCGGTATCGGCGGCGACCCGATCAACGGTCTGAAGCACATCGACGTGATGAAGATGTTCAACGACGATCCGGAAACGGACGCCGTCATCATGATCGGCGAGATCGGTGGTCCGGACGAAGCGAATGCTGCTGAGTGGATCAAGGACAACATGAAGAAGCCGGTGGTTGGCTTTATCGCTGGTGTTACGGCGCCTCCGGGCAAGCGCATGGGCCACGCCGGCGCGCTGATCTCGGGCGGTGCGGACACGGCCGAAGCCAAGCTGGAAATCATGGACGCATGCGGTATCAAGGTCACGAAGAACCCGTCGGAAATGGCGCGTCTTCTGAAGGCGATGCTGTAAAAACGAAATTTGCGGCTCGTACAGCGCATTTTTTGATACGCTTACGAGATCCTTTCGTAAGCGTGCGATTCTAAAAAGCGGGGGAGTCTAGACTCCTCCGCTTTTTTATTGCCCGCGCGTCCGATTCCTTCTCATTCTTTCACTCATGCTCGAGTTCTTCGCCACGCTCCATTGGGGCGCAGTCATTCAGATCATCGTCATCGACATCCTGCTGGGTGGTGATAATGCCGTCGTGATCGCGCTTGCCTGCCGCAACCTGCCGCCTGCGCAGCGTACGAAAGGCGTGCTGTGGGGCACGGCCGGCGCCATCGTGCTGCGCGTCGCGCTGATTGCGTTTGCCGTGGCGCTGCTCGACGTGCCGTTGCTGAAATTCGCTGGTGGCCTGTTGCTGCTGTGGATCGGCGTGCGTCTGATGGCGCCCGCTCATGATGCCCACGAGAACGTCAAGCCGGCCGACAAGCTGATGTCGGCGATCAAGACCATCATCATCGCGGATGCCGTGATGAGTCTCGACAATGTGATCGCGATTGCCGGCGCGGCCGAGGCGGCCGACCCCGAGCATCGCCTTGCGCTGGTGATTTTCGGGCTGGTGGTGAGTATTCCGCTGATCGTGTGGGGCAGTCAGCTGGTGTTGAAGCTGCTCGACCGTTTTCCGATCGTCATCACGCTCGGCGCCGCGCTTCTCGGCTGGATTGCTGGTGGCCTGATCATCAACGATCCGGCAGGCGACCGTTGGCCGATCCTCGATACGCCGCTGGCCGAGTACGGCATGAGCATCGCCGGTGCGCTGTTCGTCGTGATCCTCGGGTATCTGCTCAAGCGCCGCAACGCGAGTCGCGCGGCGGCTTGACGCTGCTGGGCGAGCTGACCTGAACACCGCGGCGTGAGCGCAGCGTTAGCCATTCGGCTGACTGTGTCGAAAGCGCGCCGCTGGCTACGATTGAAACGCCTGTCCCCGATTCGAGGGGCAGGCGTTTTTCGTTTCAGGAGCCTGCCGATGACCGTTACTTTGCCGTATTCCCCTTTTTCACAATCGACGCCCTCGCCGAGAAACACGTTCGAACGAGCGCGCTGGACCGTGCCCCTCGCACGTGTCTGCCGCCGCGTCGGTTCCAGTTTCGGCTTCGGCTTTACGCTGATCGAGCTGATGATCGTGCTGGCAATTGTCGGCGTGATCGCCGCCTATGCGATTCCGGCGTATCAGGACTATCTGGCCCGCAGTCGCGTTGGCGAGGGTCTCTCGCTGGCTGCCTCCGCGCGGCTTGCAGTGTCCGAAAACGCCGCCAGCGGCAATGCGTTCGGCGGTGGTTATGCGTCGCCGCCGGCCACCCGCAACGTCGAATCCGTTCACGTCGACGACGATACCGGGCAGATCACCGTCGCCTTCACGATGCGCGTCGCGCCTGCCGGGTCGAACACGCTGACCCTGGTGCCATCGGTGCCGGACAACGCCGACGCACCCACTGCGCGAATCGCCTTGAGCAAGGGCGCGGTGCAGTCGGGGGCGGTCACCTGGGAATGTTTCGCCGGTGGCAAAACAGCCTCCTCGTTGCCTGCGCCAGGCGCCGGGCCCGCACCAGCCGACACGCCTTCCTTGCCGTCGAATCTTGCACCGCCGGAGTGCCGAGCGTAAGCAATGGGGAGAAAGTTCGGGTGAGTTGTTATCCGAACGTAAAACACTGATTTTCGGGATATTTCAGCCCAGCCGGCGCACAGCAGGAGAATTTTTTTGTATAGTGCGCCGGTTGCTGACGCCCTCCCGGTTACTCGATGCCCACCCCATTTGCGCGCTACCTGTCTCTCATTCTGTTGGCTCTTGCGTTGGTGCTGCCTTATGCAGTCGCCAACCACACGTATCCGATTCCGACCTTCTACGCTGAATTCACGGCGCTCGCGCTACATCTGCTGACCGGCGCGGGCGTCGTGCTGCTGGTGTGGACGGCGAGGCCGCGCGTGACGTTTGCGTCGCCGATGGTCGCGCTGGTGCCGTTGCTGTTCGGATTGGTGCTGGTGGCGCAGTCGGTGCTGCTGCCGGTCTCGCAGCCGTCGATGAACTGGCTCGGCGGCGGTTACCTGCTCGCAGCATTCATGGCGACGCACGCGGGCTACGGTTTCACACGCGTCAAGCTGAACGAAACAGCACTGCGCTGGGCAGCAGGGGCGTTGATCGTCGGTGGTCTGTTTGCGGTGTTTTGCCAGGTGATCCAGCTGTTTCACCTCGAAGTGCGCGTGTCGCCGCTGGTCGTCGCCTACAACGTGACCGTCGAGCGTCGGCCGTTCGGCAATATGGCGCAGGCGAACCACCTTGCCACCTATATCGCATTCGCGATGGCCGGTGCGCTGTTCCTCGTGCAGACGCGCCGCATTGCGGTCAGCATCTGGCTGCTCGTGTCGACGATTTTTGCCATTGGACTCGCGCTGACCGTGTCGCGCGGCCCCTGGCTGCAGATGGGCGTGATCGTGGTGGCGGGTTTCTGGATGGCCTTCGCGCAGATGCGTAACCAGCCGCAGCTCCGCCGTAGCAATCGCGAATGGCTGATCCCGATCGGCTTGGCGGTGCTGTTCTTCGTCATCAATGCCTTGATCCGCTGGGCCAATGTGCACTATCACCTGGAGCTTGGGCAGTCGGCGGCCGAGCGTTTCAAGGACGCCGGCCAGATCGCCCCGCGCCTCGCGCTGTGGAAGTACGGCTGGACGATGTTCAAGGCGCATCCGCTGCTGGGTGTCGGCTGGGGCGAGTTTCCGAGCTACCAGTTCGAGTATGTGAAGGCGCTGGGCGGCGTCGAGATCGCCAATAACTCGCACGACATTTTCATCGACCTGCTCGCGAAGACGGGTCTGATCGGCCTTGCGATCGTTCTGTTCGGCCTGATTACGTGGCTGATTCGCGTGGTCCGCGCGCCGCAGAGCGCCGCGCGTGTGTTCGGCGTCGCGCTGATTGGCGTGCTGGTCATGCATGCGCTGGTCGAATATCCACAGCAGTACATGTTCTTCCTGCTGCCGGCGATGTTCGTGTTCGGTTTGCTCGAGACGCGGTCGCTGCGGCTCGTGCCTGGCCGCCTGTCGTTCGGCGCGTTTGCCGTGATCGTGTTCGGCGGGATCGCCGCGCTGTATCCGGTGTATCGCGACTACTCGCGTGCCGAGGTGCTGTATTACGGTTCGCGGCCCGCCGAGCAGTATCGTGCGGATCCGTCGTTCCTGTTTCAGGCGTGGGGCGAGTATGGCCTTGCGACGTTGGAGCCGATGAATTCGATGAACCTGCAACACAAGCTCGATATGCACAAGCAGGCGATCGCGCTGCTGCCGGGCGAGACTGTGCTGCGCCGGTATGCGGTGCTGCAGGCATTGAGCGGCGATACGGCGGGGGCGTTCGATACCGTCGAGCGTCTGAAGATTTTTGCCCAGGAGTTGAAGGACTGGCCGTCGCAGTTGGCCTACGTGTATGAGCTGTGCGACGAACAGAAGACGCTGACCGGCTTCAAGGCGGAACTGGTCAAGCGCTATGGCATGCCGGCGGGCGACGTCAATCAGGACGACGACAGCGAAGACGATTGAGCCGCGCTGTCGTTCTGTAGCTTAGTAGCAGTAAAGCGGGGCGATGACGTTGCCCGTCATCAACCCGCCACCCAATCCCCCGATTTCCCGCCGTGCTTCTCCAGCACTTTCACATCGGTGATCGTCATGCCGCGATCCACCGCTTTGCACATGTCGTACACGGTCAGCAATCCGACCTGCACGGCGGTTAGCGCTTCCATCTCCACACCCGTGCGTCCCAGCGTTTCCACTTGCACCGTGCAATGCACGCCGGGTAACGTTTCATCGAGCTCGAAGTCCACTTTCACGCGGGTCAGCGCGAGCGGGTGACATAGCGGGATCAGATCGGCGGTGCGCTTCGAGCCTTGAATCGCCGCGATGCGTGCGATCCCGATCACGTCGCCTTTCTTGGCGTTGCCGTCGCGGATCAGCGCGAACGTCTCCGGCAGCATGCGAATCGAGCCGCGCGCAATCGCGATGCGCTTGGTCTCCTGCTTGCCGCCGACGTCCACCATATGCGCCTGGCCGGCCGCGTCGAAATGAGTGAGTTCAGGCATGGTTGGGCTCCTTCAGAGGGCGCCTATCATAGCAGCGTGATTGGACGGGGCGAGATGATTACAATCACCGTATGCCCGCTATCTTAGTCCGAGCGGCGGGCGCCGCTTTTCGACTTCGTCATATCGACCTCGCGATGCGCTCGAAACGGTTTCTTGCTGCGTTGTTGTCTGTCGCGCTCGCGGCGCCGCCGGGCGCGTACCCGCAATCGCGCGGCGCAGCGAATGCGAACACCAACACGAGCGCGACCCTCGCGCTCAACATGCAGTCCGCGGAACCACCGTTGGAAAGCGGCCCGGTCGAAACTTTCGCCGACCCCATCGTGCCACCGGACATCGCCCAAGGCGTATTCGGCGTCTATGGCGGTGCGCAGAGCCGCTTCTCCGGCAACTCAGGCGCGACCGCCAACTGGCGCACCCCGATCGTCACCCAGCAATTGCCCGACCTCGGTAACGGCGGCTCCGGCTCGCTGACGCCGCAAGCCGAGCGCAAGCTCGGCGAACGCGTGATGCGCGAGTTGCGCCGCGACCCCGACTATCTCGACGACTGGCTCGTGCGCGACTATCTGAACTCGGTCGCCGCGAAACTCTCGGCGGCGGCGAGCGCGCTCTACATCGGCGGCTATCGTCCGGACTTCGAGCTGTTCGCGGTCCGCGATACGCAAATCAACGCCTTCTCGCTGCCGGGCGGGTTTATCGGTGTGAACACCGGTTTGATCGTCGCGACGCAAACCGAGTCCGAACTCGCCTCCGTGCTCGGCCACGAGATGGGGCACGTCCTGCAGCGGCACATTTCGCGGATGATCACCACGGGCGAGCGTAGCGGCTATGCGGCGCTCGCCGGCCTGTTGTTCGGCATTCTGGCGGGCGTGCTCGCGCACAGCGGCGACCTCGGCAGCGCGATTGCGATCGGCGGCCAGGCCTATGCGGTCGACAACCAGTTGCGTTTCTCGCGCTCCGCCGAGCATGAAGCGGACCGCGTCGGCTTTCTGCTGCTGGCCGGCGCCGGCTACGATCCCTATGCGATGACGACGTTTTTCGGTCGCCTCGATCGTGCGGCGATGAGCGACACCGGCATACCGGCTTACGCGCGTACCCACCCGCTGACTGGCGAACGGATCGCCGACATGGAAGACCGTGCACGCCGCGCGCCTTACCGGCAACCGCATCAGACCTCCGAATACGGCTTCGTGCGGGCACGGGCGCGCCTGCTGCAGGACCGCTCGCGCAGCGAATACGCGGATGAGATTTCGCGCCTGCGCTCCGAAATCGAGGACCGCACCGCGGTGAACGTCGCTGCGAACTGGTACGGGATTGCCTATGGGCAGATGCTGCTCGAGCGTTACGACGACGCGGTGGCGTCGCTGGCTTCGTCGCGGGCAGCATTTGCCGCGGGCGAACGTGGCGAAGGCGAGCCCATGCGCAGTTCGCCGAGCCTCGACGTGATGGCGGCCGACATCGCGCGCCGCGCCGGGCGTAATGACGAGGCGGCACGTCTCGCCGAGTTTGCGCAGAAGCGCTGGCCGCAGTCGAACGCTGCAATCGACATGCATATCCAGACCTTGCTGACCTTGAAGCGATTCGCCGACGCGCAGTCTTTGGCCCTGAAGGAAACGCGTGTGCAACCCGATCAGCCTGCCTGGTGGATGTATCTCGCGCAGGCAAGCGCGGGCAGCGGCGATGCGTTGACGCAGCATCGGGCGCTCGCCGAAAAATTCGCGCTCGAGGGGGCGTGGCCGTCGGCCATCCGGCAATTGAAGGAAGCTCGGGATCTGAAGACGATCGGCTACTACGATCTCGCGACCGTCGACGCCCGCTTACATGAAATGGAGAGCCGCTATAAAGAGGAGCGGCTTGACGAGAAGAGTTAGGGGTTGCGGGCTTGCGCTATCTGACCCGCCGGACTATCGACAAACCCAAACCGCGCGGCAACCTCACTTCGCTGCACGCCCTGCAAGGGCAACACAAGCCCATTGTTCCAGTGAAACGCGCCGCTCATCGAGTCATCGCCCAACGCCGCGTGGTCGGAAAAAACCTCGAGGTCGTGATCGTGCAAAACCGCGACTCTCGGCGGCGTCGAGCCGTCGACGAACAGAATCCCGCCTTCGTCGTCGACAAACACGGCCGCAGGCTCGAAAGCCCCGCCGGCCTGGTCCGTCAAGGAAAGCACGCCAGCGGCATCGGCTGACAACCTCACCACCCACGGCGTATAGCCCAACTCGATATACACCCGCTGTGGGCCGTTCTGGAAAAACCACTGGCCGCGTTCGTCGACGTCGTAATTCCGGTTGATAAACCCGAGCAACGCTTCATGCCGGATCGCCGTACCTGGCGTACCGCTGGCCTGAGCGGCTTCATCCCGCATGCGCCAGTTGCCGCGCCGGTCCAACATCAACCATCCCGTGCAACTCGGCACGTTCGGCCATTTGGCCAAGGCCTGTTTGACGATGTCATCCATGATCGACGTACTGCTCCAGATAACCGAGCACGCGCTGCGACAACCAGTCGATGCGGCCCGGGAACGGCCCAGTCATAAAGCCCGCGTGGCCGCCATGTTCGGGTTGATCGAGTTCCACCGACGCCGACACCTCATGCTTTGCCGGTAACGCTTCAGCCGGCAGGAACGGGTCGTTGCGCGCGTTCAGCACCAGAGTCGGCACGGTGATTCCCGACAGCAACGGCCGCGTGGTCGCGCGGCTCCAGTAATCGTTGGTGTCACGAAAGCCGTGCAGCGGCGCCGTCACCACGTTGTCGAAGTCGTACATCGTGCGGCTCGCCAGCATCGCGTCGCGGTCGAACAGCCCCGGAAACTGCGTCAGCTTCTGCTCGGCTTTCTGCTTCAGCGTCTTCAGGAAACTGCGCGTGTAGATCATGCCGAAGCCCTGCGACAACGCGCGGCCGCCGGCGTGCACGTCGATCGGCGTGGAAATCGCTGCGGCGGCCGAGAGCACCGGCGAGGCATCTTCGCGCCGCTCGCCGAGCCAGCGCAGCAGCACATTGCCGCCGAGCGATACGCCCGCCGCCACGATCGGCCCGCGATGCGTGGCGCGCAAGCGCCGCAGGATCCAGTCGACTTCGTTGCTGTCGGCGAGATGATAGAAGCGCGGCAACCGGTTCAGCGGTCCGCTGCAACTGCGAAAGTGCGGCACCACGCCGTGCCAGCCGTACTCGCGCGCGGCCGCCATCAACGTGGTGGCGTAGTGCGACGTGGAACTGCCTTCGAGGCCGTGAAACAGCACGAACAACGGAGCGTCGTCTGCGGGAATTCTGGCGGGCGTGGCAGGGGTGAGCGCTGAGGCAGGCTTGCCGTCATGCACGACCCAATCGAGATCGATGAAATCGCCATCCGGCGTGTCCCAGCGTTCGCGCCGGAACGCGATGGCCGGGCGGCGCGCAAACAGCGCCGGGACGATGGTCTGCACATGCCGGTTCGGCAGCCAGAGCGGCGCGCGGTAGAGCAGTTCGACGGTGGCCTCGACAGCCGCCGCCGCGGCGCGTGCTGCGCCGGTAGAGGCGGATTGATCGTGCGCCGTCTCCCAATCCCCTATCGGGGATTCGTTCTGGACGGGTGACTTCCTGCGGGGCGTGCTCATGCCAGCGTCAAAGCAAAAAAGGTAGAACCGGTGAAACAGGCCGAACGAGCGAAATGCGCACGTCAGGCGTCAGTGCAACGACCCCTGGCCATGCCGCATCTTGGTCGCGAACTGACTGGCGGCTTCGTTCGGCATCGGACTCGCGTGAATGTGCGCAATTTTCCATTCGCCGCGTTCGTGGACCATCACGTATGTGGTGAACACCATCGCGGGCGCCGCCTTCGGATCGGCCGGGCGGTGCGCCTCGGCGATGGCGTAGACGACGGTGCCGAGACTGTCGTAGACGCGAATATCGAGCGGTTCAATCGAAACGGGCGCGGTTTCGAGCTGGATTTGCAAGCCGGCGCGAATGCTGTCGAGGCCGTGCAGATGGGAGCCGTCGGCGCAGATGCAGCTGACGAATTCCTCATCGATCCACAGGCCCATCAAGCTGTCGATATTCACCTCGGCGATGGCCTGGTAATAGGCGTTCAGCGTATCGGCGGCGGCTTCGAAGATATGGGCAAAACGTGGCATGGCTCGTCAGTCTCTTGTGCGCGGCGCGCGGTTGCGGGGCAGCGGTCAGCGGGACAGTCCGGAGCACCGGACAATCGCTCCTGAGCGCGAGGATGCCCGCGCCGCAAGGCGCGAACATGACGCGACGCGCTCAAGGCGTGCGGTGTTGCGTGCAAGTATCAGCCGAATCAGCCAGGTTCAACGTTGCGCAAGCAACATGCCGCGCAAATCGCCGAACACCTGCTCGGCACTCAACTGCTTCAGGCAGTTCAGATGCCCGAGCGGACACTCGCGCTGAAAACAGGGGCTGCATTCGAGATGAAGCCATTGTACCTTCGCGAGCTCGGACAAGGGCGGCGTGTGGCGCGGATCGGTCGAACCGTACACGGCCACCAGCGGCCGGCGCAGCGCGGCGGCCACGTGCATCAGGCCGGAATCGTTGGTGACGACCGCGTTGGCCCGCGAGATCAGCGCGCAAGCTTCGCTCAGCGCGGTCTGGCCGCACAGGTTGCGCACATTCGGCGCCTTCTCGGCGATGGCCTGGGCAAGCGGCGCGTCTTTCGGCGAGCCGAGCGCGATGATCTGCGTGTAGGGGAACGACTGGCCGACGATCTGCGCGAGCGCGGCGAAATGCTCGGGCGGCCAGCGCTTGGCCGGACCGTACTCGGCACCCGGGCAGAACACCAGCAGCGGCACGCGCGTATCCAGATTGAAGCGCGCCGAGACCCGCGACGCTTCGTTCAGATCCGCGTCGAGCCGCGGCATCGGCAGGTCGTCGGGGACCTTGGCGCCTTGCGCGTAGGCGAGGGCGGCGTAATGACCGACCATCGGCGGGCGCTCGTCTTTGCGCGGATTCGAGTGACGCACGTTCAGCAGGCCGTAGCGGCTCTCGCCGGTGTAGCCGATGCGCAGCGGAATGCCCGCCATCCACGGAATCAGCGCCGACTTGAGCGAATTCGGCAGCACATAGGCCGCGTCATAGCCGACATCGCGCAAGTCGCTCGCCAGCTGCCAGCGGCGCAGCATCTGCAGCTTGCCGTGCGCGAGGTCGGTTGCGTAGACGTCGCGAATCTCGGGCATGCGTTCGAGCACGGGCGCGACCCACGAGGGCGCGACCGCGTCGATCACGATGCGCGGATGCAATTTCACGAGGCGCGCAAACAGCGGCTGCGCCATCAATGCGTCACCGATCCAGTTCGGTGCGATAACCAACGCGCGACGCATCAGAGTGGGTGTCCGGTGTCGAAACGAAGCGCCGCGCGAACCATGCGCGTGGCGTTCGATTGGGTAAAAAGGGGAAAGCCGCGAGCCTTGCGGCGCGGATCCGGCATGACCGGTCCCGCCGCGGCTGCGGCCTTACTGCGAAGCGCTTGCGTTCAGTGACCCTTGACCACTTCGCCGTCGCGCAGCTTGTAACGCGTGCTGCAGTACGGGCATTTCGCTTCGCCGTGCGTGACGTCGATAAAGACGCGCGGGTGCGCGCTCCAGCGCGGCATGGCCGGATTCGGGCAGTACGCCGGCAGATCTTTTGCGGTCAATTCGACCAGCGGCATTTCTTTGATTTCGCTCATGAGGAGTTTCTCGTTGTATGCAGGGTGCGTGCGTTGCGCTGGTAAAGGCCAAGGGCCTTGGGCCGGCACAGCGTGCGTTAGATTTTGGTGAGCCAGTGCGCGTACTTGTCGCTCTTGCCGTTCACGATATCGAAGAAGCCGGATTGCAGCTTCTCGGTGATCGGACCGCGTGCGCCCGAGCCGATCGTGCGGTTGTCGAGTTCGCGGATCGGCGTGACTTCCGCGGCGGTGCCGGTGAAGAACGCTTCGTCGCAGGTATAGACCTCGTCACGCGTGATGCGCTTTTCGATCACCTGGATGCCCGCGTCGCGCGCCAGCGTGATGATCGTGTCGCGCGTGATGCCGTCGAGGCACGACGACAAATCCGGCGTGTACAGCTTGCCGTTATTAACGAGGAAGAAGTTCTCGCCGGAGCCTTCCGACACGTAGCCGTCCACGTCCAGCAGCAGCGCTTCGTCGTAACCGTCGGCAATTGCTTCCTGGTTGGCGAGGATCGAGTTCACGTACCAGCCCGAGGCCTTGGCGCGGACCATCGACACGTTCACGTGATGGCGCGTAAACGACGAGGTCTTCACGCGGATGCCCTTGGCGATACCGTCTTCGCCGAGGTAAGCGCCCCAAGGCCAGGCGGCGATCGCCACGTGGATCGTGTTGCCCTTGGCCGACACGCCGAGCTTTTCCGAGCCGACCCAGATGATCGGGCGCAGGTAGCAGGATTCGAGCTTGTTTTCACGGACCACTTCGCACTGTGCCGCAGCCAGCGTTTCGTGACCGAACGGCACGTCCATCTGGAAGATCTTGGCCGAATTCAGGAGACGCTTGGTATGTTCCTGGAGGCGAAAAATCGCCGTGCCGCCGTCAGCCGTCTTGTAGGCGCGTACGCCTTCGAAAACGCCCATGCCGTAATGCAACGTGTGCGTAAGCACGTGGATCTTGGCATCGCGCCAGTCGATGAGCTTGCCATCCATCCAGATCTTGCCGTCGCGATCGGCCATTGACATGCGATTCTCCAGCGGTGCGGTGAAAGAGCGTTATTTTAGCGTCTTTTGCACAAGGAACGGGCATTTGGCCGCATGCCGGGCGCTATAATTCGGCGCACGCATAATTCATCCGGATGCGCCAGCGGGTGCTTGACGACCTGGCGCCGACCTCCCTTCGTTGCGCCGCCGCCTGGCGCCCGCGTTTCGCCCCATGCTCGCTCGCTTGTCAGATACCGATCGCCGTTCCTTTCGTCAGGGCGCGCGCGACTATTCGCCCACGCTGATGGCGATCTTCTCCTGGGGTCTCGTCACCGGCATCGCCATGAGCAAGTCCGTGCTCACGCTGCCGCAGGCGCTCACCATGTCGCTGCTCTGCTACGCCGGATCGTCGCAACTGGCCGTGCTGCCGTTGCTGGCCGCCAAGCTGCCGATCTGGACCGTGCTGCTCACCGCCGCGATGGTCAATACGCGTTTCGTGATCTTCAGCGCCGGTCTCGCACCGCATTTTTCCTATCTGCCGATGTGGCGCCGCATCGTGCTCGGCTACTTCAACGGCGACGTGATCTATCTGCTGTTCCAGAAGAAGAGCTTCCAGACCGGTTACGTGCCGGGCAAAGAGGCGTACTTCTGGGGCATGGCGGTGTGCAGCTGGTTGTCGTGGCAGGTCTCGTCGATCGTCGGCATTCTGCTGGCGAGCCTGATTCCGGATAACTGGGGCCTCGCGCTGGCAGGCACGCTGGCGCTGCTGCCCATCATGGTGTCGGCGATCGCCACGCGCTCCACGCTGGTCGCGGTCAGCATCGCCGGCCTGGTGTCGCTGCTCGCTTTCGACCTGCCGTACCGGCTTGCGCTACCGCTCGCGGTGATTGCGGCGATTATCGCGGGCAGCGCGGCCGATCTAATGGTCGAGCGCGCCGACTTGCGCCGCATCCGCAACAGCGCCGGAGATTCCCAATGACGTCCTTACAGATCTGGCTGTCCATTATCGGCATGACCTTCGTCACCGCGGTGACACGCGCGATGTTTCTAATCGGCGGCGAGCGCACGGTTTTGCCGGCGCGTGTCCAGCGGATGCTGCGTTATGCGCCGGCCGCGGCGCTTGCCGCCGTCGTGCTGCCCGATGTGCTGGCGACGCCGGAGGGGCTCTCGTTCGCGCCCTCGAACCACGAGTTTTACGCGACGCTATCCGGTCTGGCGTGGTTTATGTGGCGCCGCACCATGCTCGGCACGATTGTGGTGGGAATGGCCGTGTTCACGCTCTTGCGCCTCTTCATGTAATTGATTGGAACGAAAATGCTGCACTGCGACATGCGCGGCGCATTCTTCAAATACGGGACATTCGCCTGGTTGCGGGTCAGAAGGCCGTGTGGATCAGTTAAAATGGGTGTTTCCGGGATAAGCGCGCCGCTGCATGGCGCGACAGCCGCGGCTTTGCCGCCGGCGCCCGACTCAGTGGAGCCGCTGCCGTGCCGAAGCGCTGGAGTTTGCCGCGCTTAAGGCCCAGCGCGTCGTCCGCCACCGCCTTCCCATCAACTCGCACATACACGCCCATGAACAAGGTATTGCGTCTCTCCGATCTGATCGCCGAAGGCAAGCTGTCCGGCAAGCGCGTGTTCATCCGCGCCGATCTGAACGTGCCGCAGGACGATCAAGGCAACATCACCGAAGACACCCGCATCCGCGCCTCCGTGCCGGCGATCAAGGCCGCGCTGGACGCAGGCGCCGCCGTGATGGTCACGTCGCACCTGGGCCGCCCGACCGAAGGCGAGTTCAAGCCGGAAGATTCGCTCGCGCCGGTCGCGAAGCGCCTCGCCGAGCTGCTTGGCCGTGACGTGCCGCTGGTCGCCAACTGGGTCGAAAACGGCGTGAACGTCGCGCCGGGCCAGCTCGTGCTGCTGGAAAACTGCCGCGTCAACAAGGGCGAAAAGAAGGATTCCGACGAGCTCGCGCAGAAAATGGCGAAGCTCTGCGACGTCTACGTGAATGACGCATTCGGCACTGCGCACCGCGCCGAAGCCACCACGCACGGCATCGCCAAATACGCGCCGATCGCTTGCGCCGGCCCGCTGCTGGCCGCCGAGCTCGAAGCGCTCGGTAAGGCGCTGGGCGCGCCGAAGCGTCCGCTGGTGGCGATCGTCGCCGGCTCGAAGGTGTCCACCAAGCTGACCATTCTGAAGTCGCTGGCCGACAAGGTCGATCAGTTGATTGTGGGCGGCGGCATCGCCAATACGTTCATGCTGGCGGCGGGCCTCAAGATCGGCAAGTCGCTTGCCGAAGCCGATCTGGTCGCCGAAGCCAAGACAATCATCGACGCAGCGAAAGCCCGCGGCGCCTCGGTGCCGATCCCGACCGACGTGGTCACGGCGAAAGAGTTTTCTCCGACCGCCAAGGCTGAAGTCAAGGCCGTCGCCGACGTGCAAGACGACGACATGATCCTCGACATCGGACCGGAAACCGCCAAGGTGCTCGCCGCACAACTGGAAAAAGCCGGCACGATCGTGTGGAACGGTCCGGTCGGCGTGTTCGAATTTGATCAGTTCGGCAACGGTACGAAGACGCTGGCTGACGCGATCGCCAAATCGTCGGCGTTCTCGATTGCAGGCGGCGGCGATACGCTCGCGGCGATTGCCAAGTACGGCATCCACGACAAGGTCAGCTACATCTCGACGGGCGGCGGCGCCTTCCTCGAGTTCCTCGAGGGCAAGACACTCCCCGCTGTCGCAGTTCTGGAATCGCGGGCTTAACGTGGTGACGCGCTCCCCCTCAGCGAAGTCTGCAAAAGCGCGCGGTAGCAAGCCGCGCAACACCGCAGCAGCAACGGCAGGGGAGCGCGAAGCGCGCTCCGCCGCCACAGCGGCCGTGGCTGAAGCCGCCGCCCCGCAGCAGCAGGAATCCGAGTTGTCCCTCGCGCTCGCGGAGTTGACCACTGCCGGCGAGGCAGCGGAATTGTCCACCGGACAAGCCGCCCACTCGCCCGCAGAACTCCCGTACGACGAGACGACGCTCGCCCCCTCACCGGCGCGCCCCCTGCCGGTATCGAACACCGCTTCACCCCATAAAGCGACGCTGGTTTCAACCGGCGCGCAGCCCCCAGCAGCACCCTTCGGTGCGCAGCCTCCGCATCCGACTCGCAGCGCTCATTCCAGCGATCCCACCCAGACGAGGAGACTCATGCATCGCGCCACCAAGATTGTCGCTACCATCGGACCGGCTTCCAGTACGCCGGAAATCCTGCTGCAAATGATTCAGGCAGGCGCCGACGTGGTGCGGCTCAATTTCTCGCACGGCACGGCCGACGACCACCGCCAGCGCGCCGATTTCGTGCGCGAGGCGGCCCGCCAGGCCGGCCGTGAAGTTGCCATCATGGCTGACCTGCAAGGCCCGAAGATTCGGGTCGGCAAATTCGAAAACGGCAAGACCACGCTGGTTGCCGGCAGCCCGTTCATCCTCGACGCCGAGTGCGAACTTGGCAACGACGATCGCGTCGGCCTCGACTACAAAGACCTGCCGCGCGACCTGAAACCGGGCGACGTGCTGTTGCTCAACGACGGCCTGATCGTGCTCGACGTCGTGCGCGTGCTCGGCAGCGAGATCCACACCACCGTGAAGATCGGCGGCGATCTGTCGAACAACAAGGGCATCAACCGCCAGGGCGGCGGACTGACGGCGCCGGCCCTGACGGCCAAGGACATGGAAGACATCCGCACGGCGATGTCGATCGGCGTGGATTTCGTCGCGGTATCGTTCCCCAAGAACGCCACCGACATGGAAATGGCCCGCCAGCTCGCGAACATCGCGGGCGCGCCCTACGGCATCAAGCCGAAGATGATCGCGAAGATCGAGCGGGCGGAAGCGATTCCGGCACTGCAAGGCATCCTCGACGCATCGGACGGCATCATGGTTGCGCGCGGCGACCTGGCCGTGGAAGTGGGCAATGCCGCAGTTCCTGCGCTGCAAAAGCGCATGATTCGTATGGCCCGCGAATCGAACAAGTTCGTGATCACCGCGACCCAGATGATGGAATCGATGATCTACGCGCCGGTGCCGACCCGCGCCGAAGTGTCGGACGTCGCCAACGCGGTGCTGGACGGCACGGACGCGGTGATGTTGTCGGCCGAATCCGCAGCGGGCAAGTACCCGGTGCAGACCATCGAGACGATGGCGGCGATCTGCCTCGAAGCTGAAAAGTCGGAGCAGTCGGAGCTGGATAAGGATTTCCTCGACCGCACGTTTACGCGAATCGACCAGTCCATCGCCATGGGTGCGCTGTTCACGGCGTTCCACCTGGGTGCGAAGGCGATCGTCGCGTTGACCGAATCGGGTTCGACCGCGCTGTGGATGTCGCGTCACTGGACGCATGTGCCGATTTTTGCGCTCACGCCGCGTGTCGGCAGCGAACGGGCGATGGCGATCTACCGCAACGTTACGTCGCTGCATCTGGACACCAGCACCGATCGTGACACCGCGTTGCAGCAGGCGCTGGAAACCGTGGTCGGCAAGGGCTATGCATCGCGCGGCGACATGGTGGTGCTGACCGTCGGCGAGCCGATGGGTCAGGCAGGCGGTACGAATACGCTGAAGATCGTGCGCGTTGGTGAACCGTATTGATTTGACGCACTGTGTGTGGGACGGAAGTAACCGCTAAAGCACTTATTGCCGCCCTACACAACAGACTGCTCGATCGGCACAGGCTTGATTGAGTGAAGCAGGCTGTCATGCCCCGCGAGAGGCGGCGCACAGACTCCAATCGCGCGTGCGGTAAAGGTCCGCAGGTGACGCGCTTTAGGGAATGTGTGAACGGGTATGCAGCTTGCTTCGCGATAAAATCGCCCCAAAAGATGCCGACGGCACAGAATTCGTTTCAATCTAAGGAGTTAAGCATGCCTCTCGTATCAATGCGTCAACTGCTGGACCATGCCGCCGAAAACGGTTATGGCATTCCGGCATTCAACGTGAACAACCTGGAGCAGGTGCAGGCGATCATGTTCGCAGCGGACAAGGTCAACGCCCCGGTCATCATGCAGGCGTCGGCCGGCGCGCGTAAGTACGCGGGCGAGCCGTTCCTGCGCCACCTGATCGAAGCCGCGGTCGAGTCGTATCCGCACATTCCGGTCGTGATGCACCAGGATCACGGCCAGTCGCCGGCGGTCTGTATGGCGGCGATCCGCAGCGGTTTCACCAGCGTGATGATGGACGGTTCGCTCGAAGCCGACGGCAAGACGGTCGCTTCGTACGAATACAATGTCGAAGTCTCGCGCAAGGTGGTTGAAGCGGCGCATTCGATCGGCATCACGGTGGAAGCGGAACTGGGCGTGCTCGGTTCGCTGGAAACCATGAAGGGCGACAAGGAAGACGGCCACGGCGCGGAAGGCACGATGACCCGCGAGCAACTGCTGACCGATCCGGAGCAGGCTGCCGACTTCGTCAAGCTGACGCAATGCGACGCGCTGGCGATCGCGATCGGTACGTCGCACGGCGCGTACAAGTTCAGCAAGAAGCCCACGGGCGACATCCTGTCGATCCAGCGCATCAAGGAAATTCACCAGCGCATTCCGAACACGCACCTGGTGATGCACGGTTCGTCGTCGGTGCCGCAGGAACTGCTGGCGGAAATCCGCGAATTCGGCGGCGACATGAAGGAAACCTACGGCGTGCCGGTCGAGGAAATTCAGGAAGGCATCAAGAATGGCGTGCGCAAGGTCAATATCGACACCGACCTGCGTCTGGCGATCACCGGTGCGATCCGCCGCTACATGGCGACCAATCCGGGCAAGTTCGATCCGCGCGACTACCTGAAGCCGGCGCGTGAAGCCGCGATGAAGATCTGTCTCGAGCGTTTCACGCAATTTGGCTGCGAAGGCCAGGCTGGCAAGATCAAGCCGGTTTCGCTTGATAAAATCGCGGAGAAGTACAAATCGGGCGAGCTCGCGCAAGTCGTCCGCTAAGCTATAAGCAGGCTCTACATCTGGCCGATTGGCCAGGTTGTCGTCCGATCGCCGTTCCCGCATCATCCGGGGAACGGCGTTTCCCTTTTGTTCCGGTCATACTTTTTGCCCCACTTTTAGCGAACCACGACGATGTCTACCCTTTACGAATCCACGCTCCACTCGCTGCCGCTGCTCGGCCGCGGTAAAGTCCGCGACAACTATGCGGTGGGCAACGACCAGTTGCTGATTGTCACGACCGACCGTCTGTCGGCGTTCGACGTCATCATGGGCGAGCCGATTCCGAATAAGGGCCGCGTGCTCAACGAAATGGCGAACTTCTGGTTCGAGAAACTCAAGCATGTGGTGCCGAATCACCTCACGGGCGTGGCGCCCGAATCCGTGGTGGCGGCTGACGAAGTCGAGCAGGTGAAGGGCCGCGCCGTGGTGGTGAAGCGCCTCGAGCCGATCCTCGTCGAAGCCGTGGTGCGCGGCTATCTGGCCGGCAGCGGTTGGAAAGACTACCAGGCAACCGGTTCGGTCTGTGGTGTCGAACTGCCGCCGGGTCTGCAAAACGCGCAGAAGCTGCCTGAGCCGATCTTCACGCCGGCAGCCAAGGCCGAAATGGGCCACCACGACGAGAACATCACGTACAACGAGATGGAACGCCGCATCGGCACCGAACTGTCGGCCACGATCCGCGACATCTCGATCAAGCTGTACAAGGAAGCCGCTGACTATGCTGCAACGCGCGGCATCATCATCGCGGATACGAAGTTCGAATTCGGTCTGGATAACCACGGCCAGCTGTATCTGATGGACGAGGCGCTGACCGCCGACTCGTCGCGTTTCTGGCCGGCTGACCAGTATCAGGTCGGCACCAACCCGCCGTCGTTCGACAAGCAATTCGTGCGCGACTGGCTCGAAACCCAGCCGTGGAAGAAAGAACCGCCTGCACCGAAGCTGCCGGACGATGTGGTCACGAAGACAGGCGAGAAGTATCAGGAAGCGCTCGAACGCCTGACCGGACACAAGCTCGCTTAAGTACGCTTACCTGGCTATATCTGCAGTGCTCAAGAAACAAGGAAGCCGTACCATGAGTGAAGCACAAACTGCCCATACGCATGGCGCGCCGGTTGTCGGCGTGCTGATGGGTTCCAGTTCCGACTGGGAAGTGATGAAGAACGCCGTCGCGATTTTGCAAGAATTCGGCGTGCCGTATGAGGCCAAAGTCGTGTCCGCGCACCGCATGCCTGACGAGATGTTTGCGTATGCCGAGAGCGCGCGTGAGCGCGGCATTCGCGCGATCATCGCGGGTGCGGGCGGCGCGGCGCATCTGCCGGGCATGCTGGCCGCCAAGACCACGGTGCCGGTGCTCGGCGTGCCGGTGGCGAGCAAGTATCTGAAGGGCGTCGATTCGTTGCACTCCATCGTGCAGATGCCCAAAGGCGTGCCGGTCGCCACGTTTGCAATCGGCGAAGCGGGCGCGGCGAATGCGGCGTTGTTCGCGGTGTCGATTCTGAGCGGCACGAGCGCCGAGTATGCGGAAAAGCTGGCTGCGTTCCGCGTGCGCCAGAACGAAGCGGCCCACGCAATGGTGCTGCCGGCGCTGTAAGCGCCAAGGCTGATTGCTTTTAGACGTCCCCCTGTCTGACCCCCGGCCAGGTGCTGCGATTGCATGAATGCAGCACCCGGCCGCGACCGACCACTAAGATGAACCCAGACAACACACCGGTTTCACCGATTCTGCCCGGCGCATGGCTTGGCATGGTCGGTGGCGGCCAGCTCGGCCGCATGTTCTGTTTTGCCGCTCAGGCAATGGGCTATCGCGTCGCCGTGCTCGACCCGGACGAAACCAGTCCCGCGGGCACAGTTGCCGACCGCCATATCCGGGCGGCTTACGACGACGAAGCGTCGCTCACTGAACTCGCGCGGCTGTGCGCGGCGGTGTCGACCGAATTCGAGAACGTGCCGGCGGCGAGCCTCGATTTCATGGCGAAAACCACCTTCGTGAGCCCGGCCGGCCGTTGCGTCGCCGTCGCCCAGGACCGGATCGCCGAGAAGCGTTTTATCGCGTCGTCAGGCGTGACCGTGGCGCCGCACGTGGTGATCGAATCGTCGGACGCGCTGGCCGCGCTCGACAACGCGAAGCTCGAAGCCGTGCTGCCCGGCATTCTGAAGACTGCACGCATGGGCTACGACGGCAAAGGTCAAATCCGTGTGCGCAACGCCGAGGAAGTACGCGAGGCGCATGCGTCGCTCGCAGGGGTTCCGTGTGTGCTCGAAAAGCGCTTGCCGCTGAAGTTCGAAGTGTCCGCGCTGATCGCGCGCGCGGCGAGCGGCGCGTCGGTGGTATATCCGCTGGCGCAGAATACGCATCGCGACGGCGTGCTGTCGCACACCATCGTGCCTGCGCCGGATGCAAGCCCGACGCTGGTCCAGCAAGCACAGCAGGCTGCGCTGCAAATCGCGGACAAGCTCGGCTATGTCGGTGTGCTGTGCGTCGAGTTCTTCATTCTCGAAGACGGGTCGCTGGTCGCCAACGAAATGGCGCCGCGTCCGCATAACTCCGGCCATTACACCGTCGACGCCTGCGCGACCAGCCAGTTCGAACAGCAGGTCCGCGCCATGACCGGCATGCCGCTCGGCGACACGCGTCAGCATTCGCCGGCGGTGATGCTGAACATCCTCGGCGACGTCTGGTTCCCAGGCGGCCCGAAGGGCGCCGCGGTCACGCCGCCGTGGCACGAAGTCGCCGCGATGCCGGCAGCGCGTTTGCATCTGTACGGCAAGGAAGAAGCACGTTGCGGCCGTAAGATGGGTCACGTGAACTTCACGGCCGCGACACTCGAAGAAGCCCGCACGTCGGCGCGCGATTGCGCGCGGCTCCTGCATATCATCACGGGCTGACGCGAGCACCATGCCGGATCAAAGCAAACCTGCCGAAGGGGGCGCCGCAAGCGCCTTGCCTGTGAGCGCCGAGCAGATCGAACACGCTGCCGCGCTGCTCGACGCGGGCGGCCTCGTCGCGTTCCCCACGGAGACGGTCTATGGACTCGGCGGCGACGCCGAAAGTCCGGACGCGGTCGCGCGTATTTACGCGGCGAAGGGCAGGCCGGCGAATCATCCGGTGATCGTGCATCTGGCGCCGCAGGGCGATCCGAACTACTGGGTCGAGCATTTGCCCGCGGAGGCGCAGCGCTTGATCGATGCGTTCTGGCCGGGGCCGCTTACGTTGATCCTGAAGCGTGCCGAGCGGATCAATGCAGCCGTGAGCGGCGGCCAGGATTCAGTGGGTTTGCGCTGCCCGTCGCATCCGGTTGCGCAGGCTTTGCTCGAAGCGTTCAGTGCGTTGCGCGGCGGACATGGCGGCGTGGCGGCGCCCTCCGCGAATCGATTTGGTCACGTGAGCCCAACTACGGCGCAGCACGTGCGCGACGAGTTCGGCAGCGCGATTCATGTGCTGGACGGCGGCGCATCTGACGTCGGGATCGAATCGACGATTCTGGATTTGTCGCGCGGATTTCCGGCGCTGTTGAGACCGGGTCGCGTAACGCCGCAGGATATCGCCGACGTACTCGGCGAGGCGCCACGCCTGCCCGACGGTTCGGATGCCACGGCACCGCGCGCTTCGGGGACGTTAAAGGCGCACTATGCGCCGCGCACGCCGTTGGCCTTGCTGCCTTTTGATGCGTTGCAGATTTTGCTCGCGGCGCGTCAGAGCGATGAACGCGTGGCCTTGGTGGCGCGTGCTTCCCGCGCAGGCGAGTGGGCCCATGCCGAGGGCGTGCACTTCATTGCCGCGCCTGAAGATCCGCACGTTTATGCGCGCGAGTTGTACGGGTTGCTAAGGGCACTCGATCGCGCGGATGTGAGCCGGATTCTCATCGAGAAGTTGCCGGACACGATCGAGTGGATCGCTGTGAACGATCGGCTGGGCAGGGCCGCGGCTGCATTCGAAGCGCAGGGGTAGGACCTGCCTGATTGGTTCGGCTTGCTCACCGGCGCCGCCACAATCTGTTGCTGCAACTTGTCATTTCAACCCACCGTCTCAACCGTTGTCCCGCGCGCGACAAACATAAAAAAACGCCCGGCTTGACCAGCAAGCCGGGCGTTCGCAGAACTCGCATCCTGCTGCCGCTACGCGGCAACCCTCAACTTATTTCCCCAATCCCGTCGCAGCGATCTGCTGCTGAACGTACTGCGCGAACAAGGCGTGCAAGTGCGTGCTCGGATGGACCAGGTCGGCGAACATGTAGGTCTGGTCAGCGCCGGCCACCGTGTAAGTCTGCGGCGAGCAGAACAGCGACGAGCCGAACTGGGCACCATACTGTGCCGGGGTCAGCCCGTTCGTTGCGCTCGGATTGGCGGTGGCGTACGCGGTTGCGTTGGTCACCATCGACGTCAGGTTACACGCCGTACCGGTGTTGGACACCGTGAAGCCCAGCGCCTGGTAGTTCGGCAACTGCTGATCAATCCACGTGAACGCGTCGGCCACGATGACCTTGCCCGTGCCCAGCAGGCCGAGCGACGTCATGGTTTGGACCAGGATGCCGTTATACGCCGCGGTAATCCCCGACAGGAGTGCAGCCGCACCAGGCGAGGCTGCGTTGGCCTGAACGCCTTGCGGCGTATTGCCGATGTCCGGCACCGTCGACACCACCACGTGGGTCGCACCCGAGTTGACGATGGTCTGGATTTGCGCGGCGAGCTGCGTGGCGGCCGTCGCGATCTGGGGGTTGGCCAACTGCTGCAGGTAGCCGGCGATGAACTGTACCTGGCCTGCCTGAGTGTTCGGCAGTTTGCCGGCCTGCACGAGCAGCGGATATTGCGTCTGCAGCGCGGTGGCGAGCGCCGTCAGGTTGGCGGTGGTCCCCGCGAACTGGAAGATGTCGTTCGCGCCGCCGTTCACCAGCACGAGCTGGTTCGCGTTGAAGCTCGTATGCGCGCCCAGGTAGTTCGCCACCTGGGTCACCACCGGCACGGTCGTTGCCGCCGCGTTGTTCGGTGCCCAACCTTCGCCCTGGGCGTTCACGACGTCCGAGCCGCCTTGCGCGTAACCGAGCCCGCCCGTCGCAACCAGCGGTTGACCGAAGCCGCCTAGATACGCAGCGGTCAACGTGCCGCCGTAGTACTCCGCGACCTTCTGGGTCCACACTTCACCCGGGTTCGTCGTGAAGCGGCCGCCGCCGAAACTCGCCTGAATCACCGGCGCGTACGTGCCGACATCCGACAAGCTGTCGCCAAACGAAACGACCTGCAATTTCACGCCGCCTGCCGGCGTGCTGCTGCTCGAACTGTTGTTGTTATCGCTGCCGCCGCCACAAGCCGCGAGCAGTGCAAACGCCGCACTGGCGATGGCGATCTGCGTGACGCGGACGAAATTGCGTTTCCTCGATGCTGTTTGTTTCATGTTGACTACATCTCCTCGTATGTGTGGCCCTTATGCCATGTGTTGCAGGCAGCGCCCACCGCGTCGGCGGCATGACGACAGCTTACAGAATCTTCTACGGCCTGCGCGGTGTTTGAAACGCGGCCGTATGGTTACCTTCAATGCTTGTAGCGCCGCTGGAAGCAGCGGCAGCGGCACCCGCACCCGCAGCGCGGCCCGCGTGATAAGCCGCGGCCCATGCGGGCGGTGCGAACAGCGCGCGCAACTTGTTGCGCCAGCCTCGCACGCTCACGAAATCGGCGGCCATTGACCCCCATTCGTGAAACGTCGCCTTCAGCGGGTTATAGGTGTGAAGCGGTTCGACGATGCCGTACACCGGCGCATCGTGCGGATCTTCCTCGACATAGCTGCCGAACAGGCGATCCCAGATCACCAGCACGCCGGCATAGTTGCGGTCGATATAGCGATCGTTGCGTGCGTGATGCACGCGGTGAATCGACGGCGTGTTGAGCACATATTCGAGCCAGCCGAGTTTGCCGATCGCCTGGGTGTGCACGAAGAACTGGAAGCCGAGATTGATCAGCACGATCGCGACGATCTGCTTCGGCGGAAAGCCGAACACGGCGAGCGGAATCCAGAACAGCCACATGCCGGCAATCGGATACATCAGGCTCTGGCGGAAGGCGGTCGAAAAATTCATCCGTTCCGACGAGTGATGCACGACATGCGCGGCCCACAGCCAGCGCACGCGGTGGCTGCACCGGTGAAACCAGTAATAGAGCAGATCCTGAGCGACGAACAGCACGACGAACGACACCCAGCTCGCCTGCCACGTATAGACGCGATAGTGATCGTAGAAAAATGCATAGACGGGGATGATCACGAGCCACGCGAGCTTGTCGGCGGCTTGCTGCATCAGCGCGAGCGCGGCGTTGCAGAACGTGTCGCGCCAGCTATAGAGCTGCGCGCCGGGGCGCGTACGCCGCAGGTGCCACGCCTCCCAGCCAATGCATGCGAGAAAGACTGGCGCCATGGCGAGCAGCAGCAATTCGGCATCGAATTGCATTGTGTCTTCCTCCGCGGTCCCTTGCCGCTGCGCTTGCCGCAGCGGACGTTGTCGTTATCGTTTGATTGGGCCACGCTTTCGTAACGGCTGCGTGGCTCGTGCGCTACGCATAATGTTTTACGCGCGCCTCAAACACTGCCCGACAGCGTACACGCTTGGGCGCATTGCCGCGCGTGGCTTCTATAGAAGGAATCCTCAATGGGTGCCGCGCTTGTGCGGGTTTTTCCTGGGCTTGCTGCCGCGCGGTTCGGCGACGGGGTCGGAGACCTTCGTGAATCCCTGGGACGGTCCCTGATAGACCCATTCGAGCAAGGCGTCGTGCGCGGCGCGCGCGGCCTCCGAATGCGGGTCGTTGATCAGGCTCACCACCACATAGCTGTTGCCGTCCGACGAGGCCACGTAACCGGCGATCGCACGCACGTCGCGCAGGGTGCCGGTCTTGATGTGTGCGTTGCCGCCCGCGCCCTGGTTGGTCAAGCGGTTGCGCATGGTGCCGTCGACGCCCGCAATCGGCAGCGACTCCACGAACACCTGGGCGACCGGGCTCGCATTGGCCCGCTGCAGCAGATCGGCGAGCGAGAGCGCGGTAACGTGCTCGTCGCGCGACAGGCCCGAGCCGTTGTCGAGCGTCATGTATTGCATGTCGACGCTGTCGCGACGCAGAAATTCCTCGATGGCGCGCGCCGATTTCGCGGGCGTGGCGGGCCCTTTTTCTTCCGTGGCGCCGATCGTCAGGAACAGGTTGCGCGCCATCGTGTTGTTACTGAACTTGTTGATGTCGCGCACGATGTCGGACAGCATCGGCCCCTGGTGCGTGGCGACGAGGCGCGCGCCGACCGGCACCGGGCCTTCGCGGGTCGCGCCGCTGAACGTGCCGCCGGTTTGCTGCCACAGGGCGAGGAAACCGCCCGCGAAGAATGCGGAGTGATCGAGCACCGCGACGTTGATCGTGCGCGGGCCGCAGCGCACCGAGTAGTCGCCGTCGAACGAGGCCACCACGGTGCCGTTGGGCTGCGGCGTGACGGTGGGCGAGACGGAGGCGGCGTCGCCACGGCACGGGCCGTTGACGGCGTGCATCTGATTGTCGATCTGTAGCTGCGAGAGTGCGGGCAGCACGTCGATGGCGACGCTGCCGTCCGGCGAAGGCGTCAGCGTGAACGACAGCGATTTGAAGGCGTACAGCAGCGGATCGGGGCCGACGTTGTACGGCGCGGTGGCGTCGTCGTCGAACGGCGGCAGATCGCGTGTGGAGGCGTCGAAATAGCGCTTGTCGAGCACCAGTGCACCGTCGATGCCGTTGATCCCCGCCTTGTGGATCTTCTGCACAAGGTCGATCAGTTCTTCGGGCACGAGTTTCGGATCGCCCGTTCCCTGAATGGTCAGATTGCCGTGCAGCACGCCGTTGGCGTCGAGCGTGCCGTCCGCGTAGGCGCTCGTGCGCCAGCGATACTCCGGGCCGAGGATCGACAGGCCGGAGTAGGTGGTGACGAGTTTCATCGTCGAGGCGGGCATCATCGGCTTGCCGGCGTTCAAGGCGAGGATCGGCGTGCGGTCGCCCACTTTCTCGACCACCACGCTGATCGACGACAAAGGCACATGCGCGCGCTGCAGGCCGACCATGACCGATTGCGGCAACACCGTGGTGACGTTGACGCTCGGATGGGTTGCCTTGATGCGCGCCTGCGCGGCAAGCGGCAGCGCCGCGCCGCCGCTGCCGAGCGCGGCGCAGGCAAGCAGCAACGCCGCCGAGCGCGGTGCGAATCGGCGAGGCAGAGAGTCGGCAACAGAAGAAGACAGCGGACGCAGCGCTACACGGCGTGCGAGAGAGTGCAAAAAAGCGGACAAAAAAGCGTGCGTCATGGACAGGCGAAGAAGCAAGATTTCGGGGCGCGGTGGCGCGCGGCAATCCAGAGTGTGTCGAAGCGTCGCGTAGCGCGCGAAAAACCGCGGCGCGACGCAAAGCGCCCATTGTAGAGACATGCCGCCACGCTGCGGTGAAAAAGCGTCGCGTGGCGCGCACGCCAGGGCTGGGCGCTAGAATGCGGCATCATCAAATGTTTCGGGACCGTACCAACCATGCGCATATTGCTTGTCGAAGACGACCGGATGATCGCCGAAGGCGTACGCAAGGCGCTACGCGGTGAAGGCTTCGCGGTCGACTGGGTGGAAGACGGCGAAGCGGCGCTCAGCGCGGCGGCCAGCCAACCTTACGATCTGGTGCTGCTCGATCTCGGCCTGCCTAAACGCGACGGTCTCGACGTGCTGCGCACGCTGCGCGCCAAGGGCCAAGCCATTCCGGTGCTGATCGTCACCGCGCGCGACGCGGTTGCCGATCGCGTCAAAGGCCTCGACGCCGGCGCGGACGACTACCTCGTCAAACCTTTCGATCTCGACGAACTCGGCGCCCGCATGCGCGCGTTGATCCGCCGTCAATCGGGCCGCAGCGATTCGACGATTCGCCACGGCAATCTGACGCTCGATCCCGCCTCGCATCAGGTCACGCTCGACGGCGCGCCGGTCGCGTTGTCTGCGCGTGAATTCGCTCTGCTCGAAGCGTTGATCGCGCGGCCCGGCGCAGTGCTTTCCAAGAGCCAGCTCGAAGAAAAAATGTACGGCTGGGGCGAGGAAATCGGCAGCAATACGGTCGAGGTCTACATCCACGCTCTGCGCAAGAAGCTCGGCGCGGACTTGATCCGCAACGTGCGCGGTCTTGGTTACATGATCGCGAAGGACGCCTGAGCCGATGCGTTCGATTCGCCGTCAATTGTTGTTCTGGCTGCTGGCGCTGGTGTTGCTCGGCGTCGGCATTGCGGGTTGGCTGATTTACCGGCAAGCGCTTGCCGAAGCCAACGAACTGTTCGATTACCAGTTGGAGCAGATCGCCGCGGCACTGCCGTCGGAGCCGTTCTCCCAGGTGCTCGGTTCGCGCGACACCGGCGACGAAGGCATCGTGTTGCAGATATGGAATCGCAACGGTGTGTTGATGTACTACTCACGCCCGCGAGCGCCGCTCGCGCCGCGCGCCGAACTCGGCTTTTCAACCGAGCACACGGAACGTGGAGATTGGCGTGTGTACGGCGCGATCGTCGGCGATAACGTCGTGCAGCTGGCGCAGCCGGTTTCGGTGCGCAACCGGCTCGCGGCGAATGTGGCGTTGCGCACTTTGTGGCCGTTGATCGTGCTGCTGCCGCTATTGGGCGTGGCGGTGTGGGTCGTTGTCGGGCGCGGGCTGAGGCCGTTGCGGCGCGTGACCAGCGCGCTCGACGCCCGTCACCCCGAGGCGCTCGATCCCTTGCCCGATCAGCGTCTGCCGCTCGAAGTGCAGCCGCTCGTGCGCGCGTTGAACGGCCTGCTCGAACGGCTCGCCACTGCGCTCGATATTCAGAAAGCATTCGTCGCCGATGCCGCGCACGAATTGCGCACGCCGCTTGCCGCCGTGCAGATCCAGTCGCAACTGGTGGCTCGCGCGAAAGACGACACCACGCGTAGCGAAGCACTGGCCGATCTGCAGGCGGGTGTCACGCGCGCCACGCGTCTTGCCGAGCAATTGCTGGCGCTCGCGCGTTCGGAGCCGGACGGCGTCGCCGCGACGAACGCGATCGATTTGCGCGCGCTGCTGCAGGACTGCGTGGTGGCGTACGCGCCGCTTGCGCAGAATCGCGGCGTCGATCTCGGCATCGAGGCGAGCGAACCCGCCACGGTGATCGGCGATGCCGACGCGCTGCGAGTCATGTTCAACAACCTCGTTGATAACGCAACCAAATACACACCGCGAGGCGGCCGTGTCGACGTGAGTCTGCATGTGGAGGGGGGACATCCGGTGGTGCGGATTGCCGATAGCGGGCCGGGCATCGAGCCGGCCGAACGCGAGCGCGTGTTCGATCGTTTCTACCGGGCCGGCGCCAGCGCGAACCGGGTGCGCACCGATGTAGCGGGTAGCGGCCTGGGCCTTGCGATCGTGCGCCGCATCGCCACGCAACATCATGCGGCGGTGAAGCTCGACGAATCGGCCACAGGTGGTTTGCAGGTTGACGTGCGCTTCTGAGGGTGAGGCTTTCTGTTCGTAAAGTGACTCGAACGTGGATCGAACGTGGCTTAAGCGAGGCTTAAACAAGCCTCAACAATGGGCTTGAAGCGATCTGGCGCTGCTTAAGACTCTTTTAAGCGATGCCAGGTACGCTTCATCTCATTCCAAAGCCTCTTTCTCCCAGTCAGGAGTACACGATGAACGCGAAAACCTTGTCCCGCAGCGCTGTTGCAGTGGCTGTCGCCGTGGCGCTCTCCGCCGGCTATGTGGCGGGGCATCGCGACGTGCCCGCGCCGCAGGTGATCACGCCGGCGCAGGCCGCGATGATGCCCGCTGAAGCCGCGGCGAAAACCGGCATTCCCGATTTCTCGGGTCTGGTCGAAACCTACGGCCCGGCCGTGGTCAACATCAGCGCGAAGCATGTGGTCAAGCAAACGGCATTGCGCGGTAACGGCGGTAATGGCGCCAACGGTGGCAACCAGTTGCCGATCGATCCGAGCGATCCCTTCTATCAGTTCTACAAGCACTTCTTCGGCGGCATGCCGGGCATGCAAGGCGGCGACGGCGGCGATGCGCCCGATCAGCCGAGCGCGAGCCTCGGCTCGGGATTCATCGTCAGCAGCGACGGCTACATCCTGACCAATGCCCACGTCGTGGACGGCGCGAACGTCGTCACCGTGAAGCTCACCGACAAGCGTGAATTCAGGGCGAAAGTGGTCGGCGCCGACAAGCAGTCCGACGTCGCTGTGCTGAAGATCGACGCGAGCAGCCTGCCGACCGTGAAGATCGGCGATCCGCGTCAGAGCAAGGTCGGCCAGTGGGTAGTCGCGATCGGCTCGCCTTACGGTTTCGACAACACGGTGACCTCGGGCATCATCAGCGCGAAGTCGCGCTCGCTGCCGAACGAGAACTACACGCCGTTTATCCAGACCGACGTGCCGGTGAACCCGGGTAACTCGGGCGGCCCGCTGTTCAATCTGCAAGGCGAAGTGATCGGCATCAACTCGATGATCTATTCGCAGACGGGTGGCTTCCAGGGCCTTTCGTTCGCGATCCCGATTAACGAAGCGATCAAGGTCAAGGACGACATCGTCAAGACCGGCCATGTGAGCCGTGGACGTCTCGGCGTCGCGGTGCAGGGCATGAACCAGACGCTGGCCGATTCGTTCGGCATGCAGAAGCCGCAAGGCGCGCTCGTCAGCTCGGTCGATCCGGGCGGCCCGGCCGCCAAGGGTGGTCTGCAACCGGGCGACGTGATTCTTTCGGTGAATGGCGAGCCGGTCGGCGACTCATCGGATCTGCCGTCGCAGGTTGCGGGTCTGGCGCCGGGCAGTTCGGCCACCGTACAGGTGTGGCGCGACAAGGCGACCAAAGACCTGAAGGTGACGATCGGTTCGTTGTCGGATGCCAAGGTAGCCTCGGATAAGGCCGATCAGCCGACCCAGTTGCAAGGCCGTCTCGGCGTAGCGGTGCGGCCGCTGACGCCGGAAGAGAAGAGCGGCGCGTCCGTGTCGCACGGTTTGCTGGTGCAGCAATCGGGCGGCGCGGCTGAAAGTGCCGGCATCCAGCCGGGCGACGTGATTCTGGCGGTCAATGGCCGGCCGGTGACGAGCGTCGATCAGTTGAAGCAGATGATCGCCGGCGCGGGCAACAGCATCGCGTTGCTGATCCAGCGCGATAACGCGCAGATCTTCGTGCCGGTCGATCTCGGCTAAACGGGCATTGATCGCATTGAAGTAATGCTTGCCGGTCCTTGCACTTACTTCGTACGGACCGGCATTTTTTCACCTGTTTCAAGGCTTGACTCACAGCTGTATCAAAGCTGTAAAGCAGGTCGTTCTGCGCCGCATGGCGTGGCGCAGCAGCGGTTTCCATACGACGCGAACTGATGGCGGGCACGCAGCTTGCGTCTGCCTTGATCTGGACCCTCCGAGGGATTCCGGATGACAAGGACCTTAAGAAGGAGCGAACCGATGAAAACCCAACGCAATCAGCGGAGGATCGTAGCCGCTGCGGTCTGCGCAGCGCTCACGCTCGGTCTGGCGGGCGGCGCTTATGCGCAGGCGAGTGACGTAACGGGTGGCACAACCACCGACGAAAGCAGCGCGGGCAACGCCAACGGTGGCGGCCTGCCGCAAATCCAGCACCAGGGCGACGTCTCGTTCGTGTCGGGCGGCGTCGGTCTCGACGAATCGAAAGCACTGCAGCAGGCGCAAAGCCAGTGGCCGCTGTCGATGCGCTTCACCGGCCCCGGCTCTGATTTTCTCGCCGACGTCCATGTGAGAATCGTCGACGCGCACGATGGCAATGTGCTGACCGCCACTTCGCGTGGGCCGTATATGCTGGTCAGGCTGCGCCCGGGCCGCTACACCGTGCACGCGCAATACAAGGATAACGACCAGACCAAGGCGGTGACGATTCCGGCCAAGGGCACCGCCAAGGCGGCGTTCTACTGGAATATGCAATAAGCGGCTTGCCTCTCCGGGCGGCGCCGGACAACACGCTCCGGCGGTATTCAGGAAGGCCGCGCAATCGGCTTAACTTTGGCCGATAATGAAGCCACGGGCGCACCCCGTGGCTTTTTTGTTGCATAACCGCATACCGAGCTGCACCCCGAGTTGCACACCATCACGGAGCCGAGACATGAGCGATGCCTTGACGCCTCACGGAAGCCCCGGACCCGGCGCGAGCGCGGGCGGGCACACCATCGCCATCAGCGGCAACAACCATCGGGTGCGGGTGATTCACGGCGGCGTGACGATGGCCGACACCCAGGCCGGCCTGACACTCACCGAAACCGGTCTGCCGGACGTGTTCTATTTTCCGCGCGGCGACGTCAACATGGCGCGCCTCGAACGCTCCACCCATACTTCGCACTGCCCGTTCAAGGGCCATGCTTCGTACTATCATCTGCGCACCGAAGACGGTCTGATCGAAAACGCCGTCTGGAGCTATGAGACGCCGCTTGAACCGGCGCTACAAATAAAAGGGTATCTCGCGTTTTACGCATCGCGCGTCGACCGTATCGATCAGACGTCCTGACCGGCTGTCGCGCGTTCATCGGGGAGGCTGCCATGGAACTGAACGACGCGTTACGGATTCCGCTTGCGCCGTCCGACGTTTGGGACGCGTTGCAGGACCTCGCCTTGTTGCGTGCCAGCCTCGACAACTGCGAGTCGTTCACGCGCCTTGGCCACGGCGAATACGCGCTCACCATGACCGTGCCGCTCGGGCCGTTGCGCGCGCGTTACGAAGCGCGCGCCCATGTAGCGGGCCAGGATTCCGGACCGGCGGATGCCCAGCGCCGCACCATCAACTTCAAGGCGAGAGCCGAGGGCATCGGCTCGTTGCGCGGACAGATCGAAGTGAGATTGCGCGCCGACGATGGCTCGCATGGCGTCGGCAGGGAGCGCGGCACGCGGATCGATTACACGATCTGGGCGACCTCGTCCGGGCCGCTTGCTGAGCTGCCTACGCGCCAACTCGAAAACGCGCTGCATCAACTGGCGGACGATTTTTTCGACGAGTTTGGCGCTGTTGTTCGCGCCAAGCATGGGCAAGGGCCGAATCGTGCACGCGGGTCGGCGGCGCGTCGGCAGCACGTGTTTCTGCGGCCGATTAACCTCGGCGGGATTGCCCGGCGCACGCGCGTGGATCATGGCAATGCGCTGACCGGGCGGGCAGCGAGCGCATCGCATGGGGCGGCCCATGGTGTGTCGCATGGGGTTTCGCATCGCGAGCCCAATCCGCACGTGGTGCCAAACTGGGCGTGGGCGGTGATGATTTTTCTGGTGGCGCTGCTTTTGTATGTGGCGCGCTGGATCAGCGAACAATAAGCGCGTCCACCACGCTCACACGCCGCGGAATTCCCGCCGCCACGCGGATGGCGAGGTGCGGAACGCCTCCGCGAAATGTTGCCGTAGCGAGGCAGTCGAGCCGAATCCCGCAATCCCCGCGATCGCTTCCACGGACTCATCAGTGCTTTCCAGCAGTTGCTGCGCGCGGCTCAGCCGCTGCGCCAGCAGCCACGCGCCGACGGTCGTGCCGGTGGCGAGCCGGAAGCGCCGCGTAAACGTGCGGCGGCTCATCAACGCGCGTTCGGCTAGCGTGTCGAGCGTATGCGGCGCATCCAGATTTCCGCTTACCCAATCGAGCAGACAGGACAGGCGGTCGCCGCGGACGTTCGGCGCTACCGGTTGCTGGATGAATTGTGCCTGGCCACCCTGCCGATGCGGCGGCACCACCAGGCGGCGCGCGACATAGTTCGCCGCCTGCGCGCCGCACATCTTGCGCAGGACATGCAGGCAGCAGTCGAGGCCGGCAGCGGTGCCTGCCGAGGTCAACACGTTGCCGTCGTCGACATAGAGCACGTCGGGATCGAGCCGCACGCGCGGAAAGCGGTGTGCGAAATCGTCCGCCCACGCCCAGTGGGTCGATGCTGGCCGCTCGTCGAGAATGCCGGCCGCGGCCAGCACGAACGCGCCCAGGCACAGCCCGACCAGCTGGGCGCCGCGTGCATGGGCGGCGCGCAGTGCGTCGAGCAGGGCGTCGGGCGGCGTCTCGTCCGGATCGCGCCAGCTTGGCACGATGATCGTATCCGCGTCGGCGAGTGCTTCGAGCCCGTGTGTGACCGCGATCGAGAAGCCGGCGGTGGTGGTCAGCGCGCCGGCTTCGCTGGCGCAAACGCGAAAGTCGAAATCGGGCAAGCCGCCGTTGCTGCGGTCCTCGCCGAACACCACGCACGGTACCGAAAGATGGAACGGGCTGATGCCGTCGAAAGCGACAACCGCGACGACGTGGCGGGGCCCGTCATCGCGCCCGGCGGTAGAGGAGGTGGATGTAGCCGGCATTCGCAATCGCCCCGTGACATTCAACGATGATCCAACGATGGCCCGATTCTAGCGAAGATTGTCATTCGGGTCGCTATCGGCGAAATGGCGGCTGACGAACAATGCACACATCGCCGCTGCCTGCGCAGAGCCCATCCGGGCCGTGCAGCGCGAGCCCTAACTGCTCAACCGACAGGAGTCTTGCCATGACCGCACCCCGCCGCGCGCTGATCGTCATCGATGTGCAGAACGAATACGTTACCGGCGATCTGCCGATCGAATACCCGGATGTGCAAACCTCGCTCGCCAACATCGGCCGGGCGATGGACGCGGCCCGTGCCGCCGGCGTGCCGGTGGTGGTCGTGCAACATCTCGCGCCGGCCGGCTCGCCGGTGTTCGCGCGCGGCAGCGAACGCGCCGAACTGCATCCGGTGGTGGGTGGGCGGGCGCATGATCACTATATTGAGAAGTCGCGGGCGAGCGCCTTTGCCGGTACCGATCTCGCCGACTGGCTGGCCGTGCAGCGGGTCGACACGCTGACGGTCGTCGGTTACATGACGCACAACTGCGACGCGTCGACCATCAACCACGCATACCACGCGGGGTTTGCCGTCGAATTTCTGCACGACGCAACCGGCTCGCTGCCCTATGAGAACAGTGCGGGCTTTGTGAGCGCAGAGGAGATTCATCGGGTCTTCAGCGTGGTCCTGCAGTCGAACTTCGCGGCGGTGGCGAGCACGGAGCAGTGGATCGCCACGGTGCAGGGTGGGGCGCCGCTCGAACGCGGCAATATCTACACGTCGAATCAGACGGCGCGGGCGCGCCGGGTCGCGGCGTAAGTATCTAGCTAGTCTGACCGGGTAGCCGGGCGGCGGCCGGCGCCGTCCGATTCCCGATGCGCAGCGCCGGACTCAGCCGTAGCGCATCGAACATCCCGGCGACCATCTGCTCCGCGTGCTTGCTGAAATTGGTCGTTTCCGGCAAAAACAGCATGTCGCGCAGCGAGCCGCTGATGAACGCATGCACCATCGCCGCCGCGATTCTGGTGTCGAGATCGACCGGCAATTGCCCTTTGGAGATCGCATTGCGCAGACCGCCCTCGATCTTCAACAGCCCTTCGCGCATATTGGTCTGATAGCGGATCATCACCGGACCCATCTCTTCGACGAACTCGCACTTCAGAAAGAGAATGTCGAACACCCGCCGGCGACGCGGGTCGTTGGCAGTGTCACGCAGGCAGACTGTACAGATTTCCGTAAGGCGCCCGAGCGGGTCGGGTTCATTGGGGTCTTGCGAGGCGGCTTTGAGTTCGTCCAGCGGCAGCAGCACGCGGTCGAACATTTCCGTAAATAGATCGCCTTTGTGCGCGAAATGCCAATAGATTGCGCCGCGCGTGACGCCGGCGGCCTGTGCGATATCGGCGAGCGACGTGCGCGATACACCCTTCTCGAAGAAAACCCGTTCGGCCGCGTCGAGAATGCTGTTGCGCGTCTCCTGTGCCTCTTCCTTGGTTCTTCTGACCATATTGTCGTGACCTGCCCTGATTGTGGGGTTTCCCCGGGCGCTTTTAAGTACGCTCGATGACAATCTGTCTTCTGTTAAGCAATTTGCGAAGCGATCTTGCAGGTCCCCCGCCTGCAAAGAACTAAACGCACTTTTACATGCATTCGTGGATGTATATATAATAGCATCCCACGATCGGATAGCCCAAGCCGTGACGACCGGTTAATATCCGTCACTGTTGCCTTTCAAAACGCTCTTGCGCCGTGCCCCGACGGGCGGCGCCGTGCGGCATTTCCCCGGTATGGCGCATTTTGCTCAGGATGCCCCTGCAGGTGCGGTTTGCATCCACGGGCTTCCGGTCACGCGTCGCAAGACGCATGTGTGCGCTGTCGTCCCCGGGGTAGGGATGCGCGCACTTTTTCATTCTCAGTCTTTGACAGAGGTCGCTCCATGCGCGTCGAACGGGTTCCATTCCGCTTAATCAGTGCCGCGACGGCTGCCGTATTGCTGGCAGCGTGCGGACCAAAACAATCTGCCCCGCCGCAACAAACGCCCGAAGTGGGTGTCGTCACCGTCCAGCCGACGGCTGTGCCCGTCGTCACCGAATTGCCCGGCCGCACCAGTGCCTTCCTCGTCGCGCAAGTGCGTGCACGGGTCGACGGCATCGTGCTGCGCCGCGAATTCACGGAAGGCGGCGAGGTCAAGGCCGGTCAGCGTCTGTACAAGATCGATCCGGCGCCCTACATCGCGACGTTGAACAACGCGAAAGCAACGCTGGCGAAGGCCCAGGCCAATCTCGTGTCGACCACCGCGCAAGCCAACCGCTTCAAGGTGCTGGTGGCCGCCAATGCGGTCAGCAAGCAGGACTACGACAACGCGGTGGCCTCTGCAGGCCAGGCCGCGGCTGATGTGGCCGCCGGCAAGGCAGCGGTCGACACGGCGCAGATCAACCTCGGCTACACCGACGTGACCTCGCCGGTGACCGGCCAGATCGGCGTGTCGCAAGTTACGCCGGGCGCGTATGTACAGGCGAGCGCCGCCACGCTGCTGGCAACGGTCCAGCAACTCGACCCGGTCTACGTGGATCTGACGCAATCCAGCCTCGACGGTCTGAAGCTCCGCCGCGAAGTGCAGGAAGGGCGTCTGAAGACGAGCGGTCCGGACGCTGCCAAGGTCTCACTGATTCTCGAAGACGGCCGCACCTATTCCGAAAAGGGCAAGCTGCAGTTCACCGACGTGACGGTCGATCAGACCACTGGCTCGGTGACGGTGCGCGCGATCTTCAAGAACACGGACAAGGTGCTGCTGCCGGGCATGTTCGTGCGCGCGAGGATCGAGGAAGGCATCAACGACAACGCGCTCGTCGTGCCGCAAGTCGGCATCACGCATGACCAGAAGGGCCAGCCGACTGCGCTCGTCGTCAACGCAGCGAACAAGGTCGAATTGCGCCAGCTCGTTACTGCGGGCACGTACGGTTCGAACTGGGTGGTGGAAAGCGGCCTGAAGGCCGGCGACCGCGTGATTGTCCAGGGCACCGACAAGGCGCGTCCGGGGCAGGAGGTCAAGGCCGTTGCCGCGCAACTTCCCGCCACACCCGCTTCTGACGCATCCGCTCAGGGTGCGCCGGCCGCCAGCGGTGCGCAGACGGCTCAACCCGCTTCTGCTGCATCGGGCGCGTAATAACAGGGAGCCCGCTTCATGGCAAAGTTCTTTATTGATCGCCCGATTTTTGCATGGGTGATCGCCATTATTCTGATGCTCGCGGGTATCGCGTCGGTGTTCACGTTGCCGATCGCGCAATACCCGACCATCGCGCCGCCGGCCGTGCAGATCAGCGCAACGTATCCGGGTGCATCGGCGAAGACGGTGGAAAACACTGTCACGCAGGTGATCGAGCAGCAGATGAGTGGTCTCGACCACTTGCTGTATCTGTCGTCCACATCGGACGACTCGGGTACGGCAACCATCACGCTGACGTTCGCAGCCGGCACCAATCCTGACATCGCGCAGGTGCAGGTGCAGAACAAGCTGCAGCTCGCCACGCCGCTGTTGCCGCAAGCCGTGCAGCAGTTGGGCACCAAGGTCACGAAGTCGAGCAGCAGCTTCTTGCTGGTGATGGCGTTCGTGTCCGAAGACGGCAGCATGAACAAGTACGACCTGGCGAACTACGTCGCGTCGAACGTCGAAGACCCGGTCAGCCGGATCGACGGCGTGGGTACGGTGACGCTGTTCGGCTCGCAGTACGCAATGCGGATCTGGCTGGACGCGAACAAGCTGACCAACTTCGGTTTGACGCCGGTAGACGTGCAGACGGCGTTGACGGCGCAGAACGTGCAGGTCGCGGGCGGTTCGCTCGGCGGCACGCCGTCGGTGCCGGGTCAGGTGCTGCAGGCAACCATCACGGAAGCCACGCTGCTCAATACGCCTGAACAGTTCGGCAACGTGCTGCTGAAGGTGAATACGGACGGTTCGCAAGTCCGTATCAAGGACGTGGCCCGTATCGAGCTCGGTGGCGAAAACTACAACTTCGACACCAAGTACAACGGTCAGCCGACGGCAGGCTTCGGTATTCAGCTCGCCACCGGCGCGAACGCGCTGGCTACAGCCAAGGCAGTCCGCGCGAAGGTCGCCGAACTGTCGAAGTACTTCCCGCACGGCCTCGTCGTGCAGTATCCGTACGACACCACGCCGTTCGTGCGCCTGTCGATCGAAGAAGTGGTCAAGACGCTGCTCGAAGGTATCGTGCTGGTGTTCCTGGTCATGTACCTGTTCCTGCAGAACCTGCGAGCCACGCTGATCCCTACGATCGCCGTGCCGGTGGTGCTGTTGGGCACGTTCGCGATCATGGGTATCGTGGGCTTCTCGATCAACACGCTGTCCATGTTCGGGCTCGTGCTGGCGATCGGCTTGCTGGTGGACGATGCGATCGTGGTGGTGGAAAACGTCGAGCGGGTGATGCAGGAGGAGGGCTTATCGCCTCGAGATGCGACCCGCAAGGCGATGGACCAGATTACCGGCGCGCTGGTCGGCGTGGCGCTCGTGCTGTCGGCGGTGTTCGTGCCGGTGGCGTTCTCGGGCGGTTCGGTCGGGGCCATTTACCGGCAGTTCTCGCTGACGATCGTGGCAGCGATGGTGCTGTCCGTGCTGGTCGCGTTGATTCTGACGCCGGCGCTGTGCGCGACGATCCTGAAGCCGATCGAAAAGGGCCATCAGGAAAAAACCACCGGTTTCTTCGGCTGGTTCAACCGCACGTTCAACAAGAGCCGCGACAAGTATCACTCGGGCGTTCACCACGTGATCAAGCGCTCGGGCCGTTGGCTGATCATCTACATGGTGGTGATCTTCGCGGTCGGCCTGCTGTTCGTGAAGTTGCCGAAGTCGTTCCTGCCTGATGAAGACCAGGGCACGATGTTCGTGCTGGTGCAAACGCCGTCCGGCTCGACTCAGGAAACCACGGCGCATGCGCTGAAGGACGTGTCCGACTACCTGCTCAACAGCGAGAAGAGCATCGTCGAATCGACCTTCACGGTGAACGGCTTCAGCTTCGCCGGCCGCGGTCAGAACGCGGGTCTCGTGTTCGTGCGGATGAAGGACTACGCGGTGCGTCAGCACTCGGATCAGAAGGTGCAGGCGCTGGTTGGCCGCCTCTTCATGCATTTCTCGAGCTACAAGAACGCGCTGGTGTATCCGGTGAATCCGCCGTCGATTCCTGAACTCGGCACGGCTGCAGGCTTCGACTTCGAGTTGCAGGATCGCGCCGGTATCGGCCACGAGAAGCTGATGCAGGCTCGCAACATGCTGTTGGGCATGGCTGCGAAAGATCCGACGCTGGCTCAGGTGCGTCCGAACGGCCTGAACGATACGCCGCAGTTCACGGTGAACATCGACCACGAGAAGGCTTCCGCGCTCGGCGTGTCGCTGTCGGTGATCGACCAGACGTTCTCGATCGCATGGGCGTCGCAGTACGTGAACAACTTCCTCGATACCGATGGCCGGATCAAGAAGGTGTATCTGCAAGGCGACGCGCCGTTCCGGATGAAACCGGAAGACCTGAACGCCTGGTACGTGCGTAATACGGCCGGCAGCATGGTGCCGTTCTCATCGTTCGCCAGCGGTACATGGTCCTACGGTTCGCCGAAGCTCGAGCGCTACAACGGTATTTCGGCGGTGGAAATCCAGGGCGCGGCTGCACCGGGCAAGTCGACCGGTCAGGCCATGACGGCCATGGAAGCACTCGTGGCGAAGCTGCCGGCGGGTATCGGCTACGAATGGACGGGCTTGTCGTTGCAGGAACGCCAGTCCGGTTCGCAGGCGCCGATTCTGTACGGCATCTCGATCCTGGTTGTGTTCCTGTGTCTCGCGGCGCTGTATGAAAGCTGGTCGATCCCGTTCTCGGTGATCATGGTGGTGCCGCTCGGCGTGATCGGCGCACTGCTGGCCGCTACGCTGCGCGGGCTCGAGAACGACGTGTTCTTCCAGGTGGGTCTGTTGACCACGGTGGGGCTGTCGGCGAAGAACGCGATTCTGATCGTGGAATTCGCCCGCGAGTTGCAGCAGGGTGAAGGGATGGGGCCGATCGAGGCCGCGCTGGAAGCAGCGCGTCTGCGGTTGCGACCGATTCTGATGACCTCGCTCGCGTTCATTCTCGGCGTGATGCCGCTCGCGATCAGTAACGGCGCAGGCTCGGCCAGCCAGCACGCAATCGGTACTGGCGTGATCGGCGGGATGTTGACGGCGACCTTCCTCGCGATTTTCATGATCCCGATGTTCTTCGTCGTGATCCGCGCGAAGTTCGGCGGCGAGAAGGAAGACCCGGATGAGGCGCTCGCACACTACAACCAGCACCATCCGCATGATCCGCAAGGTGGCGGGTCGGCTGGCGGCTCGACTGATCAAGGCTCGGGCAAGGACGGACATTGAGATGCAAAAACACTCTTTGATTGCAGTGGCGGTTGCGCTGTTCGCCGCGGGTTGCACGATGGCGCCGAAGTACCATCGCCCAGATGAGCCCGTGACGGCGACCTTCCCGACCGGCGGCGTGTACGACACGCAGCCGGGCGCGGCTGGCGCCTCGCGGACCGCGAACGGCCAGGCGGCCACCGATATCGGCTGGCGTGATTTCTTCGCCGACGCGCGTCTGCAGCGGCTGATCGAAATCGCGCTGAAGAACAACCGCGATCTGCGCGTGTCGGTGCTGAATATCCAGGCATCGCAGGCGCAGTACCAGATCGCTCGCGCGGCGCTGTTCCCGACGCTGGACGCCGCGGCGTCGCAAAGTAAACAGCGCACGCCGAAAGACCTGACGTCTACGGGTCTCACGATCAGCAACACGTACTCCGTGGGTCTGAACGCTTCCTGGGAAATCGATTTCTTCGGGCGGATTCAAAGCCTGAAGGATCAGGCTTTGGCTCAGTACCTGGCTACCGCTCAGGCGCGCAAGGCGGCGGAAATCGCGCTGGTCTCCCAGGTGGCGAATCAGTACATGACGGTGCTCGAACTCGACGATCTGCTGAAGGTGACGCAGAACACGTTGAAGACCGCGGAGGAGTCGTACCGCATCACCAAGCTGCAGTTCGACAACGGCACGGGTTCGGAACTGGACCTGCGGCAGTCGCAGACCGTAGTCGAGCAGGCGAACGCCAACCTGCAGTCGCAGCAGCGTCTGCGGGCTCAGGCGGATAACGCGCTCGTGCTGCTGCTCGGCGAGCCGTTGCCGGACGATCTGCCGCCGGGCATGACGTTGGACAATCAGAACCTGCTGACGGATGTGCCGGCGGGCCTGCCGTCCGATCTGCTGACACGTCGTCCGGACATCATGGAGGCTGAGGAGAATCTGCTCGCGGCCAACGCGAACATCGGCGCGGCGCGTGCAGCGTTCTTCCCGAAGGTCTCGCTGACCGGCAGTTTCGGTACGCTGAGCCCGACGCTCGGCGGTCTGTTCAAGCCGGGTTCGGCGGCATGGAGCTTCGCGCCGTCGATCACGTTGCCGATCTTCGAAGGCGGCCAGAACAAGGCCAATCTCGACCTCGCTACCGTGCAGAAGAACATCCAGATCGCCACGTATGAGAAGGCGATCCAGACGGCCTTCCGCGAAGTGGCGGACGCACTGGCGGCACGCGGCACGTACGATCAGCAGATTCAGGCGCTCGAGCGCAATACCTTTGCCGAACAGCGCCGGCTGGATCTGTCGGACCTGCGTTATAAGAACGGTGTCGACAGCTATCTGTCGGTGCTGACCGCGCAGACCGATTTGTACACGGCGCAGCAGTTGCTGGTGACCGCGCGCATGCAGCGTCTGCAGAATCTGGTCACGCTGTACCAGGCACTCGGCGGCGGCTGGATCGAACGGGCCGGCGAGCAGCCGCGTCCGGCCGATGCACCGGTCGATTACGGTGCGGCGAGTGCGCCAGTGGCGGCTTCGGCGGCGACTGCGGGTTGAGGTCTGTAGTCTTGCGGTAGCAGGTGCGCAGGGCGGCTTTCAGTTCTATCGGGAAAGCCACCCTGCGCAGCCGGTAATAAAAAAAGCCACGGCATGCCGTGGCTTTTTTATTGATGCTTGGCTTGAACCGAATTCGACCCAGCGCTTAGCGCAATCTCTTTCGCGCGGCGCCGGCTCCAGCCCGATGCTTAATGCGCATCCACCGCACGCAACATCTCGTCGCGTGGCGGCTCATTCCCGCCGCGTCCGTCGAAATCATGTCCGGCCTGGCGAATTTCGCACTGCGCCTTCTTCTCGCTCTTCACGCCGTTGAAGATCAGATTCAGCACGACCGCCGATACAGAAGCCAGCAAGATTCCGCTATGCAACAGCGGCGACAGCGCCGGCGGCAGCTTCGAGAAAAATTGCGGCGACACCACCGGCACCAGACCCATGCCGATGCTCACTGCAACGATGAACAGGTTGTGATGGTTCTTCACGAAGTCGACCTTGGCCAGCACCTTGATGCCGTTCGCCGCGACCATGCCGAACATCACGATGCCCGCACCGCCGAGCACGAAGGCCGGCACGGAAGCCACCACTTGCGCCATCTTCGGGAACAGGCCCAGCAGCACCAGGATCACGCCGCCCATCGCGCAAACAAAGCGGCTTTTCACGCCCGTCACGCCGATCAGGCCGACGTTCTGCGAGAACGAGGTATGCGGGAACGAGTTGAAGATGCCGCCGATCAGCGTACCCAGACCGTCGACACGCAGACCGCGCACCAGCGTCTTCTGATCCACCGGACGATCGACCATGTCACCGACCGCGAGGAACATGCCAGTCGATTCGATGAAGGTGACGAACATCACGGTGACCATCGTCGCGATTGCGAGCGGATCGAAATGCGGCAGGCCGAAGTGGAACGGCATCACGATGCCGACCCACGGTGCGTGCGTGACGCCGTCCATGTTCACGCGGCCGAGCGCCAGCGCGATGATGAAACCCGCAACGATGCCGAGCAGCACCGAGATATTGGCGAGGAAGCCCTTGGCGAATTTGTTGATCAGCAGGATCAACATCAACACGAGGAGCGACAGGCCGAGATAGACCGGATTGCCGTAGTCAGGGTTGCCCACACCGCCGGCCGCCCAGTTGATGCCCACTTCCATCAGCGAGAGGCCGATCACCGAGATCACCACGCCGATCACCACCGGTGGGAAAAAGCGCAGCAGCTTGCCGACCGCCGGCGCGAGCAGGATGCCGATGACACCGGCCGCGATCGTCGAGCCGAAGATGTCGAGAATACCGAGCGAAGGATTGGTGCCGATCGCGACCATCGGACCGACAGCCGCGAACGTGCAGCCCATGATGACCGGCAGACGAATGCCGAAGATCCACAGACCGAGGGTCTGAATCAGCGTGGCGATGCCGCAGGAAAACAGGTCGGCGCTAATCAGGAACGCGATCTGGTCTTTCGGCAATTTCAGCGCCGCGCCGATGATCAGCGGCACCGCAACTGCGCCTGCGTACATCACCAAAACGTGCTGAATGCCGAGCGTCAGCAACTGGCCCGCGGGCAGTCGCTCGTCGCACGGGTGAACCGTGTTCGATTGCATTTTGTCTCTCTCCACCATCTCGTTTTGGGATGGCTCCAAGGTATGCGGAACGAAAAGCTGCAACAAGACCACTGGGGCCTATTCCGGCATTCCCGGTGACGATATGGATGAGGGCTGTTTGAAAGGAAAAAGAAATACGTGCGCCGCACAAATCGGCCGTTAGCCCCTTGCAGCGGCGATGGGCGCTCACGCGCCGCGCGCGCCCGTCCTAACGGGATATGTGTGAGAATCAATGAGGTGTATCTCGCTCGACGCATAGTGCTGTTTTTGTGCGGCTCGCGGCGTGGCGGGGTTAACCCGCGATTCCGGGTTTTCAGCGCACATTCGGGCGAGTTTCCGAAACCGCGCAGCGGTGATGGAAAATACGCCGTTCCAGGCACCTTTCGCGTGCTTGTCCCTAAGCTCAAATTGACGTTCTATCGCCCATGAGTTTTCTTGGCATCGACCTTGGCACCGGCTCTCTCAAAGTTGCAATCGTCGACGAAGACGGCCGCGAGCAGGCCGCGGCGAGTGTCGCGTATGCACTAGAAACTCCGCATTCCGGATGGGCCGAAATCTCGGTGCAAACCTGGTGGCGCGCGCTGTGCGAAGCGGCGGGGCGTTTGCCTGCCGGGTTGCGTCGTGACGTGCAAGCAATCGGTTTCTCCGGACAGATGCACGGTGTCGTATTGATCGATGCCGATGGCGCAGCCGTGCGCCCGGCGATGCTCTGGCCCGACACGCGTGCGTTGAGTCTGCTCGATCAGTGGCCCGAGCCGCAGCCGAATCCTGTTGCTCCCGGCATGGCCGGTCCTCTGCTGCGCTGGATCGTGCAGAACGAACCGCAGTCCGCGCGTAAAACACGATGGGCGCTGCAACCGAAGGATTGGTTGCGCGTCGCGTTGGGCGGCGCGGTCGCAACTGATCCATCGGACGCCTGCGCGACCGCGCTTGCCGATCCCGCAGGCGTGTGGGATCAGGCGCTGCTCGAGCGACTCGAATTGCCGCATGAATGGTTTGCGCCGCTTGCGCCGTCCTACGCGGCAGGCGGCATTCTGTCGCCGGAAGCCGCGCAGGAGCTGGGTCTGCGCGCCGGCATCGTGCTCGCGATCGGTGCCGCCGATACGCCATGCGCGGCGCTTGGCAGTGGTCTCTCGAGCGACGGTGACGCGTTGCTCACCACCGGGACGGGTGGACAAATCGTCGTGCTCGCCGAGCACGCACCGCAAGCGGTAAAGGGCCTGCATCGCTATCGGGCCGCGAGCGATCACTGGTATCGCATGGCGGCGATGCAAAACGTCGGCGTTGCGCTCGAACGCGTGCGGGGTTGGTTGTCGTATGAATGGGTTGATGCTTATCGTGATGCGTTCGGCGATGCATCGGATCGTGCCCCTGGCGATACAACAGCCGCGATCTCCAGCGCCGCAGCGGGCCTGACGTTTCTGCCCTACCTCACCGGCGAGCGCACTCCGTGGCTCAACCCTGCCGCGCGTGGCGGCTGGCTTGGCCTCGCGCTCGATCACACGCGCGGCACGATGATGCGCGCCGCATTCGAGGGTGTCGCGTTCTCGCTGCGTGCCGGTCTCGACGCAATCCGCGCGAGCGGCGCGACGGTGACTACCTTGAAACTCGCGGGTGGCGGTTCAGTCGATGCGCGCTGGCGGCAGTTGCTCGCCGACGCGTTAAACGTCGAACTCCATGCCGTCGACTGCCCCAACGCGGCGCCGCGTGGCGCGGCTATCCTCGGTGGACTGGCGAGCGGGCATTGGCACGCGAGCGACCTCGCCGCGCTTGCGCCGGGCGCGACGCGCGTTGCCGGACCGCAAGGCGATGCCGCGCTCGCCGAACGATATGCGCGCTTTCTCGATCTGTATGGCCGCGTCGAGTCATGGTTCGGCGAGACTCCGCTTCGCTGAGCAACGCGATGTCAGCTACAGACAATGCGGCGACGTACTTTGCAATACCATGTCGGCTTTCGCACGCTAAGGTATAGGCCGGCGAACGATGCCGGGCGGTAACGACACTGTCCGTCCCCAGTCCGGCACACGAATTAACCGCGAACCGCAAGGTGCGGAACCGCGAACCGCGACACCGGCACGCCGCGCGACATGTCACCGCGACGCGCCAGGCATTCACCGACTCACAGGAGTATTCACGATGAAAACCAAAGCAGCAATCGCATGGAAAGCCGGCGCCCCGTTGACGATCGAAGAAGTGGACCTGGAAGGTCCGCGCGCCGGTGAAGTCCTGATTGAAGTGAAAGCGACGGGTATCTGCCACACCGACTACTACACGCTCTCGGGCGCCGATCCTGAAGGCATCTTCCCGGCGATTCTCGGCCACGAAGGCGCAGGTGTGATCGTCGATGTCGGTCCGGGTGTCGGCACGTTGAAGAAGGGCGACCACGTCATTCCGCTGTACACGCCTGAATGCCGTCAGTGCAAATTCTGTCTGTCGCGCAAGACCAACCTTTGTCAGGCGATCCGTTCGACACAAGGCAAGGGCCTGATGCCCGATGCCACGTCGCGCTTCTCGCTGGATGGCAAGCCGCTGTTTCACTACATGGGCACATCGACGTTCTCGAACTACATCGTCGTGCCGGAAATCGCGGTCGCGAAGGTGCGTGAAGACGCGCCGTTCGACAAGATCTGCTACATCGGCTGCGGCGTGACGACGGGCGTCGGCGCTGTCGTGTATTCGGCGAAAGTCGAAGCAGGCGCGAACGTCGTGGTGTTTGGTCTCGGCGGCATCGGTCTGAATGTGATTCAAGGCGCGAAGATGGTTGGCGCGGACAAGATCATCGGCGTCGATATCAACCCGGGTCGCATTGAACTGGCGAAGAAATTCGGCATGACCCACTTCATCAACCCGAACGAAGTCGAGAACGTGGTCGACCATATCGTGCAACTCACCGATGGCGGCGCCGATTATTCGTTCGAATGTATCGGCAACACGAAGGTGATGCGTCAGGCGCTGGAATGTACGCACAAGGGCTGGGGTCAGTCGTTCATCATCGGCGTGGCGGCGGCGGGCGAAGAGATCAGCACGCGTCCGTTCCAGTTGGTGACGGGCCGCGAGTGGAAGGGTTCGGCATTCGGCGGCGCGCGCGGCCGCACGGATGTGCCGAAGATCGTCGACTGGTACATGGAAGGCAAGATCAATATCGACGACCTGATCACACATCGTCTGCCGCTCGAGCGCATCAACGAAGGCTTCGATCTGATGAAGAAGGGTGAGTCGATCCGCTCGGTCGTGCTGTACTAATGCGGCGTTGATACGTCATTAATACGTCACCGACCCGGCACAGAAAGGAGCATCTCGATGCTTGAACTATTGTCGTCGCATGCCTGCCATGGCGGCGAGCAGCGGATCTACCGGCACGACTCGCAGACCGTCGGTCTGCCGATGCGCTTCTCGGTGTATCTGCCGCCGCAGGCTTTGCAGGCCAACGCGAACGTGCCTGCGCTGTTCTATCTCGCCGGGCTGACCTGCACGGAAGAAACCTTTCCGGTCAAGGCGGGCGCGCAGCGCTTCGCTGCGCAGCACGGCATCGCGTTGATCGCGCCGGACACCAGTCCGCGCGGTGCGGGCGTGCCGGGCGAAAGCGCGGCGTGGGACTTCGGCGTGGGCGCGGGCTTTTACGTCAACGCGACGCAGCAGCCGTGGGCGAAGCACTATCGGATGTACTCGTATGTGCGCGACGAACTGCGCGAAACAGTGCTCGCGAATCTGCCGGTGGACGGTGGACGTCTGGGCATCTTCGGGCATTCGATGGGTGGCCATGGCGCGTTGATGCTGGCGCTGCGCAATCCGGAGATCTATCGGTCGGTGTCGGCATTCGCGCCGCTCGCCGCGCCTTCACAGTGCCCGTGGGGCGTGAAGGCGTTCAGCGGGTATCTGGGCGAAGACCGTGAAGCGTGGAGGCAGTACGACTCGAGCGAGCTGGTTGCCCACGCGAAGCGCAAGTTCGCTGAGGGGATTCTGATCGATCAGGGGCTGGCGGATCAGTTTCTCGCCGAGCAATTGAACCCGGATGTGTTTGAAGCCGCCTGCAAGGCTGCGGGACAACCGCTGACCTTGCGTCGTCATGCCGGCTACGACCACGGGTATTACTTCATCACGACGTTCATCGAGGATCACATCGCGCATCACGCGAAGGTGCTGCTCGGTTGAAATTCGCAGGGCGATGGCGGCGGCACGCAAAGTGTTGCCGCCAGCCGCCGCTTCAATGCCGCTTCAACGACGCCTTAGCAAACTCCCGCCATACACCACCGCCGACAGCACGGTGATCCAGAAGCTCGTCGGCCAGTCGGTGTAGAACGCCAGCGTGAGACCGAGCCAGGCCTGCATCAGCGCGAACACGGCGGCGAGCACGAGACCGGTCGAGAGCCGCGTCGTCACGTTTTGCGCGGCGGCGGCCGGCCCGACCATCAGCGTGAACACCAGCAGCACGCCGACAATCTGCGTGCACGCCGCCACGGCGAGCGCGGCAATCGACAGAAACAGCACCGACACCTTGCGCAACGACACGCCCTTGGCTTCGGCCAATTCCGGCTGCAGCGAAGCAAACAGCAAGGGCCGCATGATCGCGGCGAGCGCGAGCAAACTGACGACGCCCAACCCCGCCAGCACGCCGAGTGTCGACGCATTCACGCCGAGCACGTTGCCGAACAGCAGCGCGGTAACCTGGGTCGCGTATGCGGTGAAGAAGTGCAGGAACAACAAGCCGAAGCCGAGCGACAGCGACAGGATCACGCCGATCGCCACGTCGCGTCCGGCCAGTTTCTCGCCGAGCGCGCCCATCCCGACGCCTGCCGCGAGCGTGAAGCCGATCATCCCCCAGATCGGCGAGATGCCGATCAGCACGGCGCCGGTCGCGCCGGTGAAGCCGACGTGCGAGAGCGCGTGACCGGCGAAAGTCTGTCCACGCATCACCAGAAAATAACCCACCACGCCTGCCAGCACCGCGACGATCCCCGACGCCGCGAACGCGTTCACCATGAAATCGTATTCAAACATCGTGCTTATGTCCGTCGCGTGAGTCGTGCTGGTGTGAGTGGCTGTGCGCGCCACCGTGGTCGTGCGAATGTGAATGGCCGTGCCCGTGCGAGTGGCTATGGCCGCCGTTCTCGTCGTGTTCGTGCTCGTGATCGTGTTTTTCGACTTCCACGTCGCCCGACATCACGAAGATGCGGCCATTCACGCGCATCACGTCGATCGGCGAGCCATAGAGACGCGACAGCACCGGCCGCGTAATGACTTCATCGACGGTGCCGAGCGCGGCGACACCGCTGCCGAGATACAGCACGCGGTCGAGCGCGTGCAGAAGCGGATTCAGTTCATGCGCCGAGAACAGCACGGCAATGCCGAGTTCCTGCTGCACGCGCCGCACCAGTTCCACCACGCTCTTCTGATGATGCGGATCGAGGCTGATCAGCGGTTCGTCGAGTAGCAGCAGCTTGGGGTCGCCGAGCAGGCATTGCGCGAGCAGCAGACGCTGACGTTCGCCGCCTGACAGTTCCGATAAGGGCCGCTCGGCCAACTGACGGCCGCCCACCAGATCGAGCACCCGCTCGACATCCGCGCGGGTTTTGCTGTCCGCATGGGGCAGGCCCCAGCGATGTCCATCGGCGGCCATGGCGACGAAGTCGCGGCCGCGCACGCGGCGCCCGGCGAGCGCACTGCGCGTCTGCGGCATATAGCCGATCGACGAGTTACCCCGCTCGACCGGTTGCCCTAACACGCGGATCGCGCCGCTCGCCGCCGGCACGAGACCGAGCACGGCGCGCATCAGCGTGGTCTTGCCCGCGCCGTTCGGCCCGAGCACGCCGATGAATTCGCCCTGATTCACCACGAAGCCGGCCTCGCGCAGAATCGTGCGGCCGCCGAGTTCAAGCGTGACGCGCTCGAGTTCAAGCACGGGCACGTTGCTGCGTGCGCCCGTCGATACATTAGCTGGCGTGCTGCGGCCAGTTTCGTTCATTGGGTTTTTCCTTTGGCGGTGCTCGCCGCCGCATTCGCTCCGCCCGCATCGCCCGCAGCCAGCGCCGTGCCCAGCGCGTCGAGCTGCATCAGCATCCACGTCTGATAGGTCTTACCGGCCGGTTCGGTTTCGGTGACGCTCATGGTCGGCACCTTCGATTGCTGCGCGAGCTTCAACATGCGTTTGGTCAGGGCCTCGGTTGCCTGGCTGTTGTAGATCAGAACGCGTACGCGCTTTTCGCGCAGATCGCGTTCGAACGCGGCGATATCGGCCGCGCTTGCTTCAGTGTCGTTCATCGTCGCCAACTGGAAGCGCAGATTGCGCATCGAGAGGCCGACTGCGTCCGACATATAGCCGAACACCGGCTCGGTTGCCGTCACCGGCACACCGGCGTAGCGGCCATGCAGATCGGCGACTTTGGCGTCGATGGGTTTCAGCGAATCGAGAAACTTCGCGAGGTTCGCATCGTACGCCGACTTGTGCGCCGGGTCAGCCGCGACGAGCGCGGCGCTTATCGCGCGCGCCACTTTCGGCATGGTGGCCGGGTCGTACCAGAGGTGAGGATTATCGCCGCTCTTCTTGCCTGTCAGTTCGGCGGCAACGATCGTCGCGCGATTCGAGCCCTTGGAAGCGGCCAGCAGTTTCGCCATCCACGGATCGTAGTCGGCGCCGTTGTAGACCACAAGGCTCGCATGCTGCAAAGCGCGCGCCGTCTTCGGGCTGGCTTCGAACAGGTGCGGGTCCTGATCCGGATTGCTGAGGATGCTCGTTACGTCGACGCGATCGCCGCCCAGTTGCTGCACGACGTCACCGTAAAAGTTTTCCGCTGCCACCACCGGGATTTTCGCATCCGCGGCAAATGCACCGTGGCTGAGCGTGAAAGCAGCGGCCACCGTCGCGCCCATGGCCACGGTCTTCGACAGCTTCAGCGCATGGCGCGCCCCGTTCAACATCGAGCCGAATTTCTTCATCGTTGTTTCCTGCTGCGTAAGAGTTGAATGAACTACAAACCTTAGGAGCGGCGCGCTTTCATAAGGACGCCCCGGCGGGCCGCGCCGCGCGGGCGCAGCGCGCGCACAGACCGCTTAGCTCGACCACCTGGCGGTGCACCTCGAAACCGTGCGCCGGCGCGCTATGTGACAGTTGGTGGGCAAGATCGCCGCCGGGAATCTCGACAGTCGCGCCGCAGCCGTCACACATCAGAAACTGGCTGCGATGCGGCACGCCGACCTCGCAGCAGGCAAAAAACGCGTTCTTCGATTCGATCCGATGGACGAAGCCGTGTGCGAGCAGAAAGTCCAGCGCCCGGTAGATCGTGGTGGGTGGCACGCGCCCGCGTTGCGGTTCGAGCGCGTCCAGCAACTCGTAAGCGCCGATCGGCCGGTCGCTGGCGACGATCGCCGCATACACCTGACGCCGCAGCGGCGTAAGCGCGAGCCCGTGCAGCGCGGCGTGCGCCTCGGCATGGGCGAGCCGTACGGCATGGTGTTCTGCAATCGATGTAGCCATCAGCGGACTCCCTGACGAACCTGCAAAGCTTCGGAGTGAAGCGAGGTCGCAATGATATAACGTATCTCGAATTTTTGTCAGCGGCTTGCGCAGAAAGCAGATCGGCGGTCTGCGATTTCTCGTATTTGTATCGGTCGAAGCTGGACGAGGGTGTGCGCGGGTCCTGCCGCGCTGCACCATCGAAATCTGGTCGAGCGCCTTGACATGACCCGGTCCGTATCCGATCATTCGATCACTAACAGAGCAATTGTTCGCGCAACGAGCGTTCGCTCACCGCGCCTCAAGAAGCGAAACGAACCGGAGACAGGCAGTGGCGGCACGATTGCAAGACAAAGTGGCCATTCTGACGGGCGCGGCAAGCGGAATCGGTGAAGCCGTGGCCCGGCGCTATCTGGACGAAGGCGCACGCTGCGTGCTGGTCGACGTGAAGCCGGCCGACAGTTTCGGCGACGCGTTGCGCGCTGCCTACGGCGACCGCGTGCTGACCGTCAGCGCCGATGTAACGCGCCGCGAGGATATCGAACGCATCCTGGCGAGCACGTTGGAGCGCTTCGGCCAGGTCGACATCCTGTTCAACAACGCGGCGCTCTTCGATATGCGCCCGATCCTCGATGAATCCTGGGACGTGTTCGACCGCCTCTTCTCGGTCAACGTGAAGGGCATGTTCTTCCTGATGCAAACCGTCGCCCGGAAAATGGTCGAGCAGGGTCGCGGTGGCAAGATCATCAATATGTCGTCGCAAGCTGGGCGCCGCGGCGAGGCGCTGGTGTCGCACTACTGCGCAACCAAAGCCGCCGTACTCAGCTACACGCAATCCGCAGCGCTCGCCCTCGCGCCGCATAAGATCAATGTGAACGGCATCGCGCCGGGCGTCGTCGATACGCCGATGTGGAACGAGGTCGACGCGCTCTTCGCCCGCTATGAAAACCGGCCGCTCGGCGAGAAGAAGCGCCTCGTCGGTGAAGCGGTGCCGCTCGGCCGTATGGGTGTGCCGGACGATCTGACCGGCGCGGCCCTGTTTCTCGCGTCGGCCGATGCCGACTACATCACCGCGCAAACCCTAAACGTCGACGGTGGCAACTGGATGAGCTGAGCGAATTGCAGAGTGGATGAGCCGAACCTGTTTCACCCTTCGTCATTTTCGTAGAACAAACGCAGCATCACATAACGTACGAGAAAGGAGACAACACATGAAACCAGCTACAAAATCCGCGCTGAAGGCGGTCAGTGCCGGCGCTGTCGCATGCTTTGCGTTGCACGCTCAGGCGGCCACGGTGACCATCGCCACGTTGAACAATCCGGACATGATCGAGCTGAAGAAGCTCTCGCCCGCCTTCGAGCAGGCGAATCCGGATATCAAGCTCAACTGGGTGATTCTCGAAGAAAACGTGCTGCGTCAGCGCGCTACCACCGACATCACGACCGGCAGCGGCCAGTTCGACGTGATGACGATCGGTGCGTACGAAACGCCGCAATGGGGCAAGCGCGGCTGGCTCACGCCGCTCACCAATCTGCCCGCTGATTACGATCTGAACGACGTCGTGAAGACGGCCCGCGACGGCCTCTCGAGTGGCGGCCAGTTGTACGCACTGCCGTTCTACGTCGAAAGCTCGATGACGTATTACCGCAAGGATCTGTTCGCGGCCAAGGGCCTGAAAATGCCCGATCAGCCGACCTACGACCAGATCGCTCAGTTCGCCGACAAGCTCACGGACAAAGCCAACGGCATGTACGGTATCTGCCTGCGCGGCAAGGCCGGCTGGGGCGAGAACATGGCGTATGGCACGACGGTGGTGAACACCTTCGGTGGCCGCTGGTTCGACGAGAAGTGGCAGGCGCAGCTGACGTCGCCGGAATGGAAGAAGGCGATGACGTTCTACGTCGATCTGCTGAAGAAAGACGGCCCTCCGGGAGCCAGTTCGAACGGCTTCAACGAAAACCTGACGCTGATGTCCTCGGGCAAGTGCGCGATGTGGATCGATGCAACGGTGGCGGCCGGCATGCTCTACAACAAGCAGCAGTCGCAGATCGCCGACAAGGTGGGCTTTGCGGCAGCGCCGATTGCCGTCACGCCGAAGGGCTCGCATTGGCTGTGGGCGTGGGCGTTGGCCATTCCGAAGTCGTCGAAGCAGGCTGACTCGGCGAAGAAGTTCATCGCGTGGGCCACATCGAAGCAGTACATCGAACTGGTCGCGAAGGATGAGGGCTGGGCCTCGGTGCCGCCGGGAACGCGCCACTCTACCTACGCACGTCCTGAATACAAACAGGCAGCACCGTTCGGCGACTTCGTGCTGAAGGCAATCGAAACGGCTGACCCGGATCATCCGACTCTGAAGCCGGTGCCGTACACCGGTGTGCAGTTCGTCGGCATTCCTGAGTTCCAGTCGTTCGGCACCGTAGTCGGTCAGAGCATCTCCGGCGCGATTGCCGGTCAGATGACGGTCGATCAGGCGCTGGCAGCCGGCCAGGCAACGGCGAATCGCGCCGTGCAACAGGCCGGGTATCAGAAGTAAAGCGGAAGTCAGCCACATGATTCATGTGGCACGCGCCGGCTGACGCCCGTCAGCCGGCCCACGTAGCACTGTGGGCCGTCCCCGCCGCGTGGGCACCGCGACACCGCATTGCGTCGCGGTAGCCAGGCGGTTCAAGCGATCACGGCGGAGAAAGCGCCGGCCCGCGCATTACCGAACAGGTGGTCAATCATGCGTCCTTTACGCCTGCCTCTTATGCATGCCCATCCCCAAACAGAAAAAGAACGCGAAACCCGCAAAGCCAATTCGGCCCGCTGGCTCGTGACGCCCTCAGTCGCAGTGCTCGTGCTGTGGATGGCGATTCCGCTGGCGATGACGATCTGGTTTTCGTTCTCGCGCTATAACCTGTTGAATCCGGATCTGAAAGGCTTCGCCGGTTTCGACAACTACAAGTACCTCGCCAGCGATCCGTCGTTCGGACCGTCGATCGGGCACACGCTCGAGTTGATCATCTCGGTGCTGGTGATCACGGTGGTCGGCGGTGTGTTGATGGCGATTCTGTTCGACCGTAAGTTCTACGGCCAGGGCATTGCGCGGCTACTGGCGATCGCACCATTCTTCGTGATGCCGACGGTCAGCGCGCTGATCTGGAAGAACATGATCTTGCATCCGGTGTATGGCCTGATCGCACAGGGCATGCGCGCAATCGGGCTGCAGCCGATCGACTGGTTCGCCGAGTATCCACTCACGGCCGTGATCATGATCGTCGCGTGGCAGTGGTTGCCGTTCGCGTTCCTGATTCTGTTCACCGCGATCCAGTCGCTCGATCAGGAGCAGAAGGAAGCGGCGCGTATCGACGGCGCGGGTCCGTTCTCGATGTTCTTCTACATCACGCTGCCTCACCTGAAACGAGCGATCGCGGTGGTGGTGATGATGGAGACGATTTTCCTGCTGTCGATCTTCGCCGAAATCTATACGACCACGGGCGGCGGTCCGGGCACCGCGACCACCAATCTGTCGTACCTGATCTATTCGCTGGGCCTGCAACAGTTCGACGTCGGTCTCGCTTCGGCGGGCGGCATTCTGGCTGTCGTGCTGGCTAACATCGTGTCGTTCTTCCTTGTGCGGATGCTCGCGAAGAACCTGAAAGGGGAGTACGAAAAATGAGCCACGTTGCCTCTACCTCTGCGTCGGGCACGGCGCCCATGACCGTGCCGGCCAAGTCGCCGTTCGCCGCAATTCGCCGCGGCATCCCTGGTGTGATCGCCTGGCTCGTCGCGTTGCTGCTGTTCTTTCCGATCTTCTGGATGACGATCACCGCGTTCAAGACGGAGCAGCAGGCGTATTCGTCGTCGCTGTTTTTCATCCCGACGCTCGATAGCTTCCGCGAGGTGTTCGCGCGCAGCAATTACTTTTCGTTCGCGTGGAATTCGATTCTGATCTCGGCGGGCGTCACGCTGCTGTGCCTGATTCTCGCCGTGCCGGCCGCGTACGCGATGGCCTTCTTTCCGACGCGCCGCACGCAGAAAGTCCTGCTGTGGATGCTGTCGACCAAGATGATGCCGTCGGTCGGCGTGCTGGTGCCGATCTATCTGTTGTGGAAGAACAGTGGTCTGCTCGATTCGGTGTCCGGTCTGGTGATCGTCTACACGCTGATCAATCTGCCGATTGCGGTGTGGATGTCGTTCACGTACTTCGCGGAAATTCCGCGCGACATTCTCGAAGCAGGCCGGATCGACGGTGCGGCGACGTGGCAGGAAATCGTCTATCTGCTGATGCCGATGTCGCTGCCGGGGCTTGCCTCCACCGCGCTGCTGCTGGTGATCCTGTCGTGGAACGAAGCGTTCTGGAGCATCAACCTGTCGAGTTCGAACGCGGCGCCGCTGACTGTGTTCATTGCGTCGTACTCGAGTCCTGAAGGTTTGTTCTGGGCCAAGCTCTCCGCTGCTTCATTGCTTGCAGTTGCGCCGATCCTGATTGTCGGCTGGCTGTCGCAGAAGCAACTGGTGCGTGGTCTTACCTTTGGGGCGGTCAAATGACCGCAGGTACGACGGTAGGTCATTTCGCGCTGATCTGCGATTGCGACGGCGTGCTGATCGACAGCGAAGCCGTGGCGGCGCACATGCTGGTGCACGAACTCGAGGCGCGTTGGCCCGATGCCGATGTCGCGCCGGTGGTGCTGCCGCTACTCGGCTTGCGCATTGAAACGGTGTTGCAGGGTACGGCGGCGAAACTGGGCAGGAGCCTCGGCGTCGAGGATATCGAGGCGATCCGCCGGGCGGTGGAAGCAGCGGCGATGCAGGCGCCGGCGGTCGTTGGCATCGAGGTTGCACTCGCGCAGGTGCCGCTCACCAAGGCATGCGCGAGCAACAGTTTCCGGCCGTATGTGGAGAACGTGCTGGCGCGCACGGGCCTCGTGAAGTTCTTCGGCAACCGGCTTTTTTGCGCCGATGCGGTGCCGAATCCGAAGCCCGCGCCCGATGTCTATCTCGCTGCGGCGCTTGGTCTCGGTCTCGCGCCGTCCGCCTGCCTCGTGGTGGAAGACAGCGTGACGGGCGTGACGGCGGCAACCGCGGCGGGCATGACGGTGCTGGGCTTTATCGGCGGCGGTCATGCGAGTGACGCGCAGATCGACGCCTTGCATGCGGCGGGTGCGCGGACTGTGTTCGACGACATGCTGCAGTTGCCGGACCTGGTTGCGCAATGGACGCTGAGCGCGACGGCGGCGACGCCGTAAGCGCGGCCGCGTTGGCGCAGCACCTGGATAAATGAATTGACGTAGCAAGAGCAACATACGGAGACACATCATGGCAAGCGTAACTCTGCGCAACATCCGAAAAGCCTACGACGACAACGAAGTGATGCGTGACATCAACCTCGACATCCTGGACGGCGAATTCGTCGTCTTCGTGGGTCCGAGCGGTTGCGGTAAATCGACGCTGATGCGGATGATCGCCGGCCTCGAAGACATCACCAGCGGCGATCTGACCATTGACAACGCGCGCGTGAACGACGTACCGCCCGCCAAGCGCGGCATCGCGATGGTGTTCCAGTCGTACGCGCTGTATCCGCACATGACGCTGTATGACAACATGGCGTTCGGCCTGAAACTCGCCGGCACCAAGAAGCCGGAAATCGACGCCGCCGTGCGCAATGCGGCGAAGATCCTGCACATCGACCACCTGCTCGACCGCAAGCCGAAGCAGCTTTCAGGCGGTCAGCGCCAGCGCGTTGCAATCGGCCGCGCAATTACGCGCAAGCCGAAAGTGTTCCTGTTCGACGAACCGTTGTCGAATCTCGACGCCGCGCTGCGCGTGAAGATGCGTCTCGAATTCGCGCGTCTGCATGACGAGCTGAAGACCACGATGATCTACGTGACGCACGATCAGGTCGAAGCCATGACGCTGGCCGATAAGATCGTCGTGTTGTCGGCGGGCAATGTGGAGCAGGTCGGCAGCCCGACCATGCTGTATCACGCGCCGGCCAATCGCTTCGTCGCCGGCTTCATCGGTTCGCCGAAGATGAACTTTATGGAAGGCGTCGTGCAGTCGGTCACGCATGACGGCGTCACGGTGCGCTACGAATCCGGCGAGACTCAGCGTGTCGCGGTGGAGCCCGGCGCGGTGAAACAGGGCGACAAGGTGACCGTTGGCATTCGCCCGGAGCATCTGCATGTGGGAATGACCGACGACGGCGTGTCGGCAAAAACCATGGCGGTCGAATCGCTCGGCGATGCAGCGTATCTGTATGCGGAATCGAGCGTCGCGCCGGACGGGATCATCGCGCGCATTCCGCCGCTTGAGCGGCACAGCAAGGGCGAAGTGCAAAAGCTCGGCGCCACGCCTGAGCACTGCCATTTATTCGACAGCGAAGGGAAAGCCTTCCAGCGTAAGATCGTAGAAGTGCTGGCCGCGTGAGTATGTGATTGGGAAAGCGGCGGGCGCGCCGCTTTCCGTCCGGTCACGTTTATTCACGCTCAGGAAACATTCATGCCCGCCTACGTCGTCATCACGCGAGAGAAAACGCTCGACCCCGCCAAACTGGAAGCATACAAACAGGACGCGCCCGCAGTCTTCGAGAAGCACGCGGTCATGGTGCTCGCGAGCCACGGGCGGAAAGAAGTGGTGGAGGGTCCGCCGATCGACGAAATCCTGATCCTCGAGTTCCCCAGTTACGACGAAGCGATCGCGTGGTATCGCAGCCCGGCGTATCAGGCGGTCAGCGAGACGCGCCTGCAGGGCGGCGAGTACCGCATCATCATCACGGAAGGGCTGCCGGTGTTGTAGCGCGGCGGTGGGGCGCTTCTAGGCCAGGCCTCTAAGTCTCGCCTACAGGCTGGTTAAGCCGCCGCTTCGAGCGCCGCCCGTGCACACAACTCGTCAGTCACCAGTCCCGACAGCCAACCGCCTTTAAGCACCGCAATCAGCGCCTCGCGCTTGCGTTCACCGCCGGCAAAGCCGATGGTAGGACGCCGCGGCGGCGAGTCGAGCGCAATGCTGGTGACGCGCCGGCCGGTCGGCGATTCGACGTGCGCGCCGGCGGCATCGATCGGCAGGCCGAGCATTTCGGCCACCGCACGGTTCTGCATCAACTCCTTCACCTCCGCGGAAGTGATGAAGCCGTCCTCGTGCAACGGACATTTCGGTCCGATATTACCGACGCCGACGAACGCGACATCCGCCTTGGCCAATAGCGATTCGACGATCCGGTAGAGCCGGTGATTGCACCACTGCGCGCGTTCGGCCTCGCTATCGGCGAGCAACGGCGCGGGCAGCAGAAAATGCTTGCCGCCGGTCTTCTCCGAAATGTGCAGCGCGACGTCGTAGCGGTTCGAGGAGCCGTCCTGGGCGATCGCCCCAACCATCGATACCAACCGGTGCTGCGGACGCTCCAGCTGGGCGATCTGATCGACCGCGGCCTTCAACGTACGGCCGCTGCCCACGGCGACCACCATCGGTTTTTCTTCGACCAGATAGCGTTCCATGACTTGCGCGCCGGCCACCGCCAGCTTGCGGTCGACTTCTTCCGAGGTATCGCTGTCGATCGGTACGACTTCGCACATGCTCAGGCCGTAGCGCTTCGAGAGTTGATCGGCGAGCGCGAGGCAATCCGCCAGTTTGTGATCGACGCGTACGCGAATCAGGTTCTTTTCGACCGCGAAGGCCACCAGCCGCTGTGCGACCGGGCGCGACACCTGGAGTTTTTCGGCGATCTCGTTCTGGGTGTTGCCTGCGACGTAGTAAAGCCACGCGGCGCGGGTAGCAAGGTCTAATTTTTCTGTGGACTTGGGCACGGTGACGGTTCGCTTGAAGTGCGCCGATGATAGCAGCCGGTTCCCGCGTCTCAACGGGAACCGGCTGTGCTTTGCCGGTCAGGCGAGCGGTTGTCGCGCGGGGTCGAACAGCGGCCGCACGTGGCGGTAGAGCGCGCGATACGCTTCGAGCCGGGTGCGCAGTTCGGCGTGCCGGCGCGGGTTCGGCGTGAACTCCTTTTCGATCGGCGGCTTGCTCAGCACCTTGGCCGGGTCGCCGCCCGCCGCCAGCCAGCCGAGGCGGGCCGCGCCGAGCGCCGCGCCGGTTTCGCCGCCGCCGTGCTTGCGGGTGGCGGTGTCGAGCGCATCGGCGAGCAGTTGCGCCCAGTAGTCGCTGCGCGCACCGCCGCCGAGCAGGGACAGCGCCTTCGCTTCGGTGCCGGCCGCGCGCAACGCATCGAGGCCGTCGGTGAGCGCGAGCGTCACGCCTTCGAGCACGGCGTAGCCGAGCAAGGCGCGGTCGGTCGCGTGATTCATGCCGAAGAACACGCCCTGCGCATACGGGTCGTTGTGCGGCGTGCGTTCACCGGACAGATAAGGCAGAAAGAGTGGGGCAGTGGTCAACGCTTCCGCTGGCAGCGCTTCGATTTCGGCGAGCAGCGTCGGCTCGTCGGTGGAGGTGAGCTTGCAGACCCAGCGCAAACAGCTTGCCGCTGACAGCACCACGCTCATTTGATGCCAGCGATCCGGGATCGCGTGACAGAACGCGTGCACGGCCGAAGCGGGATTCGGCCGGAAGCTGTCGCCGACCACGCACAGCACACCCGAGGTGCCGAGCGAAACGAAGCCGTCGCCCGGTTGCGTCGCGCCGATGCCGATTGCGCTGGTGGCATTGTCGCCACCGCCGGCCGCGACGATCACTCCGTCGCTCAAACCGAACTCGCGCGCCACCGCGGGAAGCAGGGTGCCGGATGGCTCGCTGCCTTCGCACAAGGCCGGCATCTGCGCGCGTGTCATGTTGCAGGCGGCGAGCAGCGAATCGGACCAGTCGCGTTTGGCGACGTCGAGCCACAACGTGCCGGCTGCATCCGATGGATCGGACACCTTGCCGCCGGTCAGTTGCAGGCGCAGGTAATCCTTCGGCAGCAGTACGCAGGCGGTCTGCGCGAAGATTTCCGGCTCGTGGTGCGCCACCCATAGCAGCTTCGGCGCGGTGAATCCGGGCATCGCGAGATTGCCGGCCACGGTGTGCAAGTCCGGCGCGCGCTCGGTCAGCTCCGCGCACTCCTTGTCGCTGCGCATGTCGTTCCACAGGATCGCGGGCCGCAATACGCGGTCCTGCGCATCCAGCAGCACGGCGCCGTGCATCTGCCCCGAGAGGCCGATGCCGCGAATCTGCGCGAACTCGTCCGGATGTTTGGCGCGCAACGCGGCCAGCGCCGTGCGCGTGCCGGCCCACCAATCTTCGGGATTCTGTTCGGCCCAGCGCTGATGCGGACGCGAAACGGTAAAGGGTGAGCCTGCGGTGCCGATCACGCGTCCATCGGAGGCGAGCAGCAGGACTTTCACTTCGGACGTGCCGAGGTCGATGCCGAGATACATGGGCGCGAAACCTTCGTCGTTAGGGATGCGCTACTTTAGCCGCACATGGCGCGCGGTGCCATGCGCATTAAGCCTGGCACCGGCGTGTTTCGCGTGGTTCGATACTGCGCGGGTCAGGCTGCGCCGCGTTTGGCCAGCCAGACGTCGACGCGCGCCAAGGCGCCCGCCAACGCCGATTCCAGCTCAGGTGTCTGCGCCATGCTGCCCCAGAGCAGCCGGTCAGCGGCGAACGCCTGCAACGGATCCGGCGCGCTAAAGAAGCCGCGCGCAACTTTTTCATCCATCACGCCATCCTGATACGCATACGGCAACGTGCCGGCGTTCCAGCGTTCGAGGAAGCGGAAGAACAGCGCCGGCAACATCGCCGTCGCCGAAGGCGTAACGCCACGTTCGAAGCATTCGGCGAGCGTCGGTGCGATAAAGCCTGGCAGCTTCGAAAAGCCATCGGCCGCGACGCGCTGGTTGGTGTCCTGGATGTAGGGATTGCCGAAGCGTTCGAGCACCACGTCGCGATAGCGTTCGAGATCGAGTGGACTCGGCGTGAGGCACGGAATCACGTCTTCGGTCACGTAGTCGAAGGCGAATTTGTTGATGTCCGGATCGAGCGTGCCTTCGTGGATGTAGGTCAGTCCGACCAGCGTGCCTGCCCACGCAATGCAGCTATGCGTGGCGTTGAGGATGCGGATCTTCGCTTCTTCGTACGGCAGCACCGAGTCGACCAGTTCCGCGCCGACCTTTTCCCACGCGGGGCGTCCGGCGATGAAGCGATCCTCGATCACCCATTGGATGAAGGATTCGCCCATCACCGGGCAGGCATCGTCGACACCGGTGGCGGCTTTGACCCGTTCGCGCACGTCGGGCGTCGGGCGCGGCGTAATGCGGTCGACCATCGAACTCGGGCACGCGGTGTTGTCGTCGAACCATTGCGCCAGATCGTCCGCGCCGCGCCGTTCGAGAAACTCGCTCATACCTGCATGAAAACGCTCGCCGTTGCTGCGCAGGTTATCGCAGGTCTGCAGCGTGACCGGGCCGGCGCCGCGCTTCATGCGTGCGTCGAGAATTGCCGCGAGCGCGCCGTAAATCGTGGTGTGACCGCCTTTCAGGTCAGCCGCGAGATCGGCGTTGGCCGTGTCGAGTTCGTCGTCTTCGTCGAGGTAATAGCCGCCTTCGGTCACGGTGAACGCAATGATCTTGCAGGCCGGATCGGCGCCCGCGTCGATCAGCGCATCGAGACTCTCGGTCCACGGTACCACGCGCTCGATCGAACGAATCGTCTCGTACGCGCGCTCGCCCTGCGGCGTGACGGTCTCGAGTGTATAGACGCCGTTTTGCGCGGCGAGCGCGTCGAGCACCGCGTTCATGTCGCTGCGGATATTGCCCACCGTCAGCGACCAGTGCGGTTCGCCCGCCACCTTCGCCTCGTTCAACCGATGGAGATACCACGCCTGATGCGCGCGATGAAACGATCCCGCGCCGATGTGCAGGATCACGTGTGCGGCCGCGCCGCTGCCTTGCCCGCTGTTCATGTGCGTCTCCTGAGTGTCCTTGATCGCACGGCTCGGCGCGTGCGTTTTTTCTTGGGGTGGAGCATTTGCTCTGTCTGTGAGCGAATGATCGTACCCGGCGGAACGAATGTCAAGGCGACGTAGCGGGCTTTTCGTGGCGCAGCGCGGCGTGGCGGGACTTCCGGCGTGACTCGTGTGACGCCGGGGCGTTATGGGACGTGTCTCGCGGTGCGTATTGCATTGCATCAAATTTGACTTTCACCGCGCCAGGACTAACCCGAATGCAAAAAAGTATCGGTCTGCGGTTTGATTTTTAGTGGTGGATCAGCCGCTAGAGGGCTACTTTTCGCTATACAAGATGAAGTTCAGCGGCACCCGCAGCACGCCGCTTCATGGAGGAAGACGCGAATGCAACCCGATCTGGAAGTCGTCGCCGTACGGCGCGACGAATCCTTCAAAGTGTGGTCGCACGGCTATCCGTATCGCACGGTGCGTTGGCACTTTCACCCGGAATACGAAATTCACTTGATCGTGGCGACGACCGGCAAGATGTTCGTCGGCGATCACATCAGCAGCTTTACGCCTGGCAACCTCGTGTTGATGGGGCCGAACCTGCCGCACAACTGGGTTAGCGACGTGCCGGAGGGCGAGACGATTGCGCAGCGCAATCTGGTCGTTCAGTTCGGGCAGGAGTTCGTGTCGAGTTGCATGGGCAGTTTTCCTGAGTGGCGCCAGGTCGAAGCATTGCTTGCCGATTCGCGCCGTGGCGTGTCGTTCGGTGCGGAAACGAGTGCAGCGATCCAGCCGTTGTTCCTCGAATTGCTGGCCGCGCGCGGACTGCGCCGTCTCGTGCTGTTCATGTCGATGCTCGAGATCCTGATGAACGCCGAGGACCGCGAGACGCTCGCGAGTCCCGCCTATCAGGCCGATCCGACCGGTTTCGCGTCGACGCGCATCAATCACGCGCTCTCGTACATCGGCAAGAACCTGTCCAACGATCTGCGCGAATCGGATCTGGCGCAACTCGCCGGGCAAAGCGTGAGTGCGTTCTCGCGTTACTTCCGCCGTCATACCGGGCTGCCGTTTGTGCAGTACGTGAACCGCATGCGTATCAATCTCGCATGCCAATTGCTCACGGACGAAGAACTGAGCGTCACCGATATCTGCTTCAAGGCGGGCTTTAACAACCTGTCGAATTTCAACCGGCAGTTCCTCGCGGTCAAAGGCATGGCGCCTTCTAAATTCCGCCGTTATCAGCAACTGAACGATGCGAGCCGCGACGCTTCCGAAGAAGCTGCCGCGCGCGGCGCCGGCATCGACAATGCGCCTGCGATCGTGCTTGCGCCAGGTTTGCCACGCAGCGCCGCGGCTGCTTATCCACCGACGTAGTTCTCCACCAGGCTTCTTGCCGAAGCGTTTTACTTCACCCGCTTTAACGCCTATCGCGCTGTCCACAGACAGCGTGAGGGACGTGCTCATCTCATCGAACAGTTTTAATAACGGAGACAACCATGACGCAATCCACTTCGAAGCAGACATCGTTGAAGACCTTCGCGCGTAGCACGGTTACGTTGGCGACGCTTGCATTCGGTCTTTCGTTTATCGCCGCGCCGGCAGCACAAGCCGCGCCGCTGAAGATCGGCATGACGTTTCAGGAACTGAACAACCCGTACTTCGTGACGATGCAAAAGGCGCTGAACGATGCGGCGGCGTCGATTGGTGCAACGGTGGTCGTGACCGACGCGCATCATGACGTCAGCAAGCAGGTCAGCGACGTCGAAGATATGCTGCAAAAGAAGATCGACATCCTGCTCGTGAATCCGACCGATTCGACCGGCATTCAATCCGCGGTGACGTCGGCGAAGAAGGCGGGCGTGGTGGTGGTCGCCGTTGATGCGAATGCGAACGGTCCGGTCGATTCGTTCGTCGGGTCGAAGAATTACGATGCGGGTGAGATGGCCTGTGAGTATCTGGCGAAGTCGATTGGCGGCAGCGGCGAGGTGGCGATCCTCGATGGCATTCCGGTGGTGCCGATTCTCGAGCGTGTGCGGGGCTGCAAGGCGGCGCTCGCGAAAGTGCCGGGCATCAAACTCGTGGATACGCAGAACGGTAAGCAGGAACGCGCGACTGCGTTGTCCGTCACCGAGAACATGATTCAGGCGCATCCGAATCTGAAGGGCGTGTTCAGCGTGAACGACGGTGGCTCGATGGGCGCGCTCTCGGCGATCGAATCGTCGGGCAAGGATATCAAGCTGACCAGCGTCGACGGTGCGCCGGAAGCGATTGCCGCGATCCAGAAGCCGAATTCGAAGTTCATCGAAACGTCCGCGCAGTTCCCGGCCGACCAGGTGCGTATCGCGCTCGGCATTGCGCTCGCGAAGAAGTGGGGCGCCAATGTGCCGAAGGCGATTCCGGTCGACGTGAAGATGATCGACAAGAGCAATGCCAAGGGCTTCAGCTGGTAAGCCGAATGCTCGTTGCCATGTGCATGTGCTTCTTCGATGAACATGGCGACGAGCAGCAGAGGAGGACCCGATGGACACGATACTCAAGCTCGACAACATCACCAAAAGCTTTCCCGGTGTGAAGGCGTTGCAAGGCATTCACCTGGAAATCGCACGCGGTGAGATTCACGCGTTGCTCGGCGAAAACGGCGCGGGTAAATCCACGTTGATGAAAATTCTGTGCGGCATCTATCAGCCGGATGAAGGCACGATCACGATCGCGGGCGAAGTGCGGCACTTCACGAACTACCACGATGCGGTCGCCGCGGGCGTGGGTATCGTGTTTCAGGAGTTCAGCCTGATTCCGTATCTGAACGCGGTTGAGAACATGTTTCTCGGCCGTGAATTGAAGAACGGTTTGGGTTTGCTTGAACGCGGCAAGATGCGGCGCGTAGCTGCGGCGATTTTTCAACGGCTGGGCGTGGCGATCGACTTGTCGGTGCCGATTCGGGAGTTGTCGGTCGCGCAGCAGCAGTTCGTTGAAATAGGCAAGGCGTTGTCTTTAGAGGCACGCATTCTGATTCTGGATGAGCCGACTGCGACGCTCACACCTGCCGAAGCGGAACACCTGTTTGCGATCATGCGTGACCTGAAGACGCAGGGCGTCGCGATGATCTTTATCTCGCATCACCTGGAAGAGATCTTCGAGGTTTGCGATCGCATTACCGTATTGCGCGACGGTCAGTACGTCGGCATGACGGAGGTCGCGCAATCCGATGTGAGCCGTCTCGTCGAAATGATGGTGGGGCGTCGCATCGAAAACAGCTTTCCGCCGAAGCCTCCACTGCGTACCGATGCGAAGATCGTGCTCGACGTCGAAAAGCTGCAGTTGCTGAAAGATAGTCCGGTGCTGAGCTTCAATTTGCGTGAAGGCGAGATTCTCGGCTTCGCGGGACTGGTCGGTTCGGGCCGCACGGAGACAGCGCTGGCAGTGATCGGCGCTGACCCGGCTTATGTGAAAGAAATCCGCATCAACGGCACAGCCGAAAAACTATCCGATCCCGCCGATGCCCTGCGCGCAGGCGTCGGCATTCTTCCCGAGAGCCGCAAGACCGAAGGTCTGATCACCGATTTCTCGATCAAGCAGAACATCTCGATCAACAACCTCGGCAAATACCGCTCGCTACGTTTCTTCATCGATCAGCGGAGCGAAGCGCGCGCGACTGCGGACATCATGAAGCGCGTCGGCGTCAAAGCTCCGACGATGCACACCGAAGTCGCGACGCTCTCAGGCGGCAATCAGCAAAAGGTGGTGATCGCGCGTTGGCTGAATCACCACACCAACATTCTCATCTTCGACGAACCGACGCGCGGCATCGACGTCGGCGCCAAAGCCGAAATCTATCTGCTGATGCGCGAACTCACCGCGCGCGGCTACTCGATCATCATGATCTCGTCCGAACTGCCGGAGATCGTCGGCATGTGCGACCGCGTCGCCGTGTTCCGACAGGGCCGCATCGAAGCGATGCTCGAAGGCGGCGAGATCGACTCGAACGCCGTGATGACCTATGCAACAGCCGGCACCCGTGGAGCAGCTCATGAACACGCCTAATCCTTCTTCATCGCCGAAAACGTCGACTGTCAGTAGTGACACGCCGGGCGCACCGGTGCGCTTTACGTGGGCCGCGTTGAAACGCTCGACGCTGTTCTATCCGTTCATCGGCCTGCTGGTGGTGTGCATCGTGATGGTATTCGCGAGCGACAGTTTTCTCTCCGCTGCGAATCTGGAGAACGTGCTGCGCCAGGTGTCGATCAACGCGATCATTGCTGTCGGGATGACGTGCGTGATTCTCACTGGAGGTATCGATCTGTCGGTCGGCTCCGTGATGGCTTTGGCGGGCACGCTCGCCGCGGGCTTGATGGTGGCCGGGATGAACGCAGTTGCTGCGTTGGCGGTCGGTATCGCAGTCGGTTTGGGCTTCGGCGCTGCGAACGGATTCTTCGTCGCGTTCGCCGGTATGCCGCCGATCATCGTCACGCTCGCGACGATGGGGATTGCTCGTGGCCTCGCGCTGATCTACACGGGTGGTTATCCAATCGATGGCCTGCCTGAGTGGGTCAGTTTCTTCGGCAGCGGCAAGATTCTCGGTATTCAGGCGCCGGTCGTGATCATGGTGGTGATCTATGCGATTGCCTGGGTATTGCTCGAACGGATGCCGTTCGGCCGCTACGTGTATGCGATTGGCGGCAACGAACAGGCGACGCGTCTGTCCGGTGTGCGTGTGGCTCGCGTGAAGCTGATCGTCTACTCGATTGCCGGTTTGACGTCCTCCTTTGCCGCGATCGTGTTGACCGCTCGTTTGATGAGTGGTCAGCCGAACGCAGGCGTCGGTTTCGAACTCGATGCCATCGCTGCCGTGGTGATGGGCGGTACCTCGATTTCCGGTGGACGCGGCTCGATCATCGGCACTCTGATCGGTGCATTGCTGCTGGGCGTGTTGAACAACGGCCTGAACATGGTTGGCGTGAATCCTTATGTGCAGAACGTGATCAAGGGCGGAATTATTTTGCTGGCGATCTACATCAGCCGCGACCGTAGAAAGTAACTCTTAAACGACCTCCTTTTAGCAGGACCATGCAATGACTCAATCCACGCAATCCGATAAGCAGGAAATGACGGCGATCGTCTGCCACGCACCGAAAGACTATCGCGTCGAACAGGTGTCCAAGCCAAAGGCCCGCGCGCATGAGCTGGTGATCCGCATCGCCGCGTGCGGCATCTGCGCGAGCGACTGTAAATGTCATTCGGGCGCGAAGATGTTTTGGGGCGGCCCAAGCCCATGGGTCAAAGCGCCGGTGATTCCGGGCCACGAGTTCTTCGGTTTCGTCGAAGAAATCGGCGAGGGTGCGGCCGATCACTTCGGCGTGAAGATCGGCGACCGTGTGATTGCCGAACAGATCGTACCGTGCGGCAAGTGCCGTTATTGCAAATCCGGACAGTACTGGATGTGTGAGGTGCACAACATCTTCGGCTTCCAGCGCGAAGTCGCGGACGGTGGCATGGCCGAGTACATGCGCATTCCGCCGACCGCAATCGTCCATAAGATTCCCGACGGCATCTCGCTCGAAGACGCGGCGATCATTGAACCGCTTGCTTGCGCGATCCACACGGTGAACCGCGGTGATTTGCAACTCGACGATGTGGTAGTGATTGCCGGTGCGGGTCCGCTTGGTCTGATGATGACGCAAGTCGCGCATCTGAAAACGCCGAAGAAGCTCGTCGTGATCGATCTGGTTGAAGAGCGTCTGGCACTTGCGCGTGAATACGGCGCGGACGTGACGATCAATCCGAAACAGGAAGACGCACTGGCGATCGTTCATTCGCTGACCGATGGCTATGGTTGCGACGTCTACATCGAAACCACCGGCGCGCCGATCGGCGTCAATCAGGGCATGGAGATGATTCGCAAGCTTGGGCGCTTCGTCGAGTTTTCCGTGTTCGGTGCGGATACGACGTTGGACTGGTCGGTGATCGGCGACCGCAAGGAACTCGATGTGCGCGGCGCGCATCTGGGTCCATACTGTTATCCGATTGCGATCGATTTGCTGGCGCGCGGGCTCGTGACGTCGAAGGGTATTGTCACGCACGGCTTTTCGCTGGAAGAATGGGACGAAGCGATCAAGGTCGCTAACTCGCTCGATTCGATCAAGGTATTGATGAAGCCGCGTGCCTGAGCTGAGCGCTTGGCGCGGCGCGCGGCAAGGACGAGCGGCATATAAACGGAGACTGTATGGACTACGTCATCGGCGTCGATATCGGCACGCAGAGCACAAAGGGTTTGCTGGTCGATCAACACGGCGCGATCGTCGCGCAGCATGCGTCGAGCTATCAGCCGGATACACCCAAGCCGCTATGGGCCGAGCAATGGCCGGCAGTGTGGTTGAAGGCGGTGGTGGAGTGTATTGCGGCTTGCGTGCGTAAGGCGAAGGAGGCGGGCGTTGCGGCGAAGTCGATCAAGGCGGTATGCGTGAGCAGTCTGTATGGCGGCTCGGGGATTCCCGTCGATAGTGATATGCGGCCGCTTTATCCGTGCCTGATCTGGATGGACCGGCGTGCGACCGATCAGGTCGAGTGGGTTCGTAAAAACATCGACCTCGAGCGCTTGTATGCGATCACGGGCAACGGTGTGGACAGCTACTACGGTTACACGAAGATGCTGTGGTTGCGCGATCACGAGCCGGAAATCTGGGCGCATACGCGTTACTTCCTGCCGCCGAATGCCTATGTGATTTATATGCTGTCCGGTGAGGTCGCCGTCGATCATAGTTCGGCGGGCAATATCGGCGGCATCTACGATATCGCGAAACGCGACTGGTCGGACGAAGCGCTCGACATGCTCGGCATTCCCGCAACGATGATGCCGGAGCGGTTGGTGGAATCGTCGGACGTGGTGGGCGGGTTGTTGTCGCAGTGGACCGGGCAGCTTGGATTGGAGGCGGGCACGGCGATCGTTGCGGGCGGCGTGGATGCTGCGGTGGCGACGTTTGCCGCGGGAGTCACGCGTGCTGGGCAGCACGTTGCGATGATCGGTACGAGTATGTGCTGGGGGTATATCAACCAGACAGTCGATGCGCGGCATGGGTTGATCAGCATGCCGCATGTGTTCAACGGTCAGCGCGATATTTATGTCTTCGGTGGTGCGATTACGGCGGGCGCTTCGGTGACGTGGTATCGCGAGCAGTTTTGTCATGCGGAGACCGAGGCGGCGCGTGCGATGCCGAATGGGGATCCGCATCGCTTGCTTGAAGAAAGTGCTTCTCAGATTCCCGCAGGCTCTGATGGTGTGATGTTCTTGCCGTATTTGATGGGAGAACGAAGCCCCGTGTGGGATGCGAAGGCGAGTGGGGCGTTTGTCGGCCTGAGCCTGTATCACACGCGGGCACATCTGTATCGTGCGGTGCTGGAGGGCGTGTCGTTCGCGTTGAAGCACAACATCGAAGCGGGACGTAAAGGCGCGCAATCGTTGGATGACAAGTTGATCGTCGTGGGCGGCGCCGCGCATTCGGATTTGTGGATGCAGATCATTGCGGACATTACCGGCTATCCGGTCTACACGATCGAGCAGGACGTGGAGGCGGCCATGGGCGCGGCGTTGCTGGCGGGTGTCGGTGTTGGCCTGGTATCGCGTGAAGAAGCGCAGAACGGATGGGTCACGCTGATTGAACGTGCAGAGCCGAACGCGCAACGGATGGCGTTGTATGAGCAACGGTTCGGCGTTTATAGGGATTTGTATCCGGCGTTGAAGCCGGTCATGCATCGGTTGCAGACATCATGAATGCTACTTTTGATTTTTCTGGCCGCTCGATTCTTGTGACGGGTGCGTCGAGTGGAATTGGGCGCGCAACGGTGGAAGCGTTGTGTGCTTCCGGCGCGAGTGTGGTCGCCGCGGCGCGGAATGTGAATGAGCTTGCGCGGTTGGCTGAGGAAACGGGCTGCGAGCCGATGATGCTAGATGTGAGCGATGAGTCCGCTATTGATGATGCATTGGGTTCGCTCGATGCGTTTGATGGGCTCGTGAACTGTGCGGGGATTGCTTTGCTTGAGCGTGCGGTGGATACGACCGGCACGAGTTTTGATCGCGTGATGGCGGTGAATGCGCGCGGGGCGGTGCTGGTTGCGAAGCATGTGGCTCGCGGGATGATCGATGCGAAGCGCGCTGGCAGTATCGTGAATGTTTCCAGTCAGGCTGCGCTCGTGGCGCTGGATGACCATTTGAGTTATTCGGCTTCGAAGGCTGCGCTCGATGCTGTGACGCGGGCTTTGTGTGTCGAGTTGGGGCCATACGGTATTCGGGTGAATAGCGTCAATCCTACGGTGACGTTGACGCCAATGGCCGTGCAGGCGTGGAGTGATCCTGCGAAACGCGATCCTGCGTTGAAGGCGATTCCGCTGCACCGCTTCGCGGAGTCCGCTGAGGTTGCTGCGCCGATTATGTTCTTGTTGAGCGGTGCGGCTTCGATGATTAGTGGGGTTTGTTTGCCGATTGATGGGGGGTATACCGCTAGGTGATTGGTCTATCTGCTCGGCGCTGGTGGTTCGTGCGTTTGCATAAAAAAGGCGCGGACAATTCGCGCCTTTTGCTTTGCTGCGGCATCGTAGCCGCCACTTCACCCTAGTGCTTCACTGCCGTCTGCTGTGCATCAGCCCGCGCGCACGCAGCAGTCCTTACGCGCTCCCGCTTACGCGTCACCGCTTTGTCTGATGCAGCTTCAGCTTCGGCCGCAGCTGAAGCTGCTTCCCGTCCCGCCTCCGCAGCATCCGAGAGAAGCTTCGTCGCAAGCTTGGCGGTGATGCGACTATGAGCAACCCCCTTAGCATCCAGCGCAATCACCTGGTACAGGTCGCGGTCGCATTCAACTTCCTGCTGGTATTGCTCGACGGTATAGAGCAGGTGTTCCAGCAGGTTGCGCTCACTGCGTCTTTCTTCAACCGTCGTAGCTGGGCATCGGGTGATGCTCGCCGCGAGATCGATCAGTGTTCGAAGCTGTCGGATTTGTCGATCGCATGCTCCAAAAGCCGACAGTGCGAGCTTTTCGTACTGGAGCGCATCAACGGGCGGTCGTGATGCCGTTTGAGTCTTCTTGGTGGTTTTGGTCATGGTGCGATTTCCGATGTGTTCCTGAAACGCCCGACACTCTCTAACAGATGGGGTGAGCGGGCACGTAGCGAGTTTGAGAGACCGGGCAACAAAACGAAACCGGCGAGCCTTGGGCCCACTCACCACGACCCGCCCATAGGAACGGCGTGCGTGATTGAACACTACCTACTTTCAGAAGTAGTGCGTTTCGTTGCTTCGGGCTCTCACACCCAGCCGTCTTGTCCGACGGCACATAGAAATCTAACCCAACCGTTTTTTAAGACGATCAACCACACAGGCTAAAAACACAAACTGTGACCAATCTTTACATTGCGACCTGTGCGTCTGCGCGTGCACCGCGCATTGCATGAACACGCTCAATGCATCGAGCATTGGCAACGAAACGAAGACGCTTAAAGCATCGTCCTCACATGCCAAAGCTCAGGAAACAAAACCACATCGAGCATCTTCCGGAGATAAGGCGCGCCACTCGTACCACCCGTGCCTTGCTTGAACCCAATAATCCGTTCAACCGTAGTCACATGCCTGAACCGCCACTGTCGAAACGCATCCTCGAGATCGACAAGTTCCTCCGCCATTTCATACAACTCCCAATGCTGCGACGGATTCCGATAAACCTCCAACCACGCCGCCTCAACGGAAGCATCATGCGTAGTCGGCTGCGTCCAATCCCGATCCAATCTGGAAGGTGAAATCGCAAACCCACGCCGCGCCAGCAGTCGAACAACTTCATCGTAAAACGAAGGCGCTTCCAGCGAAGCCGTCACCTCAGCAAGAACATCTGCCCGATGTGCATGCGGCTTCAGCATCTGCTCATTTTTATTGCCGAGCAAAAACTCAATCTGCCGATACTGATAAGACTGGAACCCGGAAGAGCTACCCAGATAAGGCCGCATCGCGGTGTACTCGGACGGCGTCATCGTCGCGAGAACGCTCCATGCCTGCACGAGCTGCTCCATGATCCGCGACACACGAGCGAGCATCTTGAACGCCGGCGGCAACTCGTCGCGATGCACCGCCTTCAGCGCCGCGCGCAATTCATACAGCGCGAGCTTCATCCACAACTCACTCGTCTGATGCTGGATGATGAACAGCATCTCGTTGTGATCCGGCGACAACGGATGCTGCGCATCCAGCACCGTCCCTAGCGAAAGATAATCGCCGTAACTCATCGACTCCGAAAAATCGAGCTGCGCGTCATGCCAGCCGTCGCCGGAATCGGCGGCGGCAGTGGCCGTAGCAGACGCCGAAGGAGCAACCCCACTGCCATGCCCAAACGGACACCCTTGCGCCGGTTTTTCTTCCGGCAATCCCGGCGTTTGCATATGATCGGTCATCGCGCGCTCCTTAGGTCACAGCGCCGCGAGCGGCAAATTCAGGTGCCCGCCAGGTCTCTTGCGTAAGCACCTCGCGCAACGTCTCGACCGCATCCCACACATCGACAAAGCGCGTATACAGCGGCGTAAAGCCAAACCGCAACACATGCGGCTCGCGATAGTCGCCAATCACGCCACGCGCGATCAACGCCTGCATCACTTCGTAACCATGCGGATGCTCGAAGCTCGCATGCGAACCGCGCTGCGCATGCTCACGCGGCGTTACAAGCTTCAAAGGAAATTCGCTGCAACGCGCTTCGACCAGTTCGATAAACAAATCGGTCAACGCGAGCGACTTCGCGCGGATCGTCTGCATATCCGTTTGCAGGAACACATCGAGACCGCATTCGACGAGCGACATCGACACCATCGGTTGCGTGCCGCACAGGAAGCGACCGATGCCATCGTCAGGTTGATACGCCGGGTCCATCTTGAACGGCGCACGATGCCCCCACCAACCGGACAGCGGCTGCGAAAAATCGTTTTGATGCCGCTTCGGCACCCATACGAATGCGGGCGAACCCGGACCGCCGTTCAGATACTTATACGTACAGCCGACCGCGTAGTCAGCCCCAACACCATTCAGGTCGACGGGCACCGCGCCCGCCGAATGCGCGAGATCCCACAGGGCGAGCGCGCCTTTGTCATGGATCAGTTTGGTCAGTGCGGCCATGTCGTGCATATAGCCGGTGCGGTAATTCACATGAGTGATCATCGCGATCGCGGTGTCGTCGCCGATCGCGGCGGGCAACTCGGACGGATCATCAACGAGGCGCAACTCATAACCGCGGTCGAGCTGTTCGATCAGCCCTTGCGCGATATACAGATCGGTCGGGAAATTCGAGCGCTCAGAAACGATCACGCGACGCTTCGGATCGCGCGCATTCGCCACCCGCAGAGCAGCCGACAAAAGCTTGAACAGGTTGATCGAAATCGTGTCGGTGACGACTACTTCGTTGTCAGCGGCGCCGATCAGCGGCGCGAGCTTGTTGCCAAGACGGCGCGGCAATTCGAACCATCCGGCGGTGTTCCAGCTGCGGATGAGACCTTCGCCCCATTCGGCGCCGATCACGGTCTGCGCGCGTTGCGCGGCGGCGGCCGGCGGCACGCCGAGCGAGTTGCCGTCGAGATAGATGGTCGTCGACGACAGCGCGAACTGGTCGCGCAGCGTTGCGAGCGGGTCGGCGCGATCCAGCGCCAATGCTTCTTCACGAGTGTTCATGGTGGTCCAGTCAGTCAGATCAGGGAATTTGGTGGAGGCGATGAGTGCGGTGCTTCAGTTTGCAGAGCGTCGCCGATCAGCGAGACTCGGGCAGCGCGCGCAACACGGCGCGCACGGGGCTCGCATCGAGCGTGGTCAGCTTCAGCGGCAGCGCGATCAGTTCGTAGTCGCCGGGTGCGACGGCATCCAGCACGATGCCTTCGAGAATCGCCATGCGGTGAGCGCGAATGCGATGGTGCGCGTCCATCGTCTTCGATTCCTGCGGATCGAGCGACGGCGTATCGATGCCTATCAGCTTCACCCCTTTCGCTGCCAGCAGGTCGATCGTTTCCGGCGCAACCGCGCAGAACGCGCTATCCCAGACCGCAGTCGGTGCGTTTTTGTAAGTGCGTAGTAAGACTCGCGGCGGCAGGTCGTCGAGCGAGCCGCTCAGGTGTTGTGGCGTGACAACAGGCGAAGCGCCGATGCAATGAATTACGCGGCAGCGTCCAAGGTACGCATCGAGCGCAACCTGGCCGATCGCCGCGCCTTCGGCGTCGTAGTGGAGCGGGGCGTCGGTGTGGGCGCCGGTATGCGGCGACAAGGTCAGCCGCGCGACGTTGACGGGCGAGCCCGCCTCCATGCGCCACACGCGTTCGATGCCGACCGGCGTATCGCCGGGCCAGACGGGCGTCGCGGTATCGACGGCGGGGGTGATGTCCCAGAGTGTGTCCATGTCTCCATCTGCGGATTGTGTCTATCCGGGAATGATAGGTGGCTTGGCGCGAAATGTGATTGCGAAAAAATCTCCTTCTGAGCCGTGTCTTGGAACATAATTTGAGTCAAATGGGAAAGGGAGACCGAATATGAACGCGATCTCGCTCGACGCCACCGATTGCCGTATCTTGACGGTGCTTCAGCAAGAAGGACGGATCAGCAATCTCGACTTGGCGGAGCGCATTTCGCTTTCGCCATCGGCCTGTCTACGACGCCTGCGCCTGCTGGAAGAGCAGGGCGTCATCGAACATTACCGTGCGTGTCTGAATCGCGAAGTGCTGGGTTTTGAACTGGAAGCGTTCGTGCAGGTGTCGATGCGCAACGACCAGGAGAACTGGCACGAGCGTTTTGCGGAGGCGGTGCGGGACTGGCCGGAAGTGGTCGGTGCGTTTGTCGTGACCGGCGAAACCCATTATCTGCTGCGGGTGCTCGCCCACAATCTCAAACACTATTCGGATTTCGTGCTGCAACGCCTCTATAAGGCGCCGGGCGTGATGGATATTCGTTCGAATATCGTGTTGCAGACGTTGAAAGAAGATTCGGGCGTACCGGTGTCGCTGGTGCCGAAAACTACCGGACATAGCGCGCCACACAGCTGAGTGCGAGTTGCTGGTCAGCTTGCTTCGGTTGGCCGTGTAGCCGGTTTTACCCGCTTGCGGGCCGCTGTTAAAACACAGCGGCGCCGCGTTCAGAGCGGCTTGAGTCCGTGGAATTGACCGCTGTGGAAGACGAGCGGCGCAATCTCCGCGGCACTCTCGTGGACGCCGCAGCGCTCCACTTCGCCGACGAAAATCACGTGGTCGCCTTCTTCGTAGCGGCTGCGGTTATGGCATTCGAACCAGGCGAGTGCGCCGTCGAGCACCGGCATGCCGGTGTCGCCTTCGGCGTGCGAGACACCTTCGAAACGATCACCCTTCACGGTGGCAAAGCGCTTGCACAGATCGAGCTGCGACGCGGCAAGCACGTTGACCACGTAGTGACTGTTCGCCCGGAACACCTGCATCGACGCCGAGCGCGTGGCGAGGCTCCACAGCACCAGCGGCGGATTGAGCGAAACCGAATTGAACGAGCTGGCCGTGATGCCGATCAATTGGCCGGACGCCGCACGCGTGGTGATGACGGTGACGCCGGTGGCGAATTGGCTGAGCGCCTGTTTAAAGGCGGGCTGGTCGAAGTTGGGCGGGCTGGCGCGCTTCATCGGGCGGAAGCCTTCGGCGCAAACCGGGCGAACCCCGGAGTGAACCCATCGCGCGTGCGGCCGGAAACAAATGATTCAAAAGTCATAGTGAAAATCGTCGATTTGCCCCAATTTTAACTGCAATCGCGGTGGACTGGCCGCGACACCTGCCGGTTAATGGAAAAACCGCTAAGCTGGAAAGTCTTGGTGGTGGCATGAGCGTTGCGGTTAACTGGGACCGGCATCGGCCGACTATGAGTATCAAGGAGCAAGCAGCATGAGTCAGACAGGCGAAGTCGCCACCCTCGGTGGCGGGTGTTTCTGGTGCCTCGAAGCGGTGTATCTGGGCGTCGAAGGCGTGAACTCGGTGGAGTCGGGCTACGCGGGCGGCCAGACCCAGCGGCCGACCTATGAGCAGGTGTGCGACGGCGTGACGGGCCACGCGGAAGTCGTGAACGTCGACTTCGATCCGGCGAAGATCAGCTATCGCGAGATTCTCGATATTTTCTTTGCGATCCACGATCCGACCCAGTTGAACCGGCAGGGCAACGATGTCGGCACGCAGTACCGCTCGGTGATTTTTACCCACTCCGACGCGCAGCGTGAAACGGCGCTGCAAGCGATTCGCGAGATCGGTGAACAGGGTATCTACGACGGCCAGATCGTCACCCAGGTGCTACCGCTCGACGGTAATTACTGGGCGGCTGAGGCGTATCACCAGAACTACTTCGCGCAGCATCCGAATCAGGGGTACTGCTCGTTTGTCGTGGCGCCGAAGGTCGCGAAGTTTCGTCAGAAGTTCGCGCATCGGATCAAGGCGAGCTGAGTCGGCGCGGCGGTGGAGGTCTGATCGCGGGACGGGCGGCGGTTCAGGTTTCGACTTGGGCCGCCGGCGTTTAAGTGGCGGCTCGGCGAGCCACGTGACCTCAGATGGCTCGCCACGCGTGGGCGTTGCGCCGCCGCTCAGCCTTCCTCGTCGCCTTCTTGCTGCCCATTCTCGTTCGAATCGGGCTCTGACTCCGGGCGCGTTTGCACCTGGTCATGGCCATGCTCATGTTCGTGCTCGTGAGCAATCCGTGCATACGCTTCAATAATCTCCCGCGCCAGTTCCACGCAACTCAACGGCGCCGACCCCTCCGCCTTATTGTTGATCGCGATCACCACCGGCTGGCCGGCCAGCGCATAGCGCGCGGCCAGCTCGGCGAGCGCCGCGCGGGTCGACGGGTCCTGATCGACCAGCTGGTTGAACGGTTCGTACTTGGCTTTCGCCTGTTCGTATTTGAAGCCGCCGTGCAAACTCCAGCGCACGATCAGCGGGCCGGCCGGCTCGCCGTCCAGTAGCGCGAGCGCCGCCGCCTGGCGCAGCGGATCCGGCATCCGTGCATGAATCCCCACGCAATACCGCACGCCCGCCGCCTTTAGCGTGCGGATAAAGCGCGGCGTGAGCAAACTCCCATCGCGGATTTCGATCGCATAGCACGTGCCCTCGGGCAGCTTCGGCAACGCCGTCAGGAACTCGGCGAGTCGCTCGATGAACACCGCCGGTTGCGCGAGCATCTGGTCTGGCAGCGGCGAGAGCTGGAACACCAGCGCACCGGCTTTCGTACCGAGGCCTTCGAGACATGGTGCGACGAATTCGTCGATCGCCATTTGCGCGTTCAGGAAGCACGGGTTCAACGAAACCGGCTCGCCGCGTTCGGCGCGCACGGTGGCGTCGGTGATCGTCATCGGCGCTTTGACGATGAAGCGGAAGTGCTCCGGCACCTGCTGCGCGTAGCGCAGGTATTCGGTGACGGTGAGCGCCTGGTAAAACGACCGGTCGATGCTGACAGTCTTTAGCAGCGGATGCGCGCCGTAGGCCGTCAGACCTTCGCGCGAGAGTTTGCTGTTGCTGTACTCGTCGCCGTAGACAATGCCGTTCCAGCCCGGAAACGACCATGTCGACGTACCGAGGTGGATCTGCGCCGGCAGTTCGGCGGCGAGCGCCAGGAGTTCAGCAGAGGGCGGAGCGGCGAGCACGTCGCGGGTACGGCGTTTCTTCGGCGTATCCGGGGCAGACGGTGTTGAGCTGGAGTCGGCGTCGGCGATGGGCGCCGATGGCGCGTCATCTTCCTGCCAGAGGGTGGTGGCGCTCTTCTTTGCGCGCGGCTGCCGCCGCCGCTCGAGCTGTGCCGTTTCGTCGACCGTTGCCGGGGTGGCAGCGGCGGGCGCCGCCGATGCCGGTACCTGCTCGACCGGCATCCCGAACAGATCGAACTGCGGTGCATCGGCCTGTGTGTCCTGCTCGCCGCTCACCGGCTGTTCAACTTCACTTGTCCCGCTCTGGTCCATCGATGTTCGACCTGCTGTTTAAGGTTTGCGCCGCGTCGGGCCGCCTACGCCATGCACGTAGACCCGGCACGCAGCCACGGCACATCGCCGTGGCGCAACCGTATCACAGTGATTTGTCGTACATATAGCGACGCGACCACGGCAAGGTTTTCGCGCTGCGGCCGGCTTTGCGGCACACCACCTGGTAGATCGAGACGTCGTCGGTTTCGAATGCGTACGCACAACCGGCGAGGTACACGCGCCAGATGCGGAATTTTTCGTCGTCGACCAGCGTGCGGGCTTCGTCCGCATGCGCCTCGAAGTTTTCCGCCCAGATGTCCAGCGTGTGCGCATAGTGACGGCGCAGGCTTTCGACGTCAACCGCTTCGAGTCCACCGCGCTGCATTGCTTCGAGCGCAAGGCCGATATGCGGCAGCTCGCCGTCCGGGAACACGTAACGGTCGATGAATTCGCCGCCGCCTAGCGCGGTTTCGCCGCTGTCCGAATCGCTCGACGTGATGCCGTGATTCATGGCGACGCCGTCGTCGACGAGCAGATCGTGGATCTTCTTGAAGTAGCCCGGCAGATTTTTGCGGCCGACGTGCTCGAACATGCCGACGCTGGTGATGCGATCGAATTGCCCTTCGACGTCGCGGTAATCCTGCAGACGAATCTCGATCTGGTTTTCCAGACCCGCGGCTTTCACGCGTGCGGTGGCGAGATCGAACTGGTTCTGCGACAGCGTCACACCCACGCACTTCGCGCCGAACTTCTGAGCCGCGCGCAGCACGAGCGCACCCCAGCCGCAGCCGATATCGAGCAGGCGCTGCCCCGGTTGCAACTGGATCTTGGTGAGGATGTGATCGATCTTCTTGATCTGCGCGGTGGCGAGATCTTCGTCGCCATTCTCGAAGTACGCACACGAGTACACCATGTTCTCGTCGAGCCACAGCTTGTAGAACTCGTTCGAGACGTCGTAGTGATACTGAATGGCCTTCTTGTCCGACGACTTCGAGTGCTGGAAGTAGCGCCGCACGCGCGCCAGCTTGCTCGCGCTGGTGACGGTGTTGCGCGCCAGCTGGTAGCTGACGTTGATGATGTCCGACAGCTTGCCTTCGATGTCGATCTTGCCCTTCACGTACGCCTCGCCGAGATTGTCGAGGCTCGGTTCGAGCAGATAGGGCAGCGCCGTGGCGCTTTTGACATGTAGCGTGACCTGAGGCGCGGCGAACTGCCCGAAGTCATGTTGCTGACCGTCCCACAACACAAGGCGTGCTGGCAGGTTAGCCTTGGTTTTTACGTCTTCCACCCACTGCGCCAGCTTTTTCTCCCAGAACATGTGATTTCTCCGTGTCCGTTGAACTAAAGCAAAGCCTGTGTGGATCGCAGCTCACTGCGGTGCAACTCCCATACCGCGAGGCGCAATCCGGCCGTCGCGCGTTGCTGCGTTGGCAACGCGCATACGTGTTGTATTCCGATTCAAGGCGATAGGCGGGAGATTTGCCAGTCGCTACTTTCGCTTGAACGCGTGAAGAGCAGACGGTCGTGCAGACGCGACGGTCGGCCCTGCCAGAATTCGATTGCTTCGGGTACCAAACGATAACCGCCCCAGTGCGGTGGGCGCGGTGGCTGGTCGCCGTATTGCAGGCTGATTTCGCGTTCGCGTGTTTCGAGCTGCGAACGGCTTTCAATTACCTGACTTTGATTGGATGCCCACGCGCCGATGCGTGAACCGAGCGGACGCGACGCGTAATACGTATCGCTTTCTTCCGGGCTGGTTTTGACGATGCGGCCTTCCACGCGCACCTGGCGTTCGAGTTCGATCCAGTAGAACAGCAGGCTCGCGTAGGGATTGGCAGCCAGTTCGCGGCCCTTGCGGCTTTCGTAGTTGGTGAAGAACACAAAGCCGCGCTCGTCCACACCTTTGATCAACACGATGCGCGCCGACGGCCGGCCACGCGAGTCGACGGTGGCCAGCGTCATCGTATTCGGTTCGGGCAGTTGGGCGTCTACCGCTTGCTGAAACCACGCGTCGAATTGACGAAACGGGTTGCGGTTGATATCGGCAACGTCCAAAGAACCCAGCGAATAGTTTTTTCGAAGTTCGGCGAGTGAGGTCATGTTCTTATGCGAACGCTTCAGTCTAACCAGTATAGCCAGGGCTTGAATTTTTTGCGCGCGACCAGGTCAAGCCCCGCTGGGCTGTGTGGACATCCACACCACAATGTTTTGCGGCCGTTTGTGCCTGAGTGTGCCTGAGTGGGTGTGGCCATGTGGATCGTCGCGATCAGGCAAAATACGGGCTGCGAACGCTCGAGTGTGCCTGAGCGTTTTTTGCCACTCTATGTTTTGCCTGCTTTGAACGAGCCTTCCACCATGTCCAGCCCCACCGCGCAGTCCGATCTTACTACCAGCCTCGATGGGAGTGAAACCGCCGATCGCGCGCGGCGCTTCGGCGGCATTGCACGCCTGTACGGCGCGCCGGCGCTCGCTGCGTTCGAAGGGGCCCATGTTGCTGTGATCGGCATTGGCGGGGTTGGCTCGTGGGTGGCCGAGGCGTTGGCGCGCAGCGCGGTCGGCACGCTGACCTTGATCGACCTCGACAATGTTGCCGAGAGCAACACTAACCGCCAGATCCATGCGCTGGACGGCAACTACGGAAAACCGAAGGTCGAGGCGATGGCCGAACGCATCGCGGCAATCAATCCGTTCTGCGACGTGCGGCTGATTGAAGACTTTGTCGAGCCGGACAATTTTGCGGCGACGCTCGGTGGTGGTTTCGATTACGTGATCGATGCGATCGACAGTGTGCGCACCAAGACCGCGTTGATCGCGTGGTGCGTCGAGAAGAAGCAGCCGTTGATTACGGTGGGCGGCGCGGGCGGCCAACTGGACCCGACGCGTATCCGGATCGACGATCTCGCGTTGACCATCCAGGACCCGCTGCTGTCGAAAGTGCGCGGGCAGCTGCGCAAACTACATGGTTTTCCGCGTGGCCCGAAGGCGAAGTTTAAGGTGAGCGCAGTGTATTCCGACGAGCCGCTAATCTATCCGGAAGCCGCTGTTTGCGATATCGATGAGGAAGCGGAGCACGTCACGACGTCGCCGGGACATACGGGACCAGTGGGTTTGAACTGCGCGGGATTTGGATCGAGCGTGTGCGTGACGGCGAGCTTTGGTTTTGCTGCGGCCGCGCATGTGTTGCGGGCGTTGGCGGAGCAGGCGCGGCTCGTTCGCCGCACCTGAACACACAGCCAGTTAATACAACAAGGCGCTTAGCTTGCGCCGCCATTGCGACACCAGCTCCGGCTGATGCGCGGCGAGATCGAACACCGACAGCATCGTCTTACGGCCGATGTCGTCGCGGAATGTGCGGTCGCGCTGCACGATGGCTAGCAGATGCTCGAGCGCGCCTTCATATTTGCGGCGGGCGATAAGCGCGCTAGCCAGATCGAAGCGTGCTTCGAGATCGTCCGGGTTTGCTGCGACTTTGGCTTCAAGCGCATCCGTAGGCGGCAGGTCAGCCGCCGCGTCTACCGCATCGAGCCGCGTCTTGATCGCGTTGAAGCGGGCGTCGATCCCTTGCGTGGTTTTCGGCGACAGCAAGTCGACTTCGTTGCGTGCTTCGTCGATGCGATTATCTTCGAGCAGCATTTCGATGCGATCCATGCGCGCTTCGTCGAAGCCTGGGTCGTAGGCGAGGGCAGCTTGCAGTGCGTCATACGCATCCTCACGACGCCCTTCGGCCAACGCGGCTTGCGCTTCAAGACGTGCCGCGTCCGCGCCTTGCGGCACGAGGCGCTCGATAAATTCGCGCAACTGGCCTTCCGGCAGCACGCCGACGAATTGATCGACCGGCTGGCCATCGGCAAACGCCATGACGTGCGGAATGCTGCGTACCTGGAAGTGCGCGGCCAGTTCCTGGTTCTCGTCGACGTTCACCTTCACCAGCTTCCATTTGCCGGCGGCTTCGGCTTCGAGCTTCTCGAGCATCGGGCCGAGCGTCTTGCAGGGGCCGCACCACGGCGCCCAGAAATCGACCAGCACAGGGGCCAGTGTCGACGCCGTAATGACGTCCTGTTCGAAAGTGGCCAGAGTGGTGTCCATTGCGTCCTCGTCGATAAAAACGGTTTGTCGGCTAGATGGGGCCGTATGCCGCGAATTCAATGGTTCAACGCGGCGGATGCAGGCCGCCGCGGCCGCACGTGCTCGCGCAAGCGGCGAGCTTGCCGGCGGCGACCGAATGAGCGCCGCCTTGCTCGCTCATTTTCTTGTCGGCAGCGGAATCCATTCGGTTTCGCCGGGCACCTTGCCCATCTCCTGATTGGTCCACGCCAGCTTCGCGGCTTCAATCTTCTCGCGCGAACTGGCGACGAAATTCCATTCGATAAAGCGCTCGCCATCCAGTTTCTCGCCGCCGAGCAGCATCACGCGCGCGCCGTGGGTGCTGGCCAGCGTGACAGTTTCGTCGAGTGCGAGCACGGCCATCTGGCCGACTTCGAGCGGCGTGCCGTCGATCTCCAGATCGCCGTCCACCAGATAGACACCGCGTTCCTCGTGTTCCGGTTCAAGCGCGAAGGCGCCGCCCGGGGCGAACTCGGCGGCCACGTAGAGCGTGCCGGAAAAAGTCGCGACCGGCGAGGTTTCGCCGAACGCCGTGCCCGCGATCACGCGCAGCGTGACGCCGTTGCGCTCGACCACCGGCAGCGTGTCCGCCGCATGATGAGCGAAGGACGGTTCGATGTCTTCGTCGTCTAGCGGCAGCGCGACCCAGGTCTGGATGCCGTGCATGGCGAGACCGCTCGCGCGGTCTTCGGCCGGCGTGCGTTCGGAATGGACGATGCCACGTCCGGCAGTCATCCAGTTGACGTCGCCCGGGACGATCTTCTGCTCGGAGCCGAGGCTGTCGCGATGCATGATCGAGCCTTCGAACAGATACGTGACGGTGGCGAGGCCGATATGCGGGTGCGGACGCACGTCCAGCCCAACGCCGGGGTCGAGCGTGGCGGGGCCCATGTGGTCGAAAAAGATGAACGGGCCGATCAGGCGCGCAGCCATGGCCGGCAGCACACGCCGCACGGTGAGGCTGCCGACGTCGCGCAGATGAGGTTTGAGAACTGCTTTGATCGAGGAAGACATGGGCAGGCTCGGCTGGAAGGGTGGGTTGGATTTTGTTTAATGGATGATTCTACTGCGGTTGAGGCCGCGACCGCATTCTGCGCCGCCAATGTACACACATGTATTTACATTGGCGGCGCGGAGAACTATAGTATTAGCTCGTACATACAGCGTACATCCGCAGCAGGAGTTCAGCATGCTCACCAAAGTCTTTCGCAACGGCAATTCGCAAGCCGTGCGTATTCCAGCCGAATTGGCCTTCGACCGGGCCGACGTCGAGGTTGAAATCGAACGGGTCGGCGAAGAATTGCGGATCCGTCCAACCAGGCGTCCGCTGACCGGCGTGCTCAAGAAATTCGCGAAATTTGGGCCCGACTTCATGGCGGAAGGTCGTGGTGATCACGAGCAGGCCGAGCGCGAGGATTTGTAATGCCGCGCTACATGCTCGACACCAATATCTGCATCTACCTGATGAAGAACCAGCCGGAACAGGTCGCGAAGCGCTTTGCACAATGTCTGGTTGGCGACGTGGTGATGTCGGCCATCACCTTTGCGGAACTCGAATACGGCGTGGCGGTATCGGCGAACCGCGCGCGCGATCGCCGCAGTCTGGCGGCGCTTGCCGAAGACATTCTGGTCATGCCGTTCGACAGCGCGGCAGCAAGCGCGTACGGTCCGATTCGCGAAGCGACGCGCGAGCGTAAGAAGGATCAACTCGACAAGCTGATCGCGGCACATGCCGTGGGGCTTGACGTGGTGCTGGTGACCAACAACGAACGCGACTTCGCCGCCTATCCGGGGTTGCGCGTGGAAAACTGGCTGAACGGCTAACTACGTTTTAACGCACTGCCGAGTCTGGCGACGTCCGCTAAACTGCCGGATCCAACAACGAAATGGAGACCGGGATGTCGCCTAGGGATTTACTGCTCGCGCTGGTCGTCGTGATTGCGTGGGGCGTCAATTTCGTCGTGATCAAGGTGGGTCTGCACGGTGTGCCGCCGATGCTGCTCGGCGCGTTGCGTTTCGCGCTCGCCGCCGTGCCGGCAGTGTTTTTCGTCAAGCGGCCGCAGATGCCGTGGCGCTGGCTGCTCGCTTACGGCGCGACGATTTCGTTCGGGCAATTCGCTTTCCTGTTCTCGGCGATGTACGTCGGCATGCCCGCGGGGCTCGCGTCGCTCGTCTTGCAGGCGCAGGCATTCTTCACGTTGATCTTCGCGGCGCTGTTTCTGCATGAGCGTTTCCGCGTGCCGAACATCGTCGGTTTGCTGATCGCCGCGGGCGGCCTCGCGGTCATCGGCATGCAAGGCGGCCATGCGATGACGCTCGCAGGCTTCGTCCTCACGCTGTGCGCCGCGTGTTCCTGGGCGCTCGGCAACATCGTCACGAAGAAGGTCGGCAAGGTCGATCTGGTCGGGCTGGTGGTGTGGGGCAGCCTGATTCCGCCTTTGCCGTTTTTCGCACTGTCGTACGCCTTCGAGGGGCCGCAGCGGATCGTCGCGGCGCTGTCCGGGATCAGTGCGATGTCGATTTTCGCCATCGTGTATCTCGCGTTTATCGCGACGCTGATCGGCTACGGGTTGTGGAGCCGGCTTCTGTCGCGCTATCCGGCGAGCCAGGTGGCGCCGTTCTCGCTGCTGGTGCCGATTGTCGGGCTGGCGTCGGCGTCCCTGTTTCTCGACGAGCAGTTGTCCGAGGCGCAGATCGTGGGCGCCTTGCTGGTGATGGCGGGGTTGGCGGTGAATGTGTTCGGCGGTTGGGTCGTGCAGCGGCTTTCGCCGGCGCGTTGACGGCCTCTTAAGCGTGATGCAGAAAAAACGGCCGCATCGAGCGGCCGTTTTTTTATCGCTTGCGTGACGCGGTGTCACGCCGGCTAGCGTCAGGTCATGCGGTTCTTCGCCAACGGCGGATTCGCCGCGAAATAGCGCTTGATGCCGGTCATGATCGCGTCGGCCATTTTCTCCCGATACGCGTCGTCGTTCAGGCGGCGCTCTTCATCCGGATTGCTGATGAAGGCGGTCTCCACGAGGATCGACGGAATATCCGGCGCCTTCAGCACCGCAAAGCCGGCCTGTTCGACCGAGCCTTTGTGCAGTTTGTTGATCCCGCCGATCTCCTTCAGCACGAAGTTGCCGTAGCGCATCGAATCGCGAATCTGCGCGGTGGTCGACATATCGAACAGCGCACGATTGACCGTGGCATCCGCGGACTTGATGTTGATCCCGCCGATCTGATCCGACGAGTTCTCCTTGTTCGCCATCCAGCGCGCCGCGGCGCTCGACGCGCCGTGCTCCGACAAGGCGAACACCGACGAGCCCTTCGCATCGGGCGTGGTGAACGCGTCCGCGTGGATCGACACGAACAGGTCCGCGCCGACGCGCCGCGCCTTCTGCACGCGAACGTTCAGCGGCACGAAGAAGTCGGCGTCGCGCGTCATCATGGCGCGCATGTTCGGCTGTGCGTCGATCTTCGCGCGCAGCTTCTTCGCGATGTCGAGTGCGACGTGTTTCTCGTACGTGCCCGAGCCGCCGATCGCGCCCGGGTCTTCGCCACCGTGACCCGGATCGACCGCGACGGTGAGCAGACGCACCGTGTTGCTCTTGCCGGTTTTCGGGTTGGTGAAGGCGTAGTTATCGTCGCCGTCGTTGTCGTCGCCACCGAGGTTGCTGCCACTCGTGCCGCCTTTGTTGCGGGCGATGGCGGTTGGCGGCGCGACCGGAGCCGTCGGGATAGAAGGCTTGCCGAGGATGGGCGGAGCCGGTGTCGGCACAACGTGCACCGGCGGACGCGATACGTTCGGCGCCGTCCCGCCGCCGCCGTTCTGCGCATAACGCTCGAAAAAGGCTTCGCTGTTGTCGGCGGTGGGCGGCGTGGTGCCGGGGCCGCTCAGCGTGGCGGGCGGCGCGTTGTTTTCGTCCAGCGTTTGCTGCTTGCGCTCGGTCTGCGCGAGCAGATCCATCAGCGGATCGGGCGCGACAGCGGGGTACAGGTCGAACACCAGCCGGTATTTGTACGCGCCGACCGGCGGCAGCGTGAACACCTGCGGCTTCACCGAGCCTTTCAGATCGAACACCATACGCACGACGTGCGGTTGATATTGACCGACACGCACCGACTGGATTTGCGGATCGTTCGGCGTGATCTTCGATACCAGATCCTTCAGCGCCTGATCCAGATCGAGGCCGCTCAGATCGACCACCAGCCGGTCAGGACCCTGCAGCAACTGCTGCGCGTTCTGCAATGGCTGGTCCGATTCGATCGTCACGCGCGTGTAATCGCGCGCCGGCCAGACCCGCACGCCCAGCACCGAGCTCGCCCACGCGAGACGCGGGGCAACAAGGCCGAGCACCAGCGTGGACGCACCCGCGCGCAGAATCTGCCGGCGCCGCCAGTTATGTGTTGCGGTAGCCGCCGATTCGATCGAGCGGAACGGTTTGATCAACATCTTTCGAGACATGCCTTTCCTGATTCGCTGTATGCCCGTGCGACGAGTATCCGGCCGTCGCCCCCGTGGTCCAGGTCGAGCGCGAAGACGAGATCCGGCACGCCAAGGAGACGCCCGGCACGCTGCGGCCATTCGACGAGGCAGATGGCGCCGCTGTCGAAGTACTCGCGAAAGCCCGCGTCGGCCCATTCGGCCGGGTCCGTGAATCTATACAGATCGAAGTGATAGAGCGCGAGTTCCCCGGCGGGCCGCTCGAGCACGTAGGGTTCGACGAGTGTGTAGGTGGGACTGCGTACGCGGCCGACGTGGCCGAGGCCGCGCAAGGTCGCGCGCACGAGTGTGGTTTTGCCGGCGCCGAGGTCGCCGACGAGTTGGACTTGCAGTCCGTGGAATGCCTGATGACCCGCGACGCCTGGCGTCTGTTGTTGCCCAGTTTGTTGCAACTCGCGCACGCTTTCGATCGCCTGCGCGAAGCGCTCGCCGAATGCGTTGGTGGCGGCCTCATCCGCGAGCGCGAAGGAGCGTTCGAGCAGGATATTGGCGGGCGGTTGGATCGCGAGATCGGGATTGACGGGCATTCTCGTAAAATGGCGTGATGAACCGAAGTCCGGAGTCCCCTGTTTCCTGCACGCCTGCGTCAAACGACGATGTGCGTGCCGAGCGTCATTTCGATGAAGCGGCGCTGAATGCGCTCGCGCTCAACATCAAAACGTGGGGCCGTGAACTGGGTTTCGGGGCGATCGGCATCAGCGACACCGATCTCTCCGCTGCCGAAGCGCCGCTTGCAGCATGGCTGGAAGCGGGGTGCCACGGCGAGATGGATTATATGGCGAAACACGGTATGAAACGCGCGCGCCCCGCCGAGCTTGTGGCCGGCACGCGACGTGTGATTACCGCGCGCATCGCCTATTTGCCTGCGGAAACATTGAGCGGAAAGGCGCACGAAAGCGCTTTGCAGGACGTACCGCCGGCGCCGCCAGACTGGCGCGCAGCGGAGCATGCGCGGCTTGCGGACCCATCGGCCGCAGTGGTGTCGATCTATGCGCGGGGCCGCGATTATCACAAGGTAATGCGTAACCGTTTGCAACATCTGGCCGAGAAAATCGAGGCGGAGATCGGCGCGTTCGGCTACCGCGTATTTACCGATTCGGCGCCTGTGCTCGAAGTAGAACTTGCCCAGAAGGCCGGAATCGGCTGGCGCGGCAAACACACGCTGCTGCTGCAGCGCGACGCGGGTTCGCTGTTTTTCCTGGGCGAAATCTACGTCGATGTGCCTTTGCCGACCGATGCCGAGACGTCGCCCGCCGACGCGCCCGAAACGCCGGGCTCGCATTGCGGCAGTTGCACGCGCTGCATCGATGCCTGTCCGACGGGGGCGATCGTGGCGCCCTATAAGGTCGATGCACGCCTCTGTATTTCGTATCTGACGATCGAATTGAAGGGCAATATTCCCCTGGAAATGCGGCCGCTGATCGGTAATCGTGTGTATGGCTGCGACGATTGCCAGCTCGTCTGTCCGTGGAACAAGTTTGCGCAGGCCGCGCCGGTCGCCGATTTCGATGTGCGGCATGGACTCGATCGCGCGACGCTGGTCGAACTGTTTGCATGGTCCGCCGACGAGTTCGATACGCGCATGCAGGGCAGTGCGATTCGTCGCATCGGCTATGAGAGTTGGTTGCGCAATCTGGCTGTGGGGATGGGTAATGCGCTGCGGGCTTCGTCGGAGAGTTTGAGTGGGGATGCGCGCGAGGCAATTGTTGATGCGCTGAAGTTGCGTGTTGAGGATCCTTCTGCCGTCGTGCGCGAGCATGTGGAGTGGGCGTTGGAAGCGGCGTAAAGTAGCGGCAATCACGGAGCAGGCAACCATGTTCAACGCAGTGATCGATGCACCGTTCGGCAAGGTCGGCATCCGCCTCGAAGGCGATGCCGTACGTGAGATCGTCTATCTGCCGGAGTCGGTGCAGAGCGTGACGCCGGACACGCCTCTGGCAAAGCAGGCCGTCGAGCAGATCGAGCGATATTTCGAGCGGGCGTCCGCGAAGTTCGAATTGCCGCTGGCAGCGGTCGGCACCCCGTTTCAGCGGCGCGTGTGGCAAGCGATCAGCGACATCCCGCCGGGCGTCGTGTTGACCTACGGGCAACTTGCACGGCAGCTAGGCAGTGTGCCGCGCGCGGTCGGCCAGGCGTGCGGTTCCAACTACTTTCCGATCGTGATTCCGTGTCATCGGGTGGTCAGTGCGAGCGGCATCGGCGGATTCGCGCATCACGCCGGAGATGGCTTCTTTCGCAACGTCAAGCGCTGGCTTCTGGCGCATGAAGGCATTCCCTACGCATGATCGACACCGTGGCTGACGACGCGCCCATCGCGTCACCTTTGTTTGTATCGAGCTCGGCTTCGATCGACGCCTTCTGCGACGCGTTGTGGCTCGAGCACGGCTTGTCGCGCAACACGCTCGATGCGTACCGGCGCGATCTGCGCCTGTTCTGCGAATGGCTCGCGCAAACCCGCAACACATCGCTCGACACCGCCAGCGAGGCCGATCTCAACGCCTACAGCGCGGCTCGTCAGAAAGACAAGTCCACCTCGGCGAACCGGCGGCTTTCGGTGTTTCGCCGCTATTACGGCTGGGCCGTGCGCGAGCATCGCGCAAAGGCCGATCCGACCGTGCGTATCCGTTCGGCCAAGCAACCGCCGCGTTTTCCGTCGACGCTCAGCGAAGCGCAAGTCGAAGCGCTGCTCGGTGCACCGGATATCGACACGCCCTTGGGCCTGCGCGATCGCACCATGCTGGAATTGATGTATGCGAGCGGTTTGCGAGTCACCGAACTCGTCACGCTGAAGACGGTGGAAGTGGGCCTGAACGAAGGCGTAGTGCGCGTGATGGGCAAGGGTTCGAAAGAGCGCCTGATTCCCTTCGGCGAAGAGGCGCATGGCTGGATCGAACGCTATCTGCGCGAAGCGCGTCCGGCTTTGCTCGGTGCGCGCGCGACGGACGCACTGTTCGTCACGAGCCGCGCGGAGGGCATGACCCGCCAGCAGTTCTGGAACATCATCAAGCGTCACGCGGCGGCGGCCGACGTGCGCGCGCCGCTCTCGCCGCATACGTTGCGGCACGCGTTCGCGACGCACCTGCTGAACCATGGCGCCGATTTGCGCGTCGTTCAGTTGCTACTCGGTCATACGGATATCTCGACCACGCAAATCTATACGCACGTGGCCCGCGAACGCTTGAAGTCGCTGCATGCGCAGCATCATCCGCGCGGGTGAGGCGCGTTAGACGAATTCGCGAAGCCGGTGCTTGAGAATCTTGCCAGTCGACGCGGCCGGCAGCGCGGCGAGCACCTTCACTTCGGCAGGGCGCTTGTACGGCGCGAGACGCTCGCCGCACCACGCGATCAGTTCAGCCGGCGTCACCGTCGCGCCCGCGATCAATTCGACGAACGCGACCACTTCCTCGTTACCCTCCACCGCGCGCCCGATCACCGCCGACTGCACCACCTGCGGATGCGCGTTCAACACGTGCTCGACTTCCGCTGGATACACATTGAAGCCCGAGCGGATGATCAGCTCCTTGCTGCGCCCGACGATATGCAATGCGCCGTCCGCGTCCTGCCGCGCGAGGTCGCCGGTCTTGAGCCAGCCGTCTTCGGTAACGACGACGTGGGTCTGCTCCGGGCTGCGGTAGTAACCCAGCATCACGTTCGGGCCTCGTACCCACAGTTCACCGATTTCTCCCGGCGCGGCATCCACGCCGTCGAGTCCGACGAACCGCACGTCGACGCCAGGGATGACCTCGCCGACTGAGCAATCGCTGCGCGGCGCATCGAGCATGGTGTGAGAGACGGTCGGACTGCTCTCGGTCATGCCATAGCCGTTGTGGAGCGGCAGGCCGTAGACGCTTTCGACGTGCGCCTTGAGCGCGGAGTCGAGCGGTGAGCCGCCCGAATAGGCAAAGCGCAGACGCGGCGCGGACCACGCGTGGCCGTGCGTTTGCAAATGTTCGAGCAGTTTGGCGTGCATGGCCGGGACGCCCTGAAAGATCGACACGCGCTCGTCGGCGAGCGCCCGCCGCACCGCTTCCGGTGCGAAACGCGGAGCGAGGCGCAAGGTCGCGCCGGCGTGCAGGCTGCCGAGGCAGACCGACGCAAAGCCGTACACGTGCGAGATCGGCAGAACGGCGTACACGACATCGTCCGGACCGACATTGCGCAAACGGCTCGAGACGGCTGCGATGAAGAGCAGATTGCGGTGGGACAGCATTACGCCTTTCGGCGCGCCCGTGGTTCCCGTGGTGTAGATCAGCGCGGCGCATTGACGGTCATTCGCGGCTTCGACCGGCTCGGCTTTCGCGTCGGCGTCGATCGTGTACGACCAGGCGCCGATATCCGGCGTGATGGCAGGCGCTGTAGTGGCTTGGTGCCGCTGCGCATGCTGTTGGGCATCCACGGAGCTTTCGACCGCATACGCGACCAAGCGAGGCTGCGCGTGCGCCCGGATCGCGTCGAGTTCGGCGGCGGACAGACGGGCATTCGACACCAGCGCCCACGCGTCGAGTTGCGCGGTGGCGAACAGCAGCACGATCTGCACGATGCTGTTCTCGGCCACGATCATCACGCGATCGCCGCCACGCACGCCCCATTCGCGCAACTGCGCGGCGGTGGCATTGACGGCTTCCAGAAGCTGCGCGCTGGTGAGGCGGCGCGCATCCTCGATCAGGGCGACGTGTTGCGGATCGCGCGCGGCCGCGAGCGCCGGAATGTCGGCAATACGCGTGGGCAGGGCGGCCAGCAGCGCGGGAATGTCGATCGTGGAACGGGTGGATGAATCGAGGCTCAATGCTGTCTCCTGTGTCGACCAGAGTTGGCGCTTTAGCGCCTTACTCTGGTCCCATGCAAAGCTGTCGACCAGAGTTGGCGCTTTAGCGCGTTACTCTGGTCCCATGCAAAGCTGTCGACCAGAGTTCGAGCTCTGCATGGTCGCTAAACGTATTCAGTGCCCGGCATACAGTGTGCCGGAAGATTTGCGAACGATCGTGCCACAATCGCCGATCCCGCACAATTGGCCGTTTGGCAAATAGCCGTCGCGCAAACTCGCCATTACAATGCGCCGATGAGCAAATCCAGACACGTTTCCGAAACGCCCGCGACGCAGTTTCTGCGCCGTCACGGCGTCACTTTCGGCGAACATCCTTATGATTACGTGGAGCACGGCGGCACCGAGGAATCGGCGCGCCAGCTCGGCGTGGACGAACATCATGTCGTGAAGACGCTGGTGATGGAAGACGAGCACGCCAAGCCGCTGATCGTACTGATGCACGGCGACCGCACCGTCAGCACCAAGAATCTGGCGCGACAGATCGGTGTGAAACGCGTCGAGCCATGCAAACCCGAGGTGGCGAACCGGCATTCCGGCTATCTGATCGGCGGTACATCGCCGTTCGGTACGAAGAAGCAGATGCCGGTGTATGTCGAGTCGAGCATCCTCGAGATGGACAAGATCTGGTTGAACGGCGGACGGCGCGGTTTTCTGGTCAGCATCGAGCCCACGATTTTGACCGGCTTGCTGGCGGCGAAGCCGGTTCAGTGCGCGAGCGTCGATTGACGTTTGTCTCAATGTTTTCCGGGCCGGTGGGTTCGGTAGAATGTGCGCCGCCTTGTTCCCTGTTGCGGTTGGGGTGTCGAGTTTCAGACCGCCGATCCTTATAAGAGTCCCAGATGCAAAACCTGATCGTTGCTGTCGTTGCCTACCTGATCGGCTCGGTGTCGTTTGCCGTGATCGTGAGCGCCGCCATGGGGCTGGACGACCCGCGCTCGTACGGCTCGGGCAACCCGGGCGCCACCAACGTGCTGCGCAGCGGCAGCAAGAAGGCCGCGATTCTCACCCTGATCGGCGACGCCTTTAAAGGATGGCTGCCGGTGTGGTTCGTGGTGCACTTCGGCGCGCGTTACGGCCTCGACGAAACGTCGGTCGCGATTGCGTCCATTGCAGTGTTTCTCGGCCACCTGTATCCGATCTTCTTCCGCTTCAAGGGCGGCAAGGGCGTGGCGACCGCGGCGGGCGTGCTGCTCGCGATCAACCCGATCCTTGGCGTGGCCACCTTGCTTACGTGGCTGATCGTGGCGTTTTTTACGCGCTATTCTTCGCTGGCGGCACTGGCCGCGGCGGTGTTCGCACCGATCTTCGACGGCTTTCTGTTCGGGCCGCATATCATCGCGCTGGCGATTGTCGTGATGAGTTCGCTGCTGGTCTGGCGCCACCGCGGCAACATCGCCAAGTTGATGCGCGGCCAGGAAAGCCGCATCGGCGCGAAGAAGAAACCTGACGCAGCGGCGTAGCGCGGCGGGTCGTAACGAACCTCGAACTTGGGCGGGGTACCGCCGGGTGTTAGCCGGCGTGCCTTCACGAAATACGCACTGAAGGCGCAAGGGCTATGTGCTGAGCGCATACAACCCGTACGCGTGCTGAGTCGGGCGCTAAGTTTCTACGCGTCCCGTCGCCGAGCCTCAACGCACGCGCATTGCCGAGGGGCGACACGCACTCGGCCTTGAGCGCGACGCGCGTTCAGTCGCGGAAGTTATTGAAGTCGAGCGGAGTGTCAGTCACGTCCTTGCGCAGCATCGCGATCACGCTTTGCAGATCGTCGCGCTTGCCACCGGTGATGCGCACCGCGTCGCCCTGAATGCTCGCCTGGACCTTGATCTTGCTGTCCTTCACGAGACGCACGATTTTCTTCGACAGATCGCCGGATACGCCTTTCTTGATCTTGATGATCTGCTTGACCTTGTCGCCGCCGATCTTCTCGATCTTGCCGTAGTCGAGGAAGCGCACGTCCACATTGCGCTTGGCCATTTTCGACAGCAGGACGTCTTTCACCTGACCGAGCTTGAAGTCGTCGTCGGCGTAGGCGGTGATTTCGCTTTCCTTGTGCTCGACGCGCGCGTCCGACCCTTTGAAGTCGAAGCGGGTTGAAATTTCCTTGTTGGACTGCTCGATCGCGTTCTTGACTTCGATCATGTCTGCTTCGCAGACGACGTCAAACGATGGCATTGTTTTCTCCCAATAGTGCTGCGGTGCGTGGCGCGGCCGGTCGGCTGCTCACGAGGCACTCGCTATAATCACGGACCGGACGTCATTTTACCGACGCCACTCCCTTTTGCCTAAGGCCGCCGTGCATTGTCGTGCGGCCGGGGCCCGATGTCGTTTAGCTGGCCGTTCCATTCTTCTCATTCCGATGTCCCGATCCGACTCCGCCGCGTTCATTGCCGGCTATCCGCTGAAGGCGCATAACACCTTCGGTTTCGATGTTCGCGCGCAGATTGCGTGCCGGATCGAGCACGAAGCGCAACTGATGGCTGCCGTGCGCGATCCGCGTGCTGCCGGCTTGCCGCGGCTGGTGCTGGGCGGCGGCAGCAATGTCGTGCTGACGGGCGACTTCGCCGGACTTGTGTTGCTGGTGGCGCTGCAAGGCCGCCGCGTCGTGCGCGAGGACGATGATGCATGGTACGTCGAGGCAGCAGCCGGCGAACCATGGCATGACTTTGTCGCGTGGACTTTGACGCAAGGACTGCCTGGGCTGGAGAACCTCGCGCTAATTCCGGGCACGGTGGGGGCGGCGCCGATTCAGAACATCGGCGCATATGGGCTGGAAATGTGCGAGCGCTTTGCGTCGCTGCGGGCGGTTGAGTTGGAAACGGGCGCCGTCGTCGAGCTCGATGCAAAGGCGTGCCGATTCGGTTACCGCGACAGTTTTTTCAAGCGGGAAGGGCGCGACCGGTTTGTCATCACGTCGGTCACTTTCCGTTTGCCGAAGGTTTGGCAGCCGCGCGCGGGCTATGCGGATATCGCGCGTGAACTGGCTGCCGGTGGTCATGCCGATGCCGCCGCGCCGAGTGCGCAGGCGATTTTCGACGCGGTAGTCGCGGTGCGGCGCGCCAAGCTGCCCGATCCGCTTCAGTTGGGTAACGCCGGGAGTTTCTTCAAGAATCCGGTCGTCGAAGCCACGCAGTTCGAAGCGCTGAAGGTCAAGGAGCCCGAGCTTGTGTCTTACCCGCAGCCGGACGGCCGGGTGAAGCTCGCGGCGGGCTGGCTGATCGATCGATGTGGCTGGAAAGGCCGCGCGATGGGTGCGGCGGCCGTGCATGAACGGCAGGCGCTGGTGCTGGTCAATCGCGGCGGGGCGAGCGGCGCCGAGGTGTTGGCGCTCGCAAAGGCGGTTCAGCGCGATGTGCTGGCGCGATTTGGAGTTGAACTGGAAGCGGAGCCGGTTTGCTTGTGATTGCGTGAGTGGCATGCAGCAATGAAAAAGGCGCCGGGAGCTTCCTCCCGGCGCCTTTCTGCATCTGAGCTTCGGCTTAGGTTGCGCTTTTCGGCGCTTAACTTCGCTAACGCGAAGTTAACCTTCACCAATGCTAACGCTTAGTCGCGCTGACGACGCGCATTCTCCGCAATCCGCATACGCAGCGCGTTGAGCTTGATGAACCCGCCAGCGTCGGCCTGGTTGTACGCACCGCCGTCGTCGTCGAACGTAGCGATCGTCTTGTCGAACAGCGTTTCCTTCGAATCGCGCGCGACAACCGAGACGCTGCCCTTGTACAGCTTCACACGCACCCACCCGTTGACCTTCTCTTGCGTATGGTCGATCAGCACCTGGATTGCGCGACGCTCCGGGCTCCACCAGTAGCCGTTGTAAATCAGCGATGCGTAACGGGCCATCAGGTCGTCTTTCAGGTGGGCCACTTCGCGGTCGAGCGTGATCGACTCGATGCCGCGGTGCGCCTTCAGCATGATCGTGCCGCCCGGCGTTTCATAGCAGCCGCGCGACTTCATGCCGACGTAACGGTTTTCGACCAGGTCCAGACGGCCGATGCCGTGCTTGCCACCCAAACGGTTCAGCTCGGTCAGCATTTCAGCCGGCGACAGACGCTTGCCGTTGATCGCGACCGGGTCGCCGTGCTCGTACTCGATGTCGAGGTATTCAGCCTGGTCGGGCGCCTGTTCCGGCGACACCGTCCAACGCCACATATCGGCTTCGGCTTCGGCCTTCGGGTCTTCCAGGTGACGGCCTTCGAACGAGATGTGCAGCAGGTTCGCGTCCATCGAATACGGCGCGCCGCCTTGCTTGTGCTTCATTTCGATCGGAATGCCGGCCTTTTCAGCGTACGCGAGCAGCTTTTCGCGCGACAGCAGGTCCCATTCGCGCCACGGTGCGATCACCTTGATGCCCGGTTCCAAGGCGTAGTAACCGAGTTCGAAACGAACCTGGTCGTTGCCCTTGCCGGTTGCGCCGTGCGAGACCGCTTGCGCGCCGGTGGCGCGGGCGATTTCGATCTGACGCTTGGCAATCAGCGGACGTGCAATCGACGTGCCCAGCAGGTATTCGCCTTCATAGATCGTGTTGGCGCGGAACATCGGGAACACGTAGTCGCGCACGAATTCTTCGCGCAGGTCTTCGATGAAGATGTTGTCCTGCTTGATGCCGAGTTGCAGGGCTTTCTTGCGCGCCGGTTCCAGCTCTTCGCCCTGGCCGATGTCGGCCGTAAACGTGACGACTTCGGCGTCGTAATTGTCCTGCAACCACTTCAGGATGACGGAGGTGTCGAGGCCGCCCGAATAGGCGAGCACGACTTTCTTGATATCGCTCATGGTGAACTCGTAGCTGGAGAAAGCTGGAAAACAAGGCGCGCCGGCGGTTCCGGAGCGCGGAAAACCACTATTTTGACACTAAACCGCCGCTTGCCCGCGTTTTTGGAGTGCTGCGGTGGGTGAGCCGGTTCCGTTTGCTTTCGCGGACGCCGGCTCGATGCGTGGCGTTAAACGTGGATGCCTTGCCTCGTATTCAAGGCCCCGTCACGCTTCACGCAGGTGCTGCGTAGCCGGCTCGCTTAGTGATTCAGCTTGCCGAGCAGCAGATATTCCATCAACGCCTTTTGCACGTGCAGACGATTTTCCGCTTCGTCCCACACGACGCTTTGCGGGCCGTCGATCACTTCCGCGCTGACTTCCTCGCCGCGGTGGGCAGGCAGGCAGTGCATGAACAATGCGTCAGAATTGGCGCGCGCCATCATTTCGGCGTCGACGCACCAGTCTGCAAAGGCTTTCTTGCGGGCTTCGTTTTCTGCCTCGAAGCCCATGCTGGTCCACACGTCTGTGGTGACCAGATCGGCGCCCGTGCAGGCCTCGTTCGGATCGTCGAATTCCTGATAGAACGGGGCGCTTTCAGTGGCGACCATGGCGTGGTCGAGCTTGTAGCCCGGCGGCGTGGACAGGCGCAGCTTGAATCCGAGAATCTGGGCGGCTTCGATCCACGTGTACAGCATGTTGTTCGCATCGCCGACCCACGCAACCGTCTTGTTGCGAATCGGACCGCGATGTTCGAAATACGTGAAGATGTCCGCCAGCACCTGGCACGGGTGATATTCGTTGGTCAGCCCATTGATCACCGGCACGCGCGAATTCTCGGCGAAGCGCGTGAGAATGTCCTGGCCGAACGTGCGGATCATGATGATGTCGACCATGCGCGAGATCACTTGCGCGGCGTCTTCGATCGGCTCGCCGCGCCCGAGCTGCGTGTCGCGTGTGCTCATGAAGACGGCGTGGCCGCCCAGCTGGAAGATGCCGGCTTCGAACGACAGGCGCGTGCGTGTCGAGTTTTTCTCGAAGATCATCGCCAGCGTGCGGTCGTGCAGCGGGTGGTAGGTCTCGTAGTTCTTGAATTTGCGTTTCAGAATGCGCGCGCGTTCCAGCACGTACTCGTAGTCTTCCAGCGAGAAATCCTTGAACTGCAGGTAGTGGCGAATTTTCTTGGCGGTCATGAAACAAATACGGCGGTCTCACCCGGCAGGATTGCCGGACGGCGCCGCCGTCTTTTGTGGTAACTCAATGCAGCATAAAGGATTTCGCCCCGTTTGACGAGTCGGCCAAAAGGCCAGGCAAGCTGTCTGAAAGCCTTTCGCAACGTTCAAACGAGGCTTGTGTGCGCTGCGGAAAAAGGTCCGCTGCGCTATAATCTACCGGTTATCCCTAAGCCCAGCAGGCCGGTATTAAGCTTGCGGGACACGGCTCGCGCACTCCGGAAAGTTTCGTCGCGATGCGCCGTCAAGATGAGCGCCGAGGCGGCTTATCTGGCCCTTCGTGGTTTCTGGCGGCGCAGCTCGCCATTCAGGCGTGGCCAACGTGTTCAGGCATCCCAAAGCCGCTTTGCAGTCAGCTTTGCCGTCATCCCGCTGGGCAGTCACACAGGTATTCCTACATGGCCGAAGCAGCTCCAACCGAATATTTCATTCAGGGCATCACGTCGACCGGAAAAAAGTTTCGGCCGAGTGACTGGTCGGAGCGGCTCGCAGGCGTCATGGCGTGCTTTGGTCCCAGCCCACGGGGCAGGGGCCCGAATGCTTACCTGCAATACTCGTTGTATGTCCGGCCCACCATGATCGGTGACCTCAAATGCGTGATTCTCGATTCGCGCTTGCGCGACATCGAGCCGATGGCCTTCGATTTCGTTCTCAACTTCGCGAAGGATAATGACCTTCTCGTGACCGAGGCTTGCGAGTTGCAACTCGAGCACGCTACGCCGCAAGAGAAAAGGCACGTGATCTAACGCGAGCTAGCCGGGCCGGATCGGCAAAAAGAAAAACCCGCTACTGGCGGGTTTTTTTGCGCCTGGAGCATTGGCTTCAAGGCGGGCGACTCCAATGCGGTGGCTCCAATGTGCAGCCAACTGACTCGCGAGCAGGCGTGAGTCAATATCCGTTTCCGTCGGTACCAAGCAAAAAAGCCCGCCGAAGCGAGCCTTTCTGTAGCAGCGGAAACAGGAGGTAGCCCACCGAAGCGGGCTGACCGAATTTACTGCGCTGCGGGTGCTTGCAGACCCTTGAGGGCTGCAGCCAGACGGCTCTTGTTACGAGCTGCCTTGTTCTTGTGAACGATTTTCTTGTCGGCGATGATGTCGATGGTCTTCGACGATGCCTGGAAGATCTCGACGGCCTTAGCCTTGTCGCCTGCTTCGATTGCCTTGCGGACAGCCTTGATAGCCGTGCGGAACTTCGAGCGCAGTGCCGAGTTGTGCGAGTTTGCCTTGGCGGCCTGGCGGGCGCGCTTGCGTGCTTGTGCGGAGTTAGCCATGACGGTTCCTTATCCTGTTCCTGTTTCCAGTACCTGACCTTCAAGTGGTGAGGTGCTGCTTTTAGATCGAACTCTTGGAAGCGATTGCCCAAGAGCGCAAAAGTGTCGAAATAATTCGAAAAATCGATCGGCCTACGCGAAGGCGGGCCCGTGTTCCGGTGTATTTCGAGGCTGGTTGGCGCCTCAATATGGCTTGCGCGCCGCTGGAGCGACGCCTGCCTACTGCGTGCCCGAACCTCCTCGAAAACCCGTCCGAAAATTGAGCGAGCTTCGAAACCGGCGATTATAGCAACAAAATCAGGCACGTGGCAACGAGGAATCGCCAATTCTGATAGGCCGGGTCGGCGCGCCTCGCGGGGGATTCTGTTAGTTTTGGCGAGTTTCGGCGATTCACGAACGTCTTGGCGCCGCCACAACGGGCAAGCGCGGCAGCGAGGGTGCGACTCGCGGAACCCGCGGCAAGCAACAAAAAACAACCCGATCCGCTCATGCGACCGAACGTCTGCGGCGCAAATCGGTCCGATTCGCGTTCCGGCTCGTCGTCCGCACCTGCGGCACCCGTATAATAAGCGCCCCATGAATCTATTCCGAGCCCTGCTGACGGTCAGCGGCTTCACGCTGCTGTCGCGCGTGACCGGACTGGCCCGCGAAACGCTGATCGCCCGCGCGTTCGGCGCCAGTCAATATACTGACGCGTTTTACGTCGCCTTCCGCATTCCCAATCTGCTGCGCCGCATTTCCGCCGAAGGTGCGTTCTCGCAAGCCTTCGTGCCGATTCTGGCCGAATTCAAGAACCAGCAAGGACACGACGCCACCAAGGCGCTCGTCGACGCGACCTCGACCGTGCTGGCCTGGGCGCTCGCGATTCTCTCGCTGATCGGTGTGGTGGGGGCGTCGGGCGTCGTGTTCATTGTCGCGTCAGGGCTCGCGCATGAAGGCCAGGCCTATGCGCTAGCGGTCACGATGACGCGCATCATGTTCCCGTACATCATTTTCATCTCGCTGACGTCGCTGGCGTCGGGCGTGCTGAATACGTACAAGAACTTTTCGCTGCCCGCGTTCGCCCCGGTCCTGCTGAACGTCGCCTTCATTGTCGCGGCGGTGTTTGTCGCGCCGCGCCTGCAAACGCCGGTCTACGCGCTCGCCTGGGCGGTGATCGCCGGCGGCGTGCTGCAATTCGTCGTGCAACTGCCCGGTCTGAAGAAGATCGACATGCTGCCGCGCATCGGCCTGAATCCGCTCAAGGCGCTCGCGCACCGCGGCGTGAAGCGGGTGCTGTCGAAGATGGTGCCGGCCATGTTCGCCGTGTCGGTCGCGCAGATCAGCCTGATCATTAACACCAATATTGCGTCGCGCATCGGCCCGGGCGCCGTCTCCTGGATCAATTATGCCGACCGGCTGATGGAGTTCCCGACCGCGCTGCTCGGCGTCGCGCTCGGCACGATCCTGCTGCCGAGCCTCTCGAAGGCACACGTGGACGCCGATCCACATGAGTATTCGTCGCTGCTCGACTGGGGGCTGCGCGTCACGTTCCTGTTGGCCGCCCCGAGCGCCGTCGCGCTGTTCTTCTTCGCCCAGCCGCTCACCGCGACGCTGTTCCACTACGGCAAGTTCGACGGCAACTCGGTGGTCATGGTTGGCCGTGCGCTGTCGGCCTACGGCATCGGCCTGATCGGCCTGATTCTGATCAAAATCCTCGCGCCCGGTTTCTACGCGAAACAGGACATCAAGACGCCGGTGAAAATCGGCATCGGCGTGCTGATCGTCACGCAACTGAGCAACTACCTGTTCGTGCCGATCTTCGCGCATGCCGGTCTCACGCTGAGCGTCGGGTTGGGCGCTTGCGTCAACGCGCTGTTCCTGTTCCTCGGCCTGCGCAAGCGCGGCATCTACATGCCGTCGAACGGCTGGTTGAAGTTCTTCGTGCAGTTGTTCGGCGCCTGTCTGGTGCTGGCCGGCACGATGCATTGGCTTGCGATCAGCTTCGACTGGATCGGTATGCATAACCGGCCGGTCGACCGGATCGTGTTGCTGGGGGCGTGCCTGGTACTGTTCGCCGCGCTATATTTCGGTATGCTTTGGCTGATGGGCTTCAAGTACGCGTATTTCAAAAGGCGAGTGAAGTGATCACGATGACGCGAGTTCTCGACTATTTCAGTACGCTGGTTGCCGAAGATGACAGCCTGCCGCTGACCGAGGCGGCGCTCTCGCTCGCGCAGGACGCTTATCCCGATCTCGATTTGCAAGGCACGCTGGCCGAGATCGACGAGCTGGTTTTGCGTTTGCAGCGCCGCATGCCGGACGATGCCGACATCAGGCAGAAGGTCGGCATTCTCAACCGATTTTTCTTCCGCGAGCTGGGTTTCGCCAGCAACCTCAACGATTATTACGATCCCGACAACAGCCATCTGAATATGGTGCTCAAGCGGCGCCGCGGCATTCCGATTTCGCTGGCGGTGCTGTATCTGGAGATGGCCGAGCAGATCGGCGTCCCGGCGCGCGGTGTGTCGTTTCCGGGCCACTTCCTGTTGCGCGTCACCACGCCGGATGGCGACGTGATGCTCGATCCGACTAGCGGGCATTCGCTGTCCGAATCGCAGATGGTGGACATGCTGGAGCCGTATGTGGCGTCGGCGGGCGAGTCGGTGAGCAGGGCGCTGCGCATCCTGCTGCAGCCGGCCACGCGCCGCGAGATCATCGCTCGCATGCTGCGCAATCTGAAATCGACGTATCTTCAGACGGAACGCTGGCAGCGTCTGCTGGCTGTGCAGCAGCGTCTCGTGATCCTGCTGCCGGACAGTATCGAAGAAGTGCGCGATCGCGGTTTCGCTTACGCGCGGCTCGATTATCTGCGCCCGGCGCTCGAAGACCTCGAACGCTATCTCGGCGATCGGCCGGATGCGGAGGACGCGACGGTGGTGGAGTCGCAGTTGCACGAATTGCGTCAGCGCACTCAGTACGACGATCGCGACTAAGAGCCGCTTTCCGGCCTACCGGTAAAAAACAAAACGCCTGCACGTGACGCATAGGACTCATGCGGTGCAGGCGTTTTTCATTAGCGCAGCCGCATAAAGCGCCGCGCTGGGTAAATCATTACTTCGGTTGCATCCGGATCGCGCCGTCCAGACGAATCACTTCGCCGTTGAGCATCGGATTGTCGAAGATCTGCTTGGCCAGCATCGCGTACTCGGCCGGCTTGCCGAGGCGCGGCGGGAACGGCACCATCGCGCCGAGCGCGTCCTGCACTTCCTGCGGCATGCCGAGCAGCATCGGCGTTTCGAAGATGCCTGGTGCAATCGTCATTACGCGGATTGCGTTGCGCGACAGGTCGCGTGCGATTGGCAGCGTCATGCCGACCACGCCGCCCTTGGACGCAGCGTAGGCGGCCTGGCCGATCTGGCCGTCATACGCGGCCACCGATGCCGTGTTGATGATCACGCCACGCTCGCCATTCGCATTCGGTTCGTTCTTCGACATGGCCGCGGCGGCGAGCCGGATCATGTTAAAGGTGCCGATCAGATTGATGGAGATGGTGCGAGCGAACGACTCGAGCGGATGCGGCCCGTCTTTGCCGACCGTCTTGATGGCGGGCGCAACGCCCGCGCAATTGACGAGGCCGCGCAGCGTGCCGAGCTTCGTGGCGGCTTCGACCGCTTGCGTAGCGTCGTCTTCGCGGCTCACGTCACACTTGACGAACACGCCGCCGAGTTCCTTCGCGAGCGCCTCACCGGCATCCTGATTCAGATCGGCCAGCACCACCTTGCCGCCGTTTTCGACCAAAAGGCGCGCCGTGGCCGCGCCAAGGCCCGATGCACCGCCGGTGATCAGGAATACGTTGTCACGAATCTCCATGTCTTCTCCTTTGCTTCAGTTCAGTAATGTCTCGATCGAATATCTTTTCGATGATCGATTGTAACGGCTATGCTGCAATGCGGAAAGCGAAGCGGCGGGGGATGCCGGCCGGGTGGGGCCTCTGGCGGTCGAAAACCCATAGCGCCGCGGAACTGTTACGGATGGCTAATCAATGCGGGGCATGATGGACGACGGAGACCGGAGAAACGCGAACGCCACGCCACGCCGCGGGCAATAAAAAACCCGCCAGAACGGGCGGGTTTTTCGACCAACAACGGCGGATGCGCGATTACTTCAACGCATCGAACGCGCGGTTGCGAATTTCGTCGACCGAGCCGAGGCCCGAAATGCGGCGATATTGCGGTGCCGTCAGCGAAGTCGCCGGGTCGCCGTTTTGCGCCCAGTTGTTGTAGTACTCGATCAACGGCTTGGTTTGCGCAACGTACACGTCGAGGCGCTTCTTGACCGTTTCTTCCTTGTCGTCGTCGCGCTGGATCAGCGGTTCGCCCGTCACGTCGTCCACACCTTCAACCTTCGGCGGGTTGAACTTGACGTGGTACGTACGGCCCGACGCGGCGTGCGAGCGGCGGCCGCTCATACGCACGATGATCTCCTCGAACGGCACGTCGATTTCCAGCACGTAGTCGATCGCGACGCCTGCCTGCTTCATAGCTTCCGCTTGCGGAATGGTGCGCGGAAAACCGTCGAACAGATAACCGTTCGCGCAATCCGGCTGCTGCAGGCGTTCCTTCACCAGATTGATGATCAGCTCGTCCGTGACCAGTTCGCCGGCATCCATGAAACGCTTGGCTTCAAGACCGAGCGGCGTGCCTGCCTTGACGGCCGCGCGCAGCATGTCACCGGTGGAAATTTGCGGAATGCCGAATTTTTCCTTGATGAAGTTTGCCTGAGTGCCCTTGCCTGCGCCGGGCGCACCCAAAAGGATCAAACGCATGTGATATCTCCAGATCTATGTGAATTCTTTGGTGACGCTGCAGCCATCCCGCGATTCGTCGAGGGACCCGCATCGGGTTCCGTTTCGCGTCTCGCGCTGCACGTCGAACACGACGGCGCTGCAAGACCACAACGGTGCGACCGGGGCAAACCCTGACTCTCGCGTTAAAAGGGAGGCGCGCACAACCGTCCGATTATGCCATGGGTTTTTCCGCTCAAGCCCCGAATAAAGCCTGTACGCGCGCGAGATCGGCGGGCGTGTCGACGCCGGGCAGCGGCGCATTCTGCGTGACGAGCACGGCGATGCGCTCACCATGCCACATCGCGCGCAGTTGTTCGAGCGCTTCGACCTGCTCGATCGGCGAGATCGCGAGACCCGGATACGAGCGCAGGAATCCGGCGCGGTACGCGTACAGGCCGATATGCCGGTGGACGACTGCGGGGGCCGGCGGCGTGGGCATCGACGCGACGTCGGGCCAATGCGGCTGATACGCGTCGCGTGCCCACGGAATCGGCGCGCGCGAGAAATACAGCGCGACGCCGCGCGCATCGAGCACGACCTTGACGACGTTCGGATTGAAAATTTCCGCGGGGTCGGTGATCGGATGCCCGGCGGTGGCGATCGCGCAACCATGGCTCGAAGCCAGGTGCGACGCCACGCCGCACACGAGGGCTGGGTCGATCAGCGGCTCATCGCCCTGAACGTTCACCACGATCGTTTCGTCGCTCCAGCCGAACTGCGCCGCCACTTCCGCGAGACGGTCGGTGCCCGACGGATGATCGGCGCGCGTCAGCACGGCTTCGAAACCGTGCTCGCGGGCGACATCCAGCACCGCTTGCGCGTCGGAGGCGATCAGCACCTGCAGCGCGCCCGATTCGCGTGCGCGTTCGGCGACCCGCACCACCATCGGCTTGCCGCCGATGTCGGCGAGCGGCTTGTTGGGCAGACGCGTCGAAGCGAGCCGGGCCGGCACGACGGCGATGAACGGGGGAGTGGTGGCGTTAGCGTTGGTCATCGGAAGGACGAGCGGCGATGAAACCGGAAGAAAGCGCTCGCAATTGCAGTGCGGGCGCTGATGGGAAAGACGGACAACAAGACGGCAAATGCGGCGATTGCGGATCAGACACGCGCGGCGCGCAGAATGGCCTCGCGCCGCATCCGCCTCGCGTCGGGCAAAAGCTGACTCAGGCCACCGAGCCCGGATTCAGATCGACCGGCGTGCCTTCCACGGTCTGGCGTGCTTCGTCGACCAGCATCACGGGAATGCCGTCGCGGATCGGATAGGCAAGTTTGTCCGCGTTGCAGATCAGTTCCTGCGCAGAACGGTCGTAGCTGAGCGGGCCCTTGCAGATCGGGCAGACGAGAATTTCAAGCAGGCGAGCGTCCACGGACTTTCTCCACAACTAATGCAATGAGGCGATGATCGAGCGCGGCTTCGACAGGGACAACCCAGATGCGCGCGTCGTGCCAGGACCCTAATTTTACCGCATCCTTTTCAGTTATCAGGATGGCGTCCGCGTCGACGTCCGCAAAAGGATTGCGTTCGAACGCGTAGTGATCCGGCAAGGCGCGAGTGGCGGGCGTGAGGCCGGCCGCGCGTAGCGTCGCGAAAAAACGTTCCGGCGCGCCGATGCCGGCCGCGGCCAGCACGCGCTCGCCGCTGAATTGCGCGAGCGGGCGGCGCAGAGCGGGATTGTCGAGATGCCAGGCGTCGGCGGGCGCAAGTTGCAGCGCGAACGTGTTCGGCCATGGGGGCAGCGTGCGGGCATATGGGTCGTTGATCAGCGTCGCATCGCGATGGCGCGACAGCGGCTCGCGCAGCGGACCGGCCGGCAGCAGAAAACCATTGCCGCCGAGCCGGTGATCGAAGACCACCAATTCGGCGTCGCGTTCGAGGCGATAGTGCTGCAAGCCGTCGTCGCTGACGATCACGTCGATTTCGCGATGCGCGGCGCACAGCGCCTGCGCGGCCGCGACCCGATCAGGGCAGACCCACACCGGCGCGCCGGTGCGGCGCGCGATCAGCAGCGGCTCGTCACCGCCGACGCTTGCCGCCGACGTCGCGAGAACCGCCGTCGGTCCTTTGACGCGCGCGCCATAGCCACGCGAGACCACGCCGGGCTTAAAGCCGGCGGCGCGCAAGGCTTCGACCAGGGCGATGACGGTTGGCGTTTTGCCGGTGCCGCCGACGGTGACGTTGCCGACCACCACCACCGGCACGCCGATGCGCACGGATTTCAGCCAGCCGAACGAGAAAGCGGCGCGGCGCGCGCCGGCAATCGCGCCGAACACACACGCGAAGGGCGTCAGCGCCCACGCAAGCGGCCCGCGCTGCTGCCACTCGCGCGCGAGGCGTGTTTCGAGACGGTCGCTCAGTCCGCTCATCGGCAAGCCGCAAGAGCAGGCGAAAGGGGCCGGGACGGCGGCATGGAAGCGCCAGGCGCAATACGCGGTGCAAGCATCAGCGCGGTTCTCCGGACAATCGAAAAGTGAAGCGAAAAGGTCAGACAGCGGCTATATCCGATGCGCTCGCGCGGTGTGCCCGCAGTGTGCAGTCTATGGGCCGTAATGGCGAGCGCGGCGGACTTTCAGCATGCTGTCGAACCCGCCACTCTAGCGCGCACACGTCCCGCCCGGCAAGTCACGTGCCTCGTGCTGCACGGCAAGTGGCGGTTCCGGACGACGCCCACAGCCTGTGGATAACTTTGTGGAGAACCTGCCAGTCAACAGGCTGAGAGGGCCGCGCCGAGCGCTCCGTATCGGCAATCGTTCTCTTTAACGAGATGCAAAATCCATATAAATCAAGGACATGCTTCCAATTCACGCGACCTGGCGGGCGATCTGGCGGCATTCGTCTAACGGCTCCCGACATGTGGACACTTTTAACAATTCGTCTGCTGTGCTGGACGCCGATGGCCACTCGGTCTATCGTCTGTCCGGCCAGTCACCGATATTCCTCGCATGAATCCCGAAAGCCCTTTTTCTTCGTCGGCTACGCCCGGCGGTGAAGTTGTCGTCCCCGTTTCCGCGCTCAACCGTGCCATTGGCACGATGCTCGAACGCTCGTTTCCGCTCGTCTGGGTGTCCGGGGAAGTGTCGAACTTCACGCGTGCCGCGAGCGGCCATTGGTATTTCTCGATCAAGGACGCGCAGGCGCAGATGCGCTGCGTGATGTTCCGCGGTCGTGCGCAATACGCCGAGTTCACGCCGCGCGAAGGCGATCGCATCGAAGTACGAGCGCTGGTGACCATGTACGAGCCGCGCGGCGAGCTGCAACTGAATGTGGAAGCGGTGCGCCGCACGGGGCAGGGGCGTCTTTACGAAGCCTTTCTCAAGCTGAAGGCGCAACTCGAAGCTGAGGGGCTCTTTGCCGCCGAACGCAAACGCGCCTTGCCGGCCCATCCGCGGGCGATCGGTATCGTGACGTCGTTACAGGCCGCCGCATTGCGTGACGTCCTGACCACCTTGTCGCGCCGCGCCCCGCATATTCCGGTGATCGTCTATCCGGCGCCGGTGCAGGGCGTGGGCGCCAGCGCCAAAGTAGCTGCGATGGTCGATGCGGCCAGCGCGCGGCGCGAAGTCGATGTGCTGATCGTGTGCCGCGGCGGCGGCTCGATTGAAGACCTGTGGGCGTTCAACGAAGAAGTGCTGGCGCGCGCGATCGCCGAAAGCGCGATCCCGGTGGTGAGCGGCGTGGGTCACGAAACCGATTTCACGATCGCCGACTTCGCCGCCGACGTGCGCGCACCGACGCCCACCGGCGCCGCCGAACTCGTCAGCCCGCAGCGCGTGCTGTTGCTGCGCGAGCTCGATCATCGGCATGCGACGCTCGCACGTGGCTTCGGCCGCATGATGGAGCGGCGCGCCCAACAACTCGACTGGCTCGCACGCCGGCTCGTGTCACCGGCCGAGCGGCTTGCGCGGCAGCGCACGCATTTGCAGCAATTGAGCTTGCGGCTGGCATCGGCGGGCGCGCGTCCCGTGCGCGACGCCCGAGCGCGGTTTTCTCTGCTGCAGATGCGCTGGCAGCGCTGGCGCCCGGATCTCGCCGCGCATCAGGCAAAGCTCGGCATGCTCTCGCAGCGCCTGGACGCAGCATTGTTACGCCAGCATGAACGTCAGTCCGCGCGTATTGACACGCTGGCCGCCCGGCTCGAAGTACTGAGCCCGCAGCGCACACTGGAGCGTGGTTATGCTGCCGTGCTCGACGCGCAGAGCGGCCGCGCGGTGCGTGCGCCGTCGTCACTGAAGCCGGGGCGGCGCCTTACGGTACACCTCGCGGAAGGGGCGGCGGACATCGCCCTCGCCGACGTGCAACCGCGCCTGACCGACGGTTTCTGACACTTCGCCGATGGCGCGCCAAAGCGCATTTTTGACCGTCGCCGAGACCGGGCACACGCCGTGCGAAGGCACTAATTACGCTATGTGTGCGGCATGTTCGCCGATGCCGGACATAAAGTCCGTTGGTTTGCGGGGTTATTCCAACTCGCCTACAATCGAGTGCTCTAAAGCCTTATCCGCAGACTCCCCCCACAACAGATACAGACACAAGGAAAGCACCATGGAACATACGCTCCCGCCGCTGCCGTTTGCAAAAAACGCACTCGTTCCGAACATGTCGGAAGAGACGCTCGAGTATCACTACGGCAAGCACCACCAGACCTATGTGACCAACCTGAACAATCTGATCAAGGGCACGGAGTTCGAGAACCTGTCGCTCGAAGAGATCGTCAAGAAGGCATCGGGCGGCATCTTTAACAACGCCGCTCAGGTGTGGAACCACACGTTCTTCTGGAACAGCCTGTCGCCGCAAGGTGGCGGTGCACCGACCGGCGCACTGGCTGACGCGATCAACGCCAAGTGGGGTTCGTTCGAGAAGTTCAAGGAAGAATTCGCCAAGACCGCAGTCGGCACGTTCGGCTCGGGTTGGGCATGGCTGGTGAAGAAGGCTGACGGTTCGCTCGACCTGGTGTCGACGAGCAACGCAGCTACGCCGCTGACCACGGATGCGAAGGCACTGCTGACGATCGACGTGTGGGAACACGCGTACTACATCGACTACCGCAATGCGCGTCCGAAGTTCGTTGAAGCGTACTGGAACATCGTCAACTGGGCATTCGCGTCGAAGAACTTCGCGTAAGTTTGCCGGTTGCAGCGTGACAGGATAGTTCGGATATCCAATCAAATTGGAGATCCGAACAGATCGCTGCAATGATGTCTGGAAACGGTAGTAAAACAGAAAGCCCTCCTTCGTGAGGGCTTTCTGCTTTTTGGTTCTTCAGGTTTGCCGTCCGTCGCATTTGCGCGTCAAATCTTTCGTCATTCCTATCCATTGTTACTTACGGGTTACTGAATATTTCTTGCGGACGGCAAGCTTCGTCAGCGTTCCGCATTCAGGATGCGGTCTTGTCGAAAGCTCCTGGTCTTGCCATCGAAAGACTCGTCATCGTCTTCTCCATCAGCTGAACTGAGCGTGCACCGCCATGGCTATGCGCCGCGCGCTTGCCATGCTCGCTTACAGTTTCGAACCTTGAAAGCTTCCGTGAAGTTTCGCTCCCCGGCTGGAAGCGGTGTGACTGCATCGCCACATGTTTCTTGTGGTGAGCAATGGTAAACCTCGGTAAGGACTCGCTCGCTATCGTTCGCTGATGTTCGTTCCCCTTCGCGCCGCCTGTGGTTCGCCTCGCGCGACGGCATCACAAGGATGTGATGCGGACAGCGGTCCGGGTCGAAGTGACATCGGTGAAACAGCAGTCCTCCGGCGGGGCACGATGGAAATCACTCAGATTCTGGATCTCGCGACGGCACATCATCTCGCGGGTGAGTTCGGCCATGCCCGCGAGTTGTACGAACGTACGCTCGCGATCAACCCCGACGACGCGAACGTGATGTTCCGCCTCGGTGTGCTCGACATGCAAGGTGGCGCGTACGAGGCCGCACTTGCGTGGCTCGATGCGGCGCTGACTCGCGCACCGGAAAACGCGCGATATCACTTCGTTCGAGGACAAGTGTTTGCCGCCGCGCAACGATTTACCGAAGCGATCGACGCCTATCTGCAAGCACTGTCTTTCGAAGCCGGCTCCGCCGACGTGCTATTCGCCCTGGCGGCGGCGCTGCAAGCAGTCGGCGAATACGCTGCTGCGATTGAGATCTATACGTCGCTGCTGGCGCTTGAACCAGGGCACGTCGATGCGCTCAACAACCTCGGCAACTGCCACCGGCAACAGGGCGACCTGCATGCCGCGGAAGCCGCATACCGCCGCGCGATCGCAGCGCAACCCGAAGACGCCAACGCACTCACGAATCTCGGCACACTCCTCGAGGCGCAAGGCCGTCTGGACGAAGCCGTGATGCAACTCGAGGCAGCGGTGCGCGTGGCACCCGACTCGCCCTGTAGCCTGGTGAATCTCGGCGTCGCGCTTCACCGGCGCGGCGAGTTCGTACGATCCGCTGGGTTGCTGACGCACGCGCTTGTCGTGGACCCCACCTTCCCCGAAGCAGCGTACAACCTGGCTAATGCGCTGCATGCGCTCGGCAGGCGGAGCGAAGCGGTCAGCCACTATCAGCGGGCGATCGAGCAAGCGCCGGCACACGCCGATGCCTACAACAACCTGGGTATCGTCCTGCAAGAGTCGGGCTCGCACGAGGACGCCGCGCAAGCGTTTAGCACGGCGATCCGCCTGCGCCCGGGTTTCGTTGCCGCGCTCAACAATGCGGCGACCCTGATGCGTACGTTGGGCCGCATCGCCGAGGCGGAATCTCATTTGCGCGAAGCGCTCAGCGTGGATCCGCATCACTCCGTCACGCACAACAATCTTGGCAACGTGCTGAAGGACCAGGGTCGCCTCGACGACGGCATCGATTGCTATCGTCGGGCGCTCACGTGCGATCCCTACAATGTCGTCGCGCACAGCAATCTGGTCTACGCATTGAGCTTCCAGGCCGAGCATCCTCAGCCGCTACTGGACGAAAGCCGTCGATGGTCGGCGCGGCACGAGGCGCTGTATCGCGGCACCCACGAGCCGCATCCGAACGATGCGACACCGTCCCGCCGCTTGCGTATCGGCTACGTGTCGCCGGACTTCCGCGATCATTGCCAGACGTTGTTCACACTGCCGCTGCTCTCGCATCACGATCACGAACAGTTCGAAGTCTTCTGTTACGCGAGCGTCACCCGGCCGGACGATCTGACGCAGCGCGTAGCCTCTTATGCCGATGCTTGGCGCGACGTACGCGCACTCAACGACGAGCAGCTCGCACAGATGATCCGCGACGACCGGATCGACATTCTCATCGACCTGACCATGCACATGGCGGATGGCCGTCCGCTGCTGTTTGCGCGCAAACCCGCACCGATGCAGATCGCCTGGCTCGCCTATCCGGGCACGACCGGCATCGATGCGATCGACTACCGGTTCACCGACCCGTGGCTCGACCCGGTCGGCAGCGATGCCTGGTATAGCGAAGTTTCCATCCGTCTGCGGGACTCTTTCTGGTGCTATGACGCGTTGACGGATACGCCTGAGGTCAATGCGTTGCCTGCGCTATCGAACGGCTATCCGACGTTCGGTTGCCTGAACAACCCGTGCAAGCTGAGCGATGCGACGTTCAGACTGTGGGGCGACGTGATGCGCGAAGTGGCGGACGCGAGGCTGCTACTGATGGCCCCGAGCGGCGCGGCCCGTGCGCTTCTGCTCCAGCGTTTGGGACACCATGGGATCGCCGAGGAGCGGGTCTCCTTTACGTCGTTTCGGCCCCGCGCGGACTATCTGCGCACGTATCACCAGATCGACGTCGGGCTCGACACGTTTCCGTATAACGGCCATACGACGAGCCTCGACTCGTACTGGATGGGGGTGCCGGTCGTCACGCGGGTTGGCGGCACGTCAGTAGGGCGCGCCGGACTGAGCCAGTTGGAGAACCTGGGTCTGCGCGACCTCGCCGCGGACAGCGACGCACAGTTCGTCGAGACCGCCGTCCAACTGGTACGCGATCTGCCGCGCCTGAGCGCGATGCGTGCGAGCCTGCGGGCACGGCTCGCGGCATCGCCGTTGATGGACGGCGCGCGCTTTGCGCGCCATGTCGAGGCCGCTTACCGCCACGTATGGGGAACGTGGTGCAGGCAGGGGCAACGGAGCACGCCGGCGAGGCGCGACAGCGCTACAGCTGGAGGTATGACGATGCCAGGTGAAGCCTTCGGAGGGCGCGCAACGCGTGTTTCTCCGGCAGTTACGAGGTAACGGGGAGAGATAGTCGTCGGGTTGGCACCTGCGAGGCCGGTCGGAAGTGCAAGCTTTGTCACAGATGGTAACTGCGGCGAGGTCAGCGGGCCCTTGTTCCGCGCCGATTCAGACCTTGCGCGCGTTCGATCAAGGCTGCGTCGACGCACCCCCGGTCGTATCCGAATCTGTCGACATCTGCCGATGCCGATGGCCACGCCCGCCGCCGCTGGGCGACACCGAACTCGCAGGCGCGGGAGGTGGAGGCGGGTGATTGATGTACTGAAAATTCTGCGCGATCGAGGCGCTGGGGAAGGTCGCAGTAGACGGTTCGATCGCGCTGCTCGGGAATGTCGTGTTCGACTGCGCGAAAACGGGCGATATGCAGGCGGCAGAAGCCGCCGCCACCAGAAAAACAAGCCGGTTCATCGAGTCATCCTCTGGTTCATTGCCCACTATTACCGCAAGCCAGTTTAGGCCGCGCGCTGCGAAAACAGATTGCGGCTTCGCTTACAAGCATTACCCGATATGACGTGGCTGCGCGGGCTTTTCAGGCTGTGAGACCATGCGGCGCGAACGCGCGCGAGAATGTAAGCGAAAAACTTTCTGTAACGATCTCGTAACCAAGCGCGATACCGATTGGCATAACGTTTGAATTCCAATGTCATCGAAGCGCACGAACATGATCTCCAGCACCAAGTCGATTAGCCTCGCCATACCGGCCGCCGTCGTTGCGCTCGCGCTCGGCGGTTGCGCGGTCATGCCGCCGAGCGGCCCAAGCGTGGTCGCGCTGCCGCGCAGCGGCGAGCCGCTCGGGCAGTTCCAGCAAGACGACTATGCATGCCGCGACTATGCGAACCGTTCGACGGACCCGAACGCGGCCGCCCAGGCGGCGACCACCAACAGCGTGAACAGCGCCGCGCTGGGCACGCTTGGCGGCGCGGCGGTCGGCGCACTGATCGGTGCGGCGGCGGGCAATGCGGGCGCGGGCGCGGCGATCGGCGCGGGCAGCGGCTTGCTGATCGGCGGCGCGAACGGCGCGAATGGCGCGCAGTATTCCGCGGCGGGCCTGCAAGCGCGCTACGACGCCTCCTACGCGCAGTGCATGACCTCGAAGGGCAACACGATCTCGCAGCCACCGCAACCCGCCTACTACGCGCCGCAGCCGGCCTATTACGCACCTCAGCCCTACTACTATGCTCCGCCGCCGCGGTATGTCGCGCCGCCTCCGGTGATGTACGCGCCTTACCCGTATTACTGAAACTGAGGTCGATCGGAAACCTCGCTTCGCCGAAACACACCGTTTGCGCCAGGGGGCAGGCAAGCTTGTTGCTGTAAAGCTTTTGTCATCTCTGGCGGAAAGACACGAAACGATGGCGGCAGGCCGCCCGGCAAAGGGCGTACGTTTGGATAGAGGGCCAGGGACGCCGGTTGTCTGACGGTTCCGCACAGCCCGCACACTCCACTCCATCCCTGCCGGCCCCCGCCGTTTCTGACTCCGCCGTTCGACGCAGCCCGACGCACGGAGTGAGCCGGACATCGTGCAAACGAGGCGACCATGCAGCGACCGCAAACCGGCACGTTCAATCCGAGAATGTGGTCCCGCGTGTGCGAGCGGCTGGCGATTGCACTCGTCGCCGGCTGCTTCCTTTCTTGCGGCGGCGGCTCGGGTGGCTCATCGGGTACGGGTTCAGGTTCGTCCGCCGGCGGCGGCACCACCGGCAGCGGCTCGTCGACCGGCAGCGGCGGTACCGGCTCGACCAGTTCGGGTGGCACGTCGATGGGCACGACAGCCTTCGCCACCGACGTGCTGATGCATCACAACGATCTCGCCCGCACGGGCCAGATGCTCGCCGAGACCACGCTGACGCTCGCGAACGTCAATTCAACGAGCTTCGGCAAAGTCGCGTTTCTCGCCGCGGACGGCAAAGTCGATGCGCAGCCGCTGTTCGTCACCAGTCTGCCGATTGCCGGCACCGCACACGATGTGGTCTACGTCGCCACCGAACACGATAGCGTGTACGCGTACGACGCCACCACCTTCGCGCAATTGTGGAAGGTCTCGTTGGTCGGCAGCGGCGAGACACCCAGTGACGATCACGGTTGCCAGGACATCACGCCGGAAATCGGCATTACGTCGACGCCGGTGATCGATCGCAATCGCGGCGCGAATGGCGTGCTGTATGCCGTGGCGATGACCAAGGACGGCAGCGGTGGGTACCATCATCGGCTGCATGCGCTCGATCTGACCACGGGGGCAGAAGTGCTCGGCGGCCCGACGGAGATTGCGGCGAGCTTCCCCGGTAGCGGCGCGGGGAGCGTCAACGGCACCATCACCTTCAATCCATCGCTGCATACCGTGCGCGCGGCGCTCACGCTGGTCGGCGGCAACGTCTATATGGGCTGGACCGCGCACTGCATGTCAGGCGCTTACACCGGCTGGTTGATGGCCTATAGCGCCGACACGTTGAAGCAGACCAGCGTGTTCGACGTCGCGCCGAACGGTAGCCAGGGATCGATCTGGATGGCCGGCTCAGGCATGGCCTCGGACGGCACCTCGATTTACGTCGTCGACGGCAACGGCACGTTCGGCACCACGCTGAATGCGCAAGGCTTTCCGGTTGACGGCGACTTCGGAAACTCGCTGATGAAGCTGTCCTTAGGAAACCTGCAGGTCACCGATTACTTCGCCATGAGTAACGTCGTGGCCGAGGCAAATGCCGACAACGATTTCGGTTCGGGCGGCGTGATGCTGTTGCCGGATCAGACGACCGCGGGCGGCGTTGTCAAACACCTGGCGGTGGCGGCGGGCAAGGACAATCTGATCTACGTGGTCGATCGCGATTCGATGGGTAAATTCAGTCCCACGGCGAACAATAACTGGCAGGTGCTGACCGGCACGCTCGCGGGCGGCATCTGGGGCTCGCCGGCTTATTACAACGGTGTGGTCTATTACGGCGGCTGGAACGATAACCTGAAGGCGCTGCCGATCTCCGGTGCATTTCTCGCGACCACCGCATCGTCAAAGAGTCCAACCACGTTTGCCTATCCCGGCGCGACACCGGCCGTGTCGGCCAATGGCTCGAGCAACGGCATCGTCTGGGTGGCGGAAAACGGCACGACGGGCGCCCTGCATGCGTACAACGCAAGTAACCTCGCGAGCGAGCTGTACAACAGCAATCAGGCCGGCACGCGCGATCAATGGGGCGCGGGCAACAAGTTCATCACGCCGATGATCGCGCGCGGCAAAGTGTTTGTGGGCACGACGAATGGGGTGGCGGTGTTTGGTTTGTTGTAGGTGTTGCGAACTGGAAATGGAAAAGCCCCTGCTCGTTGCGAGCAGGGGCTTTTTGTTTGCGACGGAGTTTGCGTTGTTGCGGCATTCACATTGCTATCGGTGTACCGGAGGAAATCCGGTGCACGTCACGCAAAGTGAGACGCTTATTCCGCCTCGCTCGTTGCCGCTGCCTTACGCGGACGGCGACTGCGTGGGGTGGTTTTGCGCGCTGCCTTTTTGGCGGCCGCGGGCGCCTTTTCTTCGGTAACAGACGCTGCCGGCGCTTCAGCAGGCGCCGCGATCTCCGGGACCTCATCGATCTTTCGCGGTGTTGCCTTCTTCGTTTTCTTCGCGGCTGTCTTGCGCGGTGCGCGTTCCTTGCGGCGCTTAGGTTGGGCGGTGCCCGCTTCCGGTGTTTCTTCTGCGGCTACTGCGACCGGTTCAGTTGCAAAGGCCTCCGGTTGTGCCCAGGTGGCTTCCGGCTGTTCGAAAACGGATTCACTGGCCGACGGCGCGTGCGTGTGTCCCGTGTCAGTTTGAGCCTGTGCATGACGGCTGTGGTCAACCGCCACACGCTCTTCCTGCGCGCTTTCCTGCTGGCCACGGCCGGGCTTGCGATTGCCACGGCCTCGGCGGCGCGACTCGTGCTTGCCGCCCGACTCGGCGACCACGGTTTCGGCAACCTGTGCTTCAACGATCATCTGCTCTGCCGACTCATTTGCTTCGGCTGGCTCGTTCACGTTTTCGGCGCCCGCATTTCCAGCCGCGCCCCGATAAACGTACGCGCCTGACTTCTCATCGCGGCCGAATTCGAGCAGCCCGCGCGCATGCGCTTCTTCCAGCAGATTGCCGAATGCGCGAAAGCCGTAGTACGTCTCGTTGAAATCCGGCTTGCGGCGCTTGATCGCGTTCTTCAGTACCGATGCCCAGATTTTGCCGCTATCGCCACGTTCGGACGCGAGCGCGTCGAACGTCTGCACGGCGATCTCCACCGCTTTGGTGCGACGTTTTTCGAGGTCTTCCTTGCTGCGCGACTTTTCTTCGTCGGGCGTACGTTTGGCTGTCTGCTGCGCGTTCTGTTGCGGGCGCGACGACTCGCGCTTGGTGACCGTGCGCTGACTTTCGCGCACGAGGTCGTCGTAAAAGAAGAATTCGTCGCAGTTCGCGATCAGCAGATCGGAGGTGGATTGCTGCACGCCGACACCGATCACCTGCTTGTTGTTCTCGCGCAGCTTCGACACCAACGGCGAAAAATCCGAGTCGCCACTGATGATGACGAAGGTGTTGACGTGCGATTTCGTGTAGCAGAGGTCGAGCGCGTCGACCACGAGCCGGATGTCGGCGGAATTCTTGCCCGATTGGCGCACGTGCGGAATCTCGATCAACTCGAAGTTGGCCTCGTGCATCGCGCCTTTGAAACTCTTGTAGCGGTCCCAGTCGCAATACGCTTTCTTCACGACAATGCTGCCCTTGAGCAGCAGACGTTCGAGCACCAGCTTGATGTCGAACTTGTCGTACTTCGCGTCGCGCACGCCGAGCGCAACGTTTTCGAAGTCGCAGAATAGCGCCATGCTGACGGTTTCGTTGGATGACGCCATGAATATCTCCATTGAAGCGATCGTCGAATTCGACGAATCGCGACCATGATAGCGATTCCAGCGGAGGTGATCAGCTTTTGTGTTTCAGGCGCACCGATAGGAACGGCAAAAACCGTCCGGGGCGAGGACGTTTCTGGCGGTGCGGCCGTGCCGCGCTACATGTCACGGTGACGAGCCGAGTCGCCTGGATTGCCGAGCGCCGCGCGTGTTTCCAGCACCTCGTCGACGAGGCCGTAATCCTTCGCGCCTTGAGCCGACATGAAGTTGTCACGGTCGGTGTCGCGCACGATCTCCTCGATGCTGCGCCCGGTGCGTTCGGCCATCATCGTGTTGAGACGTTCGCGCAGGTAGAGCACCTCTTTCGCCTGGATTTCGACGTCCGCAGCGGTGCCCTGGCTGCCGCCCGACGGCTGGTGAATCATGATGCGCGCGTTCGGCAGCGCGTACCGTTTGCCGCGCTGGCCGGCGGTCAGCAAAAACGTGCCCATGCTGGCGGCAAAGCCGGTGCACAAGGTCGACACCTCGGGCTTGATGAATTGCATCGTGTCATAGATGGCGAGGCCGTCATACACCGAGCCGCCCGGCGAATTGATGTAAAAAGAAATATCCTTGTCGGGATTCTCGGATTCCAGAAACAGCAATTGAGCGACGATCACACTGGCGGACTGTTCGTTCACCGGACCGACCAGAAAGACGATGCGCTCGCGCAGCAGACGCGAATAGATGTCATAGGCGCGCTCGCCGCGGCCGGATTGCTCGATCACGGTGGGCACGAGGCCGAGGCCGGTGATGGACGGATAGCTGGAATGCATGTTTGCCTCGTTTCAGGTGGCGCGTTGCCGGTAGCCGGGAGCGGTGGCCGATTCGAACAACCTCGAACAACCACGCGCCCATTGAACGGGTTGTTGTCCTTATGACGAGAGGAAGGGCGGCGGCGTGACAGGAATATTTTTTCGGTGGGCTGTCACATCGGCGGGAGCCCGGGCGTCAAGGTAAAAAGGATGTAGATCAGGAGGTTCAGGCATGACGGAACAAGGAATCGACAAGGCATCCAGCTTCGAGGCCGTGCGTGCCCGCCTGCTAGCGCTGGCGTACCGCATGCTCGGCAGCCGCGCCGAAGCGGAAGACGTGGTGCAGGACGTCTGGCTCAAGTGGCATCTCGCCGATACGCAAGAGGTGCAGACACCGGCCGCCTGGCTCACCACGATCACCACGCGCGCGGCGATTGACCGGCTGCGTCACGTGCAGCGCGAACGCGCGTCACAGGCTGCCGGCTGGCTGCCGGAGCCCTGGCTCGACGAGGTGGCGCCGTCGGCGGAGGAATTGGCCTTGCGTGCAGCGGAGATGTCGTACGGCGTGATGCTTCTGCTCGAGCGTCTGAAGCCGGATGAGCGGGCGGCATTCGTGCTGCACGAAGCGTTCGATTGCGACTACGCGGAGATTGCGAAAATCCTCGATCGCACGTCGGCCAGTTGCCGGCAGATCGTCCATCGGGCCAAGGCGCGGTTGCAGCGTGCGGGCGCGCCGCTGGAACGACCGGATCCCGCCGCGCATGCACGGATCGTGGAACGCTTGCGCACCGCGCTGGAGGCGCAGGATCGGGCGGCCTTGTTACGCCTCTTTAGCGATGCGCCGGAAGTCGTCAGCGACGCGCCGGTGTGCACGCAGGAACTGGGGCCAGTGGCCTGGATGGAGACGGTGACAGCGCTCGCGCATCAGGCGAGCCATGCAGAGGTGGTGTCGGTCGAAGGCGCAATGTGTATTGCGTTGCTCTTCGAAGGCGAGGTTGTGGGGGTGATCGACGTGTCCACGCTAAATCAGGCGGACGGCTCGACGAAGATCGTCGCGTTGCGCGCCGTCACCAGCGCGGCGCGGTTGCAGGCGGCCAACCGCTTGCTGGGCCGCGCGGCTGTCATGAAGCTCCTCGCGCGGATCCAGCGGAACGCCCTTGCGTCAATTACGATGCGCAGCGACTTCCCAGTTGATGTCAACGCATAGCACCTGGGTGCCGTGCGGCGTATGCGCGGCGATCGAGGCCGTTACGCACAGGTGTGCTTCGTTGATCGAGAGGTAGGGCGGCGTGAGGTGCACCTGGCCTGGCACGCGCATGGCCTGAATGAAGTACGGCCGGCGTTCCCAGCTCGCGCCTTCCGAATGCAGCAATGGCCGGAAGCGCTTGGCGCGTTGCGAAGCGCGTCCCGCCGGCAGCACGTTGTCGCCGATCTGCCGGCCCGAACCGTCGAGCACAAAACAGCGTGCCGTTTCGCCGAGCGTGAGCAGCGTCGCGGTCGCCTGGGTTACCGATTCCCCGGCCACGAGTTGGGCAGCCGCCGTTTCCAGCGCCGTGACATAGGGTGCGAGCCGTGCTGACTGTGCGCGTTCGCGTGTGGCAACCCGTTCGCGTAGTGCCGCGGAGAGCGAGTCCATCAGGCCGGCCGCCGCTTGCGGTTTGACCGGCTCGACGCTCGGGCCCGCGAAGTACGCGCCCTGCACGAAGTCGACGTTGCATTCGAGTGCGATCAGCGCATCGCGCTCGGTGCTCAGGCCGCCCATCAGCACCAGTTGGCCGGATTCGTGTAGCAGCGAAACGAGGCCCGGCAGCACGCGTTCGATATGCGAGTGTTCGCTCGCTTGCGCGAGAATGCAGCGGTCGAGCGTGACGATGTCCGGACGCAGATTCCACACGCGGTCGATGTTCGAATGTTTGGCGCCAAAGCCGTCCAGCGCGATCAGGAAGCCGGACTTGCGCAGCGCGTCGATGATTTCGGCGAAGCGCGTGGTTTCACCGCCGGCCTGTTCGGATACTTCCAGCACCACCCGCTGCGGCGGCAAGCCCAGCGCCTTGAGGCCGGCGAGCAGTGCGTCGCCGTAACTGGTGTCCATCAGTGCGGCCGGGTGCAGGCTCAGAAAAAGCCATTCGTCGTGGCTGTCGAATGCGTTGAAGTTGCCCAGATGCAGCGATTCGGCGAGCCGCCCGAGTTCCAGCAGGTCGCCGCGCCGTGCCGCCTGCGTGAAAACCTCGTGTGACGGCACCTGCAGCGCATGTTCGTCGTGTGCGCGCAGCGAAGCGTGATAACCGATCGCACGCCGGTGCGACACCGAAAAAACCGGCTGGAACACGCTGAAAACCGTGTAGCCGCCGTACAGAACGGTGCGCCGGGAGCCTTCGTCGCCCGCCATCGGGCGCGGCGGCTGGAAGCCGGGAGGATCGAGTTCGATCATGCTCATCATGTCAGTCGTGTGGAAGTGGCGGCGCGCTTCTCATGCTCGGCACGAGTGGGCACGCGCAAAAATGTGAGTTTACAGGATAGGCGAGCAAGAACTATGCGCGTGCGGAAACACTCTGCGCGCGCCCGCTTGCCGCTGTCAGTACGGCGATTGTGCGCTAGCGCGGGCGCGAACGCGATGATTCGCACTTCGGTGGTGCGGCCCGCGCCCCTTTGCGGGTCGGCGACGGGGCGCGGCGGGTAGCGGCGGTTAGGGGCAACGCCACCGCAGCCTGGCGCAAAACTCAGGTCCGTTCCGAAGGATCGGTCTTTTTCGCGGGCGTGCGGATGTCCGGCGACAGTTGCGCGAAGATCCACGACGAGCCGGCGGTGATGATGCCGACACACAGGAACGTCGCATGGAAAGCGGGCAGCGAGTTGGCGGCCGTCACGCGCGGCAGGAGGCCGGTGAAGGTCGCGAGCAACGCGCCGGCAACGGTCACGCCGAGACTCATCGACAGCATCTGCACGAGCGAGAACAGGCTGTTGCCGCTGCTCGCGCCGCCGGTGCCGAGATCCTTGAGCGTCAGTGTGTTCATCGCGGTGAACTGCATCGAGTTGACCGCGCCGAAGAATGCCAGTTGCACGAGCCGCAGCCACAGCGGCTGGCTGGCTGAAGTGAGCGCGAAGCTTGCCATGGTCAGGCCCACCAGCACCGTATTGACGATCAGCACGCGCCGGTAGCTGTATTTGACAATCAGTGTGGTGACGAGGCGCTTGGCCGCCATGCCCGCAGCCGCCACCGGCAGCATCATCATGCCGGCTTCGAAGGCGCTATAGCCGAGACTCACCTGCAGGAGCAGAGGAATCAGATAAGGCATCGCGCCGCTGCCGATCCGCGCGAACAGATTGCCGAGCAACCCGACGCTGAAGGTGTGGATCTTGAACAGGTCGAGCGGGAAGATCGGTGCGGGCTCGCGTACGGCGTGCAAACCGTAGGCGACAAAGCAGGCGAGGCTCAGGATTAGCAGCACCAACACTGTGGCGTGCTGGATGCCGAACTCTGTGCGGCCGTCGAGCGCGAATGAGATTGCCACCATGCCGAAAATCAGCAGCAGATAGCCCTTCAGATCGAACTTGCCGGTATGCTCGTTGCGGCTATCCGGCATGAAGATGAAGGTGGCGATGCAACCCACGATCCCCACTGGCACGTTGATCAGAAAGATCCAGTGCCACGAAGCGATCTTCACGAGCCAGCCGCCGAGCGTCGGGCCGATCAGCGGTCCGATCAGTCCTGGAATCGCCACGAACGACAAAGCCGGCAAATAGCGTTCAGCCGGGAAGGTACGCAGCACCGCGAGCCGCCCGACCGGCAGCAGCATCGCCCCGCCCACACCTTGCACGATGCGGTAGATCACCAGTTGATTCAGGGTATGCGCGTTGGCGCACAGCAGCGAGCCGACCGCGAACACGAGGATCGCGCTGAAGAACACGCGCCGCGTGCCGAGTTTGTCGGCGAGCCAGCCGGACACTGGAATCATCACCGCCATCGTCAGCGAGTACGCGATCACCACCGATTGCATGCGCAACGGCAACTCGCCGAGGCTCGTCGCCATCGCGGGGAGCGCGGTGTTGACGATCGTGGAGTCGAGCGTCTGCATGAAGAAGCCGGTGGCGACGAGCCACAGCATCACGGTGAGCGAGCGGGCCGAGGGGCCCGAAGTGGCAGCGGGGGCGGAGGCGGGCAGAGTCGGCGGCGTGGACATGGAGGGCGGCTAGGCGCGCAGGGACGGGCTGGGACTCGCTATTCTAGGGAAAAGCGTGGCCCGGCGCAGCGGATATGCGCTCAGCGCGAAGACAAGATGATGAGGTCAGTCCGAGGGAGGCAACGCCACAGCAGCACGGAAAAACGCCTGCGCACGCGGGTCATTGCCGAACGCGGCGTGAATCCTGGTCCACGGGCTCATTTCCATGTTCGGCCGGAAATAGCTGCCAGGCGCCACGGTCACGCCGAGCGGTGCGCCGCATGCCACCAGCCGTTCGGCGTTACCGACGTGCGGCACGCGCGCCCACACGAACTTGCCGCCGACAGGCTTTTCGAACAGCTCCCAGCCGGCGTCTTCGAGTGTTTGAATGGTTGAGCCGAGCGCGTCGCGCATGCGGCGGCGTAGCCGTTCCAGATACTTGCGGTACGCGCCGCGCTCCAGCAACGTAGCGGCGACCGCTTCGGCAAAGCGTGAACCGCCGATGCTCGTCAGCATCTTGATGTCGACGAGATCCTTGATGATTGCGTGGCTCGCTACCACGCAGCCGATTCGCAACGACGACGATAGCGTCTTCGACAAACCGCCCACGTAGATCACGTGTTCGAGCTGGTCGAGGGTGGCGAGACGGTCAGTGACGTCGGACTGGAAGTCGGCGTAGATGTCGTCTTCAATGATCGTGAAACCGTGTTCGCGCGCCAGTTGCAGCAGCCGGAACGCCACCGGCGGCGCGACCGTGGTGCCGGTCGGATTGTGGAACACCGTGTTGATGAACATCAGCTTCGGGCGATTCACTTGCAACTGCGCCTGCAGCACATCGAGATCGGGACCGTTGCGGGTGCGCGGGATGCCGATCAGCTTCACGCCGTGCAGCTTCAGCAGACCGTTCAGGTTGTAGTAGCCGGGGTCCTCCACGAATATCGTGTCGCCGGCTTTGAGCATGTAGCGCATCAGTAGATCGAGTGCCTGGCTCGCGCCATTGGTGATCAGAATCTGCGAGGCGTCCGCCTGAATCCCCAATTGAGCAATACGGCCTTGCAGATGTTCACGCAAGGTCAGATTGCCGAGCGGGAGCGCGTAGTCGACCATGCTCGCGCTGTCGGTGCGCGACACATGGCGGATCGCCTGCGCGAGGCTCTCCGTGTCGCGCCACGCATCGGGAATGAAGCCGCTGCCGAGCTTGAGCGTCTCACTCTGGTAGTTGAACTGCTGGAGGATGTGCCCCGATTCGTCCTCGGCGCGGCGCGGGTCCGAGGTGCCCTGGCATTGCGCGCTTGGCGGCTGGCGGTCGGCGACATAGAAGCCCGAGCCGTGCCGCGAGTCGACGTAGCCGAGCGACACCAGCCGGTCGTAAGCCTCGATCACGGGAAACCGGCTCACGCCGTAGTCGGCGGCGAACTGGCGGATCGACGGCAGCTTGGAGCCGGGGTGAGCGGTGCGCGAACGAATCCAGGCGGTGACGCCCGTGACGATCTGTTCGGTGAGTGGTACGCCGGTTTCCCGATTGAGTTGGATTTCGAGTTTCATACGGTGCTTTTCCTTCGCCGGGCAACCAGGGTGTCGGCGCGCCGAGCTTTCGGTACGGCGTGCGCTGCACGTCCCTATGAAGCGCGATTGCCGTCAACTGTCCGTTTTTTCGACTGAACAGTTCCGATGAAAGTGTTCGGAACTGTGCATGGGTATCTGATGATCGCACGTCAATAATCAATACAACAGGAAAGTTCTTTGAAGGAGAACAGCGATGCGTGAAGTCCGGATTTTCGAAATGGAACATGACGAGCCTGCGGCGGCCTGGCGTGTCGCGCGTCCGTCGGTCTTCAAGGTGATCTCGGGTGAGATCTGGTTGACGGTCGAAGGCGAAAACGGCGATCACTGGCTGGCAACGGGGCAATCGATCGAGTTGCCGCGCGGTGCGCTGGCGTGGGTCAGCGCAGGGCGGGCCGGTGCGCGTTTCGCGCTGGCTAGCGGGTCGGAGCGCGCTGTAACACGGCCGTTGAGCGGTTCGCCGATGCTGAACTGGCTGCCGCGCTGGTTTGGTGTGGCGTGACGGAGTGAGGTGGCTGCGGCAATTGCTTCAGCCGCTGTAACGACTGCGGCTGATGCGGCCACGAATGTGCACCGCGTCTGCTGCGCGGCCGGTTAAGGCCGCGCCTCAATCTCCCCGATATAGCGCGCGCGTGGCCGGATCAACCGGCCGTCGCGCGTTTGCTCCATTGCGTGAGCAATCCAGCCGACCACCCTGCCGACCGCGAACAGCGTGAACGCGGCGCCGGCCGGCAGGCCGAGTACCCGTTCGATGCCCACGAGCGCGAAGTCGACGGTCGGCTCCGCGCCGGTCGTCTCGCGCACCGTGCGCGCGATTGCCTGCAGTTCGCCTAGCGGCGAACGGGCCGGCGCGCAGTCAGCGAGCATCTCGAGCAGCAGACGCGCGCGCGGATCGCCGTCCGGATAAAGCGGATGACCGAAGCCCGACAGCACCGGCCCATGCGCGCCGTGCTCGTGGCGGGCGAGCCGGTTCGCCAGATAGCGGTCGAGGTCGGGGGCGCGTGACGCTTCATCGAGCAGCGCGGCAATCCGTACCGTTTCGCCGCCATGTCGCGGGCCGGCCAATGCGGCCAGGCCGCCGGCCACGGCGCCGAACAGATGTGTTCCCGTCGACGTGATGCAGCGAACCGTGAAAGTCGACGCATTCAGTTCATGATCCGCGCAGGCCACCAACGCCGCGCGCAGCAGCCCCGCCTGCTGACGGTTGCGTATATTCCACGCCGACGCCAACTGCTTGTGCAGCGGTTCGTTCGACGGCGCCGCCGAGACCATCGCGGCGGCCAGCAAGCGCATGACCGCACAGGCGGTATCGAGTTGCGCGTCGCGGCCGAGCGCCCATACCCGCGGCATTTGCGCGGCGGCGGCCGGCAGCAGCACGAGCGCGCGGTCGAGCGGCGTGCTGTCGCTCCAGAGCTTGAGCCACGCGGCCCACTGCGCGGCGGCGAAGGGGACGGCCGGTGCATCGGCAATACGCCTTGCACTGCATTCCCACAACAACGCCGCGATATCCTCCAGGGATGCCGTGCGCGCCAGTTCCATGGCGTCGTGCCCGCGATACAGCAGGCGGCCGTCGGCCACCAGCGTGATCGACGATTCGAGCACCGGCACGCCCCAGTCCAACACCTTTTGCGCGACCTTGCCGGCGCGCTTGCCGTCTTCCTTGCGCCGGGCGAGCCGCCGCACTTCGCCAGCGTCGTAGAGCCGGTGCTTGCCTTGCGCATCCGGCGATGAGCTCAGCATGCCGCGGCTGACATACGCATACAGCGTAGGCAGGCTGATGCCGAGCGTAGCGGCGGCTTCGGCGGCGGTGAGGGAATTGGTGGGCGGCATGGAAACGCGTAGAAACCGAAGAAATCAATATATATTGATTATCATAATCAAGATTGATTGCAGCAAGGCGAAATTCTAGACTCGATTCACTTTCTTCCTGTCCCAACTCGAACGAGATGAACGACATGAGCACCACGACGCCTGAACTCGCACTCAAACATATCTGGATGACCGCGCAATGCGACCCGACTGCGCTGCACTCTGTCTCGCTTCCCGGCGCCGATCCAGGCTTGCCGTCGGTCTATCGGGTCGGCGCGTTGGCGCAGGCGACCATCGCCGCGAGCGGCCTTGCAGCTGCCGAATACCATCGCTTGCGCACGGGGCGCCGGCAACACGTCACCGTAGAGATGCGGCGCGCGCTGGCCTCGTTTCGCAGCGAGCGCTATCTGCGTATCGACGACGGTCCGCCCCCCGCTTTGCGCGATCCAGTGATGGGTTTCTACGCGACGCGCGACGGCCGCTGGATTCAACTGCACACAAACTTTCCGCATCATCTCGAAGGCGTGCTGAAGGTGCTCGGCTGCGCGAACGATCGCGCGGCGGTGGCCGAGGCGATTCGCGGCTGGGATGGCGCGACGCTTGACCAGACGCTCGCCGACGCCGGTTTGTGCGCGGCATTGATTCGCACGCCCGACGAGTGGGCTGCGCTCGATCAGGCGAAAGCGATTGCGGGGCTGCCCTTGTTCGAGATCGAGCGCATTGGCGATGCGCCGGTCGAGCCGCCGCGCGAGGCAGGCGCGGAGCGGCCGCTGGCGGGCGTGCGGGTGCTGGATTTGTCGCGCATCATTGCGGGGCCGGTGGCGGGACGCGCGCTCGCGCAGCATGGCGCCGAGGTCTTGATGGTCAACGGTCCGCACTTGCCGAACATTGCGCCGCTGGTGATCGACAATGGGCGCGGCAAGCGCTCGGCTGTGATCGATTTGCGCGATGCAACTGGCCGGGAAACGTTAAATGGCCTCGTTAGCGACGCCGACGTGTTTTTGCAGGCGTATCGGCCAGGGGCGCTCACGGCGCGCGGGTTCGGTCCCGAGGAACTGGCGCGAGTGCGGCCGGGGATCGTCTATGTCTCGGTTTGCGCTTATGGGCACAAAGGACCATGGGCTGCGCGGCGCGGCTTCGATAGTCTGGTGCAGTCCGCGAGTGGAATTGCTTTTACGGAGCGCGAGGCGGCGGGATGGGACGAGCCGAAGCATCTGCCTTGTCAGGCGTTGGATCACGCGACGGGATATCTGGCTGCGTTCGGCGCAATGGCCGCATTGGCGCGGCGAGCCACCGAAGGCGGAAGCTGGCACGTGAGGGTGTCGCTCGCGCAGACCGGACGGTGGTTGCAATCCTTCGGATTGCTTCCCGACGGCTGGAAGGCGCCCGACGTTTCGATCGACGATGTGCGGGATTGTCTGGGAAGCGTGCAGTCGGCGTTCGGGCGAGTGCTGGGCGTTCTACCGGCTGAGCGTCTTGAGGAGACGCCTGCGCGCTTTGACTTGCCGCCGGCTCGGATAGGGGCGCATGAGGCGAAATGGGCGTGAAGGCGTTGCGATTGCCCCGAAGGACAAACGCCGTACTTACTTCCTCAACTCCGCCACGAAATCATAGTAATCGTTGCGGCAGTAGGTATCGGTCAGCTCGATCGCCCGCTGATCCGCCGTGTACCCGACGCGCGTGATCAGCAACAGCGCCTCGTTAGGGGCAATGCTCATCTGCTGCGCGATCTCGTCGTTCGCGTTCACCGCGCGAAAATGCTGCAGCGCGCGCACAATCGTCAGTCCGCGATTTTCCAGGTACGTGTACAACGAATCGCCAATTGCCTGAGGATCGGGAATCACCGCGGCAGGGAAGGTGGAATTCTCCACCGCCATCACGATGCCGTCCGCGAGACGCAAACGGCGCAGCCGGGTTACGGCTGCCGCCGGCGACAAGCCCAGTTGAATCACCTCATCGCGGTTAGCGGGCGAAATTTCTCGCGACAACCACTTCGAACTCGGCGTAAAACCGCGTCGCCGAAGCATTTCGCTGAAACTCGACAGACGCGATAGCGGATCTTCATAGCGTGGCGTGATGAAGCTGCCCGCGCCTTGAGTGCGGCGGATCAATCCCTGTTCGACCAGCAGGGCAATGGCTTTGCGCGAGGTGATCCGCGATACGCCGAGCGCTTCGGACAGCACGCGCTCAGAGGGCAGCGCTTCGCCCGCGTTCCAACGGTTTTCGTGAATCGCACTGCCGAGCTTGCGAGCGAGTTGCAGATACAGCGGCGTGTCGTTTTCCGGGTCCGGGCGCAGGTCGCGCCAGCGGTCTTCCGAGGCAGAGGTCATGGGGCTCACGCAAGAAGGGCAAGCGGCAATTCTAAGACATCGGCGCGCTCCGTTATAGCGGGCTTTTGCCTGGTGCCCGATCCGATGCTCGTGCAACCGCTAAACTCGTCCCTACGATTTGCGTATCATGCACCGCGGATTCGCCTGCGCCGCCGCATCGACATGAACGCGTTGCCCTATGTTTAGCCACTTCGAGGAGAAAGCATGACGACCGATATCGCAAGCGTGAGCCTGCCCGACGGCGAGCGTATTCCGAAACTGGGGCAGGGCACCTGGGAGATGGGTGAACAGCCGGCGCGGCGTGCCTCGGAACTCGCCGCGCTGCGCTGCGGCATCGAATTGGGCATGACGCTGATCGACACGGCGGAAATGTACGGCGACGGCGCCACGGAATCGCTTCTCGGCGAAGCGCTGGCGGGGCTGCGCGATCAGGTCTTTCTCGTCAGCAAGGTGTATCCGCATAACGCCAGCCGGCGCGGCGTGATCGCGGCCTGCGAGCAGAGCCTCAAGCGCCTGAAAACCGATCGGCTCGATCTGTATCTGCTGCATTGGCGCGGCTCGGTGCCGCTCGCGGAAACCGTCCAGGCATTCGAGGCGTTACGCAGCGCGGGCAAGATTCGCCACTGGGGCGTCAGCAACTTCGATACCGACGATATGGAAGAGCTCGTCGCCACGCCGGGCGGCGAGGCGTGCGCGACAAATCAGATTCTCTACAACGTGGCGCGCCGTGGGCCGGAATTCGACCTGTTGCCGTGGCTTGCCGCGCGCAACATGCCGGGGATGGCATACAGTCCGGTCGATCATGCGCGCCTGCCGAAACGCTCGCCGCTCGACGATATTGCCGACGCACGCGGCGTCTCGGTGTTTCAGGTGGCGCTTGCGTGGGTCTTGCAAAAGCCCGGCGTGTTCGCAATTCCGAAAGCGGGCCGCGTCGAGCATGTGCGCGACAACTATCGGGCGTCGCAACTACAACTCGACGCGCACGAACTCGCTGCCATCGACACTTACTTCAAACCGCCGCGCAGCAAGCGGCCACTCGAAATGCTGTGAGCGCAGTAGCGGCCGTTGGCGGATTGCAGCCGGCCCTGGAGCCGGCGCTTATGGCGCTGCGGCTCGCTGCGCGGGCGTCATCAATTGCAACTGTGGTGCATGTGCACGGAACCCAGAACGGCGACTTCAGCGGGCGTGTGCTTGAGCGAGTCTTCGTTGACCTGGGCGGCGTCGGCAATGAATTCGTCGACGATCGACGACACCTGCGTATTGCGCAGACACAGCGAGACACGCTGCGTTTCGTTGGGCGGCAGCGACGCGCGCTGACCGAGGAACAGCACGCCGTACTGATAGCCGTGGATGATGCCGCGGATCGCGCCGACGCATTGACCTTGCGCGACGTTATCGTTTTTTAGCTTGCAGGTTTGCGCGAGCGAATAGGCGGAGAAGGTGGGATCGACCGGCGGGGCGGCTTGCGACAGGGTTTGCGGCTGTGGCTGAGCCGACGTAGCCGGTGTTTGCGCCGAAGTTTGCGCATTAGCGAGCGATGCGAGGCCCAGAGCGGCGACCATCAGCAGGCCGGTGGCCGTGCGCGCTATGGAGTGGGGGACGTTTCGTTGCATGTTGTGGTGCCCTGATATCGAACGTTGAATCTGATATGAGGCAATCGCTTCGGTTTGGTTCCGGTCACGCGCGACACGATCGATTGTTTTAGTTTTAAACGTGTGCAAGACCAGCAATTGCATGTCGACGCTTCGCGGCGGTGCGTGCCGTTTTGCCGGGCCGCCTGCGGATGCTGCCGACTTCGACCGGCTTCGGGCGGTGATGCTCGACCGGGGGATCGAGACATCACCGCCGCTGCCGGGGGACTGCGAACGGCATACGCATGTCGTTAGCGACGGGTAGGGCGCGGGGGCCCCCTACCCGGGAAACAGGCGACTGTCAGTGCCCGTTTCCTCCGCCATTGCCACCATTGCCGCCGCCACCCTTGCCTCCGTGACCGCCGCCGGAGCCTCCGCCAAAGCCGCCGCCGAACCCGCCACCGAAGCCTCCGCCAAAACCACCACCGGGGCCGCCTTTACCACCGCCGAACCCGCCGCCGGGGCCGCCACCGCAACCGCAGCCGCCGCTCCCGCTGCTGCCGCCACCGCTGCTGCCACCGCCGCTGCTGCCACCGCCGCTGCTGCCACCACCGCTGCTGCCACCGCCGCTGCTGCCACCGCCGCTGCTGCCACCGCCGCTGCTGCCACCACCGCTGCTGCCACCGCCGCTGCTGCCACCGCCGCTGCTGCCACCACCGCTGCTGCCACCACCGCTGCTGCCACCACCGCTGCTGCCACCGCCGCTGCTTCCGCCACCGCTGCTGCCACCGCCGCTGCTGCCACCGCCGCTGCTGCCGCCACCGCTGCTGCCGCCACCGCTGCTACCACCGCTGCTACCACCGCTGCTACTTCCACCGCCGCTACCGCTGCCGTTACCCTTGCCGCCGCCACTGCCCGAGCCCGCTGCGCCGCCGGCGCCATTACCGCTCGCACCTGCGCCACCGCTGCCAGCGCTCGCCGCGCCGTTGCCGCCGCGATGCTGCGTGCACCCGCCGATACTGGTGGTTGTGCAATCGCGCGGACTGAACACAATGGCTGCGTCGTCGGCAGCGGTCGGTTCATCAGGCGCGGTGCCAGTCGCCGCTGCGCCCGCCGCCGAACTGTCGTCCTGCACGCTTTGCGTCGCTGCGTGCGCGCCGCTTGCAGGCAGCGGTGCATCGGCAACCGTCATCAACTTGGGGACCGCATCCGTCGACGCCGAATACGCGACCTGGGTGATCAGCAAAGCTACGCCCGCCGCGATTGCCGTACTCCGTAGTACCCCGAAGTAGTACTGATTGAATTTTGTGGTTTTCATCACGTCTCTCCCGAGGGGACGCCGACACCTCGCTGCCGCCATCTCCCACGCTGAATCGCCGACGCCGGGCCTGTCTGAACGCGAGCCTCGCCGTCCCCCGAGTCTGTTTTGCGGATGCAAGTCAAACACCATCACTGTCTTCCCGGCGCCGTAGCCGGTTTGCTGACAAACGCTTGCGTGCGCTTCAGCCGATACCGTTCAAACGCGCTTCGTCACGTATCGCTTCTTGTCACTGCGATTCGCGTAAGCGGCGCTCTCAGGCTCTCTTCCGATCTCTTCTGGATTCGAATGTCTGGACAGTACTTAGCGATATCCATGCCACGGTCCGCAAAGCCTTGCGGCGACGGGCGTCGGATAGGGGTGTGCGATGGCCGCGAGGAAAAAACGCAGGAAAATGTTTCGATGATGAAACGCGTGGCCGGAAAGTCGCCTTATTGCGCGTTATTCGTTGCGCGCGGCGTTTTCCGGTGTGTTTTCCGAGCCGCTGCCGGAGACCTTGCCGGCGTTGTCGCGCGCGGCGAATTGCAGTACACGCAGGTCGTCGACGGGGATATGACAGCGGATGCGATGCGCGGACGGCTGACCCGCGTCACCGCTGCCGGCTTCGAGGAAGGGCGGGTCTTCCTGCTCGCAGATCGCTCCGAGTTTGCGCGGGCAGCGCGTGTGGAACACGCAACCGGACGGCGGCGATGCGGCGCTCGGCAGATCGCCGGACAGCCGTATGCGGGCGGTGTTGTCGTGGGCGTCGAGGGTCGGCACCGAAGACAGAAGCGCTTCGGTGTAGGGATGATGCGGTCCGCCGAAAACCGCGGCTGCCGGTCCGATCTCCAGCAGCCGGCCGAGGTACAGCACTGCGATGCGATCCGACAGATAGCGCACCACATGCAGGTCATGCGAGATGAACACGTAGCTCACGCCGCGCTCGCGTTGCAGATCGGCGAGCAGGTTGAGGATCGCGGCCTGCACGGAGACGTCGAGCGCGGACGTGGGTTCGTCGCAAACCACCACGCGCGGCTCACCGGCAAACGCGCGCGCGATCGCCACGCGCTGCTTGAGTCCGCCGGACAACTGACGCGTGCGCGAACCGAGATAGCGTTCGGGCAAACGCACGGCCGCTGTCAACGTAGCGAGCCGTTCGTCGATTGCAGCGCCGCGCAGCGCGGTGAGGCGCGACAACGCACGACCGATCAGCCGCTTCACCGAATGCGCGCGATTGAGCGCCGAGTCCGGATTCTGGAACACGATCTGCAGCGACTTGACCTGCTCGTCGTTGCGTCGCGTGACGCGCGCGGCGAGCGGTGTGCCGTCGAGTTCGAGCACGCTGCCCGCGTCCGGTGTGAGCAGGCCGAGCATCAGTTTCGCGAGCGTTGTCTTGCCGCTGCCGGATTCACCGACAAGGCCGAGCGTTTCGCCACTGGCGAGATCGATCGAGACGTTGTCGACCGCGCGCAGCGGAGCGCCGGATACGTGGAATGTCTTCGAGAGTTTTTCCGCGCGCAGCACGAGAGCAGGGCGCTCGCTCTCGCGCAACGCATCGCCATGCAGAGGCAGTCCTTCCGCGGACGCACGCGGCAGTTCGATTGCGCGTTCGTGGTAATGGCAGCGCGACATCTGATCGCCGTGTGCGGCACTCACGCGATAGGGCGGCGGTGCTTCACGACAGCAGCGGTCGTCGGCGAGCCGGCACCGGTCGGCGTAAATGCAGCCTTGCGTGACCGAGCCGGGCAAGGGCAAATTGCCCGCGATGGTGTCGAGCCGCTCGGTGTCCTTGCTGCGTCCCGTGGTCGGCAAACAGCGCAGCAGTCCAACCGTATAGGGATGACGTGGCCGCGCGAATACGTCCTGGGTGGCGCCTTCCTCGACCAGCTTGCCTGCGTACAGCACGCCGACGCGCTCGCACATCCGTCCGATCACCGCGAGGTTGTGGCTGATGAACAGCACCGCAGTGCCGAGTTCTTCGCGCAGTTGCGCCACGAGATCGAGCACTTCGGCTTCGACGGTGGCGTCGAGGCCGGTGGTCGGTTCGTCGAGAATCAGCAAGGCCGGATTTGAGGCGAGCGCCATCGCGATCACCACGCGTTGCTGCATGCCGCCCGACAACTGATGCGGATAGCTGTCCATCACGCGTTCGGGTGCAGCAATGCGCACCCGCTGCAGTATCTCGACCGTGCGCCGCACGGCTTCGTCGCGCGAGACGCCGGCGGCTTCGAAGGCTTCCGTGACTTGCCGTGCGATCGTCAGTGACGGATTCAACGCGCGGCCTGGGTCCTGATAGACCATCGAAATCGCGTTCGCGCGCATCGTGCGTAACGCGTCCGCGTCGAGCTTCTGCACGTCCTGGCCGGCGATGATGATCTTGCCGGCCTTCACCTTGCCGTTACGCGGCAGATAGCGCAGCGCCGCCATTGCGACCGTCGACTTGCCGCAGCCCGATTCGCCGACGAGGCCATAGGCTTCGCCGCGCCGCACGCGAAACGAGACGTCCTGCAGCACTTCACGATCGCGTCCGCGCATCCGGTACGTGACCGTCAGGCCGACGACGGTCAGCGCATCCGTGCGATCGCTCTTCGAGACGTCGAAGGCGGGGAACGAGGAGGGCGGCGGGCCGTTCATCGGTCGAGCACTCCTTGCACGCTATCGGCGATCAGATTTACGCCGACCACGAGCGAAGCGATGGCGCCGGCGGCGAACACCACGGTCCACCATGCGCCACCGGCCATCAGCGTGTACGACTCGGACAGCGCGAGCCCCCAATCGGCCGAAGGGGGTTGAATGCCGAAACCAAGAAACGACAGCGTGGCGACCGCGAAAATGGCATACCCGAGCCGCACGGTCGCCTCGACGATGATCGGCGGCAGCACGTTCGGCAGAATCTCGGCGAACATGATGTACGGCGCGCGTTCGCCACGCAGTTGCGCGGCGGCGACGTAGTCCAGATGCCGTTCGGCGAACACGGCGGCGCGTACCGTACGCGCGGTGATCGGCGTGAAGGTAATGCCAATGACGAGAATCACGGTGAAGTTCGATGCGCCGACCGCGGCCAGCGCGAGCAACGCGACGATCACGAGCGGCAGCGCGAGCACGGCGTCGATTGCGCGGCCCACGACGTTATCGACCCAGCCCTCGAAGTAACCGACGATCAATCCCAGCGCAGTGCCCGCGACCGTGCCAAGCAGGGTCGCCAAAGGCGCGATGGTCAGAATGTCGCGCGCGCCGACAATCACTCGAGAGAACACGTCACGGCCGAGTTGATCGGTGCCAAACCAATGCGTGCCATCGGGCGGCGTGAGCGAATTGAGCGGATCGGAGGCATACGGGTCGATTCGCACGATCCATTGCCCGGCGATGGCGCAAACGACCCACCATCCAACGATCAACACGCCGACCACGAACGTGGGCGAGCGCAGCAGCACGCGCAACTGGTCGAAGCGCGGTTCAGTAGCCGGGCGTGGCGCGGGCGGCGCGGCCGGCGGAACGATGGTGCTCATTCGGCGCTCCTCACTCGCAGTCGCGGATTGAGCAGGATATGCAGTGCATCGGCGGCGAGGTTGGCGACGGTGTAGATCACGCCGATCGTCAGCACGCCCGCTTCGAGCATCGGAAAATCCTTGGCCTTGGCGGCGTTGTAGATCAGCGAGCCGATACCTTGATAGTGGAACAGCGTCTCGACCACCACGAGGCCGCCGATCATATAGCCGAGCTGCGTGGCGGCGACGGTGATGGTCGGGAGCAGCGCGTTGCGCAACACGTGCCGCCAGATCACGGTACGGCGCGGCAAGCCTTTGAGAATCGCGGTGCGGGTGTAGTCCGCATCGAGCGCTTCCACGGTGCCCGCGCGCGCCATTCTCGCGATGTAGCCGAAGAACACCAGCACCAGCGGCAGCACCGGCAGAATCAGATGCCGCAATTGTTCGAGCGCGTTCGCTTCGGGCGGATACGACGCTTCGATCGGCAACCAACGCAGCCACACGCCGAACACCAGAATCAGCACGATCGACGAGACGAACTCCGGCACCACGGTCGCCGACAAACCGGCGATGCTGATGGTGCGATCGAGCCAGCGTCCCGCGTGCATGGCCGACCAGACACCGCCCGCAATGCCGAGCGGCACGACGACGATAAACGCGAGCAGACCGAGCTTGGCCGAATGCGCCAGGGCGTCGGCGATAAACGGCGCAACCGGTTCACGGTACGCATAGGAGAGTCCCATGTCGCCGCGCACGAAATGCGAGATCCACCCGACGTATTGCGTCATGAGCGGCCGGTCCGCGCCGAGCTGATGATTGAGCGCGGCGACCGCGCGCGCATCGGCGAGCGGCCCGAGCACCGCGCGGCCAATATCGCCAGGCAGCAACTGGCCGCCCGCGAACACAATCACGGACAGCAGCCACAGCGTAATCAGCGACAAACCGACCCGCGTCGCCAGAAATCGCGCGACACGGCCGGCGTTGCCGCTGGGGACCGGAGAGGCGGAAGGGGTCACCGTGGTCGACATTGTGATCTCCTGCCGAAGAAGTGCCGTGCGCTCATACGGTCAACGGTTCTAGTGTTCACCGGCTTTCGCGTTCACCGCTTTTGCATCCACATCACGCGCTCAACACCGCGCGGTCGAAATAGAGTTGCGCGAGCGCGGTAAAGCGCACGCCGTTCACACCCTTGCGCATCGCGATCAACTGATCGTAAAAGAACGGAATGATCACGGGCGTTTCATCGAGCAGCAGCGTCTGGATCTGCCCAGAGATTTTCTTCTGCGTGCCGAGGTCGACTGCCGCGACGAACTGCGCGACCAGTTGATCGTACTGCGGGTTCTTGAAGTGCGCGGCGTTCCACGTGCCCGTGCTGGTGAGCGGCGCGTTCAGAAACACGTTCGGCACGCCGCGATGACCGTAGTCGGTGATGCCGAGCGGCGAGTCGAGCCAATCCGATTTGCCCGGTGTGCCCGCGCCGTAGTACAGCGACTGACTCTCCACCTTCAGATTGATGCGCACGCCGATCGCCTTCGCTGCGTTCTGCACAACCACCGCGAGATCGGGAATCTCCATGTACTTCTCGGTGGTCAGCGTGACGTCGAAGCCGTTCGGCACACCCGCTTGCGCAAGCAGTTGCTTCGCCTTCGCGATGTCGATCTTGCGTTGCGCGACGCCTGCATCGGAAGACGGAAATACCGGTGCGAACGGGCTGTCGTTGCCGATCTGCGCACGGCCCTTGAACAGCCCTCGCACCAGCACGTCGCGATCGAGCGATAACGCCAGCGCCTGGCGCACGCGCTTGTCCTTGAACAGCGGGTTGTCGTTGCGCATATGAATCTGGCGATGCGCGCTCGACTTCACGCCGATTGCCTTGTAGTCCGGATTGTTCAGAATACCGGCGCCGCCCTGCACAGTGAACGTGCCCATTACATCGGCCTGATGGCCTTGCAGCGCGAGCATTTGCGCCTGTTCGTCGGCGTAGAACGAGAACTGTACGCGTTGCGGTAACGCTTTGTCGCCCCAGTAGTCCGGATTGCGCACGAACGAGGCGCCGACCTTCGCCTGATACTTTTCGAGCTTGAACGGACCGGTGCCGATGAAGCTCTTTTCATAACCACCCGCATAGTTCGCGGGCAGGATCACGGCGTTGAAATTGTCCGAGGAAACGTAGTACGGGAAGTTGCCGTTCGGTGCATCGAGATGGAAGGCGACCGTGTGCTCGTCGACGACCTTTGCACCGCCTTTCGACAGCACGCCTTTCAACACCGAGAGCGCTGCCGAACCGCTTGCCGGATCGGCGAGGCGATCGAAGGTGGCGACGACGTCTTTGGCGGTGAACGCCTGGCCGTCGTGGAATTTGACGTTCGGGCGCAGCGCGAAGGTCCACACGTCGCCCTTGTCGTTCGCCTTCCACGACAAGGCGAGCGCCGGCTTCAGCATGAGTTTTTCGCCGTCGTCGTCGATCAGGAACTCGCCGGTCTGGTTCAGCAGCGCGAGGCTCGCGGCATCGTTCACGGTGAGCGGATCGACGGCGCCGGCCGGCGTCAGATGGGCCACGCGGATTGTCTGGTTAGACGGACTCGCTGCGCCTTGCGCACGGGCTCGCGGCGTATTCAGCACGCCGCCGCCAGCCAGCGACAAACCGATCACGCTCGCATAGCGCAGCAGATCGCGGCGCGTGATGCGGCCGGCGATGAATTCGTCGATAGCGTGATTGCCGTAGGCGTCGGCGGTGCGGCGGGCTAGGTCGAGTTCGAGAAATCGGTCCGCGGGAGTCTTCATCGATGGAGTGTCCAGTCCGTTCTGCTGTCGGTTCTGAAGGGCCGCGCCGGATACGCGCGACAAGGCGACTTATTGCAATGACGAAAAGCTGCAGCGCGCTGCAGTGCTGAAAAGCGATTTCAGTGTAAGCGATTGCCCGCCGGTTCGGCGCGCTTGCAGCGCGGTCCGGTCTCCGTTTGGCGTATAAAAGGGCCGGCGTGTGTCGTCACGACAACGCTCGTGGGCTGTCTCGCCCGGCCTGCGCGAAGCGCACGATGCCGCAGCGCGGAAATTGCCGTTACGCCGTCGCCGCCGTGGAAACCTTACCGATCCTCCGCGTAGGCAAACTGGATTTACCGCGCAACCGTGTCGGCGCGGCGCCAGCGATGGAACAGTACCGAGCCGATCCAGCACGCCATGAAGGTTGCGACGATGCCGTAGCCCAGCGCGCCGAAGTGCTCGTTGAGACTCCCCACTGCGTCCCAAACACCGCCGTTCAAACCGAGTTTGTCCGACAGCAGTCCCAGCGCTTCGACGCCGCCAATGACGATCGCCACCACCGCCGAAACGAACGTGATGCTCGCGTTGTAGTAGAGCTTGCGCTTCGGATCGTCCATGGCCCAGCCGTAGGCGTGGACCATCAGCACGTTGTCGGTCGAATCGACCAGCGTCATGCCCGCGGTGAAGAGCGCCGGGAACACGAGGATCGAATACAGCGGCAGTCCTTTGCCGGCTTCGGACGCGGCAATCGCCAGCAGGCCGATCTCGGTCGCGGTATCGAAGCCGAGGCCGAACAGCACGCCGACCGGGTACATGTGCCAGCTTTTCGTCACGAGCCGGAACATCGGCCGCAATGCGCGCGACAACAGACCGGCGGGCGCGATGTTTGCCGACGTTTCAGCAGCGAGTTCGCCGCCGCGTTGGACGTGGCGATAGCGGCGCCACACGTCGCGCAGAATCACGAGGTTCACGCACGCCAGCACCAGCAGAAACACCGCCGAGACGATGGTGCCGATCGGGCCGCCTACCGCCTTGAAGGTCTCGAAGCGACCGTGCAGCGAGTGCGCGGTCCACGCAATGCCGATCGTCGCCATGATCACGATCGTCGAATGGCCCAGCGAAAATGCCAGGCCCACGCCGAGTGGCCGCTTGCCCGCCTGCATCAGCTTGCGCGTCACGGCGTCGATCGCGGCGATATGGTCCGCATCCACCGCGTGGCGCAGACCAAAGCCGTAGGCGAGCAGCGCGGTGCCGAGCAGCAGCGGATAGTGGCGAAACGCAATCAGCGCCCACGCCCATGCGCCGAGATTGGCGGCGATCAGTACGGCATACAGCGTGATGAGGCGAGGGCGCAGCGAGGCGGTCGGCGTCATGGGTTGCGTGAAAGAGGTTTAGTGATCGTGCGGATGCTTGTGAATCGGATCGACCCAGAAGACCGTTTCCGGGGCTTCCACCGCGTCGATATTCAGATTCACCACCACCGCTTCATTGTCGCTGCGCACCAGCACGCATTCGAGCGGATCGTCGGTGCTCGCGTTGATTTCCTGATGCGGCACATAAGGCGGCACGAAGATGAAGTCGCCCGGACCGGCTTCGGCCGTGAACTCGAGGTGCTCGCCCCAGCGCATGCGTGCCTGGCCTCGCACCACGTAGATCACGCTTTCGAGCGCGCCGTGATGATGCGCGCCGGTCTTCGCATTCGGATGGATCGTCACGGTGCCGGCCCAGATTTTCTGCGCGCCGACGCGCGCCGCGTTGATCGCCGCCGCGCGGTTCATGCCCGGCGTTTGCGCGGTATTGCTGTCGAGCTGGTCGCCCTTGATGACCTTGACGCCATGCTCGCGCCAATCGATTGGCGCCGCCGGTTGCTCGTCCTTGTAGTGCGGGTGTTCGTGATCCTGGCTCATGGTGTGTCTCCTCGTGGGCGTGAGTCCGGGCGGTCAGCACGGCGCCGTCTGGCATTTTTGCACGTTCAAAAACGTGTGTGTTGCCGGCTGCCGCAGGCGGCGTCGCGCACGAAAAAAAGGCCCATCCACAGGGGACGGGCCTTTTGCTATCTGCTTTCATTGCGTCGCATTGCATTGCGGGTTGCAGCACATGGCGTGTTGCAACCCGTAGCGCTTACTTATGCTTCGCGTTGATCACGGCTTCCGCGACGTTGTTCGGCGTTTCAGCGTAGTGCTTGAACTCCATCGTGTACGTCGCGCGGCCTTGGGTTGCCGAACGCAGCGACGTCGAATAGCCGAACATCTCCGCGAGCGGCACTTCGGCGCGCACCAGCTTGCCGCCACCGCCGGCGATGTCTTCCATGCCTTGCACCATGCCGCGACGGCTCGACAGATCGCCCATCACGTTGCCCATGAAGTCTTCCGGTGTTTCCACTTCGACGGCCATCATCGGTTCGAGCAGCACCGGCTTGGCCTTGCGCATCGCGTCCTTGAACGCCATCGAACCGGCCATGCGGAACGCGTTTTCGTTCGAGTCGACGTCGTGGTACGAACCGAAGGTCAACGTCACTTTCACGTCGACCACCGGATAGCCCGCCAGCACGCCGGCCTTCAGCGTTTCCTGAATGCCCTTGTCGACCGCCGGAATGTATTCACGCGGAATCACACCGCCCTTGATCGCGTCGACGAATTCGTAGCCCTTGCCTTGCGCCGACGGTTCGAGCGTGATCACCGCGTGGCCGTACTGGCCGCGGCCGCCTGACTGCTTGACGAACTTGCCTTCGACGTCTTCGACCTTGTTGCGCACGGTTTCGCGGTAAGCCACCTGCGGCTTGCCGACGGTCGCCTCGACGCCGAACTCGCGCTTCATCCGGTCGACCAGAATCTCCAGGTGCAATTCGCCCATGCCGGAGATGATGGTCTGGCCGGATTCTTCATCCGTCTGCACGCGGAACGACGGGTCTTCCTGCGCCAGACGATTGAGCGCGATGCCCATCTTTTCCTGGTCGACCTTGGTCTTCGGCTCGACGGCCTGCGAAATCACCGGTTCCGGGAAAATCATCTTTTCCAGAATGATCACGTGTTGCGGATCGCACAACGTGTCGCCCGTGGTCGCTTCTTTCAGACCGACTGCCGCGGCAATGTCGCCGCAGTAGACTTCCTTGATTTCCTTGCGCTCGTTCGCATGCATCTGCAGGATCCGGCCAAGGCGTTCCTTCTTTTCCTTGGTCGCGTTGTAGACGGTATCGCCCGAATTCACCACGCCCGAATACACGCGGAAGAAAATCAGCTGGCCCACGAACGGGTCGGTCATGATCTTGAAGGCGAGCGCGGAGAACGGATCGTCGTCTTTCGGATGCCGCTCGATTTCGTTGTCGTGCTCGTCGTGACCGGTAATCGCGGGGATGTCGAGCGGCGAGGGCAGATAGTCGATCACCGCGTCGAGCATGGCCTGCACGCCCTTGTTCTTGAACGCGCTGCCGCACAGCATCGGCACGATCTCGTTGGCGATGGTACGCACACGAATGCCGTGCTTGATTTCCTCTTCGGTTAGCGTCCCACCATGCAGGTATTTGTCGAGCAACTCCTCGCTCGCTTCAGCGGCGGACTCGACCATCTTGTCGTGCCATTCCTTCGCGGTCGCCTCGAGCTCGGGCGGAATGTCGCGGTACTCGAATTTGATGCCCTGGTTCTCTTCGTCCCAGTAAATCGCCTTCATCTTGACGAGGTCGACCACGCCCTGGAAGTGATCTTCCGCACCGACCGGAATCTGGATCGGCACCGCGACGCCCTTCAGGCGATCGCCGATTTGCCGCTGCACACGGAAGAAGTCCGCGCCGACGCGGTCCATCTTGTTGACGAACGCAATGCGCGGCACCTTGTACTTGTTCGCCTGACGCCACACGGTTTCGGATTGCGGCTGTACGCCGCCAACCGAGTCGTACACCATGCAGGCGCCGTCGAGCACGCGCATCGAGCGCTCAACTTCAATCGTGAAGTCGACGTGACCCGGGGTGTCGATGATGTTGATCCGGTGTTCCGGATAGTTGCCGGCCATACCCTTCCAGAAAGCAGTCGTGGCAGCCGATGTGATCGTGATGCCGCGCTCCTGCTCCTGTTCCATCCAGTCCATCGTCGCAGCACCGTCGTGAACCTCGCCGATCTTGTGGGTCACGCCTGTGTAGAACAGGATGCGTTCAGTGGTGGTGGTTTTGCCGGCGTCGATGTGAGCGCTAATGCCGATATTCCGGTAGCGCTCGATGGGAGTCTTGCGGGGCACGTGAACCTCCTTGAAATGGCGCGCCTGAAACGCTTGCCGGGCGGCAGTCTGTGCTGCCCGGGGAGCCTTGGATGCTGCTTTGCCAAGAATACTAGGATAGCGCGTCGGCCTGTCTTTTGCAGGAATCTTGCCAGCTGCGTGTGAAGGCCTGCTGGTATGGGCTCGCGCGACGCCGCCGGCCTCCGCCGCGTGCTGCCGCGCATCGCCTGCCCCGCGCCGAATGGAAAAAGCCGGTGCCTCGCGAAAGGCACCGGCTTTTTTCAAAAGCGGCTGCTGAAGAATCGGCAGGGTGTCGTCGTGGTCGACGCGCCTTTATTGCGCGGCCGGCAGGCCCTGGATCTTCATGCCCGGTTTGATGCCTTTCGACGAGAACCAGCCCTTGCTCATTTCCAACGCATACACGCCGTTGTTCTTCGGGCAGTGATTGTTGGTGGTCTCGGCCTGCATCTCGTCGATGTCGGTGACCGTGCCGTCGGCGCGCATGAACGCGATCGACAGCGGGATCAACGTGTTCTTCATCCAGAAGCAATGCACGGCGGTTTCATTGAAGACGAACAGCATGCCTTCATTCGGCGCGAGGTTCGTGCGATACATCAGACCTTGTTCGCGATCGGCGTCGTTAGCGGCGACGGCTGCGTCGATCACGAACATGCCCGCGGTCAGCTTTGCGCGCGGAAAGTCGCCGGGCTGCTTCGCACCGGCCGGCATCTGTTGCGCATGAGCGGGGGCAGCGGTGGTCGCGGCGAACGACATCGCGGCGAGCGGCAGTGCAACGGCAACAGCGAAACGCGCAATCAACGAGCGCATGGGAAATCGCACGGCATGACTCCTTGCTGGAATTTAACTCGCGAATGTTACGCGAGCGCGTCAAAAACAAAAAGGCAGATCGCCTTGCGGTGATCTGCCTTTCAACGCCGTAAGAACGGCAATGAAGCTAGTTCTTGACTGCGTTTTTACAACAAACTTACTCCGAAGCGCCCGAAGCTGCAGCTGCTGCTGCTGCCTTCTTGTGCGACTTCTTGTGAGCGTGCTTCGTGGTCTTCTTTGCCGACGAAGCTGCTGCTGCCGGAGCTGCCGAAGCTGCTGCCGGTGCCGAAGCTTGTGCGAATGCTGCCGTTGCGAAGAGACCAGCGACCAGAGCGGCGATCAGTTTGTTCATTTTGTAAATCCTCAGCTTTAGTTGATTAACCAAATGACCCGGTTATATGTAGAGTCATGTCGGTAAACGTGCCATCCACCTTTCGGTTGACAGCCGCATCGAACATTTTTCTCGACGCGTCTGCTTAGCGCTCAGACTCCCCGTACTCACCGCCAGAGCGGCGTGTGCAAAGGCCCTTAAGGCTGAATGCCGGATAGCTTCGGGCGGCATCTGCGTCGAATAACGCGTGAGCTCGCGCACCGGTTGACGTGAATTTCGTGGAAAATTTATATGCCGACGTGCTGAAGCAAATGAATGGCTGCAGAGTGATCGTGAACGCAATTGTTTCACGCGTTTTTCATATTGGTTTCACGCGCTATTTTGTTTGCGGATACAACGAGTTAGCTATTTCGACGCGGGTCGAAATAGCGGTTCGATGCAGGTTCCGTGCAGACATGGCGCGCATGCAAATGCGTTCAGGCGATGCCTTCCCATGGGGCCTTCAGCGGCAACTCGACGCTCTCTCCAGGCTGCAACCCGAGCGAAAAAATATCGAGTGCACCGATACCGGCGCGCACGAGACGCAATGTGGGGAAACCCACCGCGGCGGTCATGCGTCGCACCTGGCGGTTCTTGCCTTCCGTGATCGACAATTCGATCCACGTGGTCGGAATCGCTGCGCGATAGCGGATCGGCGGCGTGCGGGTCCAGAGCGAGTCGGTCGGCTCGACGTATTCGGCGCGGCAGGGTCGCGTCACGTAGTCGCCGAGATCGACACCGCGCGCGAGCTTCTTCAAGGTGGCATCGTCGACTGCGCCTTCCACCTGTGCCCAATAACGTTTGACAAGTTTGTGACGCGGCTCCGCGATGCGTGCCTGCAGCGCGCCGTCGTCGGTGAGGAGTAGCAGCCCTTCGCTATCGGAGTCGAGCCGGCCCGCCGGATAGATGCCGGGCACTTTCACCCAGTCGGCCAGCGACGCCCGCGTTTCGTGCGGCGAAAACTGACAGATGGTGCCGAACGGTTTGTTCAGGGCGAGGAGTCGCATAGAGGAATCGATGAAGGTCGAGCGGCGGCGGGAGCGTGCCGCGCAGGTCAGGAAGGGCGCTGCTCGGTAGTAAATGGCGGAATAATAATGCATAATGAGCCACGCCAAGTCTTATGTCTTATATAAGACAGATGAGTAAGCGGCGTTGCTAACTTTGATTTTCGACAATGTTGGAAAACCCCGAGCCGTATGCGGACTCGGGCCTGCGTCAGCGTGGGCTAGAATAGACGACCAGGCCGCTCGCAGGCGTCCGGCATTGTGTAGCGAGGAGCACCCAGTTTCCGCAGTCTCCCATCAGCTTTCAGCACAGCCTTCACTGGAGTCCGATCATGCCGTACCAGCACATCAAGGTTCCGACCGGCGGTGACAAGATCACCGTCAACGCAGATTTCTCGCTCAACATTTCCGACCAGCCGATCATTCCGTATATCGAAGGCGACGGAACGGGCCTCGACATTACGCCGGTGATGTTGAAAGTGGTGGATGCCGCGGTAGAAAAAGCCTACGCGGGCAAAAAGAAAATCCACTGGATGGAAATCTACGCCGGTGAGAAGTCGACCAAGGTGTACGGCCCGGACGTGTGGCTGCCGGAAGAAACGCTGCAGGTGCTGAAGGAATACGTCGTCTCGATCAAGGGCCCACTCACCACGCCGGTCGGCGGCGGCATCCGCTCGCTGAATGTCGCGCTGCGTCAGGAACTCGATCTGTATGTCTGCCTGCGCCCGGTGCAGTACTTCAAGGGCGTGCCTTCACCGGTGCGTGAACCCGAAAAGATCGACATGGTGATCTTCCGCGAGAATTCGGAAGACATCTATGCTGGCATCGAATGGCCTGCCGGGTCGGAAGATGCGAAGAAGGTCATCAAGTTCCTGCGCGAAGAAATGGGTGTGAAGAAGATCCGCTTCCCGGAAACCTCGGGGATCGGTGTCAAGCCGGTGTCGCGCGAAGGCACGGAGCGCCTCGTGCGCAAGGCGATCCAGTATGCGCTCGACAACAATCGCCGCTCGGTCACGCTGGTGCACAAGGGCAACATCATGAAGTTCACCGAAGGCGCGTTCCGCGACTACGGTTATGCGCTGGCGCAGAAGGAATTCGCCGCGGAGCTGATCGACGGCGGTCCGTGGATGAAGATCAAGAACCCGAAAACGGGTGGCGACATCGTGGTGAAAGACGTGATTGCGGATGCGTTCCTGCAGCAGATCCTGCTGCGTCCTGCGGAATACGACGTGATCGCCACGCTGAACCTGAACGGCGACTACATTTCAGACGCGCTGGCCGCGCAAGTCGGTGGTATCGGGATTGCGCCGGGGGCGAACATGTCGGATTCGGTCGCGATGTTCGAAGCCACCCACGGCACTGCGCCGAAGTACGCCGGCAAAGACTACGTAAATCCGGGTTCGGAAATTCTCTCGGCTGAAATGATGCTGCGTCACATGGGCTGGACTGAAGCGGCCGACCTGATCATCAAGTCGATGGAAAAGTCGATTCTGCAAAAACGGGTCACTTATGACTTCGCGCGCTTGATGGAAGGCGCGACGCAGGTGTCCTGTTCGGGCTTTGGTCAGGTGTTGATCGAAAATATGTAAGCGATCCGCGCTGGTTTTTTCAGCCTGAGTCAAAACCCCGGCGCCGTGAGGCGGCCGGGGTTTTTTTACGGCCGGCGGCAGCGGTTGAGCATCGAAAGCGTTCGGAAAGAGAGACGGGTGTCCGATATTTGGGTATTCGCGTTATCCCCGCCTCAAGCAATGGTCACGATTTGCCGTAAATCAGAATGTGCCGCCCAAAAAAAGAAACCCGGCATGAAGCCGGGTTTCAAAAGGACGGGTAACGAACAGGTTCAGGCAGGTGCCTGGATGTTCGATGCCTGTTTGCCTTTCGGGCCTTGCACGACCTCGAAGGTTACTTTTTGACCTTCCTTGAGGGTCTTGAACCCATTCATCTGGATGGCCGAGAAGTGTGCAAACAGATCCTCACCACCTTCGTCAGGCGTGATGAATCCGAAACCTTTTGCGTCATTGAACCATTTGACCGTACCAGTTGCCATTCCAACTTCCCCTGTAACTCATGTCACTACCACGAGCCCTCGAAAAGCTCGACGACCGCGCGATGCAGCCGCTCCCTCCTCACAAGCTCACCATCGGCATTTTTTCGATTTATGGCGCAGTGAAAAAAGTGCCAGCTTGATTGTTGAGGCTCTTTATTCGAGTGTCAAGAAAATTTTGAGACGTCGTTGTCGCGTTGCAAACAGGCGTTTTCCAGGGTTTTTCCCGCTTTTGTTTTCTTATGTGCGGTTGCCCAAGCGTGCTGTCTTGAAAAGTCGCATAATCGACTCACATGCTGTTCTGCGGGTCGCACACCGTCCGCTGGCCGGGCGCGTGCCGTCAGCCAGCATGGGCAGGTTGTGCGATACTCGATCCGACTGCGGCGCAGCACGGCCGCGACGCATCACAGGATAGGGGCCGGCTCCGCAATCGGCTCGTCGAATGACGCACCGCTTTGGGGTATTTACCCATCAGGCGGGAGCGAACGGGCTCACCGGCCGGTCGGCTGGGTTTTGACAGGATTGCGGGCCTGTCCTAGTTGTTTAGAATGGGTGTATGGCGATTATCCCGGACAAGCAGGACGGCACCGTACTGGAGCGGCAGGAAAAGAAGCTGAAGCCGCCTTCCATGTACAAGGTAGTGCTGCTGAATGACGACTTCACGCCAATGGAATTTGTCGTGATGATCGTGCAGGAATATTTCAATAAAGATCGTGAAACCGCAACGCAGGTGATGTTGAAGGTGCATCGCGAGGGCAGGGGAGTTTGTGGGGTCTATACGCGGGACATCGCGTCGACCAAAGTCGAGCAAGTCGTTACCCACGCACGGCAGGCCGGGCATCCGCTGCAGTGTGTGATGGAGGAAGCATGATTGCCCAGGAACTGGAAGTCAGCCTGCACATGGCGTTCATGGAAGCACGCCAGGCGCGGCACGAGTTCATAACGGTCGAACATCTTTTGCTGGCACTGTTGGACAATCCAACAGCGGCGGAGGTGTTGCGTGCATGCGCGGCCAATATCGAGGATCTGCGCCAGAACCTGCGCAACTTCATTCATGACAACACGCCGACCGTGCCCGGCACGGACGACGTCGACACGCAGCCCACGCTGGGATTCCAGCGTGTGATCCAGCGCGCGATCATGCATGTGCAATCCACCTCGAATGGCAAGAAGGAAGTGACCGGCGCGAATGTGCTGGTGGCGATCTTCGGCGAGAAGGATTCGCATGCGGTGTACTACCTGCAACAGCAGGGCGTGACGCGTCTGGATGTGGTGAATTTCATCTCGCATGGCATTGCCAAGACCAGCAGCACGGACGCCGCGAAAGCGAGCGACGCGAATGCCGAGTCCGACGAAGCCGCCGCGCAGAAGGAAACGCCGCTCGCCCAGTTCACGCAGAACCTGAACCAGATGGCGAAAGACGGCCGCATCGACCCGCTGATCGGGCGCGAGTCGGAAGTCGAGCGTGTGGTCCAGGTGCTATGCCGCCGCCGCAAGAACAATCCGCTGCTGGTCGGTGAGGCAGGTGTCGGCAAGACCGCGATCGCCGAAGGGCTCGCCTGGCGCATTACACGCGGCGAAGTGCCGGATATTCTGGCCGATGCGCAGGTGTATTCGCTCGACATGGGCGCGCTGCTCGCCGGCACCAAGTATCGCGGCGACTTCGAACAACGCCTGAAGACGGTCCTCAAGGAATTGAAGGAACGTCCGCACGCAATTCTGTTCATCGACGAAATTCATACGCTGATCGGCGCGGGCGCTGCGTCGGGCGGTACGCTGGACGCATCGAATCTGCTGAAGCCGGCGTTGTCGTCGGGCACTTTGAAGTGCATCGGCGCGACGACGTTCACGGAATATCGCGGCATCTTCGAAAAAGACGCGGCATTGTCGCGCCGTTTCCAGAAGGTCGACGTAACCGAGCCGACCGTCGAGCAGACGGTGGCGATCCTGCGTGGCCTGAAGTCGCGCTTCGAAGAGCACCACGGCGTGAAGTATTCGTCGGGTGCGCTGTCGGCGGCGGCTGAGTTGTCGGCACGCTTCATCACGGATCGTCATCTGCCGGACAAGGCGATCGACGTGATCGACGAAGCGGGCGCGGCGCAACGCATCCTGCCGAAGTCGAAGCAGAAGAAAACCATTGGCAAGAACGAGATCGAAGAAATCATCTCGAAGATTGCTCGCGTCCCGCCGCAAAGCGTGTCGCAAGACGATCGCAGCAAGCTGCAAACGCTGGATCGCGATCTGAAGAGCGTGGTGTTCGGGCAAGACCCGGCCATCGACGCGCTGTCGGCCGCGATCAAGATGGCGCGTGCGGGCCTGGGCAAGCTGGACAAGCCGATCGGCGCGTTCCTGTTCTCCGGCCCCACGGGCGTCGGCAAGACGGAAGTGGCGAAGCAACTGGCGTTCACGCTGGGGATCGAGCTGATTCGCTTCGACATGTCGGAATACATGGAGCGTCATGCGGTGAGCCGTTTGATCGGCGCGCCGCCGGGCTATGTCGGTTTCGACCAGGGCGGTCTGTTGACCGAAGCTGTCACGAAGAAGCCGCATTGCGTGTTGCTGCTCGACGAAATCGAGAAGGCGCATCCGGACATCTACAACGTGCTGCTGCAGGTGATGGACCACGGCACGCTGACGGACAACAACGGCCGCAAGGCGGATTTCCGCAACGTCATCATCATCATGACGACGAACGCGGGCGCCGAGGCAATGGGCAAGGCGGTGATCGGCTTCACGAATCGTCGGGAAACCGGCGACGAAATGGTCGACATCAAGCGCATGTTCACGCCGGAGTTCCGTAACCGTCTGGACGCAACGATCAGCTTCCGCTCGCTCGATGAAGAAATCATCATGCGCGTGGTCGACAAGTTCCTGATGCAGTTGGAAGATCAGTTGCATGAGAAGAAGGTCGACGCGCTCTTCACCGACGCGTTGCGTGCTCACCTCGCGAAACACGGTTTCGATCCGTTGATGGGTGCGCGGCCGATGCAACGTCTGATCCAGGACACGATCCGTCGTGCGCTGGCCGACGAGTTGCTGTTCGGCAAGCTGATGAACGGCGGGCGCGTGACGGTCGACGTGGATGCGGAAGACAAGGTGCAGTTGACCTTCGACGAGCATCCGGCACCGCGTAATCCGAATCCGGAAGCGGTCGAGGTTGAATAAGTCGGTCGAGTAAGCGTTTCAGTCTCACCTGAAAGCAGAACGGCGCGGGTTGAACCCCGCGCCGTTCTGCTTTTTGCGTTGTGCGAAACGCTTGTTGCTAGTTGGAAGCAAGCGAAGCTTCAACGCTTATCGATACGCTTAGTGCTTGCCGGTGCTGCCGAATCCACCCGCGCCACGCTCGCTGGTTTCGAAATCGTCGACGATATTGAACTCGGCTTGCACGACGGGCACGATCACCAGTTGCGCGAGGCGCTCCATCGGATTCAGCACGAACGTGGTTGTGCCGCGATTCCACGTCGAAATCATCAGTTGCCCTTGATAATCCGAATCGATCAGCCCGACCAGGTTACCGAGCACGATGCCGTGCTTATGACCCAGACCCGAACGCGGCAGAATCAACGCCGCATAACCCGGATCGCCGACGTGAATCGCCAGACCCGTCGGCACCAGCGCGGTTTCGCCGGGTTTGAGGGTCAACGGTTCGTCGAGGCAGGCGCGCAGGTCGAGCCCCGCGCTGCCAGTGGTTGCGTAGGCCGGGAGTTGTTCGCGCATGCGCGCATCGAGAATCTTCAGGTCGAGTTTCATGCAGGTTCGAAGGTTTAAGGATTGGAGGCCGGGCGTCCGAGTTCGAACGCGTCGGCAAGAAGTTCATAGGAGCGCAGCCGGGCGCGATAGCTGCCCGCTACGGTGAGCACGATCAATTCGTCGGCCTGGAACTGCTCCTGCAAGGCATGCAGCCGTTCAGTGACGGTTTCTGGCGTGCCGATGATACTGCGCGGCTTCTCGCGGTCGATCACCAGTCGCTCGCGTTCGCCGTATTCTTGCGCGATGCCTTGTTCGATTGTCGGGATCGGCTCGTTCAGGCCATAGGCCATTTGCACGCGACGCAGGTCGACGGCCTTTTCCAGATCGGCGGCTTCCTGCTCCGTGTCCGCGCAAATCACGAAGACGGCGGCGGCGAGATACGGCTGTTGCGTTTCCAGACTGGCTTTGAAGCGCTCGCGATAGGCAAGCGCCACCTGGTGCCCGAAATGCGCGTTGATGAAATGCGCGAACGCAAAGCGGATACCGAGTTGTGCCGCCAGGAGGCCGCCGAATTCGCTCGAGCCGAGCATCCACAGTTGCGGGCGTGTAGCAATCTGCGGCTGCAGCAGTACACCGTGCGCAATGTGATCGGTGGGCAACGTGCCGTGCATCAGGCCGACGAGATCGGCAACCTGCTGCGGGAAAATGTCGCCGCGGTTGTAGGCGCCGGCTGCGACCGCCTGCGCTGTTTGCATGTCGCCGCCTGGAGCGCGGCCTACGCCGAGATCGATGCGATTCGGGAATAACGCCTCGAGCATCATGAACTGCTCGGCGACCTTGAACGGGCTGTAGTACGGCAGCATCACGCCGCCGGAGCCCAGCCGAATGCGTTGGGTGACGCTGCCGAGGCGCGCCAGCATGACCTCGGGGCATGGGTTCGACACACCGCGCAAGCCGTGATGCTCGGCGCACCAGTAGCGCGTGTAGCCGAGATCGTCAGCCAGCTGCGCGAGTTCGACGGTGGCGGCAATTGCGTCCGCCACTGAGTGCCCGCCGATCACGGGCGTTTGATCGAGCACGGAAAGTAGCGTCATGTCAGTACTGCTCCAGATAATTCGGTACGCTAAAGGCGCGCGCGGCGAAAGCAGTTTGCGCCGCCACGCGCAGCTTTAGCGGATCAGACTTGTGTCGGGCAGACGCCTGGCAATTTCCACGATCAAGGCGCGCGCGAGCGTCTGCTTGTCGGCGCGTGGCAGTTTGGTTGCACCGCCTGCTTCGAACAGAATGACCTCGTTGTCGTCGAGACCGAAAGTGAGCGGGCCGAGATTGCCGATCAGGAGCGGCACGTTCTTGCGCGCGCGCTTTTCTTCACCGTGCACTTCGAGGTCGCCGCTTTCCGCTGCAAAGCCGACTGCGAACGGAGGATGCGGCAGCTTGGCGACCGCTGCCAGGATGTCCGGATTCTCGACGAATGTGAAGGTGGGCAGTGCGCGCTCGGCGGTCTTCTTGATCTTGTGTTCGCTGGCGTGATCGACGCGCCAGTCGGCCACCGCGGCCACGCCGATGAAGATGTCGGCGTCCGCGACCGAGCGCATCACCGCGTCGTGCATTTGCTGCGCGGTTTGCACGTCCTGGCGGAACACGCCCCACGGCGTTTCCAGCGCGACGGGGCCGGCGATCAGATGTACTTCGGCGCCGGCTTGTTGCGCGGCGCGCGCCAGCGCAAAGCCCATCTTGCCGCTCGAACGATTGGTGATGCCGCGCACCGGATCGAGCGGCTCGAAGGTCGGGCCGGCGGTCAGCAACACACGACGGCCGGACAGGATCTTAGGCGAGAAGAATGACGTGATCGCTTCGTAAGTCGCGGCCGCTTCGAGCATGCGACCGTCGCCGACTTCGCCGCAGGCTTGCGGACCCGAATCGGGGCCGAGCACTTCGATGCCGTCCGCGCGCAACTGCGTGACGTTGCGTTGGGTGGCCGGGTTTTGCCACATCTGCCGGTTCATCGCCGGCACAACGAGCAGCGGGCAATCGCGCGCGACACACAGCGTCGACAGCAGGTCGTCGGCCATGCCGTGCGCAAGTTTGGCGAGGAAGTCGGTGGAGGCGGGCGCAATGACGATCGCGTCGGCTTCACGCGAGAGATCGATATGCGCCATGTTGTTCGGCACGCGAGTGTCCCACTGGCTCGTGTAGACCGGCCGGCCGGACAGCGCCTGCATCGTAACGGGGGTGATGAACTGCGTGGCCGCTTCGGTCATGACGACCTGCACGGTCGCGCCGGCCTTGGTCAACAGACGCGTGAGTTCGGCGATCTTATAGCAGGCAATGCCGCCCGTCATGCCGAGGACGAGGTGTTTTCCTGCGAGTTCTGCGGTTGCCAACGAAAGCCTCCGACAAAGCGTGGTCTACCTATACGCGTTACCGCGAGCCGCGCACGCGCCGCAACTCGTCGAGCACGAGCAGGATCGCGCCGATCGTGATCGCGCTGTCGGCGAGATTGAACGCCGGCCAGTGCCACGTGCGTACGTGAAAATCGAGAAAGTCGATCACATGGCCGTACGCCAGCCGGTCGATCACGTTGCCAAGCGCGCCGCCCAGAATCAGCGCGAGCGCCGTGCAGAACATCTTCTGCCCGCCGTGGCGCTTGAGCAGATAGCAGATCACCAGCGCCGCGACCACGCCGAGCGCGGTGAACGCCCAGCGCTGCCAGCCACCCGCCATCGCGAGGAAGCTGAAGGCGGCGCCGCGGTTGTACACGAGGATCAGGTTGAAAAACGGCGCGACCTCATGCGGAACACCGTAGGCGAACACCTTCTGGACCGCGATCTTGGTGAGCTGATCGAACAGGATCACGATCAGCGCGACACCGAGCCACGGCGCCAGCGAACCACCGGCAGCTGACGATTTCGACATGGTTTTCGCCATTATGCCGCGCTCCTCACTTCACCGTTGCCGAACAGATTGCTGAAGCAGCGGCCGCACAGGGTGGGGTGCTCGGCGTTGGCGCCGACGTCCGCGCGGTAGTGCCAGCAGCGTTCGCACTTCAGATACTTCGAGGCGATCACCTCAACGCTTTCTTCCGCTTCGCTATCGACCTTCACGACGGTCGCCGCCGACGTGATCAGCACGAACTTCAGGTCGTCGCCGAGGCTCGTGAGCGCGTCGTAACGTGCGCCGCTCGCGCGGATTTCGACTTCCGCCTGCAGCGACGAACCGATCAGGTTCGCAACGCGTGCTTCTTCGAGCGCCTTGGTCACATCGCTACGAGCAGCGCGCAACAGTGTCCATTTGTCGAGCAGCTCGCCGGCTTGCGGCACCGCCGGGAACGCGTGATACGTCTCGGTGAAGATCGTTTCGCTGTTCGGCTGGAACACTTTCCACGCTTCTTCCGCGGTGAACGACATGAACGGCGCCATCAGGCGCAGCAGGCCGTGTGCGATGTGATACAGCGCGGTCTGAGCCGAGCGGCGCGCGACGGAGTCAGCCGCCGTGGTGTACAGACGGTCTTTCAGCACATCCAGATAGAAGCCGCCCAGGTCTTCCGAGCAGAACGTCTGCAGCTTGGCGACCACCGGGTGGAACTCGTATTTGTCGTAGTGCGAGAGGATGTCGTTTTGCAGATTTGCCGACAGCGCCACCGCGTAACGGTCGATCTCGAGCCAGTCTTCGACCGGACGCGCGTGTTGCGCGAAGTCGAAGTCCGACAGGTTCGCGAGCAGGAAGCGCAGCGTGTTGCGGATGCGGCGATAGCCTTCCGTCACGCGCTTCAGGATCTCTTCGGAGATCGCCAGTTCGCCCGAGTAATCGGTCGAGGCGATCCACAAGCGGATGATTTCCGCGCCAAGGCGATTCGCCACTTCGTGCGGGTCGATACCGTTGCCGAGCGACTTGCTCATCTTGCGGCCTTCGCCGTCGACGGTGAAGCCGTGCGTGAGCAGCGCGTTGTACGGCGGGCGGCCATCGAGCATCGAAGCCGTCAGCAGCGACGAGTGGAACCAGCCGCGGTGCTGGTCCGAGCCTTCCAGATACAGATCAGCCGGGAACTGCAGTTCGTCTTTATGCGAGCCGCGCAGGACGTGCCAGTGCGTGGTGCCCGAATCGAACCAGACGTCGAGCGTGTCGCGGTTCTTTTCATACATGTTGGCGTCGTCGCCGAGCAGTTCGCGCGGGTCGAGCGTTTGCCATGCTTCGATGCCGGCCTTCTCTACGCGTTGCGCGACTTCTTCGAGCAATTCCAGCGTGCGCGGATGCAGCTCGCCGGTTTCCTTGTGCACGAAGAACGCCATCGGCACGCCCCATTGACGCTGACGCGACAGCGTCCAGTCCGGGCGGTTGGCGATCATGCTGAACAGGCGCTGTTTGCCCCACGACGGATAGAAGGCGGTGTTCTCGATGCCTTCGAGCGCGGTTTCGCGCAGCGTCTTGTCGGTGTCGTTCGGCTTCACGTCCATGCCGGCGAACCATTGCGACGTCGCACGGTAGATGATCGGCGTCTTATGGCGCCAGCAGTGCATGTAGCTGTGCGTGTACTTCTCGGTGCGCAGCAACGAGCCGGCCGCTTGCAGGGCTTCGACGATCTGCGGATTCGCCGCCCAGATCGACAGGCCGCCGAACAGCGCGAGCGATTCGATGTAACGGCCGTCGCCCATCACCGGATTGATGATGTCCGAATCGGCCATGCCGTGCGCCTTGCACGACACGAAGTCTTCCACGCCGTACGCCGGCGACGAGTGCACCACACCCGTACCGGATTCAGTCGTCACGTAGTCGCCGAGATAAACCGGTGCCGTGCGCTTGTAGGCCGGATGCGCGGAGGCGAGCGGGTGATTGAAGCGCAGGTTGACGAGCTTCGCGCCCGGCGTGGTCGCGATGACCGTGCCTTCCAGCCCATACAGTTTCAGGCACGCTTCAACACGTTCTTCGGCGAGGATCAGCAAGCCGCGTGGTGTATCGACCAGCGCGTAGACGATTTCCGGATGCAGGTTCAGCGCCTGGTTGGCGGGGATGGTCCACGGCGTGGTGGTCCAGATCACGATGCCGCCTTCGTTGCGCGGCAGCGCATTCAGGCCGAACGCCTGCGCGGTCTTTTCCGGCTCGGCGAAGCTGAACAGCACGTCGATGGTCGGATCGGTCTTGTCCTTGTACTCAACTTCCGCTTCGGCCAACGCCGAGCCGCAGTCGAAACACCAGTTGACCGGCTTCAGGCCGCGGAAGACGTAACCCTTTTCCATGATCTTCGCGAGCGCGCGGATTTCACCGGCTTCGTTCGTGAAGTTCATCGTCTTGTACGGGTTATCCCAGTCGCCGAGCACGCCCAGACGGCGGAAGCCGACCTTCTGCTTCTCGATCTGTTCGGTCGCGTAAGCGCGCGCCTTCTGCATCACTTCGGCCGCCGGCAGCGACTTGCCGAACTGCTTTTCGATCTGGATTTCGATCGGCATGCCGTGGCAATCCCAGCCCGGCACATAGACCGCGTCAAAGCCCGCCAGATTGCGCGCCTTGACGATCATGTCCTTAAGGATCTTGTTGACCGCGTGGCCCAAGTGGATGTCGCCGTTCGCATACGGCGGGCCGTCGTGCAGGATGAATTTCTTACGGCCCTTGGAGGCGGCGCGGATCTTCTCGTAGACCTTGCGTTCCTGCCATTCCTTGACCCATTGCGGCTCGCGCTTGGGCAGGTCGCCACGCATCGGGAACGGCGTGTCGAGCAGGTTGACCGGGTAGCGTGACTGCGGTTTCGAATCGGCTTTCTTGTTGCTCATGATGAGGTCGCGGTGAATTCTTTCTAAGCGCAGCGAGGCTGCGGTAAGCGCAAGATGCGCAGGGCGTTGGGCGCGCCCGGCAGGCATGTCGCGTAATCCACGGACGCCCTTCGATGCGCGCAGCAGTGGGTACATGCAGCGCTTCAGCGCGCTCACATGTACCGCGGCGGCTATCTAATTCGGTCAGTGGCCGAAGTGGCGAAACCGGTGGATCGGCTGCCCGGCGTGCCGGCGCCGACGGCCGCGAACCACGCGCGCGCATTGGCGACGTCGCGCGCGATGGCGGCGGTCAGCGTTTCGAGGTCGACGTATTTTTCCTCGTCGCGCAGCTTCTTCAGGAATTCGACGCGCACGAGTTTGCCATACGCGTCGCCGTGCCAGTCGAGCAGGTGTACTTCGAGCAGCACGCGGCCGGAATCGTCGACGGTGGGGCGCAGGCCGAGGCTGGCGACGCCAGGCAGCGGTTCGTCGGCCACGCCATGCACGCGCACCACGAAAATGCCGGCCAGTGCCGGGCGTTTGTGCGCGATCGCCAGATTGAGCGTGGGGAAGCCGAGGTCGCGACCGAGCTTCATGCCATGTACGACGTGGCCGCTGATCAGGTAATCGCGGCCCAGCGCGGCACGCGCGGAGTCGAGATCGCCCGCTACCAGCGCCGCGCGCACGCCCGAGCTGGAAATGCGCGCGCCGGACGGATCGGCCACGGTTGCCATCTGCTCGACTTCGAAACCGTGCAGTTGACCCGCGGCCTTGAGCGAGGCGAAATCGCCCGCGCGCTTGGCGCCGTAGCGGAAGTCGTCGCCGATCATGACCCAGCGAGCATGCAGCCCATTGACGATGATCCGTTCGACAAACGCATCCGGCGACTGGCTCGCGAAGGTATGGTTGAAATGCTCGACCACGACCCGGTCGACACCGTTGGTGCGCAGCGCCTCGAGCTTGTCGCGCAGCATGGCGATTCGCGGCGGCGCGCCGGCGGGGTTGAAGAATTCGCGCGGGTGCGGCTCGAAGGTCATCACGCAGACGGGCAGGCCGCGAGCATCGGCGGCGGCCCGGACGTGGGCGAGCAAAGCCTGATGGCCGCGGTGGACACCGTCGAAGTTGCCGATGGTCAGTGCGCAGGGCGCACGGCTTTCGGCATTGGGAAGACCGCGGAAGACTCTCACGATAGCGGGTTTGAGGTAGGGCGGCCGATATGCCGCAAAACAAACGATTATAAACGCTCAGCGCACGAGACGGCGGCGCGTCGCCGTTTCAGTGTCCCCCGAATGATAAAATCCGCGGATGAAAAAACTCGTCATCCTGATTTCCGGACGGGGAAGCAACATGGAAGCTATCATTCGCGCCTGCGCGGACGAAGGCTGGGCGGCGCAAGTCGCCGCTGTGATTGCCAACCGTCCTGACGCCGCGGGCCTTGCGTTCGCAGCGTCGCACGGCATTGCCACGGCGGTGGTCGACCACCGCCAGTTTCCCGATCGCGACAGCTTCGACGCCGCGCTGGCGCAAGAAATCGACAGCTTCGCACCTGATCTCGTCGTGCTCGCCGGCTTCATGCGGGTGCTCACGGCCGGTTTCGTCGACCATTACGCCGGACGCATGCTGAACGTGCATCCGTCGCTGCTGCCGAGCTTTCCGGGCCTGAAAACCCATCAACAGGCACTTGACGCCGGCGTGCGGCTGCACGGCGCGTCGGTGCATTTTGTCACGTCGCAGCTGGATCACGGGCCGATCGTCGCGCAGGCGGCCGTCCCCGTTGAGGCTGGCGACACCCCCGCCACGCTCGCCGAACGCGTGCTGGCAACCGAACACATTATCTATCCACGCGCGGTGCGCTGGTTCGTCGAAGGGCGTCTTGCTCTCGACGGCTTGCGCGTCACGCTTACGCCGCCGGAGCCGCAATGGCTCTTTGCCGGTCACACCGCCGGAGAGGGCGCATGAGATTACATGGTTTTTTGATTGGACAAACCGAGACTTTGCTGGCTGAAGTCCTGAAGCTGAACGGCCCCGCCGACGCCACGACGAGCCGCTTTTTCCGCGCGCATCCTAAGCTCGGGCACGGCGAGCGCGGCGTGATCGCCGAAGCGGTCTTCGCCGTGCTGCGCCGCCGGATGGAATTCGCTCATCTGGCCGAAGGCGGCGCGGGCAGCCCGGCGCGCCGCATGGCCTTGCTGGGACTGATGCAGACGGCCGGCCGCACGGCCCTCAAGCCGTTCTTGACTGATACCGAATCGCACTGGCTCGAACACGTCGCGAAGATCGACCCGGAGAGCCTGCCGCTGCGGATTCGCCTGAATCTGCCCGACTGGATCTATCAGGCGCTTTCCAAGCGCTTCGAACCCGCGGAACTGGCGCAACTGGCCGCCGCGCTGAACTATCCGGCGCCGCTGGACCTGCGCGCGAACCCGATCAAGGCAAGCCGCGACGACGTGCTGAACGCGCTGTCGAAGGCCGGCATCGAAGGTGGCGCGACGCCTTTCGCACCGTTCGGCGTGCGGGTGGTCGGCAAGCCGCCGCTTACCAAGCTGGACGCGTTCCAGCACGGCTGGGTCGAAGTCCAGGACGAGGGCAGCCAGTTGCTGTGTTCGCTGGTTGCCCCCAAGCGCGGCGAAATGATCGTGGACTTCTGCGCGGGCGCGGGCGGCAAGACGCTGGCGCTGGGCGCGGCGATGCGTTCCACCGGGCGTCTGTACGCCTTCGACGTCTCCGAGCGGCGTTTGGCCAAGCTCAAGCCGCGCTTGGCGCGTAGCGGGCTGTCGAACGTGAATCCGGTGCTGATCGATAGTGAGCACGATGCCAAGATCAAGCGTCTGGCCGGCAAGATCGACCGGGTGCTGGTCGACGCGCCGTGCAGCGGGCTGGGTACGCTGCGTCGTAACCCGGATCTGAAGTGGCGCCAGTCGCCGGAATCGGTCGCCGAACTGGCGCCGAAGCAGGCGTCGATTCTGGCCAGCGCCTCGCGTCTGGTGAAGAAGGGCGGCCGTCTCGTCTACGCAACCTGTTCGATTCTGGAAGCGGAAAACGAAGCCGTCGTGCAGCAATTCCTCGCCGACCATCCGGACTTCGCCTTGGTGCCGGCGCGCGACGTGCTCGCTGAGCAGCGCATCGAGCTGGAAATGGGCGATTACCTGTCGTTGTGGCCGCACCGCCACGCTACTGATGGCTTCTTCGCAGCCGTGCTGGAACGCCAGAGCTAAACGCAACCGGCTATCTGTCGGCGCAACCGGGTTCCTTTTCTGAATTGAACCCCGCTGCGCCGGCGATTTCGGCGATATCATGCAAAACCGCATTTTTCCTCATATGTTCGGCGACCTCGCGCGCGACTTCGGCCAGCCGGTGATGCTGTGGCAGGTCGGCGTCCTGCTCGTGACGCTCGCCATTGCCTGGCTGATCGCGCGCCTGTTGCGGCGCACGCTCGATCTGCGGCGCCAGACGCGTTACCAGACCCTGCGTTTCGGCGCGGAGAGCCTGAACCGCGCATTCTTCCCGCTGATTGGCGCGGCGCTTGTGTGGGTTGCACAGGCGATCACCAGCCAGTTCATGCACACCGCGCTGCTCGATCTGGCGCTGGTGCCGCTGTTCGGTATCGGCCTGATTTACATCGTGTTTTTCTTCGCGCGACGGGTCTTCAGTCAGGACGGCGCGAACCATCCGTGGCTGTTCCTCGTCGAGAAGATCGTTTCGCTGGTCGTCTGGATCGGCATGGTGCTCACCGTGATGGGCATCCAGGACGACGTGATCACGTGGATGGGCAGCGTACGCTTCCGGGTCGCGAATGCGCACATGACGCTGCTTTCGCTTACCACGGGGCTTCTGTGGGTGTGTGTGACGATGATCGTCGCGATGTGGCTCGGCGCCACGTTCGAAGATCGTCTGATGCGTTCGAAGACGCTCGATGCCAACCTCAAGGTGGTGGTGGCGCGAGTCGGGCGTGCTGCGTTCGTGCTGGCGGCCATCCTGATCAGCCTGTCGCTGGTCGGCATCGACATCACGGTACTGGGCGTGTTCGGCGGTGCGCTGGGTGTCGGGCTCGGGTTCGGTTTACAGAAGATCGCCAGCAACTACGTCTCGGGCTTCATCATCCTGATCGACCGCTCGCTGCGCATCGGCGACACGATCAACGTCAGCGGCTTGCAGGGCATGGTCACGCAGATCCGCACGCGGTATACGGTGGTGCGCGGTCTCGACGGCATCGAAACGCTGATTCCGAACGAAAAGCTGATTACGGACGTGGTGCAGAACCAGTCGTCCTATCTGACGCGCGGCTACGCCAAGGCGGCCGTGCAGGTTTCCTACTCCACCGACGTGGAGCAGGCGATGGCGTTGCTCACCGAGGCCGCTCAGGGCGTCGCGCGGGTGTTGCAGGAACCGGCGCCTACGCCCTATCTGGTTGGCTTCGGCCCCGACGGGATCAACCTCGAACTGGGTTTCTGGATCGAGGATGCGGCAACAGGCACGTCAGGCGTGCGTTCGGCCGTGAATCGCAACATCTGGCGTCTGTTCTCCGAACACGACATCGCAATTCCTTTCGCGCAACGCGAAGTGCGAATCGTCGGCAACATCAGCGACGCGATGCCGCAAGCGGTAACAATGACCGCTCCCGCGGCCAATCAGGCGGACAGCGCCCACTGACGGGCACTGCGAACGCGCCGGAGGTCCAAAAAAGACCTCCGGCGCGTTCCATCTGGTTGATAGCGCACAAAAAATCCCTATTTGTTACAAACACTTGGAACGCTTCAAGTAGAATATCGTCCAATCCCGCTGTATGCTTTCACTTTCTTGACACGCGCATTTCGCGTGTGTCTGGCGTCTCTTGTTCCACAGGTAAATTGCCTTGTTGAATTCCTTGCTCGATTTCCTTGCTCACGGTTTGCTGCACTTTTCGTGGTGGCAACTTGTGCTGTACACGCTGGTCGCGACGCACATCACGATCATTGGCGTAACGGTCTATCTGCATCGCTGCCAGGCGCACCGCGCGCTGGAGCTGCATCCGATCGTCAGTCATTTTTTCCGCTTCTGGCTGTGGATGACCACCGGCATGCTGACCGGCCAATGGGCCGCGATTCACCGTAAGCACCACGCCAAGTGCGAGACCGAAGAAGATCCGCACAGCCCGCAAACGCGCGGCATCTGGAAGGTGCTGCTCGAAGGCGCGGAACTGTACCGTTCCGAAGCCAAGAATGAAGAAACGATGCGCAAGTTCAGTCACGGCACGCCGAATGACTGGATGGAACGCAACGTCTACACCAAGTACCCGATCCTCGGGGTGAGCCTGATGATGGTGCTGAACGTCGCGCTGTTCGGCGTCGTCGGCCTGACGATCTGGGCCGTGCAGATGGTGTGGATCCCGTTCTGGGCGGCTGGCGTGGTGAACGGCCTCGCGCACTGGTGGGGCTACCGCAACTTCAACTCGTCGGATGCCAGCACCAACATCTTCCCGTGGGGCATCATCATTGGCGGTGAAGAACTGCACAACAACCACCACACGTATGCGACGTCGGCCAAGCTGTCGAATAAGTGGTACGAGTTCGACATCGGCTGGATGTACATCCGCATCATGTCGGCGTTCCGTCTGGCCAAGGTGAAGAAGATCGCGCCTACGCCGCGTCTGACCACCGGCAAACTGGTTCTCGATCAGGATACGTTGCAAGCCGTGCTGGCAAACCGCTATGAAGTGATGGCGCGTTACGGCAAGGCGCTCAAGCGTGCTTATCGCCAGGAACTGGCACATCTGAAGGAAGTAGGCGCACGCGAGAAGTATCAGGTGATGCGCGGTGCGCGTAGCTGGTTCCACAAGGAAGAAGCGGGTCTCGATGAGCCGCAGAAGCGCCAGTTGCCGCAGATCTTCGCGAATAGCCAGAAGCTCAAGACTTACATCGACATGCGCAATGAACTCGCGGCGATGTGGGAGCGCTCGAATGCGTCGCGCGACCAACTTCTGGTTCAGTTGCAAGACTGGTGTCATCGCGCGGAACAGAGCGGTATCAAAGCACTGCAGGACTTTGCAATGCGTTTGCGCCGTTATGCCTGATCGTATGCCTTAGCGCGAAATCTATTAAAATTTCGTTACGTCACAAAACCCCGCGTTGGCGGGGTTTTGCTTTTTGGGCCGCGGCAATTTCAACGACACACGATTGACAGTCCGCGGCGGCAGAGCGAAGGCAGAGGAGATCATGGATCAGCAGGCGATCAGGACCGTCGAATACGACCGGCCACAGGCGCAGGGCACGACCTGCGGGATCGGGCAGGCGTGGGCGAAGGTGCCCGACGCGCCGTCGGCGGAACAGAAGGTGGCGCTGAAAGAGCGCATCCGCGCATTGCTTAAGCGCGAGAAAGCCGTGCTCGTCGCGCACTACTACGTCGACGCGGAACTGCAGGAACTCGCCGACGAAACCGGCGGTTGCGTGGCCGACTCGTTGGAAATGGCGCGCTTCGGCCGCGATCACGAGGCGCAGACGTTGGTGGTGGCGGGCGTGCGCTTCATGGGTGAGACGGCGAAAATCCTGAGTCCGGACAAGCGCATTCTGATGCCGGATCTCGACGCGACCTGTTCGCTCGACCTCGGCTGTCCGGTCGATGAATTCTCGGCGTTCTGTGACGCGCACCCGGATCGCACGGTGGTCGTGTATGCGAATACCAGTGCGGCGGTCAAGGCGCGCGCGGACTGGATGGTGACGTCGTCGATCGGGCTGGAAATCGTTGCCGATCTGCACGCACGCGGCGAAAAGATCATCTGGGCGCCGGATCGGCATCTCGGTAGCTATATCCAGAGCAAGACCGGTGCGGACATGCTGCTGTGGCAGGGCTCGTGTCTCGTGCACGACGAATTCAAAGGCATCGAACTCGATCTGCTGCGCGCCGAGTATCCGGGCGCGAAAGTGCTGGTGCATCCGGAGTCGCCGGCTAACGTGGTCGCGCAAGCAGATGTGGTCGGCTCGACCACGCAGTTGATCGACGCCGCGCAAAAACTCGACGCGACGCATTTCATCGTGGCGACCGATCTCGGCATTCTGCACAAGATGCAACTCGCCGCGCCTGGCAAGACGTTGATCGCCGCGCCCACGGCCGGCAACAGCGCGACCTGCAAGAGTTGCGCGCATTGCCCGTGGATGGCGATGAACGGCCTCGCAAATCTAGCCGAGGTGCTCGAACGTGGGCACAACGAAATCTTCGTCGATCGAGCGATCGGCGAGCGCGCGCGTCTGCCGATCGACCGGATGCTCGACTTCGCGGCGCGTCACAAGAAGCGCGTGCAAGCCAGCGGCGATCTCGCACGCGACGCGCAACTGTATTCGAACGTGGGAGCGGCGTAATGGGGGCGGTTGAAGGGGCAGTGGAGCGCAATCAGGTCGAGGCGGTGTCGCCGCTGTTCGCGGAGATTCATGCGCAGTACGGCGCGGCATTCGATGCGGCGTTGGCGCGTAACGTCGCTGACGCGCTGGCAGAAGATGTTGGCGCAGGTGATCAAACCGGTCGCCTTGTTCCTGCGGACGACGTGCGCGATGCACGCATCATCGTGCGTGAAGATGCCGTGCTGTGCGGCGTGCTCTGGTTCAACGCGGTGATGCGCCAGGTCGATCCGCGCATCGAAGTGCAGTGGCGTTATCGCGAGGGCGATCGGATGACCGCGGATACGCCGGTCTGCGAACTGCGTGGCCCTGTCCGTGCGCTGTTGACTGCGGAACGCAATGCGTTGAATTTCTTGCAGCTGCTGTCGGGCGTGGCGAGCGCAACGCGCCGCTATGTCGACGCAATCGCCCACACTCAAACGCGCATCCTCGATACGCGTAAGACCTTGCCGGGCTTGCGGCTCGCGCAGAAATACGCCGTGCGCGTGGGCGGCGGTGCGAATCAGCGGCTCGCTTTGTACGACGGCATTCTGATCAAGGAAAACCACATCGCTGCAGCGGGCGGTGTCGGGGCCGCAATGGATGCGGCGCTCGCGCTGAATGCAGGCGTGTCGATTCAGATCGAAGTCGAAACGCTCGCACAATTGGAAACCGCGTTGGCGCATCGCGCGCAATCCATTCTGCTGGACAACTTTTCGTTCGACGCGATGCGTGAAGCAGTGCGTATCACGGCGGGGCGAGCGGTGCTGGAAGTGTCTGGCGGTGTGAACTTCGAGACGGTGCGTACCATTGCGGAAACAGGCGTCGACCGCGTGTCGATCGGCGCGTTGACCAAAGATGTGCGTGCGACGGATTACTCGATGCGAATCGTCTGAACCGTGCACGCTTAAGCGTTCGCCATCCATGAAAAAGCCATCGCAGGGAAACCGGCGATGGCTTTTTCACTTCAGCTTCAGAAATCACACGTTGCGGTTACGCACATGTTCCGGCGATAGCACAGTCGGCAGCGCTTTCGGCAACGTCGCCGGCCAATCGCGGCTAAAGTGCAAGCCGCGGCTTTCACGCCGTGAACGAGCGCCTTCGACGATCAATGACGCCACGTCGACCAGATTGCGCAGTTCAAGCAAATCGCGGCTCACCTTGAAGTTCGCGTAATACTCATGAATCTCGTCACGCAGTAAGGCAAGCCGATGCTTGGCTCGGGCCAGCCGTTTGTCCGTCCGCACGATGCCGACATAGTTCCACATCAAGCGGCGCAGTTCATCCCAGTTGTGCGCGACCACCACTTCTTCGTCCGGATCGGACACACGGCTTTCGTCCCAGTCAGGCAGCGGAGCATGGACGGCGGCGCTGAAGCCTTCTTCCTCGATCGCCTGCGCGGCGGAGCGCCCGATCACGAGACACTCGAGCAAGGAATTGCTGGCAAGCCGGTTCGCACCGTGCAGGCCTGTGCATGACGTTTCACCGACCGCATAGAGACCGGCGAGGTCAGTCCTGCCCGCCAGGTCCGTCACGACGCCACCGCACGTGTAGTGCGCGGCGGGCACAACCGGAATCGGCTCTTTGGTGATGTCGATGCCGAATTCCAGGCAGCGAGCCAGAATCGTCGGGAAGTGCTCGCGCAGAAATTCGGGCGGCTGATGGCTGATGTCGAGATAGACGCAGTCGATGCCGCGCTTCTTGATCTCGAAGTCGATTGCGCGCGCGACGATGTCGCGCGGCGCGAGTTCGGCGCGCTCATCGTGGTTCGGCATGAAGCGCGTGCCGTCCGGCAGCTTCAGAATGCCACCTTCGCCGCGTACCGCTTCCGAGATCAGGAACGACTTCGCATAAGGATGGAACAGGCAGGTGGGATGGAACTGGATGAATTCCATGTTCGACACGCGGCAGCCGGCGCGCCAGGCCATTGCGATGCCGTCGCCGGTCGCAGTGTCGGGGTTGGTGGTGTACAGATAGACCTTGCCGGCGCCGCCGGTGGCGAGCACGGTATGCGGCGCTTCGATTGTCACGGTGCGGCCGCTTTGCAGATCGAGTGCATACAGACCATGGCAGCGACGCCCCGGCAAACCGAGGCGGTCGGACGTGATCAGGTCGATCGCGTAATGGTCCTCGAGCAGGGTGATGTTCGGATGACGGCGTACGCGCTCGCTGAGCGTGGTGACCACGGCATGTCCCGTTGCATCCGCAGCGTGAATGATCCGACGATGGCTGTGGCCGCCTTCGCGTGTCAGATGAAAGCCGAGTTCGGCGGCGTCGTCTTTGGTGAACGGCACGCCTTGCGCGATTAGCCATTCGATCGCAGCGCGGCCATGCTCGACGATAAAGCGCGTCGCCGCCTCATCGCACAGGCCGCCGCCGGCGATCAGTGTGTCGCGCACGTGGTTTTCGATGCTGTCTGCCGAATCAAGAACGGCGGCGATTCCGCCTTGCGCCCAATCGCTCGCGCCTTCGGTCATCGATCGCTTGGCGACCACCGCAACCCGCCGGGTCTCCGCGAGGTTGAGCGCGACGCTCAAGCCTGCCAGACCGCTACCGACAATCGCTACATCGAATTCCATCGCCTGCATCTCCGTCTTTCGTTTTGCCATGACGGCATGCTGTGTGCATGCCGCCAAAACGAGAAAGGATACGCGTCGCGACGAATGAGGGAAAGCTGGCCGAACGGGATAAGACTGTCCTAAGTGGGCAAAGGAGAGCTAATCAGCACGATACTGGGAAGTTGAAAACAAAAAAGCCTCGCACGAATGCGAGGCTTTTTTGCGAATCTTTTTGCCTTCGTCAGGCAGGAGCCAAGATTTATTTAATCTTGGTTTCCTTGTAGTCAACGTGCTTACGGACGACCGGATCAAATTTCTTGATCAGCATCTTTTCCGGCATGTTGCGTTTGTTCTTTGTCGTCGTGTAGAAGTGACCCGTGCCTGCGGTCGATTCCAACTTGATCTTGTCGCGTGCGCCTTTCGCCATGATTTACTCCTTAGGCTTCACCGCGTGCGCGCAGATCTGCGAGCACAGCGTCGATACCGTTCTTGTCGATCAGGCGCAGGCCGGCGTTCGAAACGCGCAGACGCACCCAACGGTTTTCGCTTTCCACCCAAATACGGCGGTTTTGCAGGTTCGGCAGGAACCGGCGCTTGGTTTTGTTGTTCGCGTGGGAAACGTTGTTGCCGCTCATCGGCGCTTTCCCAGTTACTTGGCATACGCGTGCCATGAGAGCACTCCTAATACGCTAATTCTGAGTTCGAACGCCGTGAAAGTTTCCCGAAAAGAGCCGCGCTTGAGAGTTTATTGAAACTCGAGGCACGTTTCCTTTCCGGAACGCCTTGGTGGCTTCGGAACAGGGGGTTGGAAATAGGCAAACCGGAATTCTAGCAGAAAAAAAGCCGCAAAATCAAACCTTATTTGCGATGCTGAACTCGGCACGACGTTGCTGCGACCCTGGTTGGCGCCGTGTTAGGGCCAGCCGGCGCGGGCAAACGAGTACGTGTGATCCGCGCCGATCACCAGATGGTCGATCAATTGTACGTCGATCAGCGCAAGGGCTTCGCGCAGCGTATGCGTCAGCCGGCAGTCGCTCGCGCTCGGCTGGACGGCGCCGGAAGGGTGATTATGCGCGACGATCAGGCTGGCCGCATTCAGGTTTAGCGCCCGCCGCACGATTTCGCGCGGATAGACGGCCATGCGCGTGAGCGTGCCTCGGGCGCTCTCCTCGCAGCGGATCAGACGGTGGCGGGCGTCGAGAAAGAGCGACAGGAAGACTTCGTGGGGACTTCCGCCGATACGCAGGCGCAGATAGTCTTGCACGGCCTCAGGCGAGTTCATTAGCGAGCGATCACGCATTTTATCGACCAGCGAACGCCGCGCCATTTCCATAATGGCCATCAGCTGGGTTTTTTTCGCCGGCCCGATACCGCGCAGGCCGTCGAAGTCCGAGTAAGTTGCGTCGAGCATCGCGCGTAGCGAGCCGAAGCGGTCGAGCAGGGTGCGTGCAACGTTGAACACGTCGTGGCCCGGCAGCCCCGCGCCGAGCACCAGCACGATCATTTCGGTGTCGGACAGGACGCTGGGCCCTTCCTCGATCAGCCGCTCGCGTGGCATGTCGTTCTTGTGCCATTTGCCGCGTACAAGCGGCCGGGTCAGAGGTGTGGCGCCGTCCGCGGCGGCTTCGGCAGAGCTGTCCGCTGCGGTATGACCAGCCGCGGCGCCAGCGCGTGGCGACGCCGGGGCGGGGGCCGCGAGTACGGCGGCGTCGGGCGCAGCGGGCTCCGGCAACGCCGCTTCCAGTGTCGCTTCGTCCATCGTGCAGGCATAGTCAGCCATATAGATATACATCCTCCAGTTCGGATTTGTGGCGGCGCGCGGTGCGCGGCCGTGCCGCGATGCGCGCGACGGCCAAGCCGCCGCCCGCTATGTGGCTTACAATAGACGCTTTGCGCACGGCACCCCGAGGGTTTGCCACGCGCGTCAACTGCGGCGTCAACTGCGCCCGCGGCGCACGCGTGCAGAGCGCTTCGACTGAGCGAGCATTGCATGAGCATCATCGACATTTCCGAAGTGAAACCCGGTTCACACGTCACGCTTCATTACCGGCTTTCCCTTGCCGATGGCGCCGAAGTCATCAATACGTTTACCGACAATCCGGCTACGCTGCTGCTCGGCGCGGGTCAACTGGCGCCGCCGCTGGAAGACATTTTGCTGGGTTTGAAGGTGGGCCACCATTCGACCTTTCAGCTAACGCCGGGTCAGGCGTTCGGTCCGCGCAATCCGGAGTTGATCCAGCGGGTCTCGCTGGCCACGCTGCGCGAAAACAGCATGATCGGCGAGGATTTCTCGCCGGGTGACCTGGTCGAATTCAACGCGCCGGGTGGCGGCCGCTACGCGGGCGTCCTCAAGGAAGTTGGCGAGACGTCGGCGTTGTTCGATTTCAACCATCCGCTTGCCGGCCAGGCGCTGGCGTTTGAAGTGAAAATCATCGGGATTCTGTAAACATGAGCATCACGGATACGACTCTTGCCGAAACCGAGATCCTGCTGGCGCAGCCGCGTGGGTTCTGTGCCGGCGTCGATCGGGCCATTGAAATCGTAGAGCGGGCCATCAAGCTGCACGGCTCGCCGATTTACGTGCGCCACGAAATCGTCCATAACGCCTATGTCGTCGAGGATTTGCGCAAGAAGGGCGCAATTTTCATTGAGCAACTGGAAGAAGTGCCGGCCGGCAATACGGTCATTTTCAGCGCGCATGGCGTGTCGAAAGCGGTGCGCTCGGAAGCCGAGTCGCGCGGCCTGCGGGTGTACGACGCCACCTGTCCGCTCGTGACCAAGGTGCATATCGAAGTCGCGAAAATGCGCCAGGACGGCTTCGACATCGTGATGATCGGCCACAAGGGCCACCCTGAAGTCGAGGGCACGATGGGGCAGGCGGGCGAAGGCATGCATCTGGTGGAAGACATCAAAGACGTGCTGGCCTTGCAGTTGGCCGATCCCGAGCGGATCGCGTTCGTGACGCAAACCACTCTGTCGGTCGACGACGCAGCCGAGATCATCGGCGCCCTGAAGGCGAAATATCCGGCGATCCGCGAGCCGAAGAAGCAGGACATCTGCTACGCCACGCAAAACCGCCAGGACGCGGTCAAGTTCATGGCGCCGCAATGCGACGTCGTGATCGTGGTTGGCAGCCCGAATAGTTCGAACTCGAACCGGTTGCGCGAGCTGGCCGAAAAGCTTGGCGTGCCTTCTTATATGGTTGACTCGCCAGACCAGATCGATCCGGTATGGGTCGAAGGCAAGCGCCGGATCGGTGTGACGGCGGGCGCCTCGGCGCCGGAAGCGCTGGCGCAAGCGGTGATTGGCCGGTTGCGTGAGCTTGGCGTGCGCAACGTGCGCGCGCTCGACGGCATTGAGGAAAACATCGCATTTCCGCTGCCGCGCGGGCTGGGTCTGCCTGCCTGACAATCAGCCGACGTTTCTGAAAGGAAAGCGCGCCCAAGGGCGCGCTTTTTTTACGTCCGCGGATTCGTGGGCCCGTCCAAAATAAAGTGCCAGATCAGCGCCCTGGGCCGTTTTAAGTGTTCTCCCACACAAATTCCTTTGAATTGTGATTTGGCTTTTAAACAATTTTTGGACGATGTGGCCCCGTTTAAATCGTTTCAAACGTGTTGCCCCGATTTTTGACGCACTAAAATAGTGCGCGCATTCTGATATCAATGGAAACGTAATACTTAACGCGAACCACGGCGCAATCAGGGATCGGGCCAGATCGCTGCAACACTTGATGCCATTGGGTGCGACGATGGTGCAACTGATGCACGAAAAATAGTCGCAACCCGGTTGCGCCTTTTGCGGAATTCCTCTCTCAAAATAAGGTTGCAATGCAGGAAAACCCCACCGTTTCAACAATATTGCCCGTCGCATAATTGGAGTTACAATGCGCGCGTTCTCAAGGCCTCCGGGTCCCGAACAATAGATTTTGCAAGGCGCAGGAGACCTACTTAATGCGAGTCAAGTTTGCTTACGCCGTGTCCATCGTGACCGCGGTTGCGATGTTGACCGCGTGCGGCAAAAAGCAGGAAGGCGAGGCGGGAGCAGGTGCATCGGCTGCCACGGCGGCAGCGGCACCGGCGAGTGAAGCAACTGTTGTGAAGATCGGTCATGCGGCCCCATTGACGGGCGGCATTGCGCATCTTGGCAAGGACAATGAAAACGGCGCGCGTCTGGCGGTCGAGGAAATCAATAAGCAGGGCTTGACCATCGACGGTCACAAGATCCAGTTGGAGCTCGACGCACAAGATGATGCAGCGGACCCGAAAACGGGTACGGAGGTCGCTGAAAAATTTGTCGACGATCACGTTGTCGCCGTGGTCGGCCACCTGAATTCAGGTGTCTCGATTCCGGCGTCAAAGATCTATAGCGATGCCGGGATCGTGCAGATCTCGCCGTCGTCGACAAATCCGGGGTACACGCAGCAAGGTTTCAAGACGACTTATCGGGTGGTCGCGACCGATGCCCAGCAGGGCCCGGCGCTGGCCAACTACGCGACGAAAGTGCTCGGCGCGAAACGCATCGCGATTGTCGACGACTCGACCGTATACGGTAAGGGACTGGCCGACGAGTTCGCGAAGACGGTACAGGCGAGCGGGGCGAAGATCGTCGCGCGTGAAGCCACGAATGACAGGGCTACGGAGTTTCAAGCCGTCCTTAGAAAGATCAAGAGTGTTCAGCCGGACGTGATCATGTTCGGCGGAATGGACGCGACGGGCGGGCCGTTTGCCAAACAGGCGGCGGCGCTCGGTATCAGGGCAAAAATCCTTGGCGGCGACGGTGTGTGTACCGACAAGGTGGGTGAGCTGGCGGGAACCGCCGTGCAAAACCTGGTCTGTTCGGAGGCGGGACTCGCGCTTTCGAAAATGGACAAGGGAGCGGACTTCGAACAGAAGTACGTAGACCGCTTCCACACGCCGGTGCAGATTTACGCACCGTTCACGTATGACGCTGTGTACGTGATTGTCGATGCAATGAAGCGCGCTAATTCTATCGAGGCGCCCAAGGTGCTGGCTGCGATGCCGTCCACCGATTACAACGGGGTAATCGGCCACATCGCGTTCGACGACAAGGGTGATTTGAAAGAGGGCGCCATTACGCTTTACGACTTCAAGGACGGCAAGAAAGCGGTTCTCGACGTCGTGAAGATGTGATGACGGGACGTACAGCCTGACGGCACCGAAACCACCCAACGGTGCCGTTTTTGCATCCGCCATCGATTCGTCCCCGACTGCATCCCAGTCGTAAGACGAAACGGGCAGCGGATAACCCTTACCGGTCTTTTACATCAGTACCCGCAGTGCCGTTGAGATTGGCGTACCGCATCACCGCCCACCGGCTGATGAAGAACGCGAATCCAGTCGCACGGGCTAAGGAGCATTAAATGGATATCTTCATCCAGCAGGTCCTCAACGGGCTGGTGCTTGGCAGCGTTTACGCCATCATCGCACTGGGCTATACGATGGTTTACGGCATCCTGGGCATCATCAACTTCGCGCACGGCGATGTGTTGATGGTGGGCGCGATGGTTGCGCTCTCAGCCATAGGCGTGCTTCAGAACCACTTCCCCGGCCTCGGCAATGTGCCGACGCTCATCATCGCGTTGATCATCGCGGCAGTGGTTTGCTCGGTGGTCGGCTACACGATTGAGCGCGTGGCCTACCGGCCGTTGCGTAAAGCACCGCGTCTCGCCCCGCTGATCACCGCGATCGGTGTGTCGATCCTGCTGCAAACCCTCGCGATGATGATCTGGTCGCGCAACCCGCTGCCGTTCCCGCAGCTGTTGCCTACCGACCCGATCAACGTGATCAAGGCCACCGACACGACGCCTGGCGCCGTGATCTCGATGACCGAAATCGTGATCATCGTGGTGGCGTTCCTCGTGATGGGCGGTCTGCTGCTGCTGGTCCACAAGACCAAGCTCGGCCGCGCGATGCGTGCGATCGCTGAGAACCCGGGCGTTGCCAGCCTGATGGGCGTGAACCCGAACTTCGTGATTTCGGCGACCTTCATGATCGGCTCGGCGCTGGCCGCTCTTGCCGGCGTGATGATCGCGTCCGAATACGGTAACGCACACTTCTATATGGGCTTCATCCCAGGTTTGAAGGCCTTTACCGCGGCGGTGCTGGGCGGGATCGGCAACCTCGGCGGGGCAATGGTGGGCGGCGTGCTGCTCGGCCTGATCGAACAGTTGGGGGCGGGGTATATCGGCAACCTCACGGGCGGTGTATTCGGCAGTAACTACCAGGACGTGTTCGCATTCATCGTGCTGATTATCGTGCTGGTGTTCCGTCCGTCGGGCCTGTTGGGCGAACGTGTTGCTGATCGAGCATAAGGAGTAGACAGACATGACCTCAATTCAACCGATCGAGCCGTCCACGACGCTCATCCCTGAAAAGAACCTGACGAAGACGTTGACCGTCGGCATCATCACCGCGATCTTCGTGATCGCGGCACCGATGATCATCGGCGCGGCAGGCGGCAACTACTGGGTCCGCGTGCTCGACTTCGCGATGCTGTACGTGATGCTCGCGCTGGGTCTTAACGTGGTGGTTGGCTTCGCCGGACTGCTGGACTTGGGCTACATCGCGTTCTACGCAATCGGCGCCTACGTTGCTGCTCTCCTGAGTTCGCCGCACCTGACCTCGCAGTTCGAGTGGATCGCGCACCTGTTCCCGGGCGGCCTGCATACGCCGATCTGGATCATCGTGCCGATTGCGATGGCGCTAGCCGCGACCTTCGGCGTTCTGCTCGGCGCGCCGACCCTGCGTCTGCGTGGCGACTATCTCGCGATCGTGACCCTGGGCTTCGGGGAAATCGTGCGGATCTTCATGAACAACCTCGACCGTCCGGTGAACATCACCAATGGTCCGAAGGGGATCACGGGGATCGATCCGGTCAACGTCGGGGGTTTCAGCCTCGCGCAAACCCACTCGCTGTTCGGCTTGCAGTTCCCGTCGGTGTACTCGTACTACTACCTGTTCGTGTTGTGCGCGCTGTTCGTGATCTGGACCTGTACGCGTTTGCAGCACTCGCGGATCGGCCGTGCATGGGCCGCCATTCGTGAAGATGAAATCGCCGCCAAGGCCATGGGTATCAACACCCGTAACGTGAAGCTGCTGGCTTTCGCGATGGGCGCGTCGTTCGGCGGCCTGTCGGGCGCGATGTTCGGTTCGTTCCAGGGCTTCGTGTCGCCGGAATCGTTCACGTTCTGGGAATCGGTCGTGGTGCTGGCCTGCGTGGTGCTGGGCGGTATGGGCCACATCCCTGGCGTGATTCTCGGTGCGGTGCTGCTCGCAGTGTTCCCGGAATTCCTGCGCTCGACGATGGGTCCGCTGCAGAACGCGATCTTCGGTCATGAAATCGTCGATACCGAAGTGATCCGTCAGTTGCTGTACGGCCTCGCGATGGTCGTGATCATGCTGTACCGCTCGGAAGGCCTGTGGCCGTCGCCGAAGCACGAAGACAAGATTGCGAAACTGGCGAAGCGCAGCGGCAAGAAGCCGGTGCGTGCCTAACGGACGGAGAAAAATATGAGCGATAACATTCGACTGTCCGTCAAGGGCGTGAACAAGCGCTTCGGCGGCCTGCAGGCGCTGTCCGACGTCGGCCTGCAGATCAAGTCGGGCCAGATTTACGGCCTGATCGGCCCGAACGGCGCCGGCAAGACGACCTTCTTCAACGTGATCACGGGTCTGTACACGCCGGATTCGGGCGAGTTCAAGCTCGACGGCACGGAGTACACGCCGACCGCCGTCTATCAGGTGGCGAAGGCGGGGATTGCGCGTACGTTCCAGAACATCCGTCTGTTCGGCGGTATGACTGCGCTGGAAAACGTGATGGTCGGCCGTCATGTGCGTACCAAGCACGGCCTGATCGGCGCGGTGTTCCAGACGCCGGCCGAGCGCAAGGAAGAGCGCGAGATCAAGGAACGCGCGATCGAACTGCTGGAATACGTCGGCATTGCGCAGTACGCGGACTACACGTCGCGCAATCTGTCGTACGGTCACCAGCGCCGTCTGGAAATCGCCCGCGCGCTGGCAACGGATCCGAAGCTGCTCGCACTGGATGAACCGGCTGCCGGCATGAACGCAACGGAAAAGGTCGAGCTGACCAAGCTGCTCGACAAGATCCGCAGCGACGGCAAGACGATTCTGCTGATCGAGCACGACGTGAAACTGGTGATGGGTCTGTGCAACCAGATGACGGTGCTCGACTACGGCAAGGTGATTGCGCAAGGTCTGCCTTCAGACGTGCAGAAGGATCCGAAGGTGATCGAAGCTTATCTGGGTGCGGGGGTCCACTAATGGCAACGGCAATGTTGAAAATCAAGGGCCTGCAGGTCAATTACGGCGGCATCCAGGCAGTCAAGGGTATCGATCTCGAAGTTGCGCAGGGCGAACTGGTCACGCTGATCGGCGCGAACGGCGCGGGCAAGACCACGACGATGAAGGCGATCACGGGTCTGAAGCCGTACTCGGCAGGCGATATCGAGTACATGGGTGAGTCGATCAAGGGCATCCCGGCGCACGAGCTGCTCAAGCGCGGTCTCGCGATGGTGCCGGAAGGCCGCGGGATTTTCTCACGCATGTCGATCGTCGAGAACATGCAGATGGGTGCGTATCTGCGCAACGACACCGACGCCATCAAGGCAGACGTCGATCGTATGTTCGGCTTTTTTCCGCGCCTGAAGGAACGTGCGACGCAATATGCGGGCACGTTGTCGGGCGGCGAACAGCAGATGCTGGCAATGGCGCGCGCGATCATCAGCAAGCCGAAGTTGTTGTTGCTGGATGAACCGTCGATGGGTCTGTCGCCGATCATGGTCGAGAAGATCTTCGAAGTGGTGCGGGCGATCTCGGCTGAAGGCATGACGGTGCTGCTGGTCGAGCAGAACGCGCGTCTCGCGTTGCAGGCGGCGAACCGCGGCTACGTGATGGACTCGGGCCTGGTGACGATGTCCGGTGATGCGAAGCAGATGCTGGATGACCCGAAGGTTCGGGCAGCTTATCTGGGTGAATAACTCGGGTTAAATTTGCTGTAGACGCAAAAAGGCCGCATGCGCGATCGAAGCGCATGCGGCCTTTTTCTATTCAGGCGATTGCCCGCGCTTAAGCCGCCGGCGTTTCCGCCAGTTCGCCCAGTCGTTTGCCGAGACTGATAACAGCATCCGCACGATACCCGAGCGCTTCATAGAACGCGCGCACGTCGTCCTTCGCGGAGAGCACCTGCAAATTCAGCTTCGGGCATCCACGTTCGGTCAGCGCGTTTTCGACATGGGCGACGAGGCGCGTGCCGATGCCGTGACGTCGCAACGATTCATCCACCGCGAGCGAATACAGCCAGCCTCGGTGCCCGTCATAACCGCCCATCACCGTGCCGACGATACGCTCGTCGAACACGGCGACAAAGAACAGTTCCGGCTGCGTCGCCAGCTTGTTGGCGATCGACAGATGCGGATTGCGCTGTGGTCTCGTCACGTCCCGATACTCGGGGAATGCTTCCTGCCACAGCGCGACCACGGCGTCGGTGTCGCTCGCTTCGAAGCGGCGGATCGATAGCGTTGCGGTCGTCGTCATACGCGCTTTCCTGTGTGATTACAGCGTGTCGAGAATCGAACGCAGCATCGCCATCATCTGGTCGATTTCTTCATTCGTGACGTTCAGTGCCGGCATGAAACGCAGCAGGTTCGGACGCGCCGCGTTCAGCAGCAGGCCGTCGGGCTGCATCAGGCGAGCCTTCTCGACGATCTGGTTGCCGATGTCCTTGCCGAGCAGCAGGGCGCGCAGTAGACCTTCACCGCGTTCGCCTTCGAAGCCGCGCTCTTCCGACAGTTCGAGCAGCTTGGCGCGCAGATATTCGCCGCGTGCACGCACGCCTTCGAGGAAGCCCGGCGCGGTCAGCTGCGAGATCACCGAGTAGCCGACCGCAGTCATCAGCGGATTGCCGTTGTAAGTACCGCCCTGGTCGCCTGCTTCGAACACGGCGATTTCAGCTTTGGCGAGCAGCGCCGCGAGCGGCACGCCCCCACCGATGCCCTTGCCGAGCGTCATGATGTCCGGCTCGATGCCCGACAGTTCATACGCGAACAAGGTGCCGGCACGGCCGCAACCGCTTTGCACTTCGTCGACGATCAGGAGCAGATTGTGTTTCTTGGTCAGCGCCCGCAGTTGCTGCATGAACTCGCGCGTGGCGGGAATCACGCCGCCTTCGCCCTGAATCGGCTCCAGCATTACCGCGACGGTCTTCGCATTGATCAGCTTTTCGACCGATGCGATGTCGTTCAGATCCGCCTTCGGGAAGCCCGGCACTTGCGGTGCGTAGATCGTGTCCCAACCCGGCTTGCCGCTTGCCGACATGGTGGCGAGCGTGCGGCCGTGGAAGCTGTGATCGAACGTGATGATTTCGAACGCGCCGTCCTTGAACTTCTTGCCCCACTTGCGCGCGAGCTTGATTGCGCCTTCGTTCGCTTCGGCGCCGCTGTTCGCGAAGAACACCTTGTCGAAGCAGCTGTGCTGGGTGAGCAGTCCGGCGAGCTTCGCCATCGGCTCGTTGTAGAAGGCCGGCGACGGATTCAGCAGCAGCTTCGATTGCGTGTTGAGCGCTTCGATCATGCCGTCGTTGCAATGGCCGAGGCTGTTGACCGCCCAGCCCTGGATGAAATCCAGATATCGCTTGCCGTTATTGTCGTAGAGCCACGAGCCCTTGCCGTGCGTGAAAACGATTTCGGGCCGGTTCGTGATGTACATCAGCGACTCGATCGGGTACTCATTGAAATTCATGACGGCAAGCTCCAGACAGCGGGGTGAAGGGTGAGTGAGCGGTTGGCCTCAAATGAAGCAGCGGCCGGTGAAAACAAAAAAAGCAAACAAAAAAGCCACGGCATGCCGTGGCTTTCATGATTCGAACTGCTTGCGCCGTTGTGCGGCGCGAATCCGTGACGAAGCCAGCGGCGCCCCTAAGGGAGCGGCGAGCGGCGACGTCGGAGTTCGGACTGGATGCGGTTCATGCGCGAAAGAATACGACAAGAAAAGCGCTGGTGTAAACCATGAATTTGCATTGGGCGGATATTTTTTGTCCGCAGCGGCAGACCAGGTTGTACGCCGATTATGAGATCGGCGGCTGACTAAAATGTGAAATTGGCTGTTTGAGCAGCTGTCCGGCAGGGCGGAACAAGCCGGCATAAAGCGGTACAAACGGCCGCCAGAAATGCAAATGGGCGCTCAGGAGAGCGCCCATTTTCAATCAGGAAGCCGGGGGTCCGCCCATCCGAAGATAGCTGCCGACGCTGATCCCGACTTATCGCAAGCAATTCTAAAAGCACAGGAGCCAAAGGTCAATGAAGCACCTGACAGATGAAGAAATTACTGCAGTCGCCGCACTGCTTTCGGGCGAACGTCTCGGTACGTTTCAGGCAATGGCAGGCAGCACTCGTGCAGCCGTCGCTCTTCATCAGGAGATGTTGCAGCTTGCCGGTGCACTGATGAGCGTTACTGCGGTGGTCGAAATCGCATTGCGCAAGCTGCTCAAGCCAGAGCATGCGGCGCTAGAAAATCAGGCGCACGCGTTGCAGATCAGACTCGACGCGTTCGTCCGTGCAAATCATCCATGCGCAAAGCACGGCCATATGCATAGCCGTGCTTTCAGAACTCCGCTTCGCGAGCATCGACGCACCTGCGCCGATGCTACGCACTCCCTCAAACCGCGTTCGCCAGATCCGCCGCGCTCGTGAAGGAGTCCGCGTAGAACTCGTCTTCCGGCAGCCCATGATGCTGGGTGAAATCGCGCTGTGCCGACTCGACCATCACCGGTGCGCCGCACGCGTACACCTGATACGGCGACAGGTCCGGCAGATCCTCGATCACCGCGCGATGCACGAAGCCGACGCGACCCGTCCACGCGTCGCCCGCGTCCGGTTCCGACAGCACCGGCACGAACTTGAAGTTCGGAATCTCGCGAGCCCATTGCTCGGCGAGCTCGAGCAGGTACAGGTCCTTCTTGCGGCGCGCGCCCCAATAAAGCGTCATCGGCCGGTTCAGGTTCTTGAACACCGCGTGTTCGACGATCGCCTTCAGCGGCGCGAAGCCCGTGCCCGAGGCGAGCAGCACGATCGGCTTGTCCGAGTCTTCACGCAGGAAGAAGGTGCCGAGCGGGGCTTCGAAGCGCAGGATGTCACGCTCTTTTATCGTGTTGAACACGTGGTCCGTGAATGCGCCGCCGGGCATATGACGGATATGCAATTCGATCGGGCCTTCGGTGTGCGGCGCACTCGCCATCGAATAGCTGCGGCGCTTGCCGTCTTTCAGAATGAATTCGAGGTACTGGCCGGCCAGATATTGCAGACGCTCGTTAGCGGGCAATTGCAACTTCAGCACGACGACATCGTCGGCCTTGCGCTCGATCGCGTTCACTCGGCACGGCAGTTTCTTGACCTGCACGTCGCCTACGCCGGCTACTTCGCGGATATCCACTTCGAGATCGGAGCAGGCCGTCGCGCAGCAGAAGAGGGCCATGCCGCGCGTCTTTTCGTCGTTCGACAAAGCCGACGACGAATGCTGACGCTGTTCGATCTGACCGCTGACCACGGTGCCTTTGCATGAGCCGCAGGCGCCGTTCTTGCAGCCGTACGGCAGACCAATGCCCTGGCGCAAGGCCGCGATCAGGACCGGTTCGTCCTGTTCTACCTGAAACTGCCGGCCGCTTTGCCGGAGCGTGACGTTAAATGCCATAGAGTGTTCGAAATCGAAAAGTCGGTAATCGTTATCGGACCCGCTGTGCAACTGTGCGGTACCTGCCGCGCTTGACGGCTACAATGCGTCCACCATGAAAGCGACACGAAATTTACGCCGGCCGCGCGTGTTGATTGTTGGCTGCGGGGACGTTGGCATGCGCTGCGTGCCCCTGTTGCGGCCACACGCGCATGTCTTCGCGCTCACCAGCCACGCCGAGCGCGGTGCCGAATTGCGCGCCGCCGGCGTCACGCCGCTGGTCGGCGACCTCGACGCGCGCCGCAGCCTGAAACGGCTTGCCGGCCTCGCGCCGACGGTGCTGCATCTCGCGCCACCGCAAAAGACCGGTGACGATGACCGCCGCACCCGCGCCTTGCTCGCAACGTTGAGCGCACGCCGTGATCGGGCGATGCGCGCCGCGCGCGGCGCGGTGGCGCCGGTAGGGCGGCTGCGCCGCGGGTTGCGCAACTTGAGTGCCTCATGGGCGGAATCTGAAGCAGCCAATATTGTACCCGACAGGGTGCGCTGGACCGCCGCTCCGCACGTGCCTGTGAGGCTGGTGTACGCGAGCACGACAGGCGTGTACGGCGATTGTGGCGGCACGTGGATCGACGAGACGCGCGCGCCGCAGCCGGCTAATGCACGCGCCAAGCGGCGCGTCTCGGCCGAGCGGCAATTGCGGCGCGCCACCGCGCGCGGCGTGGTCGCTGCCAGCATCGCGCGGATTCCGGGCATCTATGCGAGCAACCGCCTGCCGCTCGCGCGGCTGGAAAAGCGCACTCCTGCCCTGATCGACGCCGACGACGTCTACACCAACCATATCCACGCCGACGACCTGGCCGCGATCCTCGTGCGTCTCGCCACCCACGGGCGGCCGGGGCGCGTGATTCATGCGTCCGACGATACGTCGCTGAAAATGGGAGAGTACTTCGATGCGGTGGCCGATGCGTTCGGCCTCGAGCGCGCGCCTCGCATCACGCGCGCGGAGGCGGAGCAGCAGATCGAGCCGACCTTGCTGTCCTTCATGCGTGAATCGAGGCGGCTCGTGAATCGGCGCCTCAAAGAGGAGTTGCGCGTGCGCTTGCAATATCCGAGTGTCGAGGATTTTTTCGCGAAGCGTGGAAATTGAAAACGCGCCGGCAGGCGGCGCGTTTTCAAGGTATTCGGCCGAGGGAAAATCAAATGCTCGCAGCGCCAGGCATGACCCGGTCAGATTCCCTGCCGCGCTGGCTTACGTCAGCGCCGGCAATGCCTCCAGCAACAGGAAACACAGCATGGCGCCGATCAGCGCGCCGATCAGGTTCGGATGATATTTGTGCCGCAGCCGCATCATGACCAGCAGTCCGCCGACCAGGACGATCCCGAGACACGTGAAAGCAATCATCACGGTCGAAATTTGAATAGTGTCGTGGATGACCATGGCGCCCCTCCCTGAGACCTTTGTAGTCTTCGTTTAAACGAGTATAGAGCGACTTGTAAGGAAGAGCATGCTGCGATGCAGCGTGCAATCAGGTGTCCGCGAGAGCCTATGTGTGGGGGCGCACACGATTCTCCTGACGCATCAAGGCTCTAAAAGGGTCCTACCTGTTTACCCGCTCCGTAAAGATCCGAGGTCGGTTTCGTCGAGCCATTGCCATGCGCCTTCCGCGAGCGTCGCGGGCAATGCGAGTCCACCGATCCGCTCGCGATGCAGCGCTTCGCAACGGTTGCCGGCTGCCGCGATCATCCGCTTGACCTGGTGATATTTGCCTTCCATCACGGTGAGGGCCAGCGCGTGTTCGCCGCGCGCCTCTACGTCGACAGCGACGATCGGCTTGGGCTCGCCGTGCAGCAAGACGCCGTCGCGTAAGGCGTGCAACTGGGCGTCGTCGATGGGATGGCGCGTGGTCGCGATATACAGCTTCGGCACTTTGCGTTTCGGCGACGTGAACATATGCACGAACTTGCCGTCGTCGGAGAGCAGCAGGAGGCCGGTCGTGTCCTGATCGAGGCGGCCCACGCACTGCACGCCACGTTCGGCGAACTGCGGCGGCAGCAGGCTGAACACGCTCAGATGATGCTGCGGATCGCGCGAACATTCGTAGCCGGCAGGTTTGTTCAGCAACAGATAGGCGTGCTCGCGATACGGCCAGACGGCCCCGTCCACGCTGAAGCAGAACGTGCTGTCGTCGGTTGGGAAATCGGCGTCGGCATCGGCGCAGACGGAGCCGTCGATGCTCACGCGGCCGTCGCCGATCAGCGCCCGGCATTGGCGGCGCGAGCCGAAACCTTGTGTGAAGAGGATGCTTTCGAGATTCATGGCGAGCGAAGAATAACACCGCAAGAAGCGGAGCGCCGCGCAGCGCCTTAGCGACCACGATGGTCTTTCCCCATCCCGTCGCAGGAGTTCATCGATGCACGCCGCTTCCTCTTCGTCGTCTTCATCCGCGCTTCGTCTGCCGGCCGCATTCCAGCGGCTCGCATGGTCGAATCTGGTCGCGCAATCCGCTGAGCAGATCAGCCTTGCCGCCGCGCCGCTCGTCGCCGTGTTCGCGCTCGGCGCCGGCGCACGCGAGACCGGTCTGCTGCAAACCGCGCAGACCTTGCCGTTCCTGTTGTTGTCGATTCCGCTCGGCGTATGGGCCGACCGCCGCTCGCGCCGCACGTTGATGACGCTCGCCGAAAGCGTGCGCGTGATCGCAATGTTGTGCGTGCTGCTGCTCCTGATGACGCATGCGCTGAGCTTGCCGCTGCTCGCCGCGCTCGGCTTCATTGCCGCGACTGGCACGGTTGCCTATAACGTCGCGGCGCCTTCGCTGGTGCCGTCGATCGTGCCGCGCGAGGCATACGCCCAGGCCAACGGCCGGCTCGAACTGGCGCGCAGCGTCGCGTATTCGGCGGGACCGGCGCTCGGCGGACTGTTGGTCGGTTGGATCGGCGCGGGATGGGCGTATGGCTGCGCGGCCGGCCTATCGGCGCTGGCCGTCGTCTTGCTCGCGGGGCTGCGCGAACCGCCGCGAGCGGCTGCTCCCCAGCGTCACTTCCTGCTGGAACTGCGCGACGGTACGCGCTTCGTGCTGCGCGACGCGTTGCTGCGTCCGATGCTCGCTACCGCGATCTTCTTCAACCTCGGTTTCTTCGTGCTGCAGGCGGTGTATGTGCCGTACGCCGTGCATCGCTTGGGCTTGAGCGCTTCGATGGTCGGTGTGACGCTCGGCGCGTATGGCGTCGGCATGGTGTGCGGCGCGCTCGCTGCACCGGCCATCGCGCGGCGTCTCGCGTTCGGTCGCGTGCTGATCATCGGACCGTCGTGCGGTTTGCTCGCTTCGCTCGTGATGGTGGCGACGATCGTCACGCCGTCGTTCTGGCTCGCGATGCTGAGCTTCTTCCTGCTCGGCGCCGGACCGATTTTGTGGGTGGTCGGCTCGACCACGCTGCGTCAGGCGATCACACCTGAACGGATGATGGGTCGCGTCTCAGCGCTCAACAGCACCGCGACCTATGGCGCGCGGCCGCTGGGCGCGTTGCTCGGTGCGGCGATCAGTGCGCGCTGGGGGATGGACGCGTGTCTGGTCGCGGCCGCGGCGGCTTTCCTTGTGCAGGCGTTGATCATCGTCATGTCGCCGGCGGCGCGGCTCGCGCATATTCCTGAAGGCGCAGCAGTCGCGCAATGAAAACTGGTTTTCATCGGATGGCATGCGCTGCGTGCCAAGGCAGGTGCGGGCGTCCGTGAAAACCCTCGAAAATGAAAATGAATTTTTTTCGGCGAAATTTCTATGTAAATATACTTTCATGCATTTTGCTTACACCCCCCGAATGAAGTCCTCTTTGAGGGCAGTTACCAGGCCGCCTTGCTCGCATGATCCATCACTCGTCCGTTGCTTCGAACCCCGCCGAGCAGGCCATCGCCACGCGCATCGCCGCGGCGATGCCGACCCTCACGCCGATTCATCGGCGCATGGGCGAATACGTGCTGGCGAATCTGTTCCGTGCGGCGACCATGCGAATCGACGAACTGGCAAGTGTGGTCGGTGCGTCGGTGGCGACGGCGAATCGCTTCGCCCGCGCGCTCGGCTTCGACGGTTATCCGCAGTTTCGGGAAGCGCTAGTACGTGGCTTCGAAGCGACGCTCGCGCCGGTAGAGCGGCTGCGTAGCGCGCAGGAATCGCTTGCTTCCGGCGACGATGTGATTGACGCGTCGCTCGAACAGGCCGCAACCAATCTGCAATCCACTCGCTCAGCGATCGACAGCGCCGCCGCCGAGGCCGCCGTAGAAGCGATCATCTCCGCGCGTCGCGTCTTTGTGCTCGGCGCGGGTTCGAGCGCGTTCCTCGCCGGCTTGATGGAGCACGGCCTGATGCCGTATCACGACAACGTGCAGTCGCTTGCGTTAGTCGGCGGACCCTCGCATGCCGCGCGGCGTCTGTTCGCTTCGAATGAAGGCGATCTGGTGATCGGGATCGTGTTTCCGCGTTACGTCGAAGACACAATCGAACTTGCGCGGCGTGCGGCAAGTCGCGGGGCGCGCGTGCTCGCTTTGACCGACGGCCCGCGCTCGCCGCTCGCGCAATTCGCCGATCTCTCGCTCTATATCCGCTCTGAACGGCGACTTGCGGCCAATGCTGATGCCGCCGTGCTGGCTGTTATCGAAGCGCTGTGCGACGCGGTCGCCTACCGGGCGAAACGCTCGGTGAAGGCCGCCGCCGAAGTCACCGAATTCGTACTGCCGTGGCTTACCGATCCGCAAGCTGCTGTCGCCAGCACAAGCGAGCAGTCTGTGAACGCTTCCACTCGCATTCCCCGCACTACCAAAGCCAAAAAATGAACCCCAACGCAGTCATTGCCATTCACGGCGGGGCAGGCACGATCCTGCGCGCGTCGATGTCGGCCAGCGCCGAAGCCGACTATCACGCTGCCTTGCACGCTGTGCTGAGCGCCGGACAGCGCGTACTCGCCGACGGCGGCAGCGCGCTCGACGCCGTTAGCGAAGCCGTCCGTCTGCTCGAAGACTGTCCGCTCTTCAACGCAGGCCGCGGCGCGGTCTACACAGCCGCCGGCACGCATGAACTCGACGCGGCCATCATGGACGGCAGCACGCTCGACGCCGGTGCGATCTGCTGCGTGACGCGCGTACGCAATCCGATTCTGGCGGCGCGCCGCGTACTCGAACGCAGCGAACACGTGTTGTTTACCGGCGCAGGCGCCGAAGCCTTCGCGGCCGCACAAGGACTTGAATTCGTCGAGCCCGAGTATTTCCATACCGAAGCGCGTCATCGCCAATGGCAACTCGCACGCGGTCAGCAGCGCGCAATGCTCGATCACGACGGCGCGACGCTGGCCTCCGCGCCATCGTCGAGCGACGACGATCCCACGCCGCACGAGCCGATCGATCCGAATCGCAAGTTCGGCACCGTCGGCGCGGTCGCGCTCGACCAGCATGGCCACGTTGCAGCCGCGACATCGACAGGCGGCGTCACCAACAAGCAGGTGGGCCGGGTCGGCGATACGCCGCTGATCGGCGCGGGTTGTTACGCGGACGACGCAACCTGCGCGGTCTCAACCACTGGTTCTGGCGAGATGTTCATGCGCATGGTGGCCGCCTACGACGTGGCGGCGCAGATGGCGTACCGCAACGTCTCGCTCGAAGAAGCAGCGCGCGACGTGGTGATGAACCGCTTGCCGAAGATCGACGGACGCGGTGGCCTGATCGCCGTCGATGCACGCGGCAACGTCACGCTGCCGTTCAACACCGAGGGCATGTATCGCGGTTTCGCACGGATCGGCGAGTCGCCGGTGACGGCGATCTATCGCTGATGCGGTCTTGCTGCATCGTCGCGTGAACTGCCGCTTGAGTTGCCGCTTAAGTTTTCGTTTGAATCACCGTTAGCCGCGTCCGAATCCAAAGGAACCATCGTGCCGACTTCATCGCACACCGCTCGTCCGCTTATCGAAACCTTGCCGCCGCAACGCGTGCTTGCGGTCGACAATCTGTCGGTCGCATTCCGCAGCGGCGACAAGACCGTCAACGCGGTGCGCAATCTCTCGCTGACGGTCGAGCGTGGCGAGACGCTGGCGATCGTCGGCGAATCGGGCTCAGGCAAATCGGTGACATCGCTCGCGTTGATGCGGCTGATCGAGCATGGCGGTGGGCGCCTTGCCGGCGGCAGCATCGCTTTCCGGCGCCGCGACGGCAGCGTGCTCGACCTCGCGAAAGCGTCGTCCGGCACGATGCGTTCGATTCGCGGCGCCGACATCGCGATGATCTTCCAGGAGCCGATGACCTCGCTGAATCCGGTGTTCACGGTAGGCGACCAGATCAGCGAAGCGATTGCACTGCATCAAGGCAAGAGCCGTTCTGCCGCGCACGCCGAAACGCTGCGTCTGCTCGAACTCGTACGCATTCCGGAAGCGCGCCGGGTGGCCGCACGTTTTCCGCATCAGCTGTCCGGCGGTATGCGCCAACGCGTGATGATCGCGATGGCGTTGTCGTGCAAGCCCGCACTACTGATCGCCGACGAGCCGACCACCGCGCTCGACGTCACGATCCAGGCGCAGATCCTGCAATTGATTCGCGGCTTGCAGGACGAGATGAACATGGGCGTGATCTTCATCACGCACGACATGGGTGTGGTGGCCGAGGTGGCCGATCGCGTGCTGGTGATGTATCGCGGCGAGAAAGTGGAAGAGGGGGTGTCGGAGACGTTGTTCGCCGCGCCTTCGCATCCTTATACGAAGGCATTGCTTGCGGCGGTCCCGCGCCTTGGCGCGATGCAGGGCACCGATCAGCCCGCCAAGTTTCCGATTCTGACCGTCGAGCAGGCGGCGCTGACCGGCACCGACGATGCCGTTCGTCCCGCTGCCGCCGTCGCACAAGAAACCCAACCGTTGATCCACGACAGCACGCCGCCGATTCTGCGCGTGCGCGATCTGGTCACGCGCTTTCCGGTCAAGAGCGGCGTGTTCGGGCGTTTGACCGGCCGCGTGCATGCGGTCGAAAAAGTCAGCTTCGATCTGCGCCCGGGTGAAACGCTCGCGCTGGTCGGCGAATCGGGTTGCGGTAAATCGACGACGGGCCGTTCATTGCTGCGCCTCGTCGAAAGCCAGAGCGGCTCGATCGAATTCGACGGCAAGGAAATCAGCTCGCTCACCGGCCCTGCGTTGCAAGCGTTGCGCCGCAATATCCAGTTTATTTTTCAGGACCCGTTTGCTTCGCTGAATCCGCGCTTGACGGTCGGCTTCTCGATCATGGAGCCGCTGCTCGTGCACGGCGTCGCTCAAGGCGCCGAAGCACAAGCGCGCGTGGCGTGGCTGCTCGAAAAGGTTGGCCTGCCACGCGAGGCCGCAGGGCGCTATCCGCACGAATTTTCGGGCGGACAACGGCAACGCATCGCGATTGCGCGTGCGCTGGCATTGAATCCCAAAGTCGTCATCGCCGACGAATCCGTCTCCGCACTGGACGTCTCCGTGCAGGCGCAGATCGTCAACCTGATGCTCGATCTGCAACGCGAACTGGGCGTTGCGTATCTGTTCATTTCGCATGACATGGCGGTGGTGGAGCGTGTCAGCCATCGCGTGGCGGTGATGTATCTCGGCCAGATCGTCGAGATCGGCCCGCGCCGCGCGGTGTTCGAAGCGCCGCAGCACCCGTACACGAAGAAGCTGATGGGCGCGGTGCCGGTCGCCGATCCGGCGCGCCGTCACGCGAAACGCATGCTCGCCGCCGATGAGATTCCGAGCCCGATCCACGCGCTAAATGACGAACCGAGCGTGGCGCCGCTGATTGCGGTCGGACCGGATCATTTCGTGGCGCAGCATCGGGTCGGGGGCGCTTACTAGACGCGATAGATGCCGCGTACCCGTGCGCAGAACTGAACCACGCACTAAGCCTGAAGCAAAAACCATTTTCTCTCGCAGCACATAACCCTGTTTCAATTCGCAGCCTGGAGCCAACCTCATGAACCTGCTGGTCCCGTCTTCTCCGTTTCGTTTGCGCGCGCTGGTCAGCGGCGGCGCGGTGGTGTTCGCGATGCTCGCGGGCAGTGTGGCGCACGCCGATACCACGGCCGTGATGGCTGTTGCGTCGACCTTCACGACGCTCGATCCATACGATGCGAACGACACGCTGTCGCAAGCCGTCGCCAAGTCGTTCTATCAAGGCCTGTTCGGTTTCGACAAGGACATGAAGCTGGTCAACGTGCTAGCCGATAGCTACGAAGCGAGTCCGGATGCCAAGGTCTATACGTTCAAGCTGCGTCATGGCGTGAAGTTCCAGGACGGTACCGACTTCAACGCCGCCGCAGTGAAAGCGAACTTCGACCGCGTGACTGATCCGGCGAACAAGCTCAAACGCTACAACATGTTCAACCGTATCGAGAAGACCGAAGTGGTCGATCCGTACACGGTGAAGATCACCTTGAAGGCGCCGTTCTCGGCGTTCGTCAACGTACTGGCGCATCCGTCGGCGGTGATGATTTCGCCTGACGCGCTGAAGAAGTACGGCAAGGACATCGCGTTCCACCCGGTCGGCACAGGTCCGTTCGAACTGGTGAAATGGGACCCGGCTGGCGACCTGACCGTGAAGAAGTTCGCGGGCTACTGGAAGAAGGGCTACCCGAAGGTCGATGCGATCGACTGGAAACCGGTGGTCGACAACAACACACGTGCTGCGTTGATGCGCACTGGTGAAGCGGACTTCGCGTTCCAGGTGCCGTTCGAACAGGCGGCGCAATTGCAGTCGAGCCCGAAGGTCGATCTGATTGCTTCGCCGTCGATCATCCAGCGCTATATCAGCATGAACGTCAACCAGAAGCCCTTCGACAATCCGAAGGTGCGTGAAGCGCTGAACTACGCGGTCAATAAGGATGCGCTGATCAAGGTCGCGTTTGCCGGGTACGCGACGCCGGCTGAGGGCGTGGTGCCGCAAGGCGTCGAGTACGCGACGAAGCTCGGCCCCTGGCCGTACGATCCGGCGAAGGCGCGTGAACTGCTGAAGGAAGCGGGTTATCCGAACGGTTTCGAAACGACATTGTGGTCCGCGTATAACTACTCGACGGCGCAGAAGGTGATTCAGTTCGTGCAGCAGCAACTCGCGCAAGTCGGCATCAAGGCGCAGGTCGAAGCACTCGAAGCAGGTCAACGCGTCGCCAAGGTGGAAAGCGCGCAGGATCCGGCAACCGCTCCTGTGCGCATGTACTACGCGGGCTGGTCGTCGTCGACGGGTGAAGCGGACTGGGCGATCACGCCGCTGCTCGGATCGGTCTCGTTCCCGCCGAAGATGGTCAACACCGCGTACTACAAGAACGACACGGTCGATACCGATCTGAAGCAGGCGCTCGAAACCACCGACCGCACGCAGAAGGCCGCGCTCTACACCGACGCGCAAAAACGCATCTGGGCCGACGCGCCGTGGATCTTCCTCGTTAAGGAAAAGGTCGTGTTCGCGCGCAGCAAGCGCTTGTCGGGCGCCTATGTCGCGCCGGACGGCTCGTTCAATTTCGACGAGATCGCGATCAAGTGATGAGCCGACCGTTCGGCGCCGTGTGTTCTTCACGAACGCACGGGCCGGACAGTCGCGTACTGCTCTGAAAGATCTTTCGTTGCCCGCATCATTGCCGGATTGGGTTTCATGCTGAACTTCCTCGTCAAACGTATCTTTGGCCTGCTGCCGACGCTCTTCATCGTCGCCGTGCTGGTGTTCCTGTTCGTGCATCTGTTGCCCGGTGATCCGGCGCGTCTCGCGGCCGGTCCCGAAGCGGATGAGGCGACCGTTGCACTGGTGCGTGCCGATCTCGGTCTCGATAAACCGATGCCGCAGCAATTCGCCAACTTCTTCGTGAAGATCGCGCACGGCGACTTCGGCACGTCCACGCGCAGCAAGCGGCCGGTCAGCCAGGAAATCGGCGAGCGCTTCATGCCGACGTTGTTGCTCACGCTCGCGAGCATGGTGTGGGCGGTGGTGCTCGGCATGGGGATCGGCATCGTCTCGGCGGTGTGGCGCAATCGCTGGCCGGACCGGCTCGGCATGACGCTCGCGGTGTCGGGTATTTCGTTTCCCGCGTTCGCGCTCGGCATGCTGCTGATGGAAATCTTTTCGGTGAAGCTCGGCTGGCTGCCGATCGTTGGCGACGGGTCGTGGAAGAGCTACGTGCTGCCTTCGCTCACGCTTGGTGCAGCAGTGGCGGCGGTGATGGCGCGCTTCACGCGTGCTTCGTTCGTCGAAGTGATGAATGAAGATTTCGTGCGTACCGCACGCGCCAAGGGCGTGCCGGAACGGCTCGTCATCATCAAACACTGCTTGCGCAACGCGATGATTCCCGTCATCACGATGATGGGGCTGCAATTCGGCTTTCTGCTGGGCGGCTCGATCGTGGTCGAAGTGGTATTCAACTGGCCGGGGCTCGGGCGCTTGCTGGTGGATGCCGTGGCGATGCGCGACTACCCGGTGATTCAGGCGGAAGTGCTGTTGTTCTCGCTTGAGTTCATCATCATCAACCTGGTTGTGGACGTGCTGTACGCCGTCATCAACCCGACCATCCGTTTCAAGTGAGGCCCGCATGAGCATCTCAGCCACCGAGGCGAATGCGGCCAAGGCCGCTCTCGTAGAAAACGCGATCCGCACACCGTGGAGTGAATTCTGGCGCAAATTCCGCAAGCAGCATGTGGCGCTGGGCGCCGGCATTTTCGTGCTGCTGCTGGTTGCGGTTGCGATTCTCGCGCCGCATATCGTGCCGTACGATCCGGAAAATTTCTTCGACTACGACGCGTTGAACGCGGGGCCATCGGCCGCGCATTGGTTCGGCGTCGATTCACTGGGCCGCGATATTTTCAGTCGCATTCTGGCGGGTTCGCGCATTTCGCTCGAGGCCGGTTTCCTGTCGGTGGCGATCGGTGCGGTGATCGGTACGTTCTTCGGTTTGCTGGCCGGTTACTACGAAGGCTGGTGGGACCGCATCACGATGCGTGTCGCCGATGTGCTTTTTGCCTTCCCCGGCATTCTGCTGGCGATCGGTGTGGTCGCGATTCTCGGCAACGGCATGATCAATGTGATCTGCGCGGTGGCGATTTTCAGCATCCCGGCGTTTGCGCGGCTCGTGCGCGGCAATACGCTGATGCTCAAGCAACTTACCTATATCGAAGCGGCGCGCAGTATCGGCGCATCAGACTGGACCATCATCGTGCGGCATATTCTGCCGGGGACGATTTCGTCGATCGTGGTGTACTTCACGATGCGGATCGGTACGTCGATCATCACGGCGGCGAGCCTGTCGTTTCTCGGACTCGGCGCGCAACCGCCAATGCCGGAGTGGGGTGCGATGCTCAACGAAGCGCGCGCGGATATGGTCACGGCGCCGCATATCGCGCTGTTCCCGAGTCTGGCGATTTTCCTCACTGTGCTGGCATTCAATCTGCTCGGCGACGGTTTGCGCGATGCGCTCGATCCGAAGCTTGACCGGCCATGAGTTTTACCGAAACTGCCGATGAGAACGCACCGCATATCGGCGTGTTACCAAGCGGCCCACGTGGCACGATTGCCGACGTAGAAGGCGTGACGGTCGGACATTGCACGCTGGATGAAGGCGTTGTGCAAACCGGCGTGACCGTGATTCGTCCGCATCGTAGCGATCCTTTTGTGAGCAAGGTGCCTGCTGCGGCCTCTGTGATCAACGGGTTTGGAAAGAGCATTGGGCTCGTGCAGGTTGAGGAGCTCGGCGTGCTGGAGACGCCCATTGCGCTGACCAATACCTTTGGCGTCGCTGCTGTCGCACAAGCGCAGATTCGTGCGGCTATTCAAGGCAATCCGAAAATCGGACGCGAATGGTCGACGGTCAATCCGCTGGTGTTCGAATGTAATGATGGATACCTGAACGATATTCAGGCTTTAGCGGTAAGCGAACGGCATTACAGCGACGCGTATGAGGCTGCAAGCGTCGACGTTGCGAGCGGTTCGGTTGGCGCAGGCCGCGGTATGTCCTGCTTCGATCTGAAGGGTGGTATCGGCAATGCGTCGCGTGTTGTTAACGTAGCAGGGCAGACTTATACGGTCGGCGCGCTGGTGCTGGCGAACTTTGGTCGCCTGCCGATGCTGACGATCGACGGCACGCCGCTCGGTCGCGTGCTCGCCGAACGCGCAGCCAAAGCTGTCGCCGCTGGCGCGGCGACCTTAGCAACTTCGGCGAGCGCAGAGACCTCGGTGAACTCAGCGGCCTCAGCGACATCAGCGCCACACTCAAAACCCGAACAAGGCTCGATCATCATGATCGTCGCCACCGACGCGCCGCTCGACGCTCGTCAACTCAAGCGTCTGTCATTGCGCGCCGCGGCCGGTCTTGCACGAACCGGGTCGGTGTACGGCCACGGCAGCGGCGACATCGCGTTGGCGTTTTCGACGGCCTACACCGTGCCGCACGAATCCGACTTCGTTGCCTTGCCACCCATGCTCGCCGACACACGCCTCGATGCGCTATTCCGTGCCTGCGCGGACAGCGTCGAGCAAGCGATCGTCGATGCGCTATGGAGCGCCACGTCGGTGACGGGCCGCGACGGCCATCGTCGCCTGTCGCTGCACGACGCCGCCCCCGACCTCGCTCAACTTCTCAAGCAATCTTCCTGATGAAAGTCCTGATTTCCGTCGACATCGAAGGCGTGGCTGGCGTGTTTCATCCTGAACAAACGCGCGCGGGCAACGGCGAATACGAAGCCGCGCGCCGCTGGATGACGCTCGAAGCCAACGCGGCGATCGAAGGCGCGTTCGCGGGTGGCGCGACGCACGTGTGGGTCAACGATTCGCATGGCGGCTTTCGCAACCTGCTGCCCGATCTGCTCGATGCGCGTGCCCAGATCGTGCTCGGCAAACCACGTACGCTTGGCATGATGGCCGGCCTTGAATACGGCGCGGCGCTGGTGTTCATGATCGGCTATCACGCAAGGTCGCAAACGCACGGCATTCTCGCGCACACGATCAACAGCTTCGCGTTCGCACGTGTCTCGCTGAACGGCGTCGAAGTCGGCGAGGCGGGATTGTACGGCGCGCTGGCGGAAGAATATGGTGCACAGGTAGCGCTTTTATCCGGCGACGATGTATTCGCCAAGGAAACCGCGCCGCGCTTTCCCGGCGCGCGTTTCGTGGTCACCAAGAGCGCAACGGGGCATGCGAGCGGCGTCACGCAAACACCGGCAAGCGCTCGCGACGCGATCGAAATTGCCGCGCGCGAAGTGGTGCGGCATTACATCGACAAGGGTCATGCGCCGCAAGCCACGCGGGCTGCCGCGAAGCCCGTCGAATGCGAGCTGCGCGTGCAAACTACCGCGCTCGCCGATCTGTTCTGCCAATGGCCGACGCTCACGCGTGTCGACGCCGTCACGTTGCGTTTTAGTGCGGAGTCTGCCGAACATGCGGTGCGCATGCTGAACTGCCTGTCGGCGATGTCGTTCATGCTGCGCTGACCCGTGTGACGGAGGGCGTGACCGGCGACAGCCTACTGTTGCCGGCTCAGCTCCCGCGCTGCCCGATCGATCACATCCGAAACCGCGCCAGCATGCGACACCGGCACGAGATGGCTCGATGAGATCGGCACGATCTTCGCGCCCATCCGGTTGGCCATGAACTGTTCGACTTCAGGCGATATCGCGCGATCCCTCGTCGTCACGATGTACCACGAAGGCTTCTCTCTCCACGCCACCTGGCTGACCGTTTCGCTGAAGGCCCTGGCGGAGATCGGCTGTTGCGCGGCGGAGAGCACGCGCGTCAGATTCTCGGGCACGTCGGCGGCGAAGTCGGCGTGGTATTTGCTGCGGTCAAGCCAAAGAAAGCCTGTGGAATCCGCGGTGATGGCTTGACCCGCTGGCGCCGGCGCCGCGCGTTTCATCAGGTCCATTGTCGATTCGTGCAGGTCCGGTGCAATCGCCGCCACATAGACGAGACCGGCGACGTTCGGCGCGTTCGCGCCGGCCTCGGTGATCACGACACCGCCCCATGAATGTCCTACGAGGATGGTCGGGCCATCCTGGCGCGCGAGAACACGGCGGGTGGCGGCGACATCGTCGGCCAGCGACGTGAGCGGGTTCTGCACCGAACTCACGTGATAACCCTTCTGCTGCAATTTCGCGACGACACCGTTCCAGCTCGACCCGTCGACGAACGCGCCATGAACCAGCACGACGTTGCGCACGGGGCCGGTCATCGGTGCCGCGGGTGGTTTGGCGGCGGTCGCTTTTGGAGCGGCAGGCGTGGGGACGGCGGCGGGAGTCGCAGGCATTGCGGCCGGCGCCGCGGGCGGCTCCGGTGCTTCCGGTGCGCTCGATTCCATGCCCGGCATGTCGGCCGGCTCGGCGGCGGGTTCTGCCGTGGGCGCCGCGGTTTGCGCGAGGGCACCCGCCGCAGCGAAGCTGAGACACAAAGCAGCGGCGCAAAGCAAACGTTTGGGCGACATGTTGAATCTCCGAAGGCAAAAACCTCGACTAGGGCAACATACAGAAGCCCCACGCCAGTGACAATCACTATCCTCGCCGTTAAGTGCGGCGCAGAACCAAGCGCGGGTTGCTCCCAGTATTTAGGTAATATCGGCCGCGGTAAAATTTCAGGTTCTGCCGGGGCAGACCATAAGTCTGATCGGGCGATCGATATCCATACACTGGGGCGCAATTTTGAATAGTGCACAGCAGCAAGACGGCCTGAAGCGCGGGCTTAAGAATCGTCACATCCAGCTGATCGCGCTGGGCGGGGCGATCGGCACGGGCCTGTTTCTCGGCTCCGCCAGCGTGTTGAAGGCCGCCGGCCCGTCGATGATTCTCGGCTATGCGATCGGCGGCATCATCGCGTTCATGATCATGCGCCAACTCGGCGAAATGGTCGCGCAGGAACCGGTTGCCGGTTCGTTCAGCCACTTCGCGTACAAGTATTGGGGTGATTTCCCCGGCTTTCTGTCCGGCTGGAACTACTGGGTGCTGTACGTGCTCGTGAGCATGGCCGAGCTGACCGCTGTTGGCACCTACGTGCACTACTGGTGGCCGGGCGTGCCTACTTGGGTATCGGCGCTGGTGTGCTTCGCCGTCATCAACGCAATCAATCTCGCCAACGTCAAAGCATACGGCGAAACCGAATTCTGGTTTGCGATCATCAAGGTGGTGGCGGTGATCGGCATGATCCTGTTCGGCGGCTATCTGCTGATCAGCGGCCATGGTGGTCCGCAAGCGTCGATCACCAATCTCTGGGCCGACGGCGGCTTTTTCCCGCACGGTTTTCATGGCCTGTTCATGATGCTCGCGGTCATCATGTTTTCGTTCGGCGGCCTCGAGTTGATCGGCATTACGGCTGCTGAAGCGGCCGATCCGCAAAAGAGCATTCCGAAGGCCGTGAATCAGGTGATCTACCGGATTCTGATTTTCTACATCTGCTCGCTGGCGGTGCTGCTTTCGTTGTATCCGTGGAATCAGGTGGCGGCCGGCGGCAGCCCGTTCGTGATGATCTTCTCGCAGATCGGCTCGACACTGACCGCGAACATCCTCAACGTGGTGGTGCTGACCGCAGCGCTGTCGGTCTACAACAGCGGCGTCTATGCGAATAGCCGCATGCTCTACGGTCTTGCGGAACAGGGCAACGCACCGCGCGCGCTGATGAAGGTCGACCGGCGCGGCGTGCCGTATATGGCAATTGGTTTGTCGGCGCTCGCCACGTTCACCTGCGTGATCATCAACTATCTGATTCCGGCCGAAGCGCTTGGCCTGCTGATGGCGCTGGTGGTGGCCGCGCTGGTGTTGAACTGGGCGCTGATCAGCCTGACGCATCTGAAGTCGCGCAAGGCGATGGTGGCGGCGGGCGAGACGCTCGTGTTCAAGTCGTTCTGGTTCCCAGTCAGCAACTGGATCTGCCTCGCTTTCATGGCGCTGATCCTCGTGATTCTGGCAATGACGCCGGGCCTGTCGGTTTCGGTATGGCTCGTGCCCGCGTGGCTGGTCGTGATGTGGCTTGGCTACGTGTTCAAGTGCCGGCGTGCAGCGACGCATGGCGGCGCACAGGTGGCAGGGCGGTAAGGCGGGGAGTGGGCACCGGCGCTGTTGGCGTCGGACCGCCCAATATCGAGAAGAGCTTCAATATGCGGCCGAACGTCACATATTGCTTAAGCAATTATTGCCTAAGCTGATAAGTGCAATGTCGCACGTCAGGAGCCGAATATGAACACCACCATCGAACACGACGCACGTCTGGAATTGTTGCTGTCGATCGCGCATGAAACGCTCGGCATCGCGACGTTCGAACTGAGCGGCAAGCCGAGCGCCGATTTACGCATCGTGCGTGTCGATAGTCTCGCGCGAGCGCTGGAAGCGGCCTACGACGCCGGCCTCATGGTCGGTCATCGAGTGAGCTCGAATAAATGTCCGGCTGACCATCTTCAGTAGTGCGCTTTAGCCGCTTTGCAGAAGACAACAAAAAACCCCGCGCAGCATGACTGGGCGGGGTTTTCTGATCTTTATACGGTACTGCTGGAATTTCTTTTGGTGCCCAGGGCCGGAATCGAACCGGCACGCCTTGCGGCGGGGGATTTTGAGTCCCCTGCGTCTACCAATTTCACCACCTGGGCAGGTCTTGCAGCGCACGCGCCAGAGTATGGCTCGCGGCGAAGACGCAGATTATGGCGGAAAATTCGACGACGGGCAAGCCGGTCGCTTTCTTCGCATACCCAGCCGTCAAACCGTGCGTGAAAAACGTTCGAGCGTTTGCTGACCGAGATAGCGGTCGAACATCATCGCGATGTTGCGCACGAGCATGCGTCCGGCCATCTGCACTTCGAGCTTGCTGTTGCTTACCGACACCAGCCCGTCCTGCTCGAAGCCTCGCAAGCGCTCCAGTTCCGGTTCGAACGTGTCGGCAAAGCGGATGCCGTACGCGGCTTCGAATTCGTCGAAGCGCAGTTCCAGATTGCACATCAATTGCGTGATCACATCGCGACGCAGACGGTCGTCCGCAGTGAGGCGCACGCCGCGTGTGATCGCGAGCTTGCCCGCATCGATTGCCGCGGCGTAGCCCGGCAGGTCCTTGATGTTCTGCGCGTACACGTCGCCGACTTTACCGATCGACGACGCGCCGAAGCCGATCAGATCGCATTCCGCTCGCGTGCTGTACCCCTGGAAATTCCGATGCAACGTGCGCTGCGCTTGTGCGCGCGCGAGTTCGTCGGTGGGCAGCGCGAAGTGATCCATGCCGATGTAGACATAGCCCGCGTCGGTCAGGCGCTCGACGACCAGCTGAAGGATCGCAAGGCGCACAGCAGGCGAGGGCAGCATGGCCTCATCCATCTGCCGTTGCATCTTGAAGAGCTGTGGCATGTGCGCATACGCGAACACCGAAAGACGATCGGGTGCGAGTTCGATCATCGTGTCGAGCGTGCGGCTGAAGCTATCGACCGTTTGATGCGGCAGCCCGTAAATCAGATCGACGCCGATCGAGTGGTAGCCCGTATCACGCGCGGCTTGCATCACCGACGCAGTCATCTCGAGCGGCTGAATGCGATTGATTGCCTGCTGCACCACCGGATCGAAATCCTGCACGCCGAGACTGAGCCGGTTGAAGCCGAGTGTGCGCAAATGCGCAATGGTCTCGGGCGACGCTTCGCGCGGATCGACTTCGATCGAATATTCGTCTTCAGTATCGGGCAGCAACGTGAAGTGCTCGCGCGCGGCGGCCATGAGTTCCGCCATTTCATCGTGCCACAGAAACGTGGGCGTGCCGCCGCCCCAATGCAATTGCGAAACGGGGCGTCGCGCGTCGAAACACGCGGCCTGCAAAGCCATTTCACGCTTCAGATGCTCGACATAGGGACGCGCGTGCGCGCGGTTCTTTGTGGCGACCTTGTTGCAACCGCAGTAGAAGCACACGGTGTCGCAAAAGGGGATGTGGAAGTACAGCGAGAGATCGGTGGCAGAGGAGCCTGGGTCCGCCGCGGCGCGCAGATAGTCGGCGGGATCGAAATCGTCGCGGAACTGCAAGGCCGTTGGATAGGACGTATACCGTGGACCGTTCGCGCTGTATTTGGTGAGCAGGTCGGGGCGGAATAGCGTGTTGGCGGTGGTCATGGGGCGCTCGGGTTTGACGGCCACCCTTGAAGAGGCACGAGCCGGAGGATTCTCGGGACCGGTTCGAACAGCGCAAACGCCTCTTGAGCGTGGCCTTTCGTATCCAGCAAGTTTACGTGAGCGACCCTTCGCGTAATTGTGTAAAAAGGTCGCACGAGATGCGATGGCACAATGCGGGTCTGGCGCTGCGTTGTATGTTGTATTGCCTGTTTTCGAGTTCAGGAAAAATGTCGTGAGTGATGTGCCGAACAGCGTTGTGAAGCGCGAGTCCCCGTTCCATGTGGCCGGTCATGCGTGCCGCCCCGATTGTGGCGCGTGCTGTATCGCGCCGTCGATTTCGAGCCCGATCCCCGGCATGCCGAATGGCAAACCGGCGGGCGTGCGCTGCGTGCAACTCGGCGATGATCTGCGCTGCGCGATCTTCGGTCAGCCGGAGCGGCCGGCGTGCTGTTCCGGTCTGCAACCGCAGACGGAGATGTGCGGCACGAGCCGCAGCGAGGCGCTCGCTTGGCTCACCCAGCTTGAAACGCAGACTCAACCGCAACTGGCGGTACGCCAATAGCGCGCGGGAACGATTCCGTCACGTCACCCATCCGAACAAACAACCCAACGCAACCGCATGCTCGAGAAGGCTTCCACAGGAGATTTCGCATGACTCGACCCGCTGCGCCGACCCGGCGCCGCTTCCTGCTTGCCGCGCTGACAGGCTGCACCGCGCTTGGCATCACCGTGTCGCTGGCGGCCTGCGCGACATCGATTTTCCCTTTTATCCCCTCGCATTACACGTTCTCGCAGCAGCAGGTGCAGGATGCGGTGCAGCGCAAATTCCCGTATCAGCGGACGGTTTCGCAAGTGTTCGACGTCGCGCTGACCAACCCGGTGGTCGGCTTCCTACCGGACGCGAACCGCGTTTCGGTGAAGCTCGACGCTCGGCTCGCGAGCCCGTTCATGCCGCAACCGGTCGACGGCGTATTCACACTGTCGAGCGAGTTGGCTTACGACGCCGCCAGCAAATCCGTCGTGCTGAAGTCGCCGAGCGTCGACAACGTCAGCGTGAGCGGTCAGGCGCAGGCCTACACGCAGCAGATCAACGCCGCCGCGGCCGTGCTCGCCACGCAGTTGCTGACCAACTATCCGATCTACACCTTCAAGCCCGAACAGCTGCAATTTGCCGGGGTGAATTACGAACCCGGTACAATCACCATCCTTACAAACGGCATACGCGTGCAAATCGTCGAGAAATGACGCTGCGCGCGGCCGGCAGGGCCGCGCACACCGTGCCGCCCCTGTTCGTTTCGGCTATCTATAACAACGAGGGTCACGGATGGACTGGCTATTGGCTTGCAAGGCGCTGATTCTGGGCGTCGTCGAAGGGCTGACGGAATTTTTGCCGGTGTCGAGTACTGGCCATTTGATCGTCGCGGGCAGTCTGCTCAATTTCACGGATGAACACGCGAAAACCTTCGATGTCGTGATCCAGCTCGGCGCGATTCTGGCCGTGTGCTGGGAGTTCCGGCGCCGCATCGGCGGCGTAGTGGTCGGCTTGCCGAGCCGACCCGACGCGAGGCGCTTTACGCTGAATGTGATCATCGCGACGATTCCGGCGATTGTGCTCGGTCTGCTGTTCGAGAAGGCGATCAAGGCGGCGCTGTTTTCGCCCGTGCCGGTCGCGTTCGCGTTAGTGGCGGGCGGGGTGGTGATTCTGTGGGCGGAAGCGCGTCAGCGCACGCGAGGCGACGTGCCGGCACGTGTTCAGAACGTCGACGATCTGAGCCCGCTGGACGCGCTGAAAGTCGGCCTCGCTCAATGTTTTGCGTTGATCCCAGGCATGTCGCGCTCGGGTTCGACGATCATCGGCGGGATGCTGTTCGGTCTCGATCGGCGCGTTGCTACGGAGTTTTCTTTTTTCCTCGCGATTCCGATCATCTTCGGCGCGACGGCTTACGAGCTCTATAAAGACTGGCATCTGCTGTCCGTCGACGCGCTTGGCAGTTTCGTGCTCGGCTTCGTGGCGGCCTTCATCAGCGCGTTCGCCTGCGTGCGCTGGCTGCTGCGTTACATCGCCGCGCACGATTTCACCGTGTTCGCGTGGTACCGGATCGCCTTCGGACTGTTGATCCTGCTGGTGGGTTACAGCGGCGCGTTGAGCTGGGCGGACTGAGTCTCCGCATGTTTTCCGCGTCATGAGAAAAGGCCCGCGTTTGCGGGCCTTTTTGCTTATGGCGGGCACAACTGCGGTGCGGTTTTTATACCGCGGCGCGCTTCCTGAACACCAGATCCCACACGCCATGCCCGAGCCGCAGCCCACGGCGCTCGAACTTCGTCACGGGACGATACTCGGGACGCGGTGCGTAGCCGTCGGCGGTATTTTCCAGCGCAGGATCGGCGCCCAGCACTTCGAGCATCTGCTCGGCGTAGTTCTGCCAGTCGGTCGCGCAATGCAGATAGGCGCCCGGCTTCAGTCGCGAAACCAGCAATGCGACGAACTTCGGCTGGATCAGCCGGCGCTTGTGGTGGCGCGCCTTGTGCCAAGGATCGGGAAAGAAGATATGCACGCCGTCGAGGCTGTTCGGCGCGATCATCTGCTCAAGCACTTCGACTGCGTCGTGCTGAATGATGCGGATGTTCGACAACGTCTGCTCACCCATCAGCTTTAGCAGCGCGCCAACGCCAGGCTCGTGTACTTCAACGCCGAGGAAGTCGTCGTCGGGACGGTGCGAGGCGATCTCCGCGGTGGTCGCGCCCATTCCGAAGCCGATTTCCAGCACACGCGGCGCTGTGCGGCCAAACACGCTGTTCCAGTCGGGTTGTTGCGGCGTGAAGGGCACGACGAAACGCGGACCGAGTTCGTCCATTGCGCGGCGCTGGCCGGTCGATACGCGACCAGCGCGCGTGACAAAGCTGCGGATGCGGCGTCGATGCAAGGCTTCGTCTTGCGAGGTGCCGGCAGTCGCGTCGGCGTCGGCGTCGGCCGGTTGGCCTTCGGCTTCTGCTTCAGTTGGAGGCGGCGGGAGTTCGTCGGGCAGGCCGGCGTCGTTTGGATCGTGGATCATTATCGATACTGCTACTAGGGTGAGGGCCTGGCGGCTTGCATGGCGTGTTGCGAGGCGCCTTTTGCGTTTGTGCTTACGCTTGCCGCGGCATGGGCCGCAGTTCGCAGGCGCGGTTCGCTCGAATCGCTATGCCGGGCCGCCGCCACTACAAAAAAGCCGCCTTCATGGGAGGCGGCTCGTGCTGGATTCCGCTGAAAGCTCAGCAGGAAGGTGGAGCGGGCGTTGCAAGTGCGCGTAAGGTAGCACACCCGAAAAGGGTGCGTCCAGACGGTGGCCGACGCGGAGGGAGCCTGAATTCGGCATCAAGATTACGTTTTCATAACCGTGACAGCTATTCGTATGATTTAATCGCGCTGTAAGCCATTCCGTTGCAACGATTATCAAAACGAAAATCCACCATGGGCAAACACGCACACAATCATCGTCAGGCAAAAGCCGCCAAAACGGATTGGGTCGCTATCGATCCAACTGCGGTTCCAACTACTTCCCAGAATGCACTTCGCAAGGCAATGGCCATTGAAGGCGTCGCCCTCACTCAATTCAACGATTTACTGTGGCTCATGGCGCAGGAGTCGAGCGGTGTGGTCGACGTGCGCAATGGGAAGTCGTCCGCACGCGGGCTTTATCAGTTGCTGCGGCCTCAATATGAATTGAATCCGAATGGCGAAAAATCTTTCGGTAATGCGGTCGAAGAATGTCAGGGCGGGATTCGCTATATTCTCGGGCGATATCACACTGCGGCATCAGCACGGCTGTTCTGGGAAAAACACCACTGGTATTGAGCAATGAAAAAGTTTCTATTGATGGGCTTTGTGTCCGCCATGTGCTGGATGGGCGTCGCGCAAGCCGCCGATGCCGGCGTGCCGCGCTTTGAAGATTTCGCGGTAAGCGACACCTTCGCGGGCAAAGCGGCGAAAGTGCGGCTCGTATCCGCGGACGACAAGGAATATGCGACGCGTATCCGCGAAGCCAGCCGGCAGAAGCCGAACTTCGCCGGGCATTACGTGCTGGCAAGCTGGGGCTGCGGGGCGTCCTGCGTGTCCAGCGTGGCGATCGACGCGAAGACCGGCCGCGTCACGTGGCTGCCGTTTACGGTGTGCTGCTGGGACGTGGATGTGCAAGAGCCGATCGAATTCCAGCGCGACAGCCGCCTGCTGGTGGTTCACGGCAGCAGGAATGAAGCGGGTGGCGGGACGTACTACTACGCGTTGGACAAAGACGAATTCAAGCTGGTCAAGGCGGTCGAGAAAGCTGCGAAGAACTAGCGGCGGCCCCCGCAATGGCGCGTTGACACCACGCACGCTCATCTCGCGTTTTTGCGACTTCTCAAATGACAGACGGAGAGGGCGTAGCGGGTGGGAAATGCGGCGAGGTGCTGCAGATTCAGATCCTTTTCGCGAAGCCGCCTGGTTAATCGCCAGGCTGGCTGAAAAGAGTCTGGAGCGGGCGATGGGAATCGAACCCACGGCTCTAGCTTGGGAAGCTAGGGTATTACCATTATACGACGCCCGCAGAGCGCACGATTCTACTCGGGAAGGGGCGGTTAGCGCAAATCGCACTGCCGCCACCCTTGTTCCACAAGGCGCACGAAGCGCTGATCAGATCACGAAGTAGGTCAATTGAACGGCCGCACGTGTGACCACCATCAGCAGCACCTGCACGATCACGAACAGCAGGATCGGCGAGAGGTCGATGCCGCCGAGTTGCGGCACCACGCGGCGCAGCGGATTCAGGAACGGCGCGGTCAGCTGGTACAGAATCGGCATGGCCGGCGAGCGCGGATTGAGCCACGACAGCAGCGCCATCAGGATCGTCATCCAGATGATCAGGTTCAGCGCCCACTTGATCACGGTCAGCACGGCAACGATCAGCAGTGTCGGCACGAGCGTGAGCGGATCGGCGCCCGTGAGCACCACCATCAGCACCACATAAACGATCGCCGCAATCAGCGCTGCGACGAGACTCGCCCAGTCGATGTTGCGGGTGCTGTGCAGAATGTGCCGCAAAGGCAGCACGATCCAGTTGGTGGCTTGCAGCACGGCGTTCGTCACGGGATTGTACGGCGGCATGCGCACGACCTGCAGCCATGCGCGCAGCAGCAGCGCGGCGCCGAACAGCGTAAAGACGGTATTGAGCAGAAAACGGGCGATATCGCCAAACATCTCGTGTCCTTATCCTTCGGAAGGCGGCCGTCGATCGGCCGCAGGGTGCCGGCGCTGACCGATCGGTGCGCCGGCGGGTTCATTTGGATTGCCTGCGCCGTTCCCGAGGAGGGCGCGTTACGCGTCACAAATGGGGACGCAGTGCTTCAATTTCCAGATGCTCGAGTAGGCCAATCGGCGAACTGCATACCGTCAGGCCGCACCCGCCACTCGATATCACACAGAAACCTTGATTTCGCTGATCAGAATCGTGCCGTTGCCGCCGTCGGTGTAATTCGGAATGTCGGCAACCAGCTGCTCCGAGGCCGACTTGAAGACTTTATAGAAGTCGTCCGTGCTATCGAACAGGAAGTGGCCCGCGGCGACATACGGCGGTGGCGTTCCCGGCGGCCCTGCATTGATGCCGACGTCGACCGACCAGCCTTTGAGCGACGGCCCGAACAGCCTGGCCGCGAGCGGCATGTGCGTGACGCAGTAATAGTCCACGTCGAAGTGGCCGTTTTCCCGATACGGATAAAGGATGCTGACCTTGATCATTGTGCGTTCTCGTCTGTTGGTCCCGAAGCGCGGCGCTGGCGGATTGCGCGCGGCGCCGGACGTCACATTATCACGGCTTACTTGACGCTTGCACCTGCTGCGGCCTGATTCAGCGACCGGTTAAGCGATTCTTCCACCGCCTCGGCAATCGTGTCGATCGCGGCGGGCGGTTTGACGCGGCGTTCGGCCAGTCCGACCGCGCGCCGCGTCAGCAAACCGTACAGCGCGGCATGATCGCCGCCAAGGCCTTCCAGCAACGCCAACTGCTTTTCCACCACGCCCGTATCACCGCGCGACACAGGGCCGGCGAGCGCGTTGGGCAGGCCCTTGTCGCGAGCGGTTTCGATGGTGCCGGAGAGCATGGGCAGCAGCGCGCGCAACGCGTCGTCTTCGGCAAAACCCAGCGTGCGCCACAGCGCCACGCATTCCGCGAGGCTGCAGAGCGCGAAGCTGGCGGCGTAATGCGCGGCGGCGTGGTACAGCATGCGGCCGCCTGCAGGAATCGACAGCGGATGGCAGCGCAGGGCGACGGCCAGCGCCGTCAGAGCCTCCATGAGCGCGCCGTCGGCCTCGATCGTCACCGAACAGCCGGCGATCCGCTCCAGGTCGGCGAGATCGCCGCTAAAGAGGTACAGTGGGTGAAACCCGCCGATCGAGGCACCCTGGTCGCGCGCCGGGGCCAGCAACTCCACCGGCGAGGCGCCGCTGCAATGCACGAGCGCTTTGTCGCATGGGCCGGTCGCCGCGTCTGCCGTGAATCGCAGTGTGTGCGCCGTCGTACCGATGCTGTCATCGGGAACGGCTAAAAAGACGATATCGGCTGCGTCGACAACCTGTTGTGGATCGTCGAATGCGGCGCAATGTTCGATTTGACTGGCGAGCCGGCCGGCCGAGGCCGCCGAGCGGCTCGCCACCGCCGTGACAGGATAGCCGGCGCGTGAAAAGCTCAGCGCGAGACAGCGCGCGAGCCGGCCCGCACCGATGAAGCCGAGGCGCGGCAGAGGGGGCTGGGACATGGTTGCGTGCTCCAGGCGGGATACTTGAACGGGAATGCAGCAGTATCGCCCATCCGTCCGGCAGTAGTGTGTCCCGGTGTGGGTATTCCTCTGATCAGTCCGCGCGCGATATGGCGCGTCTGGTCGGTCATCCGGCCACACACGCCCCGCGGGTCCGAAAACTGCTCACAATTTCCTTCATGAGCCGGTTTTGCAGTTGCTGTTCTGGGTTTTTCGTCTCGCAGTCAGATTCGGGAGGTAGCGATGAATATTTTTTCTTACCGAAAGCACTTGCGGTTCCTGACGCACTCACAGCGCCGTCGCTGGTGGGATCAGAAAAAGCGCCTGACGCCACGCGTGCGCATCAGTGGCGCGTATGTTCCGCCCAGCGTCTCCCGAGAATTCGCCTATGTGAAGGTAGGCTGACAATACCGTCTGCTGATGGGTAAGAAATGCCCGGTGCGATTGCACCGGGCATTTTTCATTTGGGCCGTCAGGATTGAAGCTAATTTGTAATCAAAGATTACTGACAAGTGAGAACCGGGAGCCGCAAGACCCTCAGGGCAGTGGGTTCACGCGCATTTCACCGCTGGCAAACCCTTAGTTCTCAGTCTGTTGCGCGGCATGTCCTGGCGACCTCGCGCCGACGCACTTTCCGACCTATTGCCGCCAATTGCAATTTGCAACAAATGCGAACATCTATGCATGGTCTTTTTCGATACATTGAATTCATAGCATGCAAGGCATGCGAAGTCGGCGACCTTAGTGGGCCGCGCCAGGAGAATAAAAGTGAAAAAGATCGTTCCGTTTGTCGTTGCCGCCGCACTCGGCGTGGGGTTCGCTACTGCTGCTGAGGCGCACGTTTCTGTCGGTATCGGTATTGGCATTCCGGTTGCGCCCGCGTATCCGGTTTATGCCGCGCCGCCGCCGGTCTATTACGCGCCGCCGCCTCCGCCTGTGGTCTATGCGCCGGGCTACTACGCGCCGCCGGCAGTCGTGGTGGGTGGGTATTACGGTGGCTACGGCCGTCCTTATTATCATCACGGTTACTACGGTCGCGGTTATTACGGCCACGGCTACTATCGCCGCTAATCGCGGGCAGAGCACAGCATGGGTTGACGGCGTAACGCCGGCTTGATCGCCGGGTTACGCCGTTTGTGTTTCTACTGCGGCATACCGCGCGACATACCAAAGCATCGTCGAAGCTGGGAGAATGGCTGTTTCGCCACCGCTCTGGAGAGTTTCGTCAATGCAAGCGCTTCCCGCTCCCACTTTCGACGACGTACTCGACGCCGCTGCGCGTCTCGAAGGCGTCGCTCATCGCACCCCCGTTCTAACCTCGAGCACGTTCAACGAGCGCACGGGCGCGTCGGTGTTCTTCAAGTGCGAAAATTTTCAGCGCATGGGAGCTTTCAAGTTTCGCGGCGCCTACAACGCGATTTCGCATTTCGACGCGGAGCAACGTAAAGCGGGTGTGTTGACGTACTCGTCGGGCAATCACGCGCAAGCAATCGCGCTATCGGCGCGTCTTGCCGGGATTCACGCCACGATCATCATGCCGCACGACGCGCCCGCCGCCAAAGTCGCGGCGACCAAGGGCTATGGCGGCGAAGTGATCAGCTACGACCGCTACACCGAGAATCGCGAAGAGATCGGCCGGCGGCTCGCCGAAGAGCGTGGCATGACGCTGATTCCGCCGTACGACCATCCGCATGTGATCGCGGGGCAGGGCACGGCGGTGAAGGAGTTGATCGACGAAACCGGCCCGCTCGACATGCTCTTCGTTTGTCTCGGCGGCGGTGGATTGATCGGCGGCAGCGCACTGGCGGCGGCGGCGTTGAGCCCGGCGTGCACCGTCATCGGTATTGAACCCGAAGCGGGCAACGACGGCCAGCAATCGCTCGCACGCGGCGAGATCGTGCATATCGACACGCCGCGCACGATTGCCGACGGCGCTGCTTCCACGCATCTCGGCGACTACACGTTTGCCATCATCCGGAAGCTGGTCGCGCAGATTGAAACGGTCAGCGACGAGCAGTTGATCGAGACCATGCGTTTCTTCGCGCAGCGCATGAAGATCGTGGTCGAGCCGACGGGTTGTCTCGCCGCGGCTGCCGTGCTCAATGGCATCGTGCCGGTGAAGGGCAAGCGCGTGGGTGTGGTGGTGAGCGGCGGCAACGTCGATCTGGCGAAGCTGGCGCAGTATCTCGCCTGATACGCTGCTTGATCGTTATTGCGCCGAGCTGCGCACGTTGAAATTGAGGGAAGACGGCTCGCCAAGGCGAGCCGTTTTTTCTAGCTTGCCACCTGTGCGGTCTGCACGATCAGATCGCGATATCCGTTCACGATCACGCTATATGAGAAGTAGGCGAACAGCAGCGCCGACAACACATGGCACGCACGCAGCAAACCGGTGCCGGCGCGTTTGCGTCCATGGCTACCGAGTCCGCAGATAAAGATCGTCCAGCACAAGCCACCCAGGAAGAAGCCGCCGAGAAATACCGGTGCAGTGGTCGCGCTGGTGGCGCCGGCTTTCGCAATCAACGCACCGCCGACTGCGGCGAACCATAGAATCGCTGACGGCGATGACATTGCCAGCAACGCGCCGCGCAAGAAACCGCGCCACGGGGAAAGATGCGATGCGTTGGCATCCGCTTCGCCGGCAACTGCAGGCGCCGTCGCCGGGAACAGCGCTTCACGCGCCATCTTCCATGTGAGAAACAGCAGGACCGCCGCGCCGCCGATCCACACCACCCAGCGTACCGATTCGAACTGCAGCAGCGCAGCCATTCCCGCGAGCGCGAGCGCCGCGTAAACGAGATCGCCGAAACAGGAACCCAAGCCCAGCCAGAAGCCCGGTTTGAAGCCGTGCGACAGCGTCAGCGAAATCATCGCGACGTTGACGAGACCGATATCCAGACATAACGACAACGACAGAAAGAAACCATCCGACATCATTGAAAAGGCATGCATCCGCGCAACTGCTCCATCAGTTTTGTTATTCAGACTTGTTCAAGCGGGAGCGATCCGGCTGGTGAACGGATCGCTTCGATGCCGACAGAATCCCGACATTCAGCGATGTGACCGGTGAGACTCAGGGCCTGTTTTTACAGTCCCAACTCATCCCACAAGGTGTCGATGCGTTTTTTGACCGCGCCGTCCATCTCGATCGGACGGCCCCATTCGCGATCGGTTTCGCCGGGCCATTTGTTGGTCGCGTCGAGTCCCATCTTCGATCCCAGACCCGCCACCGGCGAGGCAAAATCCAGGTAGTCGATCGGCGTGCGATCGACCAGTACGGTGTCTCGGGCGGGATCGATACGCGTGGTGATCGCCCAGATCACTTCCTTCCAGTCGCGGATATTCACGTCTTCGTCGACCACGACGATGAATTTCGTATACATGAATTGCCGCAGGAAACTCCACACGCCGAACATCACGCGCTTGGCGTGACCCGGATAGCTCTTCTTCATCTGCACGATCGCCATCCGGTAGCTGCATCCTTCGGGCGGCAGATAGAAATCGGTGATCTCGGTGAACTGCTTCTGCAACAGCGGCACGAACACTTCGTTGAGCGCGACGCCGAGCACGGCGGGCTCATCGGGCGGTTTGCCGGTGTAGGTGGAGTGATAGATCGCGTCGCGCCGCATGGTGATGCGCTCGACCGTGAAGACGGGAAACCACTCCTGCTCGTTGTAGTAGCCGGTGTGGTCGCCGTAGGGTCCTTCCAGCGCATGTTCGTAAGCGGCGGACGCGCCCTTGGCCGGACGCGGCGGCGCGCCTGCGGGAGCAGGTGAGGGCGTGCCTTCCTGCGGATAGATGAAGCCTTCCAGGACGATTTCCGCGCGCGCGGGCACCTGCAAACCGTCGACGCCCGGCGTGATGCACTTCGCGAGTTCGGTGCGGCCGCCGCGCAGCAGCCCGGCGAACTGGTATTCGGAGAGCGTGTCGGGCACCGGCGTCACCGCACCGAGGATGGTCGCCGGGTCGGCGCCCAGCACCACGGCTACGGGATACGGCTTGCCCGGATTCTGCAGCGCGAACTCGCGGAAATCGAGTGCGCCGCCGCGATGCGCGAGCCAGCGCATGATGAGTTTGTTACGCCCGATCAGTTGCTGGCGATATATGCCTAGATTTTGTCGGCTCTTATTCGGGCCTTTTGTGACGGTCAGGCCCCATGTGATCAGCGGCCCTGCATCGCCCGGCCAGCAGGTTTGAATTGGCAGCTTTCCGAGGTCGACGTCGTTGCCTTCCCAGACGATTTCCTGGCAGGGCGGCGCGCTCACTGTTTTGGGCGCCATGTCCCACACCGCCTTCGCGAGCGAGAACAGTTTGCCAGCGTCCTTGAGGCCCTTCGGTGGCTCCGGTTCCTTCAATGCGGAGAGCAGACGGCCGACGTCGCGCAGCGACTCCAGCGCGGCGCCATCGCCTTCACCTGCTTGCGCGTCGATACCCATGCCGAGCGCGACGCGGCGCGGCGTGCCGAACAGGTTGCCGAGCACCGGAAACGCATGCTGCTGCTGGCTCTCAAACAATATCGCGGGACCGCCGGCGCGGAGGACGCGGTCGCACAGTTCGGTCATTTCCAGGACGGGCGAGACGTTTTGCGAGATGCGGCGCAGTTCACCGATCGTTTCGAGACGGCCGACGAAATCGCGCAGGTCTTTGTATTTCATCTGGTGCGGTAGAGAGCCGCGCAAGCGGCAAAAAGGTAGGGCACGGCAGGGCTTCGCGGTGCCAGAACGATTGTCGATTTTACCTGTGTTGGCAGTCGCACGTAGATTGGCCAAACGGCCTGCTTCGGGAGGACTAATTGAGATAGCTCAAGAAGCGCGCACCGCGCGGTTCTTAACGGACTGAACACTGTTCATTATTACAATTAGTTATACATTTGCCTATCTATAGTGTTGACGATCTATAAAACCCTGCATAAAATCCGTCCACATTGGTTGCAGGGCGTGAACGTTTTTACCGCCGCCCCGGTCCCTTCAGACGCAACGCGTCACCGCTTACCGACCCCCTGCACGGTATTTGACGGTCTTACTGAAGTCCTCGCCAGCGCCTGTTGACGCTGGTTTTTCGCGTGGGAGCCTCCGCCCGCATGTTTTTTGGCATGCCGCGGGCCTCTTTTCAAGATGGCTCCCCACAAACGGTATTTGCCGTTTTCCCGACGTCGCTGCTGCCCTAACCAGACAGAGCGCGCGATGTCTTGACTCTGCGAATGTGTGTTACCGCCTGTTCGACTGGCGGAGTTCGCGGATCATGCAACATGGGAGATCTGAATGAACGCCTGGTTATCGTGGCGTCCCGATGAACGTATTGCGCAAGTTGTGCGTGGTGCGTTGCGTCGCGGCACGCGAATGAGTCATCACCTGTTCAGCATTGTCGGCGGAATCGCCGTCGTGCTGGCCGTTACGCTGTGGCTGATGCCAGCTTTGCGCGGCACCCTTGCCGCCAAGCTGATGCCGGTCATTTCCGCCGCTGTGCAAGCCGGTCCCGCCCGTCTGCTGCAGGGCCACCCGCTGCCGGCTTTCGGGCCCCCTGGTGCGTCCTCTGACGACTCGCTGGCCGCGAATTCGACAAGTAGCGACACCGCGAGCGGTGCGAACAACGGCAACAATGGCAACAACGGCGTCACCGCCAGCAATACCAGCTATGACGGCGCCTTCGACGGCACCGGCACGTCCGGTATGGGCGTGGCCGCACTGAACGGCCTCGACCCGCGCACCATGCAGAGCGTCTCCGCGCTGGCACGGCTGATCCCGGCGCAGCGCGTCTCGGCCGATGCACGCGACGATCGCGTGCTGGTTTCGACCCGCGAGCAGGATCTGGTTTCGTCTTACCTGGCGCGGCGCTATCGCGTTGCTCAGGAGCCCGTTAGCGAGCTCGTGAAGGCAGCGTTCGACACCGGCCGCGAAGTCGGTCTCGACCCGCTTCTCCTGCTGTCCGTGATGGCAATCGAATCGGGCTTCAACCCGTACGCCGAGAGCGGCGTGGGCGCGCAGGGCCTGATGCAGGTGATGTCCAAGGTTCACTCGGACAAGTTCCAGTATTTCGGCGGCCAGAGCGCGGCGCTTGAACCGGTCGCGAACATCAAGGTGGGCGCGCTGGTGCTGAAGGATTGCATCGCACGCGGCGGTTCCCTGCCGGGCGGTCTGCGTCTCTACGTCGGCTCGACCTCGCAGGACGACGGCGGCTACGGTGCCAAGGTAATGGCCGAGCGTGGCCGTCTGCGTGATGTGGCGCGTGGCCGTAAGGTGCCGATCAACGCACCGCAGGCTCCGGTTCTGACGGCGTCGAATACGACGACGGCTGTAGCGGCACCGACCAACGGCAAGCGCGTACAGATGACGCTCGATGCCGGTCATCCGCTGAGCGCCGCGGCAGCGCCGGTGAAGACGCCGGTGTCCGAGCAGGACGATGCCAGTTCCAATGCGACCAAGCATGTGGCATCGGCTTCGGAGTTGGGCGCTTGAGGTTGATGTAATCCGGTTCGCCCGGCACGCGAGAGCGGCCGATACAAAAAAGGACACCCGAAGGTGTCCTTTTTCTTTTGTGGCTTGCGTTTGTACTCTGATGCCTCTATCCAGTCAGTGCCGTCCGAAGAGCTTCGCCAGCCGCTCGACCGCTTCTTCCAGCTTCGGCAGGGCAGTGGCATACGAGAGCCGGATGTAGTCCTTCGGCGCGTACGTACCGAAGTCCATGCCGGGCACCAGCACCACTCCAGCGTCGTGCAGCATCGCCTTCGTGAGCGCCGCGCTATCTCCGGCCGCCGGATGCGCGACCGTGCGGCAATCGGCGTATACATAGAACGCGCCGTCCGGCATCACCGGCACAGAGAAGCCCAGCGATTCGAGCGCCGGCGCAATGAAGTCGCGGCGGCGCTTGAATTCGAGGCGGCGCGCTTCGTAGATGGCGATCGTGTCTGGTTCGAAGCAGGCCAGCGCCGCATGCTGCGCGAGCGCCGACGCGCAGATGAACAGGTTCTGCGCGAGCTTTTCGAACGCGCCGACCATGCCGGGCGGCACCACCAGCCAGCCCAAACGCCAGCCGGTCATGTTGAAGTACTTCGAAAAGCTGTTGACGGTGATGACGTCTTCACCGAACGAGAGCGCCGAGACGGGCTTCGCGTCGTAGCTCAGGCCCTGGTAGATCTCGTCGACGATCGTAAAGCCGCCACGCACCCGCACGGCCTTAACGATGCGTTCGAGTTCAGCCGGTTCGATCGACGTGCCCGTCGGGTTAGACGGCGACGCCAGCAGCACGCCGCGGGTGTGTTCGTTCCACAGGCGTTCGACGTCGGCAGCGGTCAGCTGGAAGCGTTCGGCCGGCCCGCTCGGCACCATCACCGGCTTGCCTTCCGCAGCTATCACGAAGTGGCGGTTGCACGGGTAGCATGGGTCGGGCATCAGCACTTCATCGTCGCGATCGACCAGCGCCGCGCAAGCCAGCAGCAGCGCGGCAGACGCGCCGGCGGTGACAACGATCCGCGAAGGATCGACGCTCACGCCGTAGAACTCGGCATAATGCGCCGAGATCGCCTCGCGCAGCGCGTGCAGGCCAAGTGCGTTCGTGTATTGCGTAACGCCGCGGCGCAGGGCGCTCGCGGCCGCTTCGATGACCGGCTCGGGTGCGGTGAAATCGGGTTCGCCGATTCCCATGTGGATGATGTCGCGCCCTTCGCGCTCGAGTAGCGCAGCTTCCTTGGCCAGTTCCATCACATAGAAAGGCTGGATGGCGTCAACGCGGGCAGCAAGCCGCACCAAGGGTTCGGTCACGGAGTTCATACGATCAAATCCAGTTCAGAAGCAACAGCGGGACGGCGCATGGCGCGCTCGCCCCGCCTCAAGCTCAATGCTTGCGGGCTGCCTGCGTTTCGGCAGCGCGCAATTGCGCTGACAGCTTGTCCAGCACGCCGTTCACGTACTTATAGCCGTCCGCGCCGCCAAACGTCTTGGCGAGTTCGACGGCTTCATTGATGACCACGCGATAGGGGATATCGAGGTGATTCTTCAACTCGAAAGCGGCGACCAGCAGCACGGCGCGTTCGACCGGCGAAAGCTGATCGATCGGGCGGTCGAGGCACGGTGCGATATCGGCGGAGAGCGCTTCCGAATCGCGGATCACGCCGTGCAGGATGGCGTCCAGATGTTCGTGGTCGGCCTTGTCGAAGCCCTGCGCGCCGCGCAGTTGCGCGTCGATTTCGCCGCCGGGCGAACCCGACAGCAGCCACTGGTAAAGCCCCTGCGTGGCCAGTTCGCGGGAGCGTCGGCGTGCGCTCTTCATGCCTCTTCCTCTTCTTCGTCTTCTTCCTCGTCGTCACCGCCGAGCTGTTCGAGCGCGACCGAAAGGTTCGCCATTTCGACGGCCACGCGCGCTGCGTCACGACCCTTCTCGGTCATGCGCGCGACGGCTTGTTCGTCGTTTTCGGTGGTCAGCACGGCGTTCGCAACCGGAATGCCGAAGTCGAGGCCGATGCGGGTGATGCCCGCGCCGCTTTCGTTCGACACCAGTTCGAAGTGGTACGTCTCGCCGCGAATCACCGCGCCCAGCGCGATCAGTGCGTCGAATTGCGCGCTTTCGGCGAGCTTTTGCAGCGCCAGCGGGATTTCCAGTGCGCCCGGCACGGTGACCAGCAGCACGTCTTCGCCGGTCACGCCGAGGCGTTCGAGTTCTTCGATGCACGAATCCGCGAGACCGTTGCAGACGGGTTCGTTAAAACGCGCCTGGACGATGCCGATACGCAGTCCGTCGCCGTCGAGATTCGGTTGGTATTGTCCGATTTCCATGTGAATTCCGTAGTGTTTTGAGTTGGCGCTTAAGCGCGTGAATGGTCGGATCAGCCTTGTTGCGGAGCCTGTGCGGTGCTGCCCGGCATCGGCACGAAGCCGGTGACTTCCAGGCCGTACCCCGACATGCTGCCCAGCTTGCGCGGGTTCGACAGCACCTGCATCTTGCCGACACCCAGCTCACGCAGGATCTGCGCGCCGATGCCGTACGTCTTGAAGTCGACCGGCCGGCGTTTGAGCGCCTCGGCTTTTTCCTTCGAATCGAACGCCTTGAACACGTCGACCAGATGCTCCTTCGAATCGCCGCAGTTCAGGAGCACGATCACACCGAGGTCGCGCTCGGCGATCTCTTTCATCGCCGCATCCAGCGTCCATGAGTGCGTTGATTTGCCGACTTCGAGCAGATCCAGCATGGACAGCGGCTCGTGCACGCGCACCAGCGTTTCCTGCTCCGGGTTCGGCGTGCCGCGCACCAGCGCGATATGCGGCTGGCCACTCGGCTGGTCGAGATACATCACCGCGCGAAACGCGCCGTGCGCGGTTTGCATGGTGCGTTCGCAAATGCGCTCGACGATCGATTCCGTGCGGCTGCGGTAGTGAATCAGATCCGCGATCGTGCCGATCTTCAGATCGTGCTCTTTGGCGAATTCCATCAGGTCCGGCAGGCGCGCCATCGTGCCGTCGTCTTTAATGACTTCGCAGATCACCGCGGCCGGCGTGAGGCCTGCCAGCGCGGTGAAGTCGCAGCCGGCCTCGGTATGGCCGGCGCGCACCAGCACGCCGCCGGGCTGCGCCATGATCGGGAACACGTGTCCCGGCTGCACGATGTGCTCGGCCTTGGTGTCCGGTGCGACCGCCACGGCGATCGTGCGGGCACGGTCGGCCGCCGAGATGCCCGTGGTCACGCCTTCGGCTGCTTCGATACTGACGGTGAACGCCGTGCCGTACTGCGTGCCGTTGCGATAGGTCATGAGCGGCAGGTTCAGCAGCTTGCAGCGTTCCTGCGTGAGCGTCAGACAAATCAGGCCGCGGCCGTAGCGGGCCATGAAGTTGATCGCTTCCGGCGTGACGAATTCGGCGGCGATCACGAGGTCGCCCTCGTTTTCGCGGTCTTCTTCGTCGACGAGGATCACCATCCGGCCTGCTTTCAGTTCGGCAATGATCTCTTGAGTGGAGGCGAGCGTCATGTTGGCGGAGTTTTTCGAAGAAAGCGCGTATTTTACGCCACGCGCGCCCCCACGTCGCCTGGGCCGGATGGCATAGGCCGTTTGGCGAGGCACTTACGGCTGTCTGGCGGCGGTTTGACAGGGCGGCGTTGCTATAATTCGCCGCGCCCGCGAAGGCCGCCTCCAGAAAACAACTTCCCCGCTAAACCCGTTCGAGAAAGATCATGCCGCACTATCGCTCACGCACATCGACTCATGGCCGCAACATGGCCGGCGCCCGCGCCCTGTGGCGCGCTACCGGAATGAAAGACGACGATTTCGGCAAGCCGATCATCGCGGTGGTGAACTCGTTCACCCAGTTCGTGCCGGGCCATGTGCATCTGCGCGACCTGGGCGCGCTGGTCGCGAAGGAAATCGAAGCGGCCGGTGGTGTGGCCAAGGAGTTCAACACCATCGCGGTGGACGACGGCATTGCCATGGGCCACGGCGGCATGCTGTATTCGCTGCCTTCGCGCGAGCTGATCGCCGACTCGGTGGAATACATGGTCAATGCGCACTGCGCCGACGCCATGGTCTGCATCTCCAATTGCGACAAGATCACCCCGGGCATGCTGATGGCCGCCATGCGCCTGAACATTCCGGTTGTGTTCGTGTCCGGCGGTCCGATGGAAGCGGGCAAGGTCAAATCGCCCACGGACGGCCAGGTGATCGCCAAGATCGACCTGATCGACGCGATGATCAAGGCGGCGGACCCCAAGATCAGCGACGCTGAAGTGGCCGAAGTCGAGCGCAGCGCCTGTCCGACGTGCGGTTCCTGCTCGGGCATGTTCACCGCGAACTCGATGAATTGCCTGACCGAGGCGATTGGTCTCGCGTTGCCGGGCAACGGCACGATCGTCGCCACGCATGCATGGCGTAAGGGCCTGTTCGAACAGGCCGGCCGCCTCGTGGTGGACCTGTGCCGCCGCTACTATCAGGAAGAAGACGCGTCGGTCCTGCCGCGCAGCATCGCCACCAAGCAGGCATTCGAGAACGCCATGGCGCTCGACGTGGCCATGGGCGGTTCGACCAATACCGTGCTGCACCTGCTGGCTGCCGCGCAGGAAGCCGGCGTCGATTTCACGATGTCCGACATCGACCGCATCTCGCGCAAAGTGCCGTGCCTGTGCAAAGCGGCGCCCGCCACCGACAAATACCATATCGAAGACGTGCACCGTGCCGGCGGCATCCTCGGCATTCTCGGCGAGCTGGCCCGCGCGGATCTGCTGGACCTGTCGTGCGGCAACGTGCATAGCGGCACGCTGGGCAATGCCATCGCCAAATGGGACGTCGCCGGTGGTGCGGGTGAAGAAGCGCAGAAGTTCTTCCGTGCGGCTCCGGGCGGCATTCCGACTACCGTCGCGTTCAGCCAGGAAGCCACGTTCGCGTCGCTGGATACCGACCGCAAGACCGGCTGTATCCGCAGCAAGCAGGACGCGTATTCGAAAGACGGCGGCCTCGCCGTGCTCTACGGCAACCTCGCGGAGAAGGGCTGCATCGTCAAGACCGCGGGTGTCGACGAATCGCAATGGATCTTCTCCGGGCGCGCGCGCGTCTTCGAGAGCCAGGACGACGCTGTCGACGCCATTCTGGGCGACAAGGTCGTAGCGGGTGACGTGGTCGTGATCCGTTACGAAGGTCCCAAGGGCGGTCCGGGCATGCAGGAAATGCTGTACCCCACGTCGTATCTGAAGTCCAAGGGTCTGGGCAAGACCTGTGCGCTGTTCACCGACGGCCGTTTCTCCGGCGGTTCGTCAGGGCTCGTGATCGGGCACGCGTCGCCGGAAGCAGCCGAAGGCGGCACGATCGGTCTGGTGGAAGATGGCGATGTGATCGAGATCGACATTCCCAAGCGCAAGATGCATCTGGTGGTGTCAGACGACGAATTGGCGCGCCGTCGCGAGGCCATGGAGGCTCGTGGTGATAAGGCGTGGATGCCGGTGGATCGTGAACGTGTGGTGTCGCAGGCGTTGCAGGCCTATGCGGCGCTGGCGACTTCCGCGGACCGTGGCGCGGTGCGGGATCTCTCGCAATTGAAGCGCAAGTAAGGCGTAGTTGACGCTTGGCTGACCGGCTCGCTGAGATAGGAGCCGTGAGGCTGGGCGGCGTCCGCAACGGACGCCGCCCGTCAATCCGATTACTTCAAAGGCTGCTGTCCGTCCTGCGATGCCGACAGCATCCGCTCCACATACCGCGCGATCAGATCGATCTCCAGATTCACCTGCGAACCCTCGCGCAGATTCTTCAGCGACGTCACCTGCACCGTGTGAGGAATCAGGTTGATCGAGAATTCGCAGCCGTCGTCGCGGTCCTGAACCGAGTTGACCGTCAGGCTCACGCCGTTGACTGTGATCGAGCCTTTGTAAGCCAGATAGCGGCCGATCTCGCGCGGAGCGAGCACGCGCAATTCATGCGATTCGCCGACCGGCGCGAAACGCGTGACCGTGCCGAGACCGTCCACATGGCCGGAGACGATATGGCCGCCGAGCCGGTCGTGTGCACGGAGCGCCTTCTCGAGATTGACTTCGCCCGGCTCGCCGAGACCGACGGTGCAATTCAGGCTTTCGCGCGACACGTCCACTTCGAATGAATGCGCGGCTTTTTCCACCACCGTCATGCAGGCGCCCTGGATCGTGATGCTGTCGCCGAGCTGCACGTCTTCGAGATCGAGGCCGCCGGCTTCGACGTTCAGGCGCACACCCGCGTCGCCATCCGTGCCGAGGGGTTTGACTGATTCGATGCGGCCCACCGCCGCGACGATTCCTGTAAACATCGTGCTAATCCTTGATCAATTCGAAGTTGGTTGGGGTGCGGGCTCGGTGCCGGTTTCGGGTGCCGGATCCGGCACGGCGCGGGGCACGAAGCGAGCAAGAATCCGCAGATCGTCGCCGATCCGGTCGACTGCGTGGAAGTTCAGTTGCGTGCGGCCGTCGAGCGTTTCGGGCGCGTTCAGATTGAACATGCTCATCGAGTCTACGCCAAGCAGGCTGGGCGCGAGATAGACCAGCAGTTCGTCGACGCAGCCTTCGCGCAGCAGTGAACCGTTGAGCTTGTAGCCCGCTTCGACGTGCAGTTCGTTGACGTTACGCTCGCCGAGTATTTTCAGCATGGCGGGCAAATCGACCTTGCCGGACGCGTTCGCCAGTTGCACGATCTCCGCGCCGCGATCGCGCAGTGCGGCGGCTCGCTCGGTGTGACGCTCGTCGAGATTGCCGCAGAAAATCAGCGTGGGTGCGCCGGCCAGAATCTGCGCGTCAGGCGGCACGTCGAGCTGGCTGTCGATCAGCACGCGTTGCGGCTGGCGCGGCGTGTCGACGGCACGCACGGTCATGCGCGGATCGTCTTCCCTGACGGTGCCGATGCCCGTCAGAATCGCCGACGCACGGGCGCGCCACGCATGACCGTCGGCGCGTGCCGCTTCGCCGGTAATCCATTGACTGACGCCCGACGGCAAGCCGGTGCGGCCATCCAGCGACGCGGCCACTTTCATGCGCACCCATGGGCGGCCGCGCGTCATGCGCGACACGAAGCCGATGTTCAGTTCGTGCGCTTCGTTGGCGAGCAGTCCGCAACGTACTTCAATGCCGGCGTCGCGCAGCATTTTGAGGCCACGCCCGGAGACTTGCGGATTCGGGTCTTCCATCGCCGCGACCACGCGCTCGACCTGCGCCTCGATCAGCGCGTTGGCGCACGGCGGTGTGCGGCCGAAATGGCTGCATGGTTCGAGCGTCACGTAGGCCGTGGCGCCGCGCAGATCATGGCCGCGCGAGCGCGCGTCCTTCAACGCGCGAACCTCGGCATGATCCTGACCGGCCGGTTGCGTGAAGCCTTCGCCGATCACCTCGCCGTTCTTGACGAGCACGCAACCGACGCGCGGATTCGGGTCGGTCGTGTACATGCCGCGCTTGGCTAGCGCGAGCGCGCGTTCCATATGGACGAAGTCGGTTTGCGAAAACATCGGTGTCCGGTCGGGTACGGTGGCTAGGCAGTATTGAACCTGGGGTCAGGGGTTGCGTGTCTTACCGGCTTCAGGCCGCGAGCGAGGCGAACGCGCCGCGCGCCGCGTCGATTGTCGCGTCGATAATCGCGTCGTCGTGCACGATCGACACGAAGCCCGCTTCATAGGCCGACGGCGCGAAGTACACGCCTGCGTCGAGCATCTTGTGGAAGAACGCATTGAAGCGCGGCACGTCGCTCTTTGTGACTTCGGCAAAGCTGGTCGGGACCGACTCGGTGAAGTAGAGGCCGAACATGCCGCCGAGCGAATCGGCCGCGAACGGCACCTTCGCTTCACGCGCGACATTGGCGAGACCTTGCGCAAGACGCGTGGTGCGGGCGGTGAGCGTGTCGTAGAAGCCGGGCGCCTGGATCAGTTGCAGCGTCTTCAGACCTGCGGCGACCGCGATCGGATTGCCCGACAACGTGCCCGCCTGGTAGACGCCGCCGAGCGGCGCGAGGTGAGCCATGATGTCGCGCCGGCCGCCGAAGGCCGCCGCCGGCATGCCGCCGCCGATCACCTTGCCCAGACACGTCAGGTCCGGCGTGATGCCGTAGACCTCTTGCGCGCCGCCCAGGGCGACGCGGAAACCGCACATCACTTCGTCGAAAATCAGCACCGAGCCGTACTCGGTGCACAGGCGCCGCAAGGCTTGCAGGAATTCAGGCGTGGCGCGCACGAGGTTCATGTTGCCCGCCACCGGCTCGACGATCACAGAGGCGATCTCGTTGCCGAACGCCTTGAACGCTTCTTCGAGTTCCGCGACGTTGTTGTACTCGAGCACTGTGGTGTGCTTGGCGATATCGGCTGGTACGCCCGCCGAAGTCGGATTGCCGAACGTGAGCAGGCCCGAGCCGGCTTTGACCAGCAGGCTATCCGCGTGACCGTGATAGCAGCCTTCGAACTTGACGATGCGGCTGCGATTCGTGAAGCCGCGCGCGAGACGCAGTGCGCTCATGGTCGCTTCGGTGCCGCTCGAGACCATGCGAACCTGTTCGATCGACGGGACCAGTTTGCAGATTTCTTCGGCGATTTCGATTTCGGATTCTGTCGGCGCGCCGAACGAGAAGCCGTTAGCCAGCACGCGCTGAACGGCTTCCAGCACTTCGGGATGGACGTGGCCGAGGATCATCGGGCCCCATGAGCCGATGTAATCGATATAGCGTTGGCCGTCCGCGTCCCAGAAGTACGCTCCTTCGGCGCGTTCGATGAAGCGTGGCGTGCCGCCTACCGAACGGAAGGCGCGGACCGGCGAGTTCACGCCGCCGGGGATGGTGCGCTGCGCGCGTTCGAAGAGGGTCTGATTATTGGACATGACGATGGCTGGAATTTGGGTTGCGCAGCGGCGCGGATAGCCCGGAAGCGGCTGGCGCAGCGCTGGGATGAGTACAGAAATTGTACCGGAGTCAGCGTGAAGAGGTTTTGGGTATGCCCATGCCGGCGGATGTGTCGAGCTTTGGCGGCTTGCGCTTGCCTGTGAGTTCGGCCCAGCGCTTCTCCAGCGCGCCTTCCGCCATTGGCTTGATCACGGTGCCTGAACTCTGCGCGTCCCATGTCTGCACCGAAAACGGATGCGTACGCAACATCTCGCGTGGAATCACGACACCCTCGTGTGCGTCGACCACCCAGTCGTAGACGAAGTCGATGCACAACCGGTAGCCGCGCTTCGTCGCCGGGTCGGGGACCTCGTACGGCGCGCGCGTTACGTAGCCCGAGCCGAAAATGCCCTTGGGTTCCTGCGCGACACGGTGCAGGAACACGCGGTCGCCCGGCAGGATGCTGCGGGCAAATCCGCAACCCCACACATCAGCCACCGCTACGCCTGCGGCGACACGTTTCGCCACGCCGGGTAACTCGGGCCACGGCCATTTCTTGGGGCTCCAGATCAACAGGAAGGCAGTCATGACAAGGTCGGAACAGGGCAGTGTGGAAGGCGTAGCGGACAGGTTTGTGTCACGCCCCGAAGCGTTCTGGCGGCAGCTTAACCGATCGACGGCGCGCTTGTCGCGGAGCATGAACGGCCCGTGATCATTCGAACCTGGACGCCTCGGACGGTTTAGCTGTCGCGTACAATCGAGGTCGTCAAGCTGCTGCTTTCCCTGTTTCACCGTGTGTCGCTGCCGATAAAGGCGCGGCGCTTCATCTGGATTCCCATGTCTCACGTCACCCGAAGCCGGCCCGATGGCCGGCTGATTCTGTTGCTCGGTGCGCTTGCCGCATGCGGGCCGATTTCGATCGATATGTATTTGCCGAGCCTGCCGACTATTTCGCAGGCATTCGCCATCAGCAACGGCGCCGCGCAAACCACGCTTACCAGCTTCATGTTCGGCTTTTCGATCGGCATGCTGCTCTATGGTCCGTTGTCGGATACCTATGGCCGCCGGCCCGTGCTGCTCGGCGGCATCATCATGTATGCGCTGGCAAGCGTGGCCTGTGCGCTGTCGTTTTCGATCGGATCGCTGGTGATATTCCGCTTCGTGCAGGCGCTCGGCGCGGGCGCGGCCTCGGTGCTGGCGCGCGCGATTGCCCGCGACGCGCACGGGCCGACCGATGCCGCGCGTGTGCTGTCGATGCTCGCCATCGTCACGTCGATCGGGCCGTTGCTCGCGCCGCTGATCGGCGGGCAGTTGCTGTTGCTCGGCGGCTGGCGTGTTGTCTTTGTCGTGCTGACGCTGTTCGGTACGGTGTGCGCGGTGACTGCATTTCTCAAGGTGCCGGAAACGTGGCCGCCCGAAAAGCGTGCGCATTCAGCGCTGCTGAAATCGTTCGGCGCCTATGGCAAATTGCTGCGCGATCCGGTCGCGTGGGGGCACATGCTGTGCGGGGGCATGGCGTTCGCGTCGATGTTCGCGTACATCACGGCGACGCCGTTCGTGTACATCGAATATTTCCATGTATCGGCGCAGCACTATGGCTTTCTGTTCGCGTTGAATATCGTCGGCATCATGTTCGGCAACTTGATGAATACGCGTCTCGTCGGCAGGCTCGGTTCGCTGCCGATCATTTCGTTCGCCGCGACCGTGAGTTGCATTGCGTCGCTGTTCGTCTGTCTCGTCTCGCTGACGGGGTGGGGCGGTTTGTGGTCGATCGTTTTCGGATTGTTCTTCGTGGTTGGCGTGGTGGGCTTGTTGTCCGCTAACTGCACGACCGATCTTATGCATCGGTATCCGTTGAATGCCGGCGCCGCCGCCGCTGTGTTCGGCGCGGTGCAGTTGGCGCTCGGCGCGTTGGCGAGCCTCGCCGTTGGACTCTGGCAGGATGGCTCGCCCAAGGGTATGGGCATCGTCGTGGGCGTCGCGGGCGTGCTGTGTTACGTCGGGCGGATTCTGGTAGTCAAATGGCACGGGATGAAGGTACCTGTCGCTGCTGTTTGACGGCATCGCGAGCAGGCATTCTTCGCTGAACGCGGATCATTGTTCCTTTGCCGAAACGCGCGGCATGCCTGCTTCTTCATCCTGCGCGAACAACGTGTCTACGGAAAACACCAGGTGTTGCGTGCGCGCGACCGTGCGTTTTGATTTGCGTTGCTATGATGGAGTCACTGTTCCTCGGAGCGGCAATCATGGCGATCAGAGATTTGATGAATGGCGAACGGCAACATGCTGCCTTCGCTGAAGCGCAGAAGCTGGCAGACAGCGGCGCCTATCACGATTACACAGACATCGAATACGTCTTGCGCTTTGATTACGGTTTGTCTGATGTATCGGCGCTGCTCGACAGTCAGCTGATGCATCGCGACCTGAATCGCCGTTGCGCCGATGCGCGTGAGAAGCTGGATGCGCTTAGCGTGTGACGCGTCTGACGTGGGCGGTGAGCGGCATGCAGCGTCCCGTGCATAGTCACGCGCCACCAAGGCGCCATCCACTTTGGAGTTGCATTCATGGCTGTTAGCCAGCACGCCCCGCATCTGCCGCACATGGACAATCCCGCTGGTTTGGCAAAGCCGGGTGGCCATTACAGTCACGTCGCGATCGCGAATGGTTTTGTATTCGTCTCGGGACAGTTGCCGATCAACGCACAGGGCGAGAAGCTTGCTGACGCCTCGTTCGAGGTCCAGGCCGAGCAGGTATTGGCGAATGTTCAGGCTGCGCTCGAAGGCGCCGGCAGCAGCATTGCGCAACTGGTGCAGGTGCGCGTCTATATCGCCGATGTCGAACACTGGGCGAGCTTCAATCAGGTCTACGCGCGTTGGGCAGGTGAGGCACGGCCGGCGCGGGCCGTCGTGCCGGTTCCACACCTGCATTACGGGTTGAAGGTCGAGGTCGAGGCGACCGCGCTGGTTTAAGTCGTGGCCTGATGCGTTGCGATGCGTTGCGAGGCGTTGCGACTCAGTGAATGATGAGCCCGTTGAACTGGGCATTACCCACACCGGACGCGATATTCACGCCGGCATTGCCGCTTACCGCCGCTAGTGAGCCAGCACCAAGTTTGGCGGAGGTGCTGCCCGTCACTTGCGCGACGGCATGCACATTCTGTTGCGAGGTGACCGAGGCTTGCGGTGTGGTGATGAGGATGATCTGGTTGGACTGAGCATTCAGCGCACCGGCTGAGACGTTCACGCCGATGTTGCCGCTCGCGCCTTTCAGCGTATTGGCGCCCAGGGTAGCGGCAGAGGCGCCAACTTTCGCGCTGCCGCCGATGTCCTGCAGATTCGACAGCCTGGCCGAGCCGAATACCGCTGCGCTATCGTCGTCGGACAGCGCCGTTGACGTGCCGGCGAGCGCGGACGATGCGCCCGCGCTCGCGGCAACCCAAATTAGTGCACAGGCTAAAGTACTGACTTTCATGAGCGACTCCCTGGCGTGCTGAGGCACAGATAGTCTTGATATCGACCATGGGAGCGAGATGTTGAGGGAGGGGTTCCCCTTAATGCGGGTGGTGCCGAGAGATTGACCGATACGAACTTGGCCGGGAATCAGCTCAGTCAGAAATTACCACCGCCCGCGGCCACCGTAATAACCGCCGACTCCAACACCCACGCTGACGCTCGGGGCGGCGTAGTAGCCGGGCGCATATCCGTATGCCGGGTAGCCGCCATAGGGCGGTGCAACGACACACCCGGTAAGGCCCACTGCGAAACCTATCGTTAACAGTAATTTGAGCATGGTTCCTCCCTTGTCATGAGTTGGAGGAGCCGGGCGCCGCGTTCGTTCGGGCTAGCTTGTGACGGCAAATTACGCAGCCTCGGTGCTAGCGGGTTTTATTTACAGTTGCTTACCCGTTCGACACGTTGGACATTTGCCGATCGGCGGGTGTTTTGATGTGCAGAAATGAAAAACGGGCCTATAGGCCCGTATTCATTGATTGTCTGGCGGAGGCGGTGAGATTCGAACTCACGGAAGGATCACTCCTTCGCCGGTTTTCAAGACCGGTGCCTTAAACCGCTCGGCCACACCTCCAAGCCCTAAATTGTAACCTGAAAAATCCTCGTTGCGGCGCTTGGCGGGGCTGCAATCACTGCGGATCTTTCAGAAACAGCGCCTGCAGATCGTTCAGGAAGGCCTGGCCAAGCGGCGTCGGCGCGATCTTTTCGTGGTCGCGCGTAATCAGCTTGCGCCGTTCCGCCTCCTGCAAAGCCGGTTCGATGGAGGTCATCGAGAGCCCTGTGCGCTCAATAAAGCGATGCACCGGAAATCCTTCCACCAGCCGCAGCGCGTTCAGCATGAACTCGAACGGCAGATCGCGCGGCCCGACCTCGTTCTCTTCCTGCACTGCCGTGCCGGCCAACGCTCGCTCGATGAAGGTAGTGGGGTGCTTATAGCGCACCTGACGCAGCACGCGGTTCGGAAACGACAGTTTGGTATGCGCACCCGCGCCGATGCCGAGATAGTCGCCGAAGCGCCAGTAATTCAGATTGTGCTTGCTCTGCCGATGCGGCTGCGCATACGCGGACACTTCGTAGCGTTCGTAGCCTGCGGCTGTCGTGCGTTCGTGAATCCAGTCTTGCATGTCGGCGGACGCATCGTCGTCGGGGAGCGCAGGCGGGAATTTCGCAAACAGCGTGTTCGGTTCCAGCGTGAGGTGATACAGCGACAAATGCGGCGGCGCGAACGACAAGGCCGTCTCCACATCCGCCTGACACTCTGCGAGCGTCTGCTGCGGCAGCGCGAACATCAGATCGAGGTTGAAGTTGTCGAAGGTGTTTGCGGCCACTTCCACCGCGTGGCGCGCCTGCGTCGCGTCGTGAATCCGGCCGAGCGCCTTCAGATGCGCTTCATTGAAGCTCTGGATGCCCACCGACAGGCGATTCACGCCGCTCGCGCGAAACTGCGCGAACTTGGCCGCTTCGAACGTACCAGGGTTGGCTTCGAGCGTGATTTCCGCGTCGGCGTCGAGCGGCAGCAGCGCACGCACGTCGGACAGCATACGATCGAGTCCGGCCGCCGACAGCAAGCTGGGCGTGCCGCCGCCGATGAACACGGTATGCACCTGGCGCCCCCACACGAGCGGCAACGCCATCTCGAGATCGGCGCGCAGCGCGTCGAGATACTCGGTCTCCGGAAACGTGTCGCCTTTCCATTCGTGCGAGTTGAAATCGCAGTACGGGCATTTGCGCACGCACCAGGGGAAGTGCACATACAACGCCAAGGGCGGCAACGACGTCAGGCGAATGGCGCCTGGCGACGTGAAGGCCTTGATGACGCCGTTGCCGATATCGGCAGGCGCCGGTTTGATCGGAATCACGCTTCCTCCGTCAAACGCGCGAGCAGATGGCGCAAGGCAATCGCGCGATGGCTGCTGGCGTTCTTTACCGCCGGTTCAAGTTCCGCGGCGCTCGCATTCAGCGACGGCAGGAAGAAGTACGGGTCATAGCCGAAGCCATGCGCGCCGCGCGGCGCATCCAGCATTTCGCCATGCCAGCGGCCTTCGGCGATCAGCGGTTCGGGATCGTCCGCATGACGCACGAGCGCCAGCACGCAGTAGTAATACGCGCGCCGATCGGTTTCACCTTGCAAGGCTGAAACGAGCTGTGCGTTGTTAGCCGCATCGCTCTTTTCACCGCCGGCGAGTTGCGCGTAGCGCGCCGAATAAACGCCAGGCGCGCCGCGCAGCGCGCGTACGCACAAACCGGAATCGTCGGCGAGGGCGGGCAGGCCGGTGAGCTTTGCCGCGTGACGCGCCTTGGTCAGCGCGTTTTCGACGAACGTCGGATACGGCTCTTCCGCTTCCGGCACGTTCAACTCGCCTTGCGGAATCAGGTCAATGCCGGCCGCGCCGAGCAGCGCCGCGAACTCGCGCAGCTTGCCCGCGTTGTTCGACGCCAGCACGACTTTCTTCAACGGCGAGTCAGGCGCAACTGCGCCGTTGCCTTGACGAACTTCACTCACTCTTTTGCTCCAGCGCTGCTTTCTGCTTTGCGATCAGCGTGTTGATGCCATCGCTCGCCAGATCGAGCAGCGAATTCATTTCATCGCGCGAGAAAGGCACGCCTTCGGCCGTGCCCTGAATTTCGACGAAGCCACCCGCGCCCGTCATCACCACATTCATGTCGGTGTCGCATTGCGAATCTTCGTCGTAGTCGAGATCCAGCACCGGCAGACCGTCGTACACGCCGACCGAAATCGCCGCGACGTAATCGGTAATCGGCGAGCTTTCGATGCGGCCCGTAGCCAGCAATTTGGCCACGGCATCATGCGCCGCCACGAATGCGCCCGTGATGCTGGCCGTGCGCGTGCCGCCGTCGGCCTGGATCACGTCGCAATCGATATGCAGCGTGCGCGCGCCGAGCTTCTCGAGATCGAACACCGAGCGCAGCGCGCGGCCGATCAGGCGCTGGATTTCCTGGGTGCGGCCGGTTTGCTTGCCGCGCGCGGCTTCGCGGTCGCTGCGGGTATGCGTGGCGCGCGGCAGCATGCCGTATTCGGCGGTCAGCCAGCCCTGGCCGCGGTCGCGCAGGAACGACGGCACGCTCTCGGCAATGCTCGCCGTGCAGATCACCTTGGTGTCGCCGAACTCGACCAGCACCGAGCCCTCCGCATGCTTCGTGTAGTGGCGCGTGATGCGCACGTCGCGCAGCTGATTGGCCTGGCGGCCGCTGGGGCGTTGGGTGTTGTCGGTCATGTTGGGATTGGTCTGGAAGAAGAGCAGGGGGAAACCGCGATTTTACCGCCGATCGCGTCGGGCGCGGCGCGGCCTGTCGATCGGACGGCCGCCCGCATGTGCCGGGGCTTTGCGCGGGGTAGTACTTCGCGCGTATGAAGCGGCCTTGTCGGTAAAAATGGGATAATGCGGATTCTCCGCCCCGCGTCTCGTACACGCCGGGCGATTCGACTCTCCGGCCATCGTCGAACGCATGGCCACAATCGCGAGAAATACGATGATCTACAGCATGACTGGCTATGCGAGCGCCACGCGCGAACTCGTCCCGGCCTCAGGCACAGGCGGCGTGAGCGTATCGGTCGAATTGCGCACGGTGAACTCGCGCTTTCTCGATCTGAACTTCCGAATGCCGGAAGACGTGCGCGTCTGCGAACCGACGTTGCGCGAAATGCTGATGAACAAGCTTTCGCGCGGCAAGGTCGACATCCGTATCAACCTGCAACGCAGCGAACAATCGGCTAACGCGGGCTCGGTGAATCGCGAGGCGCTGACGCAACTTGCGCTGCTCGAGCGCACGGTGTTGTCGACGTTCCCGGAAGCAGGGCGCCTGCGCACCGGAGAAATTCTGCGCTGGCCAGGCGTGCTGGCCGAAACCGGCGTGGCGCCGGACGTGCTGCGCGATGCGGTGCTCGCATGCGGCAAGCAGGCGATTACCGATCTGATCGACGTGCGTGCCCGCGAAGGCGCGCAGCTGGCGGCGGTGCTGCTCGCCAACGTCACCGAGATGGAAGCGATCGTCACGAAGATCACGCCGCTCGTGCCGGAGCTGATCGCCAAACATCAGCAGAAGATCGTCGAACGTCTGCAGGAAGCGCTGGGTATCGCCGCGCCGGACACGACGGCAACGAGCGTCTCGCGCGAAGAAATCAACGAACGGATTCGCCAGGAAGTCACGATGTACGGCATCCGTATCGACATCGCCGAAGAACTGTCGCGCCTCACGGCTCACCTGAACGAAACACGTCACGTGATCGAGAAGGGCGGCAAGGTCGGCAAGCGGCTCGACTTCATGATGCAGGAACTGAATCGCGAAGCGAACACGCTCGGCTCGAAGGCGGCGGCGAAGGAACTGGCCGATTCGTCGATGACCCTGAAGCTGCTCATCGAACAGATGCGCGAGCAAGTACAGAATCTGGAGTAAGGCAGGAGCCCCGAGAACATGACCGACCACACACGCGAAACCAGCGCACCGCGCAATCCTTACGCCGGTGCTTATCCCGGCAACCTGTTCATGGTGGTCGCGCCTTCGGGCGCGGGCAAGTCGACGCTCGTGAACGCGCTGCTCGCCGGCGACGACGCGATCCGTCTGTCGATTTCGTACACGACGCGCCCGCCGCGCCCGAAGGAGCAGGACGGCGAGCACTATCACTTCACGACGGTCGACGATTTCCTGACCCGTCACGCTGCTGGCGAGTTTCTGGAAAGCGCGGAAGTACACGGCAACTACTACGCCACTTCGCGCGTGTGGATCGAAGAACAGATGAAAAGCGGCCATGACGTGCTGCTCGAAATCGACTGGCAAGGCGCGCAGCAGGTGAAGAAACAGTTTCACAACGCTGTTGAAATCTTCATCTTGCCGCCGTCCCTGGACGCACTCGAAGAGCGTTTGAAAAAGCGCGGCCAGGACGAACCGAACGTGATCACGCGCCGTCTGCTCGCAGCCGGCAGCGAGATGGCGCACGCGGCCGAAGCGGAGTACGTCGTGATCAACGACAACTTCGAACGCGCGCTCGGCGAACTGCGCTGCCTCGTGGCGGCGACGCGTTCGCGCTTCGCCTCGCAATACGCCCGTCACACGCAGCTTTTCGTGCAGCTTGGCATTCACCTGCCACACGCGTGAACGCGGCGGCATGTCGAGCACATAAGGTAGAATAAGCAACATACTGAGAAGGAACCCAACATGGCCCGCATTACCGTCGAAGACTGCCTCAAACAGATTCCGAACCGTTTCGAACTCGCGCTTGCCGCAACCTATCGCGCGCGTCAGCTCGCACAAGGTCACACGCCGAAGATCGAAAGCCGCGACAAGCCCACGGTCGTCGCATTGCGTGAAATCGCAGCTGGCCAGGTTGGCGTCGAAATGTTGAAGAAGGTGCCTGTCTAAGGCGCACGCTTCCGTTTTCGATTGCCCCATTGCCATGTAATTGCATCAACGTACAGACCGGCGTCCAACCCTAACCGCTACGGAGGCGAAATTGAGTGCTACCCCGCCCACCGCCACGGAAGTGGAACACGACGCCGATTCGCCCTCGTCTGCACGGAAGTACATCGACGCGGTCCTCGAACAGTCGTTTCGCCATCTGTTCGGGCCGACCGCCACGCCGGAGCAACCGCGCCGGCATGACGTCGTTTCGATCGCCAAGCTGACAGGTGTTCTGTCCGGTTACCTACAGCCGGAAGAAATCAAGGACATCAAGGCGGCGTTCCATTTCAGCGACGAAGCCCACCTTGGCCAGTATCGCCAGAGCGGCGAGCCCTACATCACGCATCCTGTCGCCGTCGCGGAAATCTGCGCCGGCTGGAATCTCGACGCCCAGTCGATCATGGCGGCGCTGCTGCATGACGTGATGGAAGACCAGGGCGTGACCAAGGCCGAACTCGCCGAGCGATTCGGCGCGAAGGTCGCGGAACTGGTGGACGGGTTGTCGAAGCTGGACAAGATGGAGTTTCGCAATCGCGAAGAGGCGCAAGCGGAAAACTTCCGCAAGATGCTGCTCGCGATGGCGCGCGACGTCCGCGTGATTCTGGTCAAGCTCGCCGACCGGCTGCACAACATGCGCACGCTGGGTGCGGTGCCGCACGAAAAGCGCCGCCGCGTGGCGCGCGAAACGCTGGACATCTACGCACCGATCGCCCACCGGCTTGGCCTGAACAATACCTATCGCGAGCTGCAGGACCTGAGCTTCGCGAACTTCAACCCGCATCGCTACGCCACGCTCGAAAAAGCCGTCAAGGCCGCGCGCGGCAACCGGCGTGAAGTGGTCGGCAAGATTCTGGAGTCGGTGCAGCGCGCGATTGCCGACGCGAAGCTCGACGCCGAAGTCACCGGCCGCGAGAAAACCATCTTCAGTATCTATAAGAAGATGCGCGACAAGCAGTTGTCGTTCTCGCAGGTGCTCGACGTGTACGGCTTCCGCGTGGTGGTCGAAAGTGCGCTGGAGTGCTACACCTGCATCGGCGCGCTGCATGCGCTCTACAAGCCGGTGCCGGGCAAGTTCAAGGATTACATCGCGATCCCGAAGGTGAACGGCTATCAGTCGCTGCACACCACACTGGTTGGCCCGTTCGGCGCGCCGATCGAGTTCCAGGTGCGCACGCGCAAGATGCACGAGATCGCCGAAGCGGGCGTCGCCGCGCACTGGCTGTACAAGAATGGCGGCGCGGATCTGAACGATGTGCAAAAGCGCGCGCACCAGTGGCTGAAGTCGTTGCTGGACATTCAGAGTGAAGCGGGCGATTCGAGCGAATTCCTCGAGCACGTCAAGATTGATCTGTTCCCGGATGCGGTCTACGTGTTTACGCCGAAGTCGAAGATCATGGCGCTGCCGCGCGGCGCCACTGCACTCGACTTCGCGTATTCGATCCACAGCGATCTGGGCAACCAGTGCGTCGCAGTGAAGATCAACAATGAACTCCTGCCGCTGCGTACCGAGCTGAAGAGCGGCGATATCGTCGAAGTCATTACGGCGCCCTATTCGAAGCCGAATCCAGCGTGGCTTGGATTCGTGCGTACCGGCAAGGCGCGTTCGGCGATCCGCCACTACCTGAAGACCATGCGTCTGAACGAGTCCGTGCAGCTCGGCGAGCGCCTCGTCGACCAGGCGCTGAAGGGCTATGGGCTGGCGCTGTCGGACGTCACGCCTGAGGCGTGGGAAAAGCTGGTGCAGTGGACGGGCAACAAGAACCGTCAGGAAATCTTCGCGGATATCGGCCTCGGCCGCCGTGTCGCTGCGGTCATGGCCAAGCGCATCGAAGTGCTGATGAGCGGCCGCGATGCCGACGACGACGGTTCGCGCGACGGCACAGCATCGCATGCGCCGCCGGTCGTGATCACCGGCACCGAAGGCATGTCGGTGCAACTGTCCGCGTGCTGCCGTCCGATTCCGGGCGACGACATCATGGGCTACATCGGCATCGGCCTCGGCATGGCGATCCACACCACCGACTGCCGCGTTGCGCAGCGTATCCACCGCCGCGATCCGGGCCGCTGGATCGACGTGGCATGGGCGCCGCAGCCGGGGCGTCTGTTCGACGTCGCGGTGAAGGTGCTGGTCAAGAACACCAAGGGCGTATTCGCCCGGGTGGCCGCCGATATCACATCGGCGGATGCGAACATCGTCCACATCGCGATGGACGAAGACCTGTCGCAGGAATCCACGGTGCTGCGCTTTGTGATCCAGGTCAGCGATCGCGTCCATCTCGCCAACGTCATGCGCCGCGTGCGTACGAATCCGGACGTGATGCGTATTGCGCGCGAGCGGCCGAGCGAGGAAGGGCATCACCGTCACGACGGCGGGATGCGAATCGACCGCGAGCGCGCGGATTACTGATCTGAAAGCCGGCTGGGTCTGCTCGACTAAACACATTGACGTCTGCTTGCCTCGGGCGGCTTCAGGCGGCCTTTGTTCGAATCTGAACGCACCTGCTAGTCAGCGAGTCTCACCGGAACTTCAGGGAGAACGCTTATGAACGTAGCTGACCTCACCGGCGTGGCGCTCGATTATTGGGTGGCGCGCAGCCTGCATGACTTCGTGCGCGAAATCTACTTTACCGATAGCGGCGAAACCGTCTCGATCCGCGGCAATGACCGCGGCCGCCCGTGGGATGGCCGTTTTACGCCTTCCGCGTCGTGGGAAGCGGCTGCGGCGGTATTGGAGCGCGCGCAGCGGCTGGAGGTGCGTGAGCGGACCGATCATGGCGCGGCACATTGCATCGCGGAGTTCGAAGGCGGCCATCGAACCGTGGAAGGGCGGGGAGACTCGTTGCGGATCGCGCTGCTGCGGGCGTTTGTTGAAAGCCGTTTCGGCGCAAGTGTGGGCGAGGTGTTGTGGCAGGCGCAGGCTGTGGCTGGCGAGCACGCGGCGCTGATCGGCGAGGAATCGGCGGAAAGGCCGTTCGCGGATGTGCCGAGTCCCGATGGGCAGATCGGTGATATTCAGTCGATACCGCGGTAGCTGCGGTGACGCCGCCAAGGCTTGAGGGGCTGGCCGGGTGGACCGGTTAAAGCAGAACCGGTCACGCAAAAACAAAGGGCCTTCCGATCGGAAGGCCCTTCATAGGTGGTGCGGCTGGCAGGATTCGAACCCACGACCCCTTGGTTCGTAGCCAAGTACTCTATCCAACTGAGCTACAGCCGCACGCTAAACAGGTGGCGCTAAATACGATGATACTGCAATGAGGCTCGGTAAAACGTAAGGGCCTCCCCGGAGGGAGGCCCTCGAATAAGTGGTGCGGCTGGCAGGATTCGAACCCACGACCCCTTGGTTCGTAGCCAAGTACTCTATCCAACTGAGCTACAGCCGCACGCAGAAACGAGATTATAGCAAAGGTTTTCAAAAAGGGAAGCATGTAACTGCGATTTGTCTCATTGCCCTGATCGTGTACCCTTGATAGGCAGTCGTTTGCTGCGGTTACCGGATCATCATGAACAAGGCCTTTGTCAAAGAGTCGAGCGACGAGAATGACGACGATCTCGACGTCGCCCAGCCCGAAATCCCCCCGGGTACAAAAAACTACATCACGCCCGCCGGCTACCGGCGGATGCGCGATGAATTGCTGCATCTGATCGATGTCGAGCGGCCGGAGGTGGTCAGACTGGTGTCGTGGGCGGCCTCGAACGGTGACCGCTCGGAAAACGGCGACTACATCTATGGCAAACGCCGTTTGCGAGAAATCGATCGGCGGATTCGTTTTCTGACCAAGCGTCTCGACATCGCTGAAATAGTCGACAGCAGCAAACAGGAGAACGTCGATCAGGTTTTCTTCGGCGCGACCGTGGAATATGCGACGGAAGATGGCGAGGTGCATTCCCTGACGATTGTCGGCGTCGATGAGGTCGATCTGGATGTCGGCCACGTCAGCTGGATCTCGCCGATCGCGCGGGCACTGCTCAAGGCCAAAATCGGCGATACGGTGACGTTGTACACGCCGGCCGGCCCGCAGCCGATCGACATCCTGGACGTCAAATATCCCCCGCCCGATACCGGCGGCGGTGCAGCATAAAAAAAGGCGCCGCGAACGGCGCCTTCGATACTGCAGGTGTTGCCAGCTGCTTTAGAAGCGGTGACGCAGACCTGCGGTTACAGCGACTTGCTTGTTGTTGCCCGAAGCGCCCAGACCGTTGATGTCTGCATCGACGACGGCGTTTTCGTTGACTTGCTGATATTCGCCTTGCAGGTACACGTCCGTACGCTTGGACAGCGCGTACGCGGTTTGCAGGTTGAACTGGTTCCAGTGCGGACGCGTGCCGGCCAGGCTTGCACGCGTGTACGTGTACGAACCGGCGATGCTCACTGCCGGCGTCAGCGCGTAGCGAGCGTTAGCTTCGAAGTTCTGGAAGTGAGCGCTGCTGCCGCCGAAGCCGCCGATACCGCCTGTTTGACCCGATGCGCCTGCACCGATGCCAGCCAGACCCGACAGATTCGTTTGCGAGTACACGAGGCCGACGGTAGCCGGGCCGAATGCATAGTTAGCACCTGCGCCCCACGTTTGCTGGCGAGCAGCAAAGAACGTGTTGTCGCTCGACACTGCGCCGCCCGAATTGAACGCTGCAGCTGCGCCAGTTGCGCCGTTGCTGTTCAGTTGCAGGTAAGCAGCAGCGAGGTTCAGGCCGCCCCAGTTATACGATGCGCCCGCGCTGTAAGCACGGTTGTTGGCGAAGCCGTCAGCCTGGTTCGAGAAACCGTACATGCCGCCGAACTTGAAGCCGCCGTAGTTCACGCTCTGGTACTTGACCGAGTTGTTGACGCGGAACGAGTTGTTCAGGTTGTCGTTATCGAACGGGTGCGCGAACTGCGTGCCGCCGTATTGCGTGCCGGTCAGTGCCAGCGGGCCCACGTAGTCGACCATGCTGTCGTATTGACGGCCGAGGGTCACGGCGCCGAACTGGTCGCTCGTCAGACCGACGAACGCTTGACGACCAAATTCGCGGCCACCTTGTTTCAGCGTGCCGTCATTGATGCCGAAGCCGTTTTCCAACGTGAAGATGGCCTTGAGACCGCCACCGAGGTCTTCAGAACCACGCAAGCCCCAACGGCTGCCGTTCACCGAGCCGCTCGTTTCTTGCCAGTTGCTGTGGCCGTGCTGGTTATTGGTATAGGTGATGCCGGCGTCGATCAAGCCATACAGCGTGACGCTGCTCTGGGCATGCGCTGCCGTTGCAAAAACGCCCGTGAGGGCCGCGACCATGAGAGTCTTTTTCATCTTGTAACTCCGAGAGCTAGAGTGGGCGTTGAACCCAGGCTTAAGGAGACCATCACGCGGGCGCTGCGAGAGGCGAAATCCGCATGAGAAGCGCGCTGTACAGCACGCGCGCCGGTTTCCGGTTACGCAGAGTGTAGAGAGACGCTTGCAAAGCGGATGTTCCGATTTTCGCAATAAAGTATTACTGGATATGAAACGATATGCGAATACCGTTTAAGCCTTGCTGATAAAGGCTTGCAGCGTTATTGAGTGGGGGGTGAGAGGGGAGTCAACTGAATCGCGTTGCACATTTGCTACAACAATCGATGCAAAAAAACAACGCAATAAATCGTAAAAAAGGATTGTTGTCGCTATAGCAATAGATGGTTGTCGATTATGCGAATAATCGATTTCGACTAAGCCGTTATACTGAAATCTCTGCTTTCCGAAGCAGACTTTTTCGTTGACGAAAAAGATCTCCAAACCTTTGTCGGCGCGACTTCCCAGTCGCGCTTTTTTTTGCCTACCGATTGTGGATTCGACGGCGTTAGTCAGTGCGCCGGCGCGGCACCGTCCACATCACTCCAGTCGGTTGCCACCGAGACACTCCAGTCTTCCATCACGTAGCGACGCGCATCCATGGGGGACGAGAGCAGGTTTTGCCAGTGGTCCCCATGCCACATGGGATCGACTTCGAAGGCCGAGGGTGACGGGGCGGCCGGCTCGGATTGCGCGGGAACTGTCCTTCTGTGCGATTGGGTGAACCAGGCGATGAGGCGACGGAATTCATTGAACAGCATGGCAATCTCCTGACGCGCATTACTTCTCGGTACTGATTTCCATCATGCTGGCATGAGTGCGGCGCAACAACTCGGACAAACACTTACTGAAAACATCCTTTGTTACATATTCGCGTGGGCATGCCGAAATTTTTTCCGATATCGCTGATGGGTGATATCGAGCGAGTAATATTGACGTGAAAAGTTATCCGGTTTTTGCTGAATATGCTGTCGGAATTCCTCTGATTCATTTGGCATTGACTTATCGCGCGGCGTGCTAAGTGAATATGCAAAATTCGCTTGACGTTGATTCTTCGTTCCTCGTATAACAGCAAAGCTGAATTTCAATTGCCAGATATGGAAGTGCTGAGGGCTTCACAAATGCCCGATCGCGGATGAAATGGCCAGGAAATGCAGTTTGAGGGCAATGCCCCGATTTTGATAAATCCTCGAGGGAAGCTGGAATATGGAAACTGGTATTGTTAAATGGTTCAACGATGCTAAGGGCTTTGGCTTCATTACATCGGATTCGGGTGGCGAAGACCTGTTCGCGCACTTTTCGGAGATCCGCACTGAAGGCTTCAAGTCGTTGAAGGAAAGCCAGCGCGTCTCCTTTGAGGTCAAGGCAGGCCCGAAGGGCAAGCAAGCGGCGAACATTCAACCGCTGTAAGTCGCACCGCGCTGCTCTGAGTATGTCGCCGGGCAGCCTGATCGCCGGAAAGCCTTCGCAAGACGCGGAGGCTTTTTTTATGGGCATTGGTTATTATCATCGCGGCATACGCGATTAACTACCTGGTTCGAATTAATCTGGGGAAGATTAGGGGCGTAAAATTTCGCCCTGGAATCTAAAATCGCCAGCATAAAAATATAATAATTAACGGCTTTATGAGGGAATCGCAGGTCGTGCAGGAATGCAGTCTTTGCGCCGCACGACGACAAGGGCAAAGCAATACTGGCTGGGTGCGCAGCGGCTAACTGGTGCATACTTGCCGCAAAGCCACGCGTCCAAAGTATCCTTTTCCATGTCTGAACAGTTTCTGCCGCAACCGGCCCTAGATGTGCCGATCGTCTTCGTCGACCTTGAAACCACCGGCGGCTCGACCAGTGAGCATCGCATCACCGAAGTCGGCGTGGTTGAAATAGGACCGGCCGGTGTGTCGCGTTGGAGCAGCCTGGTCGACCCGCAGCAACCGATTCCTTCCTTCATTCAGCAGCTCACCGGCATCACGAATGCGATGGTGCGAGGCGCGCCTACTTTCGACGTTATCGCGCCGGCATTGTTCGAGCGCCTGAACGGCAAACTGTTCGTCGCGCACAACGCCAGTTTCGATCGCGGTTTTCTGCGTGGGGAGTTTCGCCGGGCCGGACTCGCGTTCGATCCGGATGTGTTGTGCACCGTGCGCCTGTCGCGCGCGTTGTTTCCGGCGGAAAAGCGCCATGGGCTCGATGCGTTGGTGGAGCGTCATGGTCTCGTCCCGTCCGATCGTCACCGCGCACTCGCCGACGCCGATCTGATCTGGCAGTTCTGGCAACGTCTGCATGGCGGTCTTGTACCTCCGGACATCCTGCAGGCGCAGATCGAGCGCACTACGCGGCGCTACCGGCTTGCCGGCGCTATCACCGAAGATCTGCTCGACACCGCGCCGGCCGGATGCGGTGTCTATGCGTTCTATGGAGAAGACGATCTGCCGCTCTATGTCGGGCGAAGCGTGCGTGTGCGTCAGCGGCTGCGCTCGCACTTAACGGGTGAGCGGCGTTCGTCGAAGGATGTGAGGCTTGCGCAACAGGTTCGGCGTGTCGAGTGGCGCGCGACCGGTGGCGAACTGGGTGCCATGCTTGCAGAGGCGCAATGGATCGCAACGCTGCGTCCGGGCCATAACCGGGTGCCACGTGTCTTGAAGAGCGATCCGGTGGATGCACCCTGGCCGTTCGAAGGTCCGATCGTATTTGAGGAGCGTGAAGACGTGTCGCACGCGCGCGCTTTTCATGTTGTCGACCGGTGGCGTTACCTTGGGCATGCGCCCTCGCTCGCCCAAGCGGCGGAACTGTATGCGTCGAGCGCGGGCGGAGCGTTCGAACTGTCGACCTATCGTCTTCTGCAAAGCCATCTGGCGCGCGGCTTGCGCGTGATGCCCTTGAGCGTTTCCAGCGGCACGCCTGTGCCGAGTCTGGCTTAACTCGGGTTTTGTTTGTGCAATAACCCGCTCTTCAGGGCGAGTTCAATCAGCACCTGAGGGCGGCGGCGGACCGGTCGGGATTTCGGACCCGTTCGACCGCCCCAAGCGATCAGCCCGTCGCACCGACTCCACCCGCTTCGCACACGTGGCCGAGAGCGCGCGTCAACGCGCTCGAATGGGTCGAGTCATAGCGCGTCAGCGATTTCCAGTTAGCCAGCGATTGCGCCACGCGCGACGGACAATCCTGCGCCGTGCGCAGCGGTTGCACGCGCGCGAGTCCGGCCACGAGCGATTGCGTCAGCCGGTCCAACTGCGGCCGCGTGCTGCTAGCGAGGTCGGGCGCAGGGCCCTCGGGCGGCCGCGTGCTGCGCCAGGTATCAAACAGCGCGTTTTGCACATCCTTGCTGGCGTCGATCTGATCCTGGAAGAAGGCGCGCGCAAACGCTGGATCGACGTTCGCTGCAACGGCGCGCTTTTCGACGTCGGCGAGCAACGCATTCTCGCGCGGCGTATCCGTAATCGCCTGGTGGTTGGCCCACTTCCAGCGCGCGACGGGCTCTGCGAGCGCGAGACGCTGCGAAGCCAGTGCGATCAGATTGGTGAGAGCGGTGTCGTCGCCATCCGCGACGGCTGGGGCGGGCGCGAGCGCAAGCGCGGCGAACAACGCGAGCGCGCATGACGCTCCAAAGCGATACGAGCGATTCATGGAAGGCGGGAGTGGCCAGTGGCCGCGGAAGAAAAACCAGAAGAATAGACGATGCGCGGATCAAGCGGGCGTGCTGAACAACCGAATAGCAAACTGCGGGGATATTTAAAGGCGCCTGGCAGAGACGAGTGAGAGACGAGTGCTATCACTTGCGCCGGGCCAGATCAGCTCGGCGTCACAATCAGGCAGGCGTAACCCGCACCCCGAAAGCGGCAAACGACAATCGTAGGGGCGCGTAGCAACGTTCGCCACGCGCCGGACGCGCGGACGCTGATGCTGCATCGCGCCACTGCACAATTACTTCGAGTCGCACGACTTACGTTGTTCGTCGAAAAATGCGCGAACATGCTCGGGCAGTTCGGCACCCAGAAACTCGACGCCAGCGGGTTCCGGATCCGGACTAAAAACTTTATCCGGGGTCGGAATCTTTGGTGGTTTGGCATCCATGATCTCTCTCCTTTACAAACCGATTATCTGCCTCGGTCCCCGTTTTGCACCAGCGTCTGATGCGGCTCACATGATGTGTGTTGCTTTAACGGTACAGCCTTACATTGGAACGGAATGTTTGAATAGAATTTGCCGGTTGACTGCGCAGAACTGAATTTGCCGCGGCCAATCAAAAACAGTCCGATATCTCTTCCGTTCCCCTCTCAGCCTTGCCCCATGCGCCTTCCGCGCATTATCTCTGTTGCGTCACAGCATCGCATGTTCAAATCCGTTGATATGAACAAATCACGGCGATTTTTGTGCACTGCCGCATCGGAAGGATTTTCTCCGTGTTAGTCCGAACGTTCGTTTATTACCGACTGATTCAACACGGTCATTCAGCCCCCTAATTGTTTGTAAACGAACGATTGCGCGAATTCGTTGACGAATGGGAATACTTTTCTGACTATTTTTTGCAAATAGAAAAGCGCCACGCTCCAGACGAAGCGTGGCGCTCGAGGTGGACAATTTTTACGCGTTTGACGCTGGAATCGTGACGGGTGCGGAGTAGGCCGCAGGTTTGTCGGCGACTTCGACCTGGCCATGAATCCGCGCCTGATGACCATCAGCAAACATGTAGTACGGGAATGGACGGGCAGGTGCCGAGATGGCGTTGAGTCGTGCGACCAATTCCGGCGCGAGCGTGAAATCGAGCGAGCCGAGCGACTCCTGCAACTGCTCCGGTCGGGTCGCGCCAACAATGATGCTCGACACGCCGCGCTTCTGGTGCAGCCAGTTCAACGCAACTTGCGCCATCGGTCGCCCCGCGAAGTTCGCGACGGCCTCCAGTTCCGCGACGATGCGGAAGTTGCGCTCAGTCAGCTTGTCGAATCCCGGCGGTGGCGCGCTGGCCATGCCCGCTAGGCGCCCGTCGCCGGAAACAGCGCTCGCCGCTCCGCCTTGCGACGGACGGTATTTGCCCGACAACACACCCATACCCAGCGGACTCCACGGCACGAGCCCCATGCCCAGATTTGCGGCGAGATCAGCGAATTCATTTTCGGCGTTGCGTTCGATCATCGAGTATTCAAGCTGCATTGCCGCGACTGGTTCGAAGCCGCGCCAGTCGGCCAGCGTCTGCGCCCGTCCGGCAAACCACGCGGGCGTATCCGACAGGCCGACGTAGCGGATCTTGCCCGCGCGCACGGCGTCGTCCATCGCGCGCATGACTTCGTCCACCGGGGTGACGCGGTCCCATGTGTGCAGGTAATACAGGTCGATGTAGTCGGTGCCGAGGCGTTTGAGCGAGCCGTCGAGCGCACGCAGCAGATTCTTGCGATGGTTGCCGCCCGCGTTCGGATTGCCGGTCTCGGCGTTGTAGCCGTACTTGGTGGCGATCACGAGCCGGTCGCGCAGACCGCGCGCCGCGACGAACTTGCCGAGCCATTTCTCACTGGTGCCTTCGGTGTACATGTCCGCGGTGTCGATGAAGTTGCCGCCGGCATCCACGTACAGATCGAACAGGCGTTGCGCTGCTTGTTCGTCGGCGCCCCAGCCCCATTCGGTGCCGAAGGTCATCGTGCCGAGTGCAATCGGGCTCACGCGAAGGCCCGAGCGGCCGAGCAGGGTGTAGCGGTCCATCGTCATGTCAGTCTCCTTGAACAGTCAGGTGGGAAGCGTTGAATCGATGGCGCCATCGTGCGCCGATTCTTTGCTTGGAAAAATGCTGTCTGTCTGCAAGGATTGTGAAGTCTGACTTAACAATGGAGATCATGATGGACCCAGCCCAGTTGCCGGCGTTGATGGCGTTCGCGAGCGTGGCGCGCCACGGCAGCTTCACGCACGCCGCTGCGGAAACCGGCGTGACGGCCTCGGCGTTGTCGCAAAGCATTCGTTCGCTCGAGACTCAGTTGAATGTGCGCCTCTTCAACCGGACCACCCGGCGTGTCGCCCTGACGGAAGCTGGCGCGCAGTTTCTCGCGCGTGTGCTGCCTGCGCTGGGCGAACTGGAGGCGGCCTTCGAGGCGCTCGACGAAACCCGCGACCAGCCTGCCGGCACGCTGCGCATCAATTTGCCGAGGGTCGCGAGCGAGCTGCTGGTGTTGCCGCATCTGGCCGAGTTCACGCGCCGCTATCCGCAGATCCGGCTCGATCTGACACTCGACGATGGTTTCGCTGACGTGGTCGGCGAAGGATTCGACGCGGGCATCCGGCTCGGCGAACGGATCGCGAAGGACATGGTGGCGGTGCCCTTGAGTGGTGACATCCGTATTGTCGTAGCCGGTTCGCGGGCGTACTTCGAGCGCTACCCAGCGCCGGCGACGCCAGCCGATCTCGCTGCTCACGATTGCCTGCGCTATCGCTTCTCGACTAGCGGCGGCATCTATCGATGGGAGTTCGCGCAGCCTGACGATCCGTCGCGCGTGTTCGAAGTCGAGACGCGCGGGAGTCTCGTCACCAACGATCTGCGCACGATGGTGCGGGCGGCGGAGCAGGGCGTGGGTCTCCTTCACGTGATCGACGACTACGTGAAGGAGCAACTCGAAGACGGCCGCCTGGTCCGCGTGCTGGAGGCGTGGTGTCCGAGCTTCCCGGGGTTTTTTCTGTACACCGCGAGCCGTGCGCAGATGCCGTTCAAGCTGCGCGCGCTGATCGATTTCCTACGGGAGAAGCGCGAAGTCCGATAGACCTCGCGTGGTACTGCAGCTTCAGGCTGCGAATCGTTGCGTCGGATACGCTGCCGTGCGGCTCTCCCCGGGTGGTGTCTGCAACTGCCGTTGGTTTGTCGTTCGCCTCGATCGTGCCGCCGACTATCATTGAAGCGGCTATCTGCGGCACAGGGTGCGGTGGATAACGGAAGCGCCGACACCGGCGCGGAAGATGGCAGTCTTCGCCCTTCAGAGAGTTCGCCATGGAAAACGCTGTCTATTGGAAAGGACGTCAGGTCGGTATCGAGTGCGCCGGCCGGATCTCGTGGTTCTCGTCAGCGCCGCAGGAAGCGGTGTTGGCCTATGGCATGAAGCCGGCTGAGAACGTGATCGTTGAAGACGCCATGATCGTTCGCAATCTCGGCGTGACCGCGCGAAGCGATCGACTGGATTTTGGCGGCTGAAGGGGCGCTATCTTTGGTCGTTGTGGCGCCGGTTGCAGCGAAAACCGCGTTGAAAACCGGCAACAGAAAAGCAAAAAGCCCAGTCACGAGGACTGGGCTTTTTGCTTGAATCTTGTGGTGCCGGAAAGAGGAATCGAACCCCCGACCTTCGCATTACGAATGCGCTGCTCTACCGTCTGAGCTATTCCGGCATCAGGAGAAACGAGATTATAGGGACTTCTTCAGGAACTTGGCAAGCCCCCGCGGTCACTTTTTTGCTTCGAGATGGTAGCGCGTGACGCGGTCGACTTCGTTCTTCGAGCCGAGGAACACCGCTACACGTTCGTGCAGACTTTTCGGCTGGATATCCAGAATCCGCTTCTCGCCATTGGTCGCGGCGCCCCCGGCCTGCTCGACGATGAACGCCATCGGGTTCGCTTCGTACATCAGGCGCAGCTTGCCCGGCTTGTCCGGTGTGCGCTTGTCGGCCGGGTACATGAAGATGCCGCCGCGGTTCAGGATACGGTGCACGTCGGCCACCATCGACGCGATCCAGCGCATGTTGAAGTCGCTCTGGCGCGAACCGTCCTTGCCGTCTTTCAACTCGCCGATGTATTTCTCAACCGGCGGATACCAATGACGCTCGTTCGACGCGTTGATCGCATATTCGCGCGTTTCGACCGGAATGCGCATATCGCTTTGCGTGAGCACCCACGAACCCAGTTCGCGGTCGAGCGTGAAGCAGTTCACACCGTTGCCGGTGGTCAGCACCAGCACGGTTTGCGGGCCGTACACGGCATAACCTGCCGCAACCTGCTGCGTGCCGGGTTGCAGGAACGATTGTTCGGTGGGCTGCTGGCCGTCCGGGCAGCGCAGCACCGAGAAGATCGTGCCGATCGACACGTTGACATCGATGTTCGACGAGCCGTCGAGCGGATCGAACACCAGCAGGTATTCGCCTTTCGGGTAGTTGGCGGGGATCGGGAAGAACTGCTCCATTTCCTCGGACGCCATGCCCGCGAGGTTACCGCCCCATTCATTCGCTTCGAGCAGGATTTCGTTCGACAGGATGTCGAGCTTCTTCTGCACTTCGCCCTGAACGTTCTCGCTGCCCGCCGTGCCGAGCGCATCGCCCAGCGCGCCCTTGCTGACGTGGTAGCTGATCGCCTTGCACGCGCGCGCGACGACTTCGATCAAAAGGCGCAGGTCGGCCGGCAGGTTGTTGGTTTCGCGCTGCTGCTCGATCAGGTACTTCGTGAGAGTGGTACGACGTTGCAAAGCCATTGCTGTACTCCGGGAAGGCTTAGGGAATGTCTCGATTTTAACCGCTCGCTGTGTCGATTCCGTGCTTTTGAGATACAAGGGCGTGCGCCCGTCTTGCCAGGGGCTGTAAAGGCGCGCGAAATTCAGGCTTTTCGGCGAGCCTTGATGGCCGTGACATGGCCGGCCACATGGGTGGCAAGCGCCGCGGCACGGGCGTGTTCGGCGGGGACCTTCGGCATTTTGGGCCGGTTCGCCTTGGGCATCGGCTCGATCTCGCGTTCGATCTGCTCGCCGGCCGCCGCGGTGGCGACCCGCAGGTCGTAGGCGATCTGCAGATTCAGCCAGAATTGCGCACTCGCGCCGAAGTAGCGCTCGAGCCGCAGCGCGGTGTCAGCCGAGATGGCGCGTTTGCCGCGCACGATGTCGTTGATGCGCGGCGCCGGTACGCGCAGCGCAAGGGCGAGCGCGTTGACGGACATGCCGAGCGGCTCGAGGAACTCGCACCGCAGAATCTCGCCGGGGTGGATTTCCGGGATACTTTCGCCGGTGCTGATGTCGGAGAAATCGATGCTGCCCAGATCGGAGCGTTTGATGACCATGCCGGTCTCCCAATAATCAGTGATAGTCGACAATTTCGACATTCAGCGCCTCCCCGTCGACAAAGTGAAAACAGATGCGCCACTGTGCGTTGATGCGAATACTCCACTGCCCGCTGCGCTGGCCTTGCAAGGATTCGAGCCGATTGCCCGGCGGCGCGTGCAGGTTGCGGATCGACCTGGCGGCGTCGATCATGAGCAGCTTGCGGCGTGCGAGCGCCTGCATATGAAGCGGCAGTGAATGCACGAACTTGCCCTGAAAGATTGCCGCCGTAGCCTTGTCGCCGAATGTCGTGATCATGGGATGATATAACGCATCGCGTTAAACGTAAACCGTCAAATGAATGCGTTTACTTTCACCCTGTCGAGCCGATACGAATAGTCGTCCAGACGGCTAACGTTGACGTCCGCACATCGCCTCATCGCGAAATTGAGGACGAAAAAAAGCCGGCAACACGTGCCGGCTTTTCGCTGCGTAAAGCGCTGTCAGACGATCGTCACGCCAACGCTTTTTCCACGATCTCGCGCACGTCGCGCGACTTCACCTGCGACGCCACTTTCTCCAGCGCCGCGCGCATGCCGTCGCGCAGTGTCGGCGTGAAGCGGCGCCACAATTCCAGCGAGCGGGCGAGGCGCGCGGCCACTTGCGGATTGATGGCGTCGAGCGCGATCACCTGCTCGGCCCAGAACGCGTAGCCCGAGCCGTCTTCGGCATGGAACTGCGCAGGGTTCGCGGCGCAGAAGCTGAAAATCAGCGAGCGCGCGCGGTTGGGGTTCTTCAGGTTGAACGCAGGATGCGCCATAAGCTTGCGCACGATCTCGATCACCGGACGCTGCGCGCTGCCACGTTGCGTGGCTTGCAAGGCGAACCACTTGTCGATGACGAGCGGTTCCTTTTCGAAGCGCCGGTAGAAGTCGTCCAGCGCCTGCTGCGCCTCCACGCTGCCGCCGTTCGCCGCCGACGCATTGAGCAACGCCGAGAGCGCCGCCGAGCGGTCGGTCATGTTGTTGGCGGCGTCGTATTGCGCGGATGCAAGCCGCACGGCTCCAGCCGGATCGTCCAGTTCCGCGAGATACGACAGCGCAAGATTCTTCAACGCACGATGACCGGAAGCCTCCGGCGTCGCTTCATACGCACCTGGCGTGCGGTGCTTTTCGTACACGGCAAGCCAGTCCGCTCTGAGCGCATTCGCGAGGCGCTTGCGCACAAACTGCCGCGCGGCATGTACGGCAGCCGGATTCGATTCGGCCATCTGTTCAGCCAGATACGCTTCCGACGGCAGCATCAACGCCAGTTCGCGGAAAGCGGGCGAGAGCGTCTCGTCGGTCAGCACGCGAGCGAACGCCGCGACCACCGAGTCGTCGAGTTGCAGCGGCACGCCCGTGGCGGCGCGCCCGGCGAGCGTCAGCAGCTCGCGCGTGGCGAGCCGTTGACCGGCTTCCCAGCGGTTGAACGGATCGCTGTCGTGCGCGAGCAGGAAAGCGAGCTGATCGGCCGAGTAGTCGTATTCGACGATCACCGGCGCCGAGAAATTACGCAGCAGCGAGGGCAGTGGTTCCTGCGCGACGTTGACGAACGTGAAGGTCTGTTCGGTCTGCGTGAATTCCAGCACGCGAGTGGTGGCTTCCGACGCCCTGGTTTCGCCTTCCAGTTGCAGCGGCAGATCGTGGCCGTCCTTGCCGATCAAACCAATCGCGAACGGAATCAGCAGCGGACCCTTTTGCGTTTCACGCGCGGCCGGGGCGGTATCGCCGTAGCCTTGCGTGAGCGTCACGCTGTAGCGCTGCTGCGCGGCGTCGTATTGCGTGCGCACGGACACGCGCGGCGTGCCGGCCTGGCTGTACCAGCGCTCGAATTGCGCGAGATCACGGCCGTTCGCATCGGCGAGCGCGTGACGGAAGTCGTCGCAGGTCACAGCCTGGCCGTCATGACGCTTGAAGTACAGGTCCATGCCTTTGCGGAAACCGTCGCGGCCGAACAGCGTTTGATACATCCGCACGACTTCCGAGCCTTTTTCGTAGACCGTCATCGTGTAGAAGTTGTTGATCTCGACGTAGCTTTCCGGGCGCACTGGGTGCGCCATCGGACCCGCGTCTTCGGCGAACTGCATCTGCCGCAGTACGCGCACGTCTTCGATGCGTTTGGTGGCGCGCGCGGCTTCATCGGTCGCGCCGCCCGCCATGTCGGCCGAGAACTCCTGATCGCGGAACACCGTCAGGCCTTCTTTCAGACTCAGCTGGAACCAGTCGCGGCACGTCACGCGGTTGCCGGTCCAGTTGTGGAAGTACTCGTGGCCGACCACCGCCTCGATATTCGCGAAGTCGGTGTCCGTTGCCGTTTCGGGGTTCGCCAGCACGTACTTCGTGTTGAAGATGTTGAGCCCCTTGTTCTCCATCGCGCCCATGTTGAAGTCGCTCACCGCGACGATCATGAAGCGGTCCAGATCCAGTTCCAGCCCGAAGCGCGACTCGTCCCAGCGGATCGAGTTGATCAGCGAATCCATGGCGTGACGGGTCTTGTCCAGGTCGTGCGGTTCGACCCACACCTGCAACAGCTTTTCCTTGCCCGAACCGCTCTTCACGCGTTCTTCGAGCGCGACCAGTTTGCCGGCGACCAGCGCGAACAGATAGCTCGGCTTCCTGAACGGATCTTCCCAGCGGGCGAAATGGCGGCCGTCCGGCAGATCGCCTTCTTCGAGCAGATTGCCGTTCGACAGCAGCACCGGATAGTCGGCCTTGCTGGCGCGCAGCGTGACCGTGAAGGTCGCCATCACGTCGGGGCGGTCGAGGAAATAGGTGATGCGGCGAAAGCCCTCGGCCTCGCACTGCGTGAAGAAGTTGCCGCCCGACACATACAGGCCCGACAGCGTGGTGTTTTCCGCCGGATTGCAGATGCTGGTGAGCGTGAGCTCGAAGCTATCCGGCACGTTGTCGAGCGTAAGGCCGTGTTCGTGCGCATGCGCTTGGGCGAACGGGGCGCCGTCGATCGTGGCGCTGACGAACTCGAGTTGTTCGCCCATCAGTTCGAAATTCGAGGCGTGGGACGCGTCCGGGTTGCGGCGCACCCGCATCGTGTTCCTGACGACGGTGCGTTCGGGGATCAGATCGAACTCCAGTGCGACGGTGTCGATCAGGAAGGCGGGCGGCGCGTAATCGGCGCGGCGGATCACATTGGGCGTTGCGGTATCGGCCATGGCGTTCTGTAGTGATGGGACTCGAGCCGTCAAGCGTGCTTATGGCGCGCGAGCCGGGCTTGTCGAGCCATTGTACAAAGGCTCGGCGGATTGTGCGGCTCGAACTTTTTGCCGATTCGCCTGGTCAGCGTATTATCGGCGCGCGCGTGGAATAAAAAAGGCCAGCGCGTCGTTGAAATCGAGTGGCGACAGGCGCAACGCTAACAATCCAGAAGCAAACTAAAGGCCTTAAGAGGTAGACCATGAACATTAATCGATGGACCCGCCGCGCCACACTGCTGCTGGCCACGCTGACGGTGCTGCTGTCGGGCTGCACGAGTTACGTGACCTCGCAGGTCACGGCATTCTCCGACTGGAGCGGCAACGACGCCAGCCGTACCTATGCGTTCACACGGGCGGGCGATCAGCAGAACAATCTCGAACTCACCACCTACGAGCGCCTCGTCGGCAACGAACTCGCCACGCATGCGTTCCGTCAGGTCGACACGTCCCAGGCGCGTTATCTGGTCGGGCTCTCGTACGGGATTCGCTCGGACATGGTGACGGTTGCGCAGCCGGTGTATTACAACCCCTGGCCGGCGCCGTACTGGGGCCGGCCGTTCGATCCGTGGGGACCGTGGGGTGCGTTTCCGACCGCCTATGTGAACCAGAGTTACCCGATCTTCACGCACCTGCTCGGCGTGCGGATTACCGAGCGAGCCAGCGGCAAAGAGGTCTATAACGTGACGGCGCGCAATTCGGACGAAGAATCGTCGCTGGTGAGAGCCATGCCGTATCTGGCGCGCAGCGCGCTGGCGGACTTCCCGCTCGGCAACGGCGTCGTCCATACCGTGAAGCTTCCCGTCGACAAGAACGGCGGGGTCTCGAACGAAGTCGCGACGACGGGCGCCGCGCCCGCGGCTGCACCAGCCTCGGCGCCGGGTGCGAAGGTTGTGCAGTAAGCGCTGCACCTTCGCGGCGAACCGCATACGTTGCAGCGCAACAAAAACGGCCCGGCAGGTCACCCTGCCAGGCCGTTTTGCTTTGCTGCCGGCGCGAGCGTGTCTTTGACCGGAAGTGGGTAGCGCCACCGCGATATGGCAAAAACGACGTTACGGTAAGCCTCCGTAAGTCGCGCACGAGAATCGAAAAATGCACGGCATTTCACTCAGCAGGCCGGCCCCAAAGCGTTGAAATGTTCCGAAACGAAACACTTGTTTAGAAAGTTAAATGAAAGTATTCGCGTCTATTTGCTGACGTAGCAGCGCCCATCTGGCCCGCGGAGCTCGCCGCAAGGCGGCTTTGCAGACTGCTCACGATCGCGCAAGGGCCGCCAGGCCTATATTTTGACGTTGTCCAGGCATCCGTCGCACCTGCGATACGGATACAGATAGATACGTCTTTTGTGGCTGATTTAATCCACAATATTCAGTATGATTCCGGCGACCACAGGGAGCCTGAGTCAATCCATCAGACTAATTGGCGAAGGCGCCTAAATAATCGGGGCCACGTGCCGTTAAAACGCTGAACCCTATATAAGAAGATTGGATTGACCCCGGCTGGAGATTGTCGTTCCGCGCGGCGCGCATACGCTGTGACGGCTGCGTATTCCGTCAGGCGCCCTCAGCCTCTCCTCGCTTCTACGCGCGAACACCGATATGCCCGATCTGCACTGGACCATTCCGGTCGCTCGCTGGTCTAGCTGGCCTGCTGCCGCATCTGCCGCACCCGACATCGGCTTCATCGAGCCGATCGTGCGGCGTCGCCTGAGCACGCTGTCCAGAGTCGCCCTGAAGGTAGCGCACGACTGTGTGGCGCAAGATGAGGTCCGGGTCGTGTTCGCTTCACGTCACGGCGAATTGCGGCGCACCACGGACATCCTGCGTGCCATCAGCGCGGGAGATCCGGTCTCGCCGACCGCTTTCAGCCTCTCGGTGCTGAACGCCATGACCGGCGTGTTCGGCATCGCGCGCGGCGATCGTTCCGCTGCCAGCGCGATCTCGGCCGGCGCCGAGACGCTCGGCTACGCGCTGCTGGAAGCGTACGCGCAATATGCAACGCAGCCCGGGGCACCAGTATTGCTGGTGTACGCTGACGAACCGGCCGATCAGGCGTACGGCACGATCGAAGACGAAGTGCAGGGCGGCGCGATCGCGATCCTGCTGAACGGCGAAGCGGCGACGGGGCAACTGGTCTGCACGTTGTCCGGCGCGGGTGACGAGGCAGTCGTGGCCGCGCAGGAGGCAAGCACGGAAGAACGTTTCACGACCCAGAGTCAGGCGCTGCAGCACTGTCTGGAAACGGGTAGGCCCGCCGTCTGGCAAGGCGCCGGCGCGGCCTGGCATTGGAGGTGGCATGAACGCGCGGCTTGATTACGTTTGGCGGTTCTGCGCGACAGGCATGGCCTTCGTGGTGTTCGGCATCTGCGGCGTGCTGTTTTCGGTGCTGGTGTTTCCGCTCGCGTGGCTGTGGCCGCACCGGGCGTCGCGTCAGCGCGTGGTGACGACCGTGATTCACTGGTTTTTCCGCGCGCTGGTCGCGGTGTTGCAGCGCATCGGCGTGATGGAGCTCGAGGTATCGGGTGGGCAGGCATTGCGCGCCGGCGGCCCGGCGATCGTGGTCGCCAATCACCCGACCTACCTGGACGTGATGGTGTTGTTGTCGCTCACGCCGCGCGCCTGTTGCGTGGTGAAAAACGCGCACTGGGGCAACCCGTGTTTCTGGGGGATCGTGCGCTCGGCGGAATATGTGAGCAACGCGGATCCGTCGGAACTCGTCGAAGCCGGCGCGCGACAGCTGGCAGCGGGCTACACGATGATTATTTTTCCCGAGGGCACGCGCAGCCCCGCGCCGAACCGGCTGCACGCGTTTTCACGCGGGTTCGCGCACATGGCATTAAAGGTCGGCGCGCCGATCGTGCCGGTGCTGATGGACTGCGATCCGCCGGCGTTCACCAAGCAGATGCGCTGGTATGACGTGCCGGCGCGCGCTTTCAGGATCCGTGTGAACGTGCTCGAGCCGCTTGGCGTCGAGCAACTCGCCGACCACGACACTTCACCGTCTCTCGCGGCGCGCAGCGTGACCAGCGCCATCGAAGCTCACATTACTCAGCACCTGTTCGATTATGGATTCTTTAAAACTGGAAATTAAACAGCTTCTGATCGAAGCCCTCGATCTGGAAGACCTGAGTCCGGCCGATATCGACGACGACGCCCCGTTGTTCGATACCGACGGCATCGGTCTCGACTCGATCGACGCGCTCGAGATCGGCATCGTGCTGCGCAAACAATACCAGCTGACCATCGCCGCGAACGACGAACGCACCCGCGAGCACTTCCGTTCGATCAGCACGCTGGCCGCGCTGGTCGCGAGTCAACGCGAAACGGCGCATGCTGTGAACGAAACCACAAGAAAAGGGGATTAATCGTGAACGAGGCAGAGATTCTTGAGCGCATCCGCGCCATCTTCAAAGAGAACTTCGCGATCGAGCCGGAGCGCGTGACGCCAGACGCGCATCTCTTCGAGGACCTCGATCTCGACAGTATCGACGCCGTCGACCTCGCGATCAAACTGCAGGAAATGACCGGCCGCCGCATCAAGCCGGAAGAATTCAAGTCGGTGCGCACGGTCGGCGATGTGATCGGTGCGGTCGAATCGCTGCTGGCGGCACAAGGCTGATGCCATCCGTGCGCTCGCGAATGCAAGCGGCGGCGAGCCGGCCCGCCGAGGCTTCGCCCGGCACTGAGCGCCACTGGGCCAAAACGGTGGTGCAGGTTCTGTTGAAACTCGCGTATCCCGCGTTGATTCTGTGTGCCTGGCGCTGGGACACGCCGCGCTATGTCGGCTGCATGCTGTTTGCGATTCTGTGGCTGCAACGCTGGGCCGGCAGCGGTCCGGTCGCGACCTCGCTGCGCCGGCTCTCCACGATCGACTGCACCGTGGTCGGCTTGCTGAGCTGCGCCTCGGCGGCCATCGTGTTCACCAACAGCGAACTGCTGCTGCGCCTCTATCCTTCGCTCGTCAATCTGGGTCTGCTGATCGCGTTCGGTGCGACGCTCGTGCGCGGGCCGTCGATGATCGAAAAATTCGCGCGGCTGGGCAATCCGGATCTGCCGCCGGGCGCCGTGCGCCATACGTGGCGCGTGACCCAGGTGTGGTGCGTTTTCTTCGCGCTGAACGGCGCGTTCTCCGCTTATACGGCGCTCTATTGGAGCCGCGCAAACTGGTCGCTCTATAACGGCGCGATCGCTTATGGGTTGATCGGCGTGCTGCTGGTAGCCGAGGTCATCTGGCGTTATCTGGTGGTGCTGCCGCGAGCCGCGCGTTCGGAGGCGGCATGATTGCGTTGCACGACCTGTTGTCGGCGGGCCATGGGGCCGCCGTCGTGAATGCGCCGGTATGCCGCGACGGCGCGACGGTGCTCGACCGCACAGCGTTTCGCGCTCGTGTGTCGACGCTGGTCACGCTGATGCAAACGCAAGACGCGCGCCGCTACGCATTGTGTATCGATGATCCGTTCGATTTCGCCTGCGCGCTGTTTGCGCTGTTCGCGTGCGGCAAGGAGCCGGTGATTCCGGCCAACGCGACGCCGGGCTATCTCGCCGATCTGGCCGATGTGTACGACGCCGTGCTGACCGACGCCGACCTGCCACTTGGCGTGCGAGACGCAGACGCTGATGCTGATGCTTCACACACGATCGATCCGCAAGCTCCGTTGACGCTCTACACTTCCGGCAGCAGCGGCGCCCCCAAACCGATCCGCAAGACCCTCGCGCAATTCAATGCCGAAGTGCACACGCTCGAAAAGCAGTGGGGTGCTTTGGTCGGCGATGCGACGATGCTCGCGAGCGTGCCGCATCATCACATCTACGGTTTGTTGTTTCGCGTGTTATGGCCGCTTGCAGCGGGCCGCGCGTTTGACCGCACCATCAGCATCGAGCCTTTGCATCTGCAAGCGCAGATCGAGCAATGCGGCGCGACGGTGGTTGTCTCGACGCCCGCGCAATTGTCGCGTTGGCCTGCGCTGCCCGGCTTCGCCGCGTTGACGCCGGCGCCGCGCGCGTTCTTTTCTTCAGGCGGCCCGCTCGCCCTGGAAGCCGCACAGGAATACGCCGCCGCTTATGGCGCTGCGCCGCTCGAAATCTACGGCAGTACGGAAACCGGTGGCATCGCGTGGCGTCGTCAGGATCGGACCGATGCCTGGCAGCCGGTCGTCGGCATTGAAGTGCGCCGCGACGAAGACGGCGCGCTGAATGTCCGCTCGCCGCATCTCGATCACACCGGCTGGCATCGCACGGACGACAAGATCGCGTTCGACGCCGATGGCCGCTTCCGCCTGCAAGGCCGCCTCGATCGCGTGCTCAAGCTGGATGGCAAGCGCGTGTCGTTGCCGGAGCTCGAAGCGCGTCTCGCGCTGCATCCGTATGTTGCGCAAGCGGCGATCGCGCCGCTGGAAGGCGCCTCGCGCGAGCGCGTCGGCGCCGTCGTGGCGCTGACGGAAGCCGGCTGCGAGGCATTGCGCGGCGATGGCCGCGTGCAACTCGCGCGCACCCTGCGCCGACATCTCGCTGCCTATTTCGATGTGGTGGTGCTGCCGCGTCATTGGCGTTTCCGCCTCACGTTGCCGTTCGACGCGCGCGGCAAGCTGCCGGTGGCCGCTGTCGCGGCGGCATTCGAACCGCGCGAGGACGGCGTGGAAGTGCTCGCCGAAGCCCGCAGTGCCGACACGTTGCACTACGAACTGCGCGTGCCGCCGACGCTCGTGCATTTCGCCGGCCACTTCCCCGGTCTGCCGATTCTGCCGGGCGTCGTTCAGGTGCACTGGGCCATGCATCTGGCCGCTGAACACGTGCCCGCCGTGCGAGCACTGGCATCGGTCGATCGCCTCAAGTTCATGGCGCCGGTGCCACCGGGCGCGGTGCTGAATCTCACGCTCGCACACGACGCCGCGCGTGGCCGCGTGCAGTTCGCGTACCGGCTGAGCGGGCGTGAATGCGCGTCCGGTGTGATCGTGTATCGGGAGCCCGCATGATGCGCTTCGCTCCTTGCATCGTCATTCCGATTTATAACCACAAGGACGCGATCGGCGCGACCGTTGCCCATCTCGCGGTGCACGGCTTGCCGATCTTTGTCGTCGACGACGGCAGCGATGAAGCGACCCAGTTGGTGCTCGCTTCGCTCGCGCAACAGTACGCGGAGCAGCTTACGCTCCTACGTTTGCCGGTCAACGGCGGCAAAGGCGCGGCGGTGATGGCGGGACTACGCGCCGCACGCACCGCGGAGTACACGCACGCTCTGCAGATCGATGCCGACGGCCAGCACGACGCGACGGACGTGCCACGTTTCATCGACGCGGCGCTTGCCGAACCGGGCGCGGTGATCCTCGGCCGCCCGGTCTACGACGAGAGCGTGCCGAAATCGCGCCTCTACGGCCGTTATCTGACACACGTGTGGGTGTGGATCGAAACGCTCTCGCTGACGATCCGCGATTCGATGTGCGGCTTCCGTCTGTATCCGCTTGCGCTTGCTTGCGAGCTGATCGACAGCGTGCAACTGCCGACGCGCATGGACTTCGACATCGAAATTCTCGTGCGTCTGCACTGGCGGCGCGCCGCGTTCCGTTCGATTCCGACGCGCGTCACCTATGCAAGCGACGGCGTCTCGCATTTCGACGTGCTGTGGGACAACGTGCGCATCAGCCGCAGCCACACGCGCCTCGTGTTCGGCATGCTGTGGCGTCTGCCGATGCTGCTCGCGCACAAAGTGATGCCACGCCGTTCGGCTATTGCAAGTGAGGCGGTCAAGCAGGGCGATCAGAACGAACCCGGCCAGCACGCTGAACAAAACGAACAAAGCCCCCAGGACTGGTGGCGAATCGCCGAACGCGGCAGCCATCTGGGCATGTCCTTGCTCGCCCTCAGTTGCAAGTTATTCGGCCGCCGTTTCACCGCGCTCTGGCTGCATCCGATCGTCGCGTATTTTCTGCTGACGGGTCGTGCCGCACGCGAGGCGTCGAGCAACTACTTCACGCGTCTCGGTGCGGCCGCACCGCACGGCGATACGCCGCGCCCGGGTTGGCTGTCCGCCTATCGCCACATGCTGGCGTTCGCGCAATCGGGTTTCGATAAGCTCGCGGCGTGGTCCGGTCGTGTCAACAACGCCGACGTCAAATTCGAAGACCCATCGGCATTCGAAGCATTGGTGGCAAGCGGCAAAGGCGCGCTCGTGATCGGCGCGCATCTCGGCAATCTGGAAATGACCCGCGCGCTCGCCGCGCAGGGCGCCTACGCGAAAGTCACCGCGGTGGTCTACACCGAACACGCGCGGCGCTTCAATAGCGTGCTGGCGTCGGCGAATAGCCAGTTCGCGCGGCATCTGCTCGAAGTCAGCGACTTCGGTCCTGAGACTGCGATGATGATGCAGGAGCGCGTCGATGCGGGCGAGCTGCTGGTGATCGTCGGCGACCGCGTGCCCGCCCACGAAGCGGGTCGCACGACCGAAGCGCAATTTCTCGGCTCGACTGCGCCGTTCGCGCAAGGCCCCTACGTGCTCGCACATGCGTTGGGCTGCCCTGTCTATCTGTTCTTCTGCCTGAAAGAGCGCGACGGTTATCGTTTGTATTTCGAACCGTTCGCCGAGCGCATCGAGTTGCCGCGCCGCGAACGCGCGCAGCATCTTGCCGCGTGGGCGCAGCGGTACGCGGCGCGCCTCGAACACTATTGCCGCAAGGCACCTTATCAATGGTTCAATTTCTTCGATTTCTGGGCCAGCCCCAAGCGAGGCACACATGGCCGAACATGATCTGATCGAGGCGCAGAGCGCTAGCGCAAGTGAGAACACCCGCGCGAACGCGGCAGCGGTAACGATCGGCGGCCGCAAGCTGACGATCGAAGAAGTCGTTGCGATCGCTCACCATCGCGCACCGGTTGCGTTGAGCGCCGATCCGGCGTGGCGTGCGCGCATCCAGCGCGGCGCGGATTTTCTGCGCCGGCATCTGGCGTCGGGCGCGACCGTGTACGGCGTCAACACCGGCTATGGCGACGCGTGCGTGGTCGACGTGCCGATGGAACTCGTCGAAGCGTTGCCGTTGCAGTTGACGCGTTACCACGGCTGCGGCATGGGCCAGTATCTCGACGACGCACAAACGCTCGCGGTGATCGCCGCGCGACTCAACTCGCTGGCCTATGGTTTCTCCGGCGTGCGCCCCGTGTTGCTTGAACGCCTTGCCGATCTGATCAATCATCGCGTGTTGCCGCGCATTCCGTCGGAAGGCTCGGTCGGCGCAAGCGGTGACCTGACGCCGCTCTCGTATGTAGCCGCCGCGCTCGCCGGCGAACGCGATGTGATGTTCGAAGACAGTCTGCGCAACGTGCGCGAAGTCTGGGCCGAACTGGGTCACGAGCCACTGACGCTCGCGCCGAAAGAAGGCCTTGCGCTGATGAACGGCACCGCGGTGATGACGGGCCTCGCCTGTCTCGCGTTCGCGCGCGCCGATCATCTGACGCGCCTCACCGCACGTCTCACCGCGCTCTCTACCGTGGCACTCGACGGCCGCGCCGCGCACTTCGACGCAATGCTGTTCGAAGTGAAGCCGCATGCAGGCCAGGCCGAAGCCGCGGCGTGGATTCGCGACGATCTGAGTGGGCGCGACGATACGCCGGGGCATCGTCTGCAGGACCGCTATTCGATTCGCTGTGCGCCTCACGTAATCGGTGTTGCGCGCGATGCTTTGTCATGGGTGCGCCGCGATGTCGAGAACGAACTGAACAGCGCGAACGACAACCCGCTGATCGACCCCGACAACGAGCGCGTGCTGCACGGCGGCAACTTCTACGGCGGCCATATCGCGTTCGCGATGGACTCGCTGAAAGTCGCGGTCGCCAATCTCGCCGATCTGATGGACCGGCAGCTCGCGCTGCTGGTCGACGTGAATTTCAATAACGGCTTGCCGCGCAACCTGTCGGGTGCTGCGCCCGCGCGCGCAGCGATCAATCACGGTTTCAAGGCGGTGCAGATTTCGTCGTCCGCATGGACGGCCGAAGCGTTGAAGAACACGATGCCGGCGAGCGTGTTCTCGCGTTCGACCGAAGCGCACAATCAGGACAAGGTCAGCATGGGCACGATCGCTGCGCGCGACTGTTTGCGCGTGCTGGAGTTGACCGAGCAGGTTGCCGCCGCGCATACGCTGGCGACGGTGCAAGCCGCGCGTCTGCGCTTGAAGATCGACAGCACCACGCCTGTTCCCGCGCCGCTGCAAGCGTTCATCGATAGCGTGACGGCGCAGTCGCCGTTCGTCGACGAAGACCGCGCGCTGGAAAGCGACCTGCGCGCACTGACTGCGCGCATCGCCGCCTGCGATCTGTTGAACGACTATCGCGGAGGCCCGAACGCATGAGCGGCTCCCCTAAAGTGTTGACTGCCAGCGCGATGGTCGAAGTGCCGTTTCACGACGTCGACGCGATGAACGTGTGCTGGCATGGCCACTATCTGAAGTACTTCGAGATCGGCCGCGCGGCGCTCCTGCGCACGTTCGACTATGACTACCGCGAAATGCAGGCTTCAGGTTACCTGTGGCCGATCGTCGAAGCACATCTGAAGTATGTGCGCCCGGCTACTTACGGCCAGGCGCTCGAAGTGCGCACGCAACTGCTCGAACACGAAAATCGCCTGAAAATAGGCTATGAAATTGTCGACTGCGCATCCGGTACGCGATTGACGAAGGGCTACACGATCCAGGTCGCGGTCGATGCCGCGACGCAGGAATTGCAGTTCGTGTCGCCGCCCGTCGTATTCGAAAAGCTGGAGCGCGTATGGGGACGATGAGCTTGCGCGGTGTGGCAGCGGGAGCGTTGCTCACGCTAGGCACCCTAAGCGTATCGAGCCTGGCAGCATGGCCGCTGGTGGCGTCTGCGGCTGAAGCCGCGCAGTCCGCCGGCAACCCGGCACTCGTCTCGCAGATCGCCTCCCACCTTGCCCAGGCCAAGGGCGTTCGTGCGCAATTCACGCAAACGCAAACGCTCGCCGCGATGAAGCAGCCGCTCGTCAGCACGGGTTCGCTGCTGTTCTTCCGCGATCGTGGTGTGATCTGGCAGATTGACACGCCTTACAAAGCCACCTACGTGATCACCGACGCGGGCGTCGCCGAAGTCGACGCCAACGGCCAGCGTGTGACCGCTCACAGTGCCCAGGGCACACGCGGCGTCGCGCAGGTTTCGAAGATGATGCGCGCGATGCTAGGCGGCGATCTGTCGGCGCTCTATTCGCAATTCGACGTGCAGGCCGAAGGCAGCGCCGCGCAGTGGCGCATGCAGCTCACGCCGAACCAGCCGCAGATTGCGCAGTCGATCAAAGGTTTGCAAATGAACGGCGGCGACTATCTGCAGAGCTTGCGCATCACGCTCGCGAACGGCGACATCACGAAGCTCGACTTTGCGAAAAGCGCTGCGGTGAGCGAACCAACGCCGGCTGAGCGTAGCCTTCTCGGAGCGCCGTAATGCAGGTGCTGCAACAGCGGTCCGCGAAACAGGCGTGGGGCATGCGCGCCGCGTGGCTGCTGCTCGCGCTCGCCGCAGCGCTGTATTGCGGCTGGCGTTTTGCGGGACCCTCACCGCTGCAGACCAATCTGTTGGCGTTGCTGCCTGCCACGGAAGCGGATCCGATCGCCGAAAAGGCGGTCGATACGCTGGCGAGTGCGCTGGGCGACCGCACGGTTTTCCTGGTCACCAGCAACGATGACGCGCACGCCAAAACGGCTGCGAAACAACTCGGCGCATCGTTGCAGAAGAGCGGGGCGTTCGGCTCGGTGACGGCGGAGCTGCCGCCGTTCGATCTGTCGCAGATCGCCGCGCTGTATATGCCGTATCGGTTCGGTTTGCTGGCGCCCGCTGACCGCGCGGCACTCGCGCAGAGCAATGCTGCAAGCCCCACGCTGCACGACGCACTTGCACAACGCATCTACAGCCCATTGCACGGAGGCCTGACCACGCCGCTCGCCGACGATCCGTTCGGTTGGCTCGAACACTGGCTCGGCGGTTTGCCGCTCGCCACGTCGAATCTCGAACTCGAAGACAACATGCTGGTGTCGCATCGCGGCAGCGCGACCAGCGTGCTGATCGTCGCCACGCTGCCGGGCTCCGCCTACGAATCGAAAACGCAGCACGCCGTGCTCGCCGCGCTTGCGCAGGGTGAAAGCAGCCTGAAGCAGGCGTTCCCTGACGTGTCGGTGGCGAGAACCGGTGCGGTGTTCTACGCGGAGTCGGCCCGTAGCGCATCGGAACATGAGGTGCATCTGATCGGCGTCGCGTCGCTGTGCGGGATTGCGTTGCTGATGATGTGGGTGTTCCGCTCGCCGCGTCTGTTGCTGCTCGGTTTCGTTTCGACGGCGCTCGGCATCGTCTGCGCGCTTGCGGTCACGATGCTGGTGTTCGGTCAACTGCATCTGTTGACGCTGGTGTTCGGCGCGAGTCTGATCGGCGAAGCGGTCGATTATTCGATTCAGTATTTCGTGGTCTATCTCGGTGCAGAGCGCGATTGGGATTCGCGCCGTGGCGCGCGTGCCGTGCGCCCGGCCTTGACGGTCGCGCTTGCCACCAGCCTGCTTGGCTACGCGATCCTCACGTGGGTGCCGTTCCCGGCGCTCAAGCAGATAGCATGCTTCGCGATTGCGGGCATTGTGACGGCGTATGCCTCCGTGCTGTGGCTGTTGCCCGCGTTGCTCACGCGCCCGCCGAAGCGCGGCCCGCGGCACCTGTTCGCTGGTGCGGCGCGTCTGCTGACGGTCTGGCATCGCACGATCGGCGGCAAGCGCGCATGGTTCGTCGCGGCGCTATTGCTGATCGTGGCGATTCCCGGCTGGTTGCGTCTGACGAGCGACGACGATATCCATCTGCTGATCCAGCGTGATCCTTCGCTGGTCGCGCAGGAAGACAAGGTGCGCGCGGCGGTGGGTGTCGATAACAGCGCGCAGTTTTTTGTCGTGCGCGGCGAGACGCCGGAAATCGTTTTGCAACGCGTCGAAGCGCTGGGTACGAAGCTCGACGGGTTGAACGGCACCGCGAACAAGGTGGGCAGCTATCAGTCGGTGGCGCAATTCGTGCCGTCCGTGAAGCAGCAAAACGCAGACCGTGCATTGCTTGCGCAGCACGTATTCAACAATCCCGCGGCGTTGCGTGCCACGCTGCTGCAGGCGGGCTTTAAAGACGAAGTCGCCGATGCCTGGCTCGCCGCGTATGCGAAACCGCAGCCGCTGCTTACGGCCGAGACGTGGCTCGCCGCACCGTGGTCGCAGCCCTACAGGCATTTGTGGCTGGGTGAAGTCGATTCGGCTACCAAAGCGTATGCAGCGGTCGTGATTCCACAAGGCGTGACGCCGCAGAACGAACCTGCGCTGATCGCCACCGCGCAGGCGCTGCCCGGCGTCGTATTCGTCGACAAGGCGGCGAGCGTGTCGAAGCTGTTCGGCGCGTATCGCGTGGACAGCGGTTGGTGGCTCGGCGGTGCGCTCGCGCTCGTACTCGTCCTGCTGATGCTGCGCTACCGCGCGCGCGGTGGCATTGCCGTGACGCTGCCGGTGCTGCTCGCGGTCGTCGTCACGCTCGCGGTGTTCGGCTACGCTCACGTGCCGCTCAATCTGTTCAACTGGCTCGCGCTGATGCTGGTGCTCGGCGTTGGCGCAAACTATGCGGTGTTTCTGCGCGAAGGCTGCCTGCGCGCGGACGCCGATCTCGGCGCGGTGTGGACCGGTGTGCTGCTGTCGTCGGCCACCACGCTGTTGTCGTTCGGCATGCTCGGTATGAGCGCGATGCCCGCGCTGAAGAGTTTCGGCGCCACGCTCGCGCTCGGCATCCTCGTATCGGTGCTGCTCGCGCCGATCGGCATGCCATCGGAATCAAGGAGGGCCGCATGAAGGCGCCATCAGTTTATTTGCACGCGCTCGGCATGATCAATGCGCTCGGCGGCGACCTCGACGCAATCGTCCCGGCGCTTGTTGCCGGTCACGCACCCGGTATGGCGCACGTACATACGGGCATCGGCGAAGCGTTCGTCGGCAGCGTGCTCGCGCCGCTCGATCTGGCGCCGGCCGCCGGGCTCGCGCGCTACGACTGCCGCAATAACCGCTTGCTGCTGGCGGCGCTGACGCAGATCGCGCCCGCGGTCGACGCGGCTCGCGAGCGTTACGGCGCGCAGCGGATCGGCGTGGTGCTCGGCACCAGCACGTCGGGTATCGAAGCGGCCGAAGCCGCATTCGTCTATCAGGCACAAGCGGGCAAGCTGCCCGCAAACTTCAATTACCGGCAGATGGAGATCGGCACCGCCGCGCCGTTTGCCGCCGCCGCGCTCGGCGTGCAGGGCCCGGCCTTCACGATCTCGACCGCTTGTACCTCGAGCGCGAAGGCCTTTGCGTCGGCGCGCCGTCTGCTGCAATTACGACTGTGCGACGCGGTGGTGGTGGGCGGTGTCGATTCGCTGTGCGAGTTGACGGTGCAGGGTTTCGCCTCGCTCGAATCGACCAGCGGCGTACGCACCAATCCGATGAGCCGCAATCGCAGCGGGATCAACGTCGGCGAAGGCGCAGCCGTGTTTCTGATGAGCCGCGACGAAGCGGCGGTACGGCTCGCGGGTGTCGGCGAATCGAGCGATGCACATCATATTTCCTCGCCGGACCCCCAAGGTGTGGGCGGCGAACTCGCGCTGCAAGCGGCGTTGGCCGATGCGGGCGTCGCATCGTCGGCCATCGGCTATGTGAATCTGCATGCCACCGCCACACGCAAGAACGACGAGATGGAAGCGAAGCTGATGGCGCGTGTCTTCCCCAACGGCGTGGCAACAAGCGGCACGAAGCCGCTGACGGGTCACCAGCTCGGCGCGGCAGGCGTGACCGAACTCGCCTTCGCATGGCTGACGCTGGCGGCCGCGAATGGCTCGCAACCCGTGCCGCTGCCGCGCCATCTGTGGGACGGCGAGGCGGATCCGGCGTTGCCGACGTTGGACCTGGTCGAAACGGAACGCTTTTTGCCGCAAGGCGCGGGACCGCAGTACGTGATGAGCAATTCGTTTGCGTTCGGCGGCAGCAATGTCAGCCTGATTCTTGGACGGTGACGCGCGCGATGACCCAGACGCCCTCCATTCAGGATCTCATCCTGCAACCGATCGAAACGATCATCCCGCATCGCGGCACCATGCTGCTGATCGATGCCGTGAGTACGTTCAGCGAAGAGGCACTGAGCGCGCGCGCGACCGTCCATGCCGACGCCTGGTATGCCGACGCAGACGGTGCGATGCCCGCGTGGATCGGTATCGAGCTGATGGCGCAGACCATCGCCGCGCACGTCGCGCTGCTGGCCATGCGCGGCGGCGGTCAGGCGCGCCCCGGTGTGCTGCTCGGCTCGCGCAGCTATCGCGCTTTGCAGCCGTCGTTCGCCGGCGGCGCCCAGTTACTGATCCACGCAACAGAATTACTGCGCAGCGAAGAAGGCCACGGCGCCTACGAATGCACGATCCACCATGGCGACGTGTGTTGCGCCGAGGCGGTCATCAAGGTCTTTCAGCCGCGCGATTTTCAGTCATTCATCGAAGGGAGTTTCAGTTCATGAGCCGGCGTGTTCTCGTTACCGGCGCAAGCCGCGGCATCGGCCGCGCGATTGCGTACAAGTTGGCCGCCGACGGTTTCGCGGTGTCGGTGCATTGCCGCACGGGTCGCACCGAAGCCGAAGCCGTGGCAACGGGCATCGCCGCACAAGGCGGGACGGCGCGCGTGCTGCAATTCGATGTGCGCGATCGCGCCGCGTGCCGTGAAGTGCTCGAAGTGGATGTCGTGGCGCACGGCGCGTACTACGGCATCGTCTGCAGTGCGGGCGTGACGCGCGACGCCGCGTTCCCCGCGCTCACCGAAGAAGACTGGGACATCGTGATCGAAACCGGTCTCGACTCGTTCTACAACGTCGTCCATCCGCTGACCATGCCGATGGTGCGGGCGAAGAAGGGCGGGCGCATCGTCACGATCGCGTCCGTCTCCGGCGTGATGGGAAATCGCGGCCAGGTCAACTACAGCGCGGCGAAGGCCGGCCTGATCGGTGCATCCAAGGCGCTCGCCGTCGAACTGGCGACGCGCAACATCACCGTCAATTGCGTCGCGCCGGGTTTGATCGATACTGGCATGCTCGACGACATGCCGCTCGAACAGGCATTGAAGACGGTGCCGATGAACCGCGTCGGCCAGCCTGCCGAAGTGGCGTCCGTGGTTAGCTTCCTGATGTCGGATGCGGCTTCGTATGTCACGCGTCAGGTGATCGGCGTCAATGGTGGGATGGTGTGATGAAGCGCGTCGTCATTACCGGCATGGGGGGCGTCACGGCGTTCGGTGACGACTGGAACGCAATCGAAGCGCGCCTGAAGAGCGGCGTGAACGCGGTGCGCCGCATGCCCGAGTGGGATTACTTCGAGTCGCTGCACACGCGGCTCGCGTGCCCGTTGCCGGGCTTCACGGTGCCCGCGCACTATCCGCGCAAGAAAACCCGCTCGATGGGGCCGGTGTCGATGTACTCGGTGCGCGCGAGCGAACTGGCGCTCGCCGATGCGGGCCTCGCCGACGACACCAGCATCAAGGATGGCCGCATGGGCGTCGCCTATGGCTCGTCGTCGGGCTCGGTGCAGCCGATTCGCGCATTCGGCACGATGCTCGAAACCGGCTCGATGAGCGACGTCACGTCAAACAGCTACGTGCAGATGATGCCGCACACCACGGCGGTGAACGTCAGCCTGTTCTGGGATCTGAAAGGGCGGATCATTCCGACCTCGTGCGCATGCGCATCGGGCAGCCAGGCGATCGGCTACGCGTATGAAGCGATTCAGAGCGGCAAGCAGACGCTGATGCTGGCGGGCGGCGCGGAGGAAATGTCGGGCCCGGCGGTCGCGGTATTCGACACGCTGTACGCCACCAGCACGCGTAACGACGAGCCGCATCTCACGCCGCGTCCGTTCGATGCCGCGCGTGACGGCCTCGTGGTCGGCGAAGGCGCGGCGACGCTGGTGCTCGAAGAATACGAACACGCGGTGGCGCGCGGCGCGCGGATTCATGCGGAGATCGTTGGCTTCGGTTGCAATTCGGATGGCGCACATATGACTCAGCCGACCGCCGAAACCATGGCGCTGGCCATGCAGCTTGCACTGAAAGATGCGCAACTGCCGCCCGAGGCGATTGCCTACGTGAATGCGCACGGCACCTCCACGGACCGCGGTGACATTGCCGAAAGCCATGCAACCGCGCAGACCTTCGGCGCGCGCATGCCGATGAGCTCGCTCAAGAGCTATGTCGGCCATACGCTTGGTGCATGCGGTGCGCTGGAAGCGTGGTGGACCATCGAGATGATGAAGCGCAACTGGTATGCGCCAACCTTGAATCTGGAGAACGTCGATCCGGCCTGCGCGCCGCTCGATTACATCGTCGGCACGGGTCGTGAGATCGACGCCGAACATGTGATGAGCAACAACTTTGCATTCGGCGGCATCAACACGTCGCTGATTTTCAGGCGCGTTCGATGAGCGTGCCGCTGCAACGCGTGGTCGTCACCGGCATGGGGATCGTGTCGTGCCTCGGCAATACGCTCGACGACGTGTCCGCCGCGCTGCGCGCGGGCCGCTCACGCATCGAGCGAATCGACGCGTGGCGTGAGCGCGGCTTCGGCTCGCAGGTGGCGGGCGTCGCCTCGGTCGCGCAGGAGCCGCCGTTCGATCGCAAGCTCGAACGCTTCATGGGCGACACCGCGCGCTTTGCATGCCACGCGGCGAAGAAAGCGATCGACGATGCCGGGCTCGACCTCGCCGCCTTGCGCTTGCCGCACGCCGGCACGGTGATCGGCTCGGGCGTCGGCACGATGTCGAGTTACGACGTGTCCATGTCGATTGCGAATACCCGCGGCGTCGATAAAGTGCCGCCGTATACGGTTCCGCATGCGATGAGCAGCACCGCGTCGGCCAACGTCGCGCAGGTGTTCGGTCTCGAGGGCGTGAGCTATTCGCCATCGTCGGCGTGCACGACGTCGGCGCTCGCGATCGGCCAGGCGATGCAGTTGATCCAGACCGGTCGCCAGCAGATCGTGCTGGCCGGTGGCAGCGAGTCCTTGCACGACAACATGACGTTGATGTTCGACGCGATGGGCGCACTGTCGCGTAGCTTCAACGACACGCCACAGCGTGCTTCGCGTCCCTACGACACGGCGCGCGACGGCTTCGTGATCGCCTCGGGCGGCGGCGTGCTGGTGCTCGAATCGCTCGATCACGCGTTGGCGCGCGGGGCCCGCATTTACGCCGAGCTGACCGGTTTCGGCGACTGCACGGACCGCGCGGGCATGGTCACGCCGCATGCGGCCGGCATCGCGCGGGCGATGCGTGGCGCGTTGGGCGAAGCGGGCAAGCGCCCGGATTACGTCAACACGCATGCACCGTCTACGCCGCTTGGCGACGTCGAGGAATTGCGCGCCTTGACTGCCGTATTTGGCGACGAAGTCCCGGCGTTCTCGTCGACCAAAGGCATGACCGGACATCCGCTCGGCGCTTGCGGCGCGCACGAGGCGATCTACACCTTGCTGATGATGCGCGACGGTTTCATCGCGGGGACGACGGACATCGAGACGCCGGAGCCGGGCGTCGACGGCATGCCGCTCGTGCGCACAACGCGCGACGCTCGCATCGGTTCGGCGATGTCGATTTCATTCGGGTTCGGCGGCAGTTGCGCAAGCCTGATATTTGAAGGGTGGCAGGGCGGTTGAACCGGCCGCGATTTTAAAAAACGAGGGCAATAAAAATGAAAAGAGTTTTTGTGCTGGGTGCGTTGGCGGCGGTGGTGCTGACGCAAGCGGGATGCGCCACAGATGTTAAATCGGTACCGCTCGCGGCGGCCGGCGGTCAGTCACGCGGGGGCGTGCCGGTGTATTTCGGTCAGCAGAGCCACCCGGCGGTGACGGAGAGGCTTGGCGACGTGTCCTACTCGGTGCGGATCGCGCGCAAGGTGGCAAGTCCCGACGATGCATGTCATGAGGCGCTTGCCGAAGCCGTGCAGAAGCTGCGCGCGGCAGCTCGCGAACGCAACGCCAACGCCGTGATCGACGTATCGACACGTTTTCATAGCACCCAGAGCAACTCGTCGACCGACTTCACCTGCGGCGTGAGCCCGAGCGCGGCGGCCATCGCCGTGAGCGGCCAGCTCGTCGTACTGGAAGCGAACTAGGTCGAATCGAATTTAGAACTCACTAAAGCAACAAAAACCACTCAGGAGTCTCGATGAAACGCAATCTGCTGTTTGCCGCGCTGTTCGCTTCGCTCGCCACGCTGAGCGCTACTCAGGCCTTTGCCCGCGACACGGTTGATAACTATCCGGTTGCGCCGGCGCTGCAAAGCGAACCGGGCAAGGTCAGCGACGACATCGCGTTGTATTTCGCGGGCCAGCAGCATCCGGTCGTGCTCAAAACGATCGGTGAATTCGCGACCAACAAGAAGACAAATGCCTTCGGCAAAAGCGACCTGGCAGCGTGCCAGCACGTGTTCCTTTCAGCGGTGATCGAGTTGCAGGAACGCGCGCGCAAGGAAGGCGGGAACGCCGTGATCAACATCAAGAGCAACTACAAGAATGAAGTGCGTGAGAGCGCGACGGAGTTCACGTGTGGCGCGGGCGCGGTAATTGCTGGTGTGGCGCTGAAGGGCGATGTGGTGACGCTGCGCGGCAAATGATCACCGAAGTGGTGTTGAGCGTGCAAACAAGCGTGCAAATAAGTACGTCGTGATGCTTACCAGTGCGGGGGTATACCACCGCACTGGCGAAATTCAGTCTGCCTTGACTGCAGCGACATTGACCAGCGTTTCACGACGCTTGCCAGGTTGCGGGTGGTACAGGCCGAGGCGCTCGAGGAGCCCGAAGTCTTTCGCGCGGCTCCACCAGAGATACGGCAGCGAGACGTTGCGCTGCTCGAAGCGGAAACCGCCGCGGCGGATCATGTCGAGGTAGCCGTCGGCGCTTTTCTGCACGTGCATGGGGTGGCGGAACAGCAGCCGGATCACCCACGATTTGATGTACGCGTCGGTGGATTCAGCGAACAGCAGGATGCCGCCCGGTTTGAGCACGCGGCGGAATTCGGCGAGTGCGCGGTCCTGCTCGACGAGATGGTGGAAGGTTTGATGACAGAACACGATGTCGGCGCTGGCATCGGGCAGCGGCAATTGCGCGCAGTCGCCGTGCAGCACGTCGATATCGGCGACCTTGTCGCGGCACGCGCGCGCTGCATTGGCGGCAAGCGCCAGCGACGGTTCGTGAAAATCGACGCCGACGAGGCGGCGCGGCTTGAACGCGTCGGCAAGCAGGTGAAATGAAATGCCTTGCCCGCAGCCGACGTCGACGATCACCGGCGCTGCAGGCAAGGGCGCGTCGATCAGGCGTTTGAGGTCGTTGATCGCGACCCGCAGGACGTGATGTTCCCACGTGTAGGTGCGCAGGAACCAGATTCCGAAGGCCGTTTCCGGTACGAAAGGCACGCTGGATGTTTCGGATGGCGACACGCTGGACTCCGACGAAATTTGTTCTTGCTGTGAAGCGTAATTGTAACGAAAAGTAAGGATGCAGCGTAATGCTGTTCAGTGCAAGCAAACGATTGAGGCAACCTTGAGTACACATTCGTCAAAGCGCATAACCGTCGACGTAGCGATCATTGGTGCGGGTCCGGCAGGCGCAGTCGCGGCGGCGCTCCTGCGCCGGTCGGGCCGGTCGGTGCTGGTGCTGGAGCGCCAGCATTTTCCGCGCTTCTCGATCGGCGAAAGTCTGCTGCCGCAAAGCATGGCCTACCTCGAAGAGGCGGGCATGCTGCAGGCGGTGGTCGAAGCCGGTTTCCAGTACAAGAACGGCGCGCATTTCATTCACCGCGGCCAGTCGTCGGCGTTCGACTTCCGCGATAAGCATTCGCCGGGGTGGGGCACCACGTACCAGGTCGAGCGCGCGGTGTTCGACGATATTCTGATTCGCTGCGCGGCCCAGCAGGGCGCCGACGTGCGCTTCGGTCACACGGTGCGCGCGATGCAAACCGGTGAAAATGGCAACAAGCCGGTACTCGACGTGATCGACGAAGCGGAAAACGCGTATGAAGTGGAGGCGCACTTCGTGTTCGACGCGAGCGGTTTCGGCCGCGTGCTGCCACGTTTGCTGAACCTCGAAGCGCCTACGCGCATGCCGACACGTGCCGCGATCTTTACGCACGTACGCGATGGCATTCCGGTCGGCGTGACCGATCGCAACAAGATCTGCGTGGCGACGCACCCGGAGCGCCGCGACGTGTGGTTCTGGATGATTCCGTTGGCGGGTGGCCGTTCGTCGGTGGGATGCGTTGCCGAGGCCAGTTTCCTCGATGTGCCGGAAGCCGAGCGCGACGCGAAACTGCGGGCGTTGATCCAGCAGGAGCCGACACTGGGGCCGTTGATCGGCAATGCGCCGTTCCTGATGCCGGTGCGTCATATCGGCGGTTACGCGGCGAACGTCGAGCGTCTACATGGACCCGGCTATGCGTTGCTCGGCAATGCGGGCGAATTTCTCGATCCGGTGTTCTCGTCCGGCGTAACGATCGCGTTGCGTTCCGCGCATCTCGCGGTGCAGACGTTGAACCGGCAACTGAATGGCGAGCAGGTCGACTGGTCGGCTGCTTACGACGTGCCGTTGCGTAAGGGGATCGATACCTTCCGCGCGTTTGTCGAACGCTGGTACACGGGCGAACTGCAGGACATCATTTTCTATCCGGACCAGACGCCGTCGATCCGCCGCATGATCAGCGCGGTATTGGCGGGTTATGCGTGGGATGAGTCGAATCCATATGTCGCCGATCCGGTGCGGCGCTTGAATGCGTTGCACGACGTGTGCACTCACGCGTGACCATTGATCGTTGACCGTTGGTCGGGCTGCACCGCATGGGCAAAAGAAAACGGCGCTTCCTCAAGGAAGCGCCGTTTTTTATTCAAAGGCCTGATTCAATTCACACGTCGGCTTACGAATCCAATCAGGCCGCGATCTTCGCCGCGCGCGGCGCATGCTGACGCACGTCGTCGCGACGATGCACGCGCTTGCCCGCGGCATACGTTTCATAGATCGCGCGGTCGTCGCCGAGCAGCGCGAACGCGAACAGCAGTTCTTCGAGCGACTCGGTGCGTGCGGTACGGCGCGCGAGCAGCGGCGTGGCTTGCGGATCGAGCACGACGAAATCGGCTTCCGACTTCGGCTTCAGGGTGCCGACCTTGTCGGCCAGATCGAGCGCTTCAGCGGCACCTGCGGTGGCGAGATAGAACATCCGCGTGGCCGTCAGATGATGACCCGTCAGACGCGCGACCTTATGCGCTTCGTTCATCGTTTGCAGCATCGAGAATGAGGTGCCGCCGCCAACGTCGGTTGCCAGCGCGATCGGCATGCCGGCTTCGTCGGCCTTGTCGAAGTCGAACAGGCCGCTGCCGAGGAACAGGTTCGAGGTCGGGCAGTGCGAGGCCACTGTGCCGGTTTGCGCCATGCGCTTGCGGTCTTCCTCGTCGAGGTAGATGCAATGGCCGTACACCGCGCGGCGGCGCAGCAGGCCGTAGTGATCGTAGATGTCCAGATAGCTGCGGTGGCCCGGGAACAGATCGGCGACCCATTTCACTTCATCGGTATTCTCGGCGACGTGGCTCTGGATGAAGATGTCCGGATGCTTGCCCGCCAGCACGCCGCACGCTTCGAGTTGTGCTTCGGTCGAGGTCGGCGCGAAACGCGGCGTGAGCGCGTACATCTGGCGGCCACGGTTGTGCCAGCGGCCGATCAGCTCGGCGCTGTCGTCGTAACCCGATTGCGCGGTGTCGCGCAGAAACTCGGGGCAGTTGCGGTCCATCAGCACCTTGCCGGCCACCATGCGCAGATTGCGCGCTTCGCTTTCGGTGAAGAGGGCGTCGGCCGATTCCTTGTGGACCGTGCAATACACGAGCGCGGTGGTCGTGCCGCAAGCCAGCAGTTCTTCGACGAAGAAGCTCGCCGTATCGCGCGCATACGCCGGATCGGTGAAACGGCGCTCCGTCGGGAACGTGTACGTGTCGAGCCACGGCAGGAGACCCGGCGCCGGCGACGCGATCATGTCGGTCTGCGGGTAATGGATGTGCGTATCGATGAAACCCGGCACGATCAGCTTGTCGCGCATTTCCTGCACATGGGTGCCCGGCGCGAGTTGCGACGCGAGCGCTGCATACGCGCCCGCCGCGACAACATGGCCGTCTTCGACGATCAGCAAACCGTCCTCGTTGAAGACCGCCGCGTTGGGCGATTGCGCAGGGTCGCCGTTGAAGGTCAGCAGTTGTGCGCGGAACGCTGATTGTGTCGGTTGAGTCATGGAAAAACCGTCTCCGTATTTGTGAGGAGCTAAACAGCGCAGACGGCGGCTTGATTCTGGGTGTGAAACGAACCCGTGCCGCCGCCGGCTGCCATTCATTGGCCCGTCAGTGCGGGCCGCCTGGGTGCCAGTGCGCGTCGAGCTTCGCGATCAGTTCGCTGCGTTGCTCGGGCGTGACGAACGACGCTTCGAAGCTGTTGCGGATGATCGTGTAGACCTCGGCATCGTTGAGCTTCAACGCGTCGATCGTGGCGAAATAGTTGGCGTTCACGTAACCGCCGAAATAAGCGGGATCGTCGGAATTCACCGTGACGGCTACGCCGCGATCGAGCAGGTCCTTCAGCGTGTGCTTGGTCATGTCGTCGAACACGCAGAGCTTGAGGTTCGACAACGGACACACGGTCAGCGCGACGCGCGAATCGGCGAGGCGCGTGACCAGCGCCGGATCTTCGATACTGCGCACGCCGTGGTCGACGCGGTCCACTTTGAGCAGATCGAGCGCTTCGTAGATATACGACGGCGGACCTTCTTCGCCCGCATGCGCGACCAGTTTCAGACCGAGCGCGCGTGCCTTCGCGAAGACCCGTTCGAACTTCGAAGGCGGATGGCCGCGTTCGGACGAATCGAGACCCACGCCGATCAGGCGATGCTTGTACTGCTCGAACAGCGGCAGCGCTTCTTCGAACGTGGCGAGTGCGTCTTCTTCCGATAGGTGGCGCAGGAAACACAGAATCAGCTTGCTCGTCATGCCGCGCTTTTCCGCATCGGCCAACGCGCGATCAATGCCCGCGACGACGGTTGCGATCGGCACGCCACGTTCCGTATGCGTCTGCGGATCGAAGAAGATTTCGCTGTGAATCACGTTATCGGCGAGGCAGCGTTCGACATACGCCGTCGTCATGTCGTAGAAGTCCTGCTCGTGCAGCAGCACGCTCGCGCCGGCGTAGTAGATGTCGAGGAACGATTGGAGATCGGTGAACGCATACGCAGCGCGCAAGGCATCGATCGACTCGTACGCGAGCTTCACGCCGTTGCGTTCGGCGAGCGCGAAGATCAGCTCGGGTTCGAGCGAGCCTTCAATATGGATGTGCAACTCGGCCTTCGGGGCGCGAGCGGCTTTCTCAATGAGTGCCGTGGGGGTAGCGGTTGTTGTATTCATGGTCGGTCAGCATTTAGTTTAGAGTCGGTTCGCGCCGGATGCGGGATGCAGGACAGGATGCAATCTCGTTGGGGCGGCAGGTCGATTGTGCGACAAATCAGACCGTCTGCGCCGCGTGCGCGCCCGCATTCGCCTCCACTGCCTGCAACACTTGAGCCGCCGCGGAGATCGCAATGATCTCCGGCGACTTGTCGACGATACCGTCGACGCCGAGCGGGCACTTCATCCGTGCAATCTGCGAAGGATCGATGCCACGCGCGGCCAGCCGATGTTCGAACTGCTTGCGCTTGCTGTGCGAGCCGATCATGCCGAAGAACGCGAAATCGCCACGCCGCAGAATGCGCTCGGCCAACTCGAGATCGAGCGCATGGTTGTGCGTCATCACGATGAAGTACGTGTGCGGCGCAGCCTGATCGATGGCTTCGTCGGGTGCATCGTTCGGATCGATCTTCACGTTCGGCGCATGCAGCGTTTCCACAGGCGGAAACTGCGCGTCGCGCTCGTCGACCCAGCGCACGGTGCAAGGCAGCGTGGCCAGCACGCGAACCAGCGCCGCGCCCACGTGACCGGCGCCGAACAGCACGACCTGGAAGTCGCCTGGCGCGATGGTCTCGGTGAGCAGCGCGCCGCTGTCGTCGAAGCCGGCGCCGTCCCACAGCAGGCAGTCGGAGGCATCGACACCCGGCTCGGGGTCGGACAGCATCACCGCATCCGGTGCGGGGCCGAATGATACGCTACGCACCGTCGAAAGGCCTGCCGCCACGCGTTTCGCGAGGGAGGTGATCCAGCCGAGGTCGCCGATGTCGAGGCGCTCGAAGGCGAGAATCACGGCGCCGCCGCAGCACTGACCGAGACTGGGGCCAAGCGCGAAACGTTCGAGGCGGCGCATATGCGGCGAGCGCATGCCGTCGCGCAGCACCTGGCGCGCGGTCTCGATGGCTTTCCATTCGAGGTGTCCGCCGCCGATCGTGTGCTTGGCCGAATCGCGCGTGACGATCATCTTGGTGCCGGCTTCGCGGGGCGCCGAACCTTCGACGCGTGCGACCGTCACCAGCACGGCGGCGTCGCCGTGTGCGAGCAGTTGTTGCAGGTCAGGTAGCCAGGCTTGCATCCGGCGGTTCTCCATACGTGGCCGCGCGGGGTGTCCGTGCGGTCGGTTGAGTGTGGCGCAACGCGTTCGTGTCGCGTCGGGCCCAGGTTTTAAGTTGCTTAACGTCGTTCAACGCTTCATCAAATTGCTAAACGGGCGTGGAAGCGATTGTGACTGCCGCTGCCGCTTGTGTTGCTTGTTCCGCCGATTGTCCTGTCGCGGGTTCTGCTGTCGCTCCTGGCGATTGCAACACGTCCAGCGCGTCGAGAATCGCTTCGGGTGTCGCCGGTGCGCGAAGCTGCGGCGCGTTTTCCGCACCCGGCACCGCGGCCGCAACCGCGTCGCGAATCGCGAGAAACACCGAGAACGGCAGCAGCAGTGGCGGCTCGCCTACTGCCTTCGAATGGAACACGGTCGGCTCGACGTTCTGATTCTGATAAAGCCGCACATTGAACGCCGTGGGCGTATCGCTGACGGCCGGAATCTTGTAGGTCGACGGCGCGTGCGTCATCAGGCGGCCATCGCGGTTCCACCACAATTCCTCGGTGGTGAGCCAGCCCATGCCCTGAATGAAGCCACCTTCCACCTGGCCGAGATCGATCGCCGGATTGATCGATTGGCCGGCGTCGTGCAACACGTCCGCGCGCACCAGTTTCCATTCGCCGGTCAGCGTGTCGATCACCACTTCCGACACGGCCGCACCGTACGCAAAGTAATAAAACGGGTGACCGGTCAGCGTTTTTGCGTCCCAGTGCACTTTCGGCGTCGTGTAGAACCCGTCCGACCACAACTGCACGCGCGCCAGATACGCGGCGGCGACAAGTTGCTCGAATGGCATCGCACCGCCGTTCACCGACACTTCACCGCTGGCGAATTCCACTGCATCAGCGCTGCCGCCGAGTTGCTTCGCCGCGAGTGTGGCGAGCCTGTCACGAATGGTCCGCGCAGCGGCTTCGGCGGCTTTGCCGTTCAGGTCGCTGCCCGTTGAGGCGGCGGTCGCCGAGGTGTTGGCGATCTTCGACGTATCGGTCGCCGTCACGCGCACGCGGGAAAGCGGCAGGCCAAGCTGGTTCGCGACGACTTGCGCCACCTTCGTATTCAGCCCCTGGCCCATTTCGGTGCCGCCGTGATTGACGAGTACCGAACCGTCTTTGTACACGTGCACCAGCGCGCCGGCCTGATTCAGAAACGGCACGTTGAACGAGATGCCGAACTTCACCGGCGAGAACGCGAGGCCGCGTTTTAGCACCGGACTTTTTGCATTGAACGCGGCGATCGCTTCGCGGCGCGCGCGGTAGTCGCTGGTTGCAAGCAACTCATTCGTTAGCGGCGCGATGATGTTGTCGTCGACGCGCTGTCCGTACGGCGTCGTGTCGCGTTCGCCGATGCCGTAGTAGTTGGCGAGCCGCACGTCGAGCGGATCGCAGTGCAATTGACGTGCGATGCTGTCGAGCATCACTTCCATCACCAGCGCGCCTTGCGGGCCGCCGAAGCCGCGGAATGCGGTGTTCGATTGCGTGTTCGTCTTGCAGCACAGCGCGACGATGTCGACGTCGGACAGGTAGTACGCGTTGTCGAAGTGACAGACGGCACGCGTTGCGACCGCACCGGACAAGTCAGCGGAATAGCCGGCTCGCAAGGCAATTTCGACGCGCGCGCCGAGGATGCGGCCGCTATCGTCAAAGCCTGCTTCGTACTCGTAGACCGCGTCGTGGCGCTTGCCGGTGATCATGAAATCGTCGTCGCGGTCGGCGCGCAGTTTGACCGGCCGGCGCAGCAGTTTTGCCGCCAGCGATGCCACGCACGCGAACACCGCCGATTGCGATTCCTTGCCGCCGAAGCCGCCGCCCATCCGCCGGCATTCGCACACGACGTTGTGCGCCGGCCAGCCGAGCATATGCGCAACGACCTGCTGCATTTCGCTCGGATGCTGCGTCGAACTGTAGAGGAGCATGCCGTCCATTTCCTTCGGCACGGCGTAGGCGATCTGGCCTTCGAGATAAAACTGTTCCTGGCCGCCGACTTCGAATGTGCCGCGGATTTTATGCGGCGCGGCGGCGATTTTCGCATCGGGTTCGCCGCGCCTCAGATGCAGCGGCGGCAGGACGAATTGCTTATTGGCTTTCGCTTCGGCGGGAGTGAGGACGACCTCGAGCGGTTCATATCGCACGACGTCGTCGCTTTTGGCCAGCGCTGCGGCGCGCCGCGCGAGCTCATGACTCTCGGCGATCACCGCGAACACCGGTTGGCCGAGATACAGCACTTCGTCTACAGCGAGAATCGGATCGTCGTGCAGCACAGGTCCGCAATTGTTCTCGCCAGGGATGTCTTCGGCGGTCAGCACGGCGATCACGCCAGGCGCTTTTCTGACAGCGTCCAGATCGAGCGACACGATCCGCGCGTGCGCATGCCGCGACAGCCCAAGCGCTGCGTGCAGCGTGCCTTGCAATTCGGGGACGTCGTCGGTGTAGGTGGCTTCGCCGCTCACATGCAGCGCAGCCGATTCATGCGGCAAGGAGATGCCGATCGCCGTATCGCTCTCCTGAATGGCGGCGTGCTTGTCAGCCTGGTGCGCAGCATGTTCGACGAAAGCATCGGTCCGGTTCATCACGACGACTCCTTCGCAACGGCCGCGTCGGGCGCGCCGGTTTCGTACGCGAACGCATTCACGTCGAAGAGGGCGAGCGGCGCGTCATCGCGCGTTTCGAGGTGGAAGCGCCACAACACATTGCGCGCCACCTTCAGTCGATAGGCGCTCGAGGCGCGCATGTCAGTGAGCGGCTGGTAATCGGCGACGAGTGCGTTCATCGCTTGCCGCGCGGTGCTTTCGTTCCATGTTGCGCCAATCAGCGCGGCCTCGGTTTGCGCGGCGCGTTTGGGCGTCGCGGCCATGCCGCCGAACGCGATGCGGGCGTCCCTGATCGCGCCGTTTTCGCCGATGTGCAGCGCAAATGCGGCGCACACCGCGGAGATGTCCTGATCGTAACGCTTTGACACTTTGTACGTGCGGAAGCGTAAATCGCGCGCCGGGCGCGGCACGCGCAGCGCGGCGACGAATTCGCCTGCCGCGAGGGCGGTTTTCTGATAGCCGAGGTAGAACGCGTCGAGCTTCAGCGCGCGAGTTTTGGCGCCGTGGCGCAGCACGACTTCGGCGTCGAGCGCGAGCAGCGCAGGCATCGAATCACCGATTGGCGAGCCGTTCGCGACGTTGCCGCCGAGTGTGCCGGCATTGCGGATCGGCAGCGACGCAAAGCGCGTCCACAGTTCGGCCAGTTCGGGGTAATCGGCGGCGAGCGCCGCGTAGGCGTCTTCGAGCGTGACGGCGGCGCCGATCGTCAGCGTCTGCGCATCTCGTTCGATTGTCTTCAATTCGGCGACGTTGCCGATGTAGAGGATGTCGCCGAGATCGCGGAACTGCTTGGTGACCCACAGGCCGACGTCGGTGCTGCCGGCCAGGAGGCGCGCTTGCGGATGCTCGGCGCGCAATTTGGCAAACGCACCGAGCGAGACCGGTGCATGGAATGTGGGTGACCCGAACGCGGCGCCACGCGTATCGGGTGCGCTGTACTCGAAGGTGTCACGGCGTTGGATATCACGCAGCTTGTCTGCAACCGCCTTGCGGTCCAGCGTCACGCGTGGATATTGCGGATAGTCGAACATCTTCTGCGACGCATCGACGATCGGCCGGTAGCCGGTGCAGCGGCACAGATTGCCGGACAGCGCGGCGTTGATCTCATCGCGGGTGGGCAGGCCGGCGGCGGCTGGCTGGTTTTCATACAGCGCCCACATCGACATCACGAAGCCGGGGGTGCAGAAACCGCACTGCGAGCCGTGGCAATCGACCATGGCCTGTTGGACGGGGTGCAGGGCGCCGTCGGCGGCGCGCAGGTCTTCGACGGTGAAGAGGGCTTTGCCGTCCAGCGTCGGCAGGAACTGAATACAGGCGTTGACCGCTTTCAGCGCGAGTCCGCCTTGTGCATCCAGTTCGCCGATGACGACCGTGCAGGCGCCGCAGTCGCCTTCCGCGCAGCCTTCCTTGGTGCCCGTGCAATGCAAATCCTCGCGCAGGTGCTGAAGCACGGTGCGCGTCGCCGGGACGCCCGCGACCTCACGGACGGACCCCTGGTGATAAAAGCGGATGGTTTGCGTTGTCATGGCGAATCCGAAAGACAGTGCGGACCGGGCGCGCGTTACGCATGGGGTCGCGCCAAAGCCGGCCTCGCGCACGTAGATCGCCATCCAGTTCCGAAGATAGCATTACCTTGTCCCGAAAAGATTTCCCAACCCGCATGAAGCTTATTCGGAAGCAGTCATGTAATTAATACGATTCGCGCCGCGGCGGGAAGTTGCTTAAAGCGTGGCGGATCGGGGGAAAACCAGGCAGGGTGGGGCAGCGCGGAGAATGATGGAGGCCGGGTGCTGACTCGCGAGCGGCAGGAGAGAGGGGCTGGCCGAATTTACGGGGCCGGAGCGGATGTGAAAACGCCGGCCTTCGAACCGCCCTGGCAGGCGGGGCAAAGGCCGGCGTGAGGCCGGCTATTCCGGATCGGAGCGGCCGGAACAGCCGGCTCAGGCGATCCGGCGGCGATTCTTGACCAGGCTCAGCGCCAGCGGCACGAAAGCGACGACGAAAGCCACCAGCGACCAAGTCGGCAGCGACAGGCCGAGAATAGGCGGATAGGCCGTTTCGCAGAGGCCTGCCACCTTGAAGACGCCGGGCAGCCACTGCGCGGGCGGCAAGCTGTCGACCACCGGCTGCAGCGCGTCAAAGCCGCAGCTGAAGCCCGGATTGGCCTGCACATACACGTGCCGCGCGGCAGTCACGATGCCGCCCAGAGCTGACAGGGCCGCCAGCACTTCCAGCAGCCGCACGCCGCGCCAGCTGTTAAAGCGTGCGCCGAGGAATGCAAAAATCGCGATCAGCAGGAAGAAATAGCGCTGGATGATGCACAGCGGGCACGGGTCTTCGTGCAAGCCGTATTGCAGATACAACGCGCCGGCGACGAGGCCGACGCAGATCAGGCCAAGCAGAACCAGCAGGGAGCGCTCGCGGCGCAGCATCGCATTGTCGTTATTCATGGGTCGTGTGGCTGTCTGGAAACGGAAAGGGCAGGTGCCCGCGATTCTAGCGCGAACCCCCGCCCTGGCGCTTATCACGCTTTTAAGGCGCAATCCTCGCTCGGCGTCTGCTCCGTGTCCCGTTTAGCGCCCCACTCAGCGAATCGCGGTGAGCACCGCCTCAGCGCCGCGGCCGATGGCCAGCAAGGCGTCGTCGGTGTGCGGTGCGCCTGCCAGCATCAGGCCGACGGGCGCGTCGCCGCGCAGATGGCAAGGCAGCGACAGCGCGCAGGTGTCGAGGAAGTTGAACACGCTCGGGTTGCGCAGGATCAGCGCGTTGGTGCGGCCAAATGCTTCATCGTCGTCGATCAGGTCGGCTACGCGCGGCGGGACCACCGGCACGGTCGGTGCGACGACCGCGTCGAAACGCTGCCACAGCGTGCGCGCGGCTTCGTCGAGCATGGCCTGGCGCTCGGCGAGCAGGTCCAGATAGTCGACGGCGCTGGCAGGCTGGCCTTTCAGGATGCGCACCAGCACGCGCGGATCGTATTGATCGCGGTGCTTTTCCAGCAGCGGACGGTGCCATGCATAGGCTTCGATCGGCGAAAAGCCGAAGCGGTTGATCTCGGGCAGACGGTCGAGCGGCGCGAAGCGCACTTCCGTGACGATCGCACCGGCCGCTTCCAGATGCTTGAGGGCAGTATCGATCGCGGCGGCGACTGCCGGCTCGACGCCGTCGGTCACGAAATTGGTCAATACGCCAAGGCGCACGCCTTCGAGTGGCCGGGCCGCCGGAATGCGCGGCTCGAGCCCGGCCAGCATGCGGTCGACCAGCGCGCAGCACGCCACCGAGACGCCGATCGGCCCGAACGAATCCAGCGTGGACGAAAGCGGTATGCCACCTTGCTTCGGAATACGATCAGCGGTCGGCTTGAAGCCCGTCAGGCCGCACAGCGCAGCCGGGATGCGAATCGAACCGCCGGTATCGGTGCCGAGCGCGACGGCGGCCATGCCGTCTGCGACCGACGCCGCCGCCCCCGACGACGAACCGCCCGAAATCCGCTCGTCGCCTTTCACGCCGCGCTGATACGGCGACAGCGGATGTCCGTAGTGCGGGTTCAGGCCGAGCCCGGAAAACGCGAACTCGCTCATGTTGGTACGCCCGACGATCACCGCGCCCGCCCGTTTCAGGCGCGCAACCGCGACCGCGTCCGCCTTGGCGGCGGGCGCGTCGGCCAGCACCACGGAACCCGCTCGGGTCGGCTGGCCTTCGATATCGAACAGATCTTTGACCGACACCGGAATCCCGGCGAGCGGCGAGAGCACGGTGCCGGCGGCGCGCAGGCGGTCGTGCGCATCGGCGGCGGCGCGGGCGCTGTCGGCGTCGACGTGCATGAAAGCGACCGCACCCTGGCCCGCCGGATCGGCGATCCGTTCGAGCGCGGTTTCAACGAGCGCGCGGCTGGTGGTGCGGCCCGCGGCGAGGTCGGCGGCAAGCTGGGCTAGCGGCGGGAAGGGCGTGAATTCGGTGGCCATGATGTCGGGAAGGACCAGGTTAGATGCGCGGTTAAATGCGCGGTTAGCTTGAGTTCACTTTGTAGCGGGTTCCCGCTGACTGCGCAGCCGGGCCCGCGTTCGGGGTCAGTCAAATCCGGTTGAATAATGTCGCGCGGAACGCTTCGATATGCTTTTGCACCGATTGGCGGGCGCCTTCGGCATCGCGTTCGCGCAGCAGGCGAAACAGCTCCAGATGTTCTTCGTGGACGTCTTCGAGATGATGCGGCTCGGACAGAGAAATGAACCAGAAGCGTAGCGAGCGTTCATGCAGCCCACGCAGAATGTCGGCCAGCACCGGGTTGCGCGACGCCGCCGAAATCGCCAGATGAAACTCGCGGTCGATATCCATCATGCCCTCGATATCATGCGCGGCGACGCACACCGACGAGCGGTCCAGCAAGGCCTGCATCGCGTCGAAATCGTGTTGCTGCGCATGGCGCGCGGCCAGCTCGACGCAGTAGCTTTCGTTGACGAGCCGCACGTCGATGATCGCCAGCACGTCGTCGAGCGAAACCGGCCGGACCATGATGCCCTTTCTCGGCATGATGGTGAGCATGCCTTCGTGCACCAGCCGGTGCAGCGCCTGATGTACCGGTGTTCTGCCGATGCCCGTCAGCACCATCAATTCCGCTTCGTTGAGCACCTCGCTCGGCCGCAAACGCATCGTGATGATCTCGCGCTTGACGAAGGCATAGGCCTGCTCGGCGAGACTCGCCGAGGCGGTTTCGCGGGGGGCACTGGAACGGCGGGCAGTCTGCAAAAGCGTCATGTGAAGAAGGTGCGGGCGGTGTCGTCCGCATTGTAGAGCAAGGTTTTGCGCGGACGGCGCCGGGTGGACGGTTGCTCACCCGGCGCCGTTTGCGCATGACGCGTGCTTGGTTCTCACACGTCACAGCAATCACGGAAATCCTGGCGTGTCAGGCGCTCCTCGGCGTCACCGCCGCGGCATGCTGCACCTTGACGCGCGGCATCATCAACGTGACCAGCCCGCCGACGATCAATGCTCCCGCGATCAGCACCAGCCCGAAGGTCACGCTATGCGTCGCATCCTTCACGATGCCGAGCACATACGGGCTCACATAGCCGGCCAGATTCGCAATCGAGTTGATCACGGCGATGCCGGCCACGGCCGCGGTGCCTTGCAGGAACGTAGTGGACATCGACCAGAAGATGCCGAAGCCCGCCAGAATGCCGATATAGGCGATCGACAAACCGGTGACGGCGAGCGGAATCGAGTTGGTCACCGAGGCGCTGCCGAGCAGGCCCGCCGCGCCGATGAAGCAGCATACGGCGTAATGCCAGCGTCGTTCGCCCGTGATATCCGACGAGCGGCCGATCAGGATCATGCCGATGCCCGCCGCGAGATAGGGAATCGCGGTGACGAAGCCGTTCGTGACGAGATTCGTGACGCCGAGGTCCTTGACGATCTGCGGCAGCCAGAACGAAAAACCCGCATTGCCGGTGACGAGGCAGAAGTAGATCAGCGTCAGCAGCCAGAAGCGGCCCGAGCGCAACGCAACCGCCAGGCTCTGTTCGGCGCCGGCCGCTGCCGCCGCCGTGTTTTCGCGCGAGAGGCGGCCGAGGATCACGCGCTTTTCGTCGTCGGTGAGCCAGGCGGCTTCGCCGGGCGTGTTGCGCAACACGGCGAGCGCCCAGAAGCCGGCGAGGATCGACGGAATTCCTTCGATCAGGAACATCCACTGCCAGCCGCGCAAGCCGTGCGCTTCATGCAGCGCCGACATCAGAAAGCCCGACAACGGCGCGCCGATGATCCCTGCCACCGGAATTGCCGCCATGAACACGGCGACCATCCGCGCGCGCCGGTCGGACGGAAACCAGAAGGTCAGATACAGCACCACGCCCGGCACCAGCCCGGCCTCGGCGACGCCGAGGAAAAAGCGCAGCACGTAGAACATCGTTTCCGAGCGTACGAACATCATCAGACACGACAGCAGCCCCCACAGCATCGTGATGCGGGCGATGGTGGCGCGCGCGCCGAACTTCTTCAACAGCAGATTGCTCGGCACTTCGAACACGAAATAGCCGAAGAAAAAGATCCCCGCGCCGAGTCCGTACGCCGCGTTCGAAAGGCCGAGGTCGCCGGTGAACTGCAGCTTCGCGTAACCGATGTTGACGCGGTCCAGGTACGACAACACGTAGACGAGAAACAGGAACGGCATGATGCGCCAGGTGATCTTGCGCAGAGCGGCGGCTTCGAGCCACGCGTCGGAAGACGCATCGGCGTCGGCGGATAGCGAAGGGGGATTCATGGGTGCCTCATTCGACGATAGGTAACGCGTGCACGCGATAGGCGTGGCGCAGTGTGCGGTTCAGGACGGGGTCGTGCAGTTCGAGTTCGAGCGCGTCGCCGTCGGCCATCCCGACGATGCCACCTTGTACCGCCAGCGTGCCGCAGAACATCGCGGCGCCTTCTGCCACGGGTGCGCGTTCCAGCAGATCGGCGGCCGGCAGCAGCGACGCGACGCTGCCTTGCTGATAGACGCGCCGCTCGCCGTTCTTTATCACCGCGAAGGCGCGCAGTTCGAGTTGATCCCAGTGACCGGCGACATCGTCGAAACGCCATGCGTCGCGTGCGACCGGTTTCGGGCAGACCTGTTTGGAGACGGTGACGCCGTAGGCCTCGACTTCGCGGTCGGTATGGTCGGAGCCGACGGTGACGAGTAGCCCCGCCTTCGAGCGCACCAGCACGCACTCGGCTTCACCGCTGGACTTCACGCCGACCACGTCGATCAGTTCGGCCTGCGTCAGCAGTTCGGCGCCGAGGCGATAGAAGCAGGGCGTGGTCGACGGCCGCTTCACGCCGAGTTCCGCCAGCTCGGCGATGTGATGCTCGATCGCCGCCTGATCGCGCCCGGCCCAGCCGGCGATCGTCAGACGATTCACTTCGACGATATCGGCGCGACTGTCGCCGGAACGATCTACAACATTGAAGGACACCTGCATCACTCGACTCCCAAGAAAATATGCGGCAAATATTATTGTGATATTTCACAGGTGTCCAGCGTGTCAAAAAAGTCTCGGGTCAACGGCCCCGCCGTAAGGTTAGCGATCCGGCCAACCCCACGTCCTTTCGGCTTTTGCGCGATTTGGTGCGCCGCACGAGTACGTTACACTGCGTTTTTGAGACATTACTTTTTGTAAGGGACATATCCATGCATCACGGCATCGGCTTCATTCAGGATCTGGCGGTCGTGATGGCGCTCGCCGGCGTCGTCACCGTGCTGTTCCATCGCCTGAAGCAGCCGGTGGTGCTGGGCTACATCGCGGCGGGCGTGATCATCGGGCCGTACACGCCGCCGTTCCAACTGATCCACGACGAGCAGACCATCCAGACGCTCGGTGAACTCGGCGTGGTGTTCCTGATGTTTTCGCTCGGACTCGAATTCAGCCTGCGCAAGCTGTTCAAGGTCGGCGCGACGGCGATCGTCGCGGCGCTCTCCGAAATCGTGCTGATGCTATGGATCGGCTACGAGATTGGCAGCGCGTTCGGCTGGAGTTCGATGGACTCGCTGTTCCTCGGCGCGATTCTCGCGATCTCGTCGACGACCATCATCGTCAAGGCGCTCTCCGAACTGGGCCTGAAGCGCGAGAGCTTCGCGCAACTGGTGTTCGGGATTCTGATCGTCGAGGATATTCTCGCCATCGCGATGCTGGTGCTGCTCTCCGGCATCGCGCAGACAGGGCAGTTGAGCGCGGGCGTCGCCGTCGTGACACTTGGCAAGTTGTTGCTCTTCATGACGGTGTCGTTGGTGGTGGGCATTCTGCTCGTGCCGCGCGCGTTGAACTACGTGGCGCGCGCCAAGAGCGACGAGATGCTACTGGTCTCGGTGCTCGGCTTCTGCTTCGGCTTCTGTCTGCTGGTGGTGAAGCTCGATTACAGCATTGCGCTCGGCGCGTTCCTGATCGGCGCGATCATGGCCGAGTCGCGCCATCTGCATCGGATCGAGCACCTGATCGCGCCGCTGCGCGACGCCTTTTCCGCGATCTTCTTCGTGACGATCGGCCTGATGCTGAACCCGGCCGTGTTGGTCGACTATGCCTGGCCGATTGCGGTGATTACGGTGGCGGTGATCATCGGCAAGATCGTGTCGTGCGGGCTCGGCACTTTTCTCGCAGGCAAAGATGGGCGCACGGCGATGCGGGTCGGCATGACCGTTTCGCAGATCGGCGAGTTCTCGTTCATCATCGCGTCGCTCGGTTTGACCTTGAAGGTGACGAGCGCGTTTCTGTATCCGATCGCGGTGGCCGTCTCCGCGTTGACCACGCTTTTCACGCCTTACCTGATTCGTGCCGCCGATCCGCTGACGCAGCGTCTCGGGCAGGCGATGCCACGCACGCTAGTCAACGTGTTCGGCATGTACGGGCAATGGCTGCGTAGTTTGAGTACCGGAACCGGCGAGCCGACGTTGTTCGGTATGACGCGGCGGATCGTTTTGCAGATCGCCGTCAATCTCGCGCTGGTCGCGGCGATTTTCCTGATCGTGTCGTATAGCGCGCCTCACACCAGCACCTTGCTCGCGCACTGGATGAGCTCCGAGCCGATGCAGCGCGTCGTGTTATGGAGCATCGCGCTGGTGCTGTCGATGCCGTTCCTGGTCGCGGTCTATCGCAAGACCAAGTCGCTCGCGTTGCTGCTCGCCGAGGTGAGCGTGCAGCCGGCGACAGCGGGGCGCTTCACCAGCGCGATTCGTTACGCGATCTCCGATCTGGTGCCGGTGGTCTCGATGGTCGGCGTGTTTTTGCTGGTCGCGGCGCTCTCCAGCAGCATCTTGCCGCCGACGGGCCTCCTGACCGTCGTGCTGGTGTGCGCTGCGCTACTGTTGGCGCTGGTGTGGCGCTGGTGTGTGAAAATCCACGCCGCGATGCAGATCGCCCTGCGCGAAACGTTCGAAGAACAGCCGGATCCTTGAGTTAGACGACCTGCGTCCTGAATCGCAACAATGTGAGCAATTGTGTGCGGGTTTGCCGGGCTTGCCGTGCTAGAGGATAATCAGGGCATATTCATTCGTTCGCGTGGAAGGCGCCTGTCTGACTGTCATGAGCGAAAACAAACCTGAAAACGCCGGTAAGCCCGGCAGCCCTTCGTCGCCTTCGGCGACGCCAACGCCCTCGACGTCGTCAACACCGTCCGGCGCAACTCCCGGCGCGTCGAAGTCCGACGTCTTGCCGCCTGAACCGGCGGCCACGTTACCGCTTTCCCACGAAGATTCCATCCAGTCGCCGATCAAGGACGTGGTCACGCCGTCGGCTGCATCGCCGGCTGCCGAGGAGGCCGCGGCGAGGTCGTCGACCGACGACCCTGACAGCGCATCCACCGTCACCCCCACCGATGCGCAAACGGCGCGGCAACGCGACGCGGCTGAAGCACGCAGTTCAGCGGCTGCATCGACTGCTCAGCAGGAGGCCGAGGTTCACGAGCGCGCGGCACGCAAGGCGGGACAGGTCTACAAGAGTCCCGTTACACGCCCCAGCACGCTCGGGAGCAGCGAACCGCTCGCCGGTGAATTGAGCGCTCCGGCCGACGAAGCTGCCCTCACCGCAAACGAGGAGAAAGCGGAAGACGCGGCCGCTGGCGCCCGTCGAGCCGGCTCGCCGCCGCCGGGTTTCGGCGCCGCGCCTGACTTCACCGCAACGAACCCGCCGCCGCCGAATGCGTTGCCGCCTTCGCCGCCGCGCTATCTGAAGCAAAGCGATTCGGCGTGGACCGTGTTCGGCCGCATCATCGCGGCGCGCGCGCGTCAGCTGTTCGATCGCGCGGGCCAACGGATCACGCAGCGCACGCTGCGCATCGGCGTGTCGGCGCGTATCTTTCACCCGGAACCGGGCGCGAAGGGACTGCGGGGGAAGACGCTGCAATACCTCGAGGAATCGATTGCGCACTGGGTGATGTCGCGCGATGTGCTGGTGTTCATGATTCCGACGGTCGGCCATCAGGGCATGCTGCATCCGAGCAATATCCGTTTGCGCGACTACGCGAAGCATCTCGACGGTCTGCTGCTGCAAGGCGGCGCGGACGTCTCGCCGCAATCGTACGCAGAACAGGCGACGAGTCCCGAGTGGCCGGGCGACCGCGTGCGCGACATGTACGAACTTGAGCTGCTGCATGAGTTCATCGAGTCGGGCAAGCCGGTGCTCGGCGTGTGCCGTGGTTGCCAGTTGATCAACGTGGCGTTCGGCGGCACCTTGTATCAGGACATCGCCACTGATGTGCCGACTGCCGGCGCGCACGTCAACGAGAACTACGATCAGCATCGGCACAGCATTCATTTCCCGGATGGCTCGACGCTGGCCAATATGTTCCCGGGCCGGCGCGAGGCGATCGTCAACTCGATTCACCATCAGGCGGTCAAGACCATTGGCCGCGATCTGAATATCGAGGCGGTGTCGGCGTCGGACGGCATCATCGAGGCTGTGCGCTATCGGCGTGCGCCGTTTGTGATGGGCGTGCAGTGGCACCCGGAGTTTCATCGCGCGGGTGGTCCGGAGCTGCTCGATTGCACGCCGTTGCTCGATACCTTCCTGCGGGTGGCGCGCGAAACGCGGTTTTAAGGGCTTGCCTTTAAGCTGCGCTTTCGAGTTTCGAGTCTGGTCTTTCAAGCACGATTGTCACGGGCCGCTGCCATGTTTGGCGGCGGCTCGTTATCACGCTACCTATCTCCATATTTCTGCACTTCTTCATGTTGGATTCGCGCGAACGCCATGCAGATTGGGAAACGTCTGCACGACGTCATGCGCGAGTCAAATCGTTGCGTTTTTGTCTTATCTGAAATCTTTTATTTCGCGACGGATACGTCCATCCAGCCAAATCATTCGTTATCGATTTATCTCGATTTAAAGTCCGTCAGCGAGGCACTTGAATGCTTCGCTTAGTAGCTAATCCGCGCGATAATCCAAGGCTGTTTTGGATTTGCATGGAGCATGCACGTATGAAGTACCCCTTAATTGTACGGCGCGCCATGTTGCTCGCGGCCTCGTGTGCGCTGTTGCAGCATGGTGGTTTCGTACTGGCAGCGCAAAGCGACGAAACCGCGCCTCTCGTCGGCACGCGGCCGGCCATCAACACGCTCACGCCGCAACCGGTCGCTGCTGCGCTGCGTAGCGCAGCATCCGCCACACCGGCTAACGTCAGCGATGCGCAAGGCAACGTCGCCGAACTGATGCAGATGATTCACGAAGCGAAGCTGAGCGAATTGCGCACCACATATAACGGCAGCTACGGCGCGAGTCTGTTTTTCTATCCGCAGGAAATGACGTACTACGTCGCGCTTTTTCAGGACAAACATTTCTGGCGCGTAATCAAGTCGGAAGACGTAGGCCGTGCCGAAGCGGTCTATGCAGGTTTCGTCCAGCAGACGGCGCAACTCGCGGACGTCGAGATTCGCCGTACGCAGTTGCGGGCGCAGAAGGCGTATATCGAAGACATCATCGCGTTATCGGAAGAACGCGCGAAGCGCTTGCAGGCCGATCTCGATGTCGCGCGCACGCAGCAGGCCAAGGTCAACGACTACCAGCGGCAGGCGCAAGGCGAGGCGGCGGCGCTGCGCGCGGAAAAGGAAAAGGCACAGGCGCAGTTGCGTCAGGTACAGGGCGAAGTGATGCAGTTGCAGCGGCAAACCGAGTTCGGATTGCCGACACAGAAGTAGGCGTAAGAGCGTAAAAAAGCCCGGCCATGAAGGGCCGGGCTCAGACCGCTGATCAACCCCACGTTTTTCGGAGCGTGGGGTTTTGTTTTTTTGCGCCCCGCGTTGGATGACGATCAAACCAGGCGCACGTACCTCATCGATCCAGCCGGTACACATAGCGCAACGCAGTAATATCCACGCCGCCCATATGATCCGGTTCGGCGCCGACGAACTGCCAGCCTTGCCGTTCATAAAAGCCGATCGCCGGTGTGTTGCCTTCGAGCACGTAGAGATACAACTGCGTTTCGCCTTGCGCGCGCGCCCAGTCTTCGGCAGCACGCATCAACAGCTTGCCAGCGCCGATGCCCTGGTGCCCAGGCAGCGCATGCAGGTTGTCGAGCAGGACACCCCACGCGGACTCCGGCTGTCGTTCGACGCAGACAAAACCGATCGGCTCGTCCGCGAGCTCGGCGATCAGCACGATGCGGCGTTCGCCGCCCGGTGCGCGCAGGCGCGCTTCCCAATAGGCGGCGCGCTCCCGCGTCACCTCGCCGTCGAGGAACGCGTCCGGCAGCAGGCCGCGATAGGTCGCCTGCCAGCTGGCGCTATGAATCGAGGCGATCAGCGCCGCATCCGCGAGGGTCGCAGGGCGCAGTGAAAGTGCGTGGGAGGTTTGCATCGGGATGGTGGTCAACGGGAATGGCCTGTCTGCGAAAAGTCTACCGCAAGGGTGAGCAGATGTTGACTGTAATGAAAATGTATGGAATACGCGACAGCGCCAGGAACGGTAACATTACGTGTTGCGGGTTCCCGGTATTTCACAACGTTTACCCTGATACCATGCAAATGTGTTCAGCATGAAAATGCAGCGCCCCCGGCGCGTTCTAATAATTGAGTTGCCCGCGGCATCCGCTTGCCGAACGCAGTGGATCGTTTCAACTGCCTGAGCGCCGCCCGTCTGCGTGGCGACAGGCTTATCAGAGAATGTCATGTCTACTGCGTCACACGCCACTTCCTCATCCGAAGAATCCAAGTTCAAGACAGTTTTCCGCGTGGTCAGCGGCAACTTTCTTGAGATGTACGACTTCATGGTCTACGGCTATTACGCGTCCGCGATTGCCAAGACCTATTTCCCGAGCGGTAACGAATTTGCCTCGCTGATGCTGTCGCTGTCGGTATTCGGCGCGGGCTTCCTGATGCGGCCGCTTGGCGCAATCGTGCTGGGTGCTTACATCGACCATCACGGCCGGCGCAAAGGCCTGATCCTCACTCTCGGCCTGATGGCGCTCGGTACCCTCACGGTCGCGTCGATACCAGGCTACGCGACCATCGGCGTGCTAGCGCCCGTGTTAGTGCTGGGCGGCCGGCTGCTGCAAGGCTTCTCCGCCGGGGTCGAACTGGGCGGCGTGTCGGTCTATCTGTCGGAGATCGCCACTAAGGGCAACAAGGGCTTCTATTGCGCATGGCAGTCGGGCAGCCAGCAGGTTGCCGTGGTGTTCGCCGCGTTGATCGGCGTGGTGCTCAACAAGGTGCTGCCGGCTGACCAGATGACCGCCTGGGGCTGGCGCGTGCCGTTCCTGATCGGCTGCCTGATCGTGCCGTTCCTGTTCCTGATCCGTCGTTCGTTGCAGGAAACCGAGGAGTTCAAGGCGCGCAAGCATCGTCCGAGCATGGGCGAGATCATGAAGACGATGGCCGCGAACTGGGGCATCGTGCTGGGCGGTATGGGCATGGTCATCATGACCACCGTGTCGTTCTACATGATCACGGCCTACACGCCGACCTTCGGCAAGGAAGTGCTGAAGCTGTCGTCGATCGATACGCTCGTCGTCACCGTCTGTATCGGTTTGTCAAACCTGATCTGGCTGCCGCTCGCGGGCGCGTTGTCGGATCGCGTCGGCCGCCGTCCGGTGCTGATCGCCTTCACGATCCTGACGATCATCACCGCATACCCGGCACTGCAATGGCTGGTCGCCGACCCGTCGTTCGCTCGCCTTCTGGCAGTCGAGCTGTGGCTGTCGTTCCTGTACGGCAGCTACAACGGGGCGATGGTGGTGGCGCTGACCGAAGTGATGCCGGTCGAAGTGCGGACCGCCGGCTTCTCGCTGGCCTACAGCCTGGCTACGACGATCGGTGGCTTCACGCCGGCCATCTCCACGTTGCTCATTCACACTACTGGTAACAAGGCCGCGCCTGGCCTGTTCCTGGGCGTGGCGGCCATTTGCGGACTGATCGCGACGCTGGTGCTGTATCGCACGCCGGAGTCGCGCAATCAGTATCGCGCGGCTTAAGCGTCACCGTTCACCCGGACAAACAAAAACCCCGCGCTCGTGAGAGCGCGGGGTTTTTTCTTGAGCGTTGCGTCGGCACCGAATTCGCTGAATCCGGCCCAGTTAGCCGCGGCGCAATTCGTTAGCCACTGCCTCCACCACGTCGCCCCATTCGCCGGGTTGCGGCTGGCGCAACAGCGTTACGCCCGGATACCACGGACTGCGCGACTCGCCGACGAACCAGCGCCAATCCGCAGCGAACGGCAGCATCAACCATAGCGGTTTTTTCAGTGCGCCGGCCAGGTGAGCGATCGACGTATCGATCGACACGACCGCGTCGAGCCGCTCGATGATCGCCGCGGTATCCGCAAAATCGCCGATCCGCTTATCGAAGCGATGAATCGACGCCGCATGCGGATGCGCGTCGAGCGCCGCGTGTTCCTCGGCGCTCAGTTCAGGTTGCAGCACGATCCAGTCGATCCCTTCGAGCGCGAACAGCGGAGCGAGCGCGGCGAGCGGCATCGAACGGGTTTCGTTCTGCTGGATGCGTCCTGACCACGCGATGCCGATCTTGCGCTTTGCGTGACCGCCGAGCGAGCCGCGCCATTTGCGGCCATAAGCCGGCGGCGCGCTGAGGTAGGGCGTGCGATCGGGAATCGTGTCGTAGGTTGTGCCGAGCGCGAGCGGCAAGCTCAGCAGCGGGCATTGCAGATCCGCCGCTGGACGCGGTGTGCCCTGGGCGATCAGTGTCACGCGCCACGCTTGTGCTGCCGGTGCAAGCAGCGGCAGCAGTTGCGGTTGCACTTCGAGCACAACGCGCGCGGCACGCTGTGCGGCCAGTGGCACGAAGCGCACGAATTGCAAGGTATCGCCGAAACCCTGTTCGGCATGAACGAGGAGCGTGCGTTGTTCGATCGGCTCGCCGTGCCAGCGCGGCAACGTCTGAATGACCGGATGCGCGGTGGTTTGCATCCGCCATTCGTATTCCGGCAGCCCGCGCGCGAAATCGCGCAACGCGAGCCAGGCCAGCGCACGGTTCATGTGCGCGGAGGCGAGATCGGGGCGCAAACGCAGCGCCTGATCGAAGGCACGCACTGCCGCGGCGTGCGCGCCCAGTGCCTGGTGCGCAGTGCCGAGACTCAGCCATGCGAGCGCGAACTGCGGATCGAGACCCACTGCGCGCTCGAGATACGGCAGCGCTTGCGCATGGCGTCCCAGCGCGGCGAGCGCGTTGCCGAGCCCGAAGATGGTGGGCGGCAGGTTCGGCTGCAGGGCGAGCGCTGTCTGGAAAGAGGCAACCGCTTCTGCGTGGCGGCCGGTGGCGTCGAGCGTATTGGCGAGATTGAAGTGCGCGGCGACGAAGCGCGGTTCGGCCGCCAGTGCGGCCTGAAATCGCGGGATCGCCTCGTCCGCACGGTCGAGCGCGTTCAGCGACATGCCCATGTTGTTGAGCGCACCCGCATGCCCAGGGCGCAATTCAAGCGCGCGCTGGAACGACGCGATCGCCTCCGTATGCCGGCCGAGCGCGTGCAATGCATTGCCGAGATTGTTGTGCGAAGACGGGTCGTTCGGTTGCAGGCGCAGCGACTTCTCGAAGGCGTCGGCGGCGTCTTCGTGGCGGCCCACCGACGCGTACGCATTGCCCAGGTTGTAGTGCGCCATCGGGAATGACGGCGCCAGCGTGAGCGCATTGCGAAACTGTTCGATGGCGTCGTCGATCTGGCCGAGCGCCTTCAGCGCATTGCCGAGGTTCAGCTGCAGCGCGGCGTCTTCCGGGCGCAGGTTCACCGCGCGCCGCACGAGCTCGGCGGCTTCGGCGTGCTGACCCTGCTGGTGGCGCAGGACGCCCAGCAGGTGCAACGCATCGACGTGCACGGGGTTGCCGTCGAGCGTCGCGCGGTAGCCGCGTTCGGCGTCGTCGAGGCGGCCGTCACGATGCGCCGCGAAGGCGCGGTCAAATACTTGTTGCATGACGGAGGGGTGGCATTCGGGTGAGGCAGAGGCCGCATTTTCCCACACTCGCCGGGCCGCTCTCCAAATTGACCTGTTGTCTCGATATCTATAACATATGAATACCTGTTCATATGTATGTCAATGATGCCGCTTACCATGGCTTCCGCTATCTCACCCGTCAGCGTCGAAGACCGCCCGGTGGAGACGATCGTGCCGCTGGCCGACCTGTTCCGCCTGCTTGGCGATCCGACGCGTTTGCGCATCGTGCTCGCGTGCGTCGACGAGCGGCGCGCGGTCGGCGCGATCGCGGAGGGGCTGGGGCTGTCGCCGTCGCTGGTGAGCCACCATTTGCGGCTGCTGCGCGCGGCGCGGATCGTGCGCGCAGAGCGGCAGGGCAAGCAGGTGTTCTATCTTGCCGCCGATCGCCACATCAGCGCGATGCTGGCCGGCATGCTCGAGCATGTCGCTGAGCCGGCCGGCGAATTTTCTTTGGACCCGTCATGAAGAAAGTTACCACCTCGAACCGGGCCGCCGAAGAGCGCGAGGACGATCACGCGCCGGTGTGGCTCGAGGGGGAATTCGATGGCATCGATGGGGAAGATGCGCAAGGCGAGGGGAAGGGCGGCGATGCTCGCGATCAGGGCGAGCTTCGGCACGGCGCAGGGCGCCCGGATGCTGACGATGCACGTGCGAGCGGCTTGCAGGGGCACGGCACGCAGGGACACGAAGCGCATGAGCGCGAGGCAAGCACGCACGGTATTCGTGAGCAGGGCGCGCATGATCACGGCGCCGACCACAGCCACAGCGTCGACGGTCATAGCAGCCACGCCGCCCACAACCACGGCAGCCACGCCGACCATAGTCACAGCGACCACGACCACGACCACGGCAGCCACGCCGGCCACAGCCACAGCGGCCACAGCCACGCCCACGCACCCGCCCCAGGCCACGGCCGCGCGTTCGCACTCGCCGTCGGGCTGAACGTAGCAATCGTGGTGGTTCAAGCCGTCTACGGCGTGATCGCGCATTCCACCGCGCTGCTCGCCGACGCCGGCCACAATCTCTCCGACGTGCTCGGCCTGCTGCTCGCCTGGGGCGCAACCTGGCTGGTCGCGCGTCGTCCGTCAGCACGCTACACCTTCGGCTATGGCAGTTCGTCGATCCTGGCGTCACTCGCCAACGCGGGGCTGCTGTTGTTCGCGTGCGGCGTGATCGTCGCCGAGGCAATCGGGCGCCTGATGAATCCGGCACCCGTAGCAGGGCTGGTGGTGTTCGTCGTCGCGACGGTCGGCGTGGTCGTGAACGGCTTCTCGGCGTGGCTCTTCATGCGCGGCCAGAAGGAAGATCTGAACATTCGCGGCGCGTTCCTGCATATGGCCGCGGACGCTGCTATCTCGGCCGCGGTCGCGATCAGCGGCCTCGTGATTCTCTACACCAACTGGACGTGGCTCGACCCGGTGATGAGCCTCTTCGTGGTCGCGGTGGTGGTAGTCGGCACGTGGGGACTGCTGCGCGATTCGGTGCGCATGGCGCTCGATGCCGTGCCGCCAGGCGTCAGTCTGCAGGATATCCGCGACTATCTCGCCGGACAGCCTGGCGTCACCGACGTGCACGACCTGCACGTCTGGGCCTTGTCGACTACCGGCAACGCGCTCAGCGCGCATCTGGTGATGCCGGCAGGCCACCCCGGCGACGAGTCGATCGACGCCATCGTCGTCACTCTGCGCGAACGTTTTTCGATGCAGCATGCCACGCTGCAAGTCGATCTCGGCACCACCGAGCATCGATGCGCGATGGATCATTCCCACGATTGATGCAGCGCACCGTTGAGCGGCTTATCGGCGGCGTACACTAGAACGGTCTGTTGTCTCCGGAGTCCCGCATGGACGCTGCCGCACACGATGCGTCGCCGGTGCTGATCGTTGGGGCGGGTCCGACCGGACTCGCCGCGGCAATGAGTCTGGCGCGTGCCCACATCCCCGTGCGTCTGATCGACAAAGCGCTGCAACCGAACCCGTATTCACGGGCCATCGGCATTCAGGCGCGCACGCTCGAACTGTTTGAGCAGCACCGCCTGATCGAGCCGTTTCTCGACCTCGGTCATCGCGCGCGCATCGCCAATCTTTTTTCCAATGGCATGCGTCTCGCGCGCCTCGATTTCGATCCGCTGCGCACGCGCTATCCCTATCTGCTGTTTCTCGATCAATCCGTGACCGAACGTTTGCTGACGGAGCATCTCGCGACGCTCGGCGTGACAGTCGAACGCGGCGTTGAGCTGATGATGTTCGTGCAGGGTTCCGCCAGCATTCAGGTGACACTGCGCCGCGCGGACGGCCATACCGAGACTCTGCGCCCGTCGTACGTGATCGCGGCTGACGGCGCGCATAGCACGATCCGCCATCGGCTCGGTTTGAGCTTTGCGGGCAGCACCTTCGAGCAGACGTTCCTGCTGGCCGATGTGCATGCCGAAACCGATTGGCCCGAGGACGAATTCCATATCTTCGCGTCGGGCGAGGGTCTCGTCGCGCTGTTTCCGATGGGTCATGGCCGTCATCGTCTGATTGCGGACCATCCGGTCGAACCGACCCCGGTCCCGCCGCCGGCCACGCCCGCGGTGCTCGGCGAGCCGCCGCTCAACCACGTCTCGCCGCCGTCGCTCGAAGAATGCAAGGCGCTGATCACCCGGCGCGTGCGGGAACGCGTCGACGTGTCGGACCTGGCATGGTCGTCGTATTTTCATTTGAACAGCAGAATGGTGGATCGGCTGCGTGTAGGCCGCATCTTCCTCGCCGGGGACGCGGCTCACGTACACAGCCCGGCCGGCGCGCAAGGAATGAACACGGGCATTCAGGAAGCGTTCAATCTCGGCTGGAAGATCGCGCGCGTTCTGAAAGGCGCGGCGCCTGACCGTCTGCTCGACACGTACCACAATGAACGGCATCCGATCGAACGCGACGTGCTGCGGCAAACGGGCTTCATCACGCATATGGCCGAGGCCGATCATGGACCGCTGAAGCTGCTGCGCGAGCGCGTGATGCCGGTGCTGGCCGCGCTCGGCCCGCTGCGCGATGCGGCGCGTATGACGATCAGCGAGTTGTCGGTCCAGTATCGGCGCAGCCCGCTAACGCTTGAACGTCTGCTCGACGGCGGCCCGCGTGCCGGCGAGCGCGCGCCGGATGCGTTGGTGCACGTAGTGGATGGGCCGCTTGGCCGTGCGCCGGGCGTCGGTTGCATTTTCGATCTGCACGATCCGGCGTTCTTCTCGTTGTTCCTGCTGGTGCCGCCGCTCGCAGTGGACGACACACCGCTTGATCCGGCCGCGAAGCACGCACCGCCGCCGGACCCGGAACTGGAGCGGCTGGCTGTGGAAGTCGAGCGATTGTTGCCGGGCGCGGTGCGCATCTGGCGCGTGACCGATACGAGCGGCGAGGGCGGCCCGGCGCTGTCCGAATCGTATGGGCGCACACGGCCGTCGTTCTATCTGGTGCGGCCGGACGGCTACATCAGTGCGCGCGGCCGCACGGGGTCCGACCTGCACGGCTTGCTGCGCCACTGCGAAGCGTGGTTCGCAGTGGGCGGCGTGATACCGGAGCAGGCGGCGCTGTGAAGAGGCGCTGGCACGAACACGCCTCGCGCGCGTCGTATCCGCCTGCTGACCAGCCTTCGCTTAAACCGCAGCCGCCGCAGCCGGCGTCAAGCTGTCACGATGCTTGACGAGCGCTTCCCTGACGATGCCCGACATCTCGATACCGCTCGCATCCGGCTCATCGAGCGCCGCCAGCAAAGCACGCCGCATGCGCGGCTCCCAGAAGCGGCGGATATGATCGGCGATGCCGGCGAGCGCTTCCTCACGGTCCGGCATCGAATCGAAAAAGTCGCCGATCCGGTTCGCCATGTCGATCAGATTCTGATTGTCCATGGCTTGCCTCACTTACCCGACGTTGCGTTGGCCAACTCGCGCTGCTTCAGCAGATCGAGCTGCTCCGTGTTGAAGCGCGAATAGTCCTGCTGCCATTGCGACGGCTGTTCGACCGGCATCACCTGCACCGCCGTCACCTTGTACTCGGGACAGTTGGTGGCCCAGTCCGAGCTATCGGTGGTGATCACGTTCGCGCCCGATTCGGGGAAGTGGAACGTCGTGTAGACGACACCCGGCTGCATCCGCTCGGTCACCTTCGCGCGCAACACGGTTTGTCCCGCGCGCGATTCGATGCCGACCCAATCGTCATTCCTGATACCGCGTTCTTCCGCGTCGTGTGGATGGATCTCGAGACGGTCTTCGTCATGCCAGCGCGAATTCTCGGTGCGGCGCGTCTGTGCGCCGACGTTGTACTGCGACAGGATGCGGCCCGTGGTGAGCAGCAGCGGGAACTTGCGCGTGACCTTTTCCGGCGTGGCAATGAACTTCGTGATCACGAACTTGCCCTTGCCGCGCACGAAGGTGTCGATGTGCATGGTCGGCGTACCGTCGGGCGCGTTCTCGTTGCATGGCCACTGGATGCTGCCGAGTTCGTCGAGCTTCTTGTACGACACACCATGGAAGGTCGGCGTGAGACGTGCGATCTCGTCCATGATCTGCGACGGATGCGCGTAGTCCATTTCATAACCGAGTGCGCGCGCGAGCATCACCGTGACTTCCCAGTCGGCGTAACCCGGCACCGGCGGCATCACCTTGCGCACGCGCGAAATGCGGCGTTCCGCGTTGGTGAAGGTACCGTCCTTTTCGAGGAACGAGGAGCCCGGCAGCAGCACGTGCGCGTACTTCGCGGTCTCGTTGAGGAAAATGTCCTGCACGACGATGCATTCCATCGAAGACAGCGCGGCCGACACGTGATGCGTGTTCGGATCGGATTGCACGATGTCTTCGCCCTGGCAGTACAGGCCCTTAAAGGTGCCGTGCACGGCGGCGTCGAACATATTCGGAATGCGCAGGCCCGGTTCGGGCTGCAGCGTGACGTTCCATGCTTCCTCGAACAAGGCGCGCGTGATCGAATCGCTGATGTGGCGATAGCCCGGCAGTTCGTGCGGGAACGAGCCCATGTCGCACGAACCCTGCACGTTGTTCTGACCGCGCAAGGGGTTCACGCCGACACCTTCGCGGCCGATGTTGCCGGTCGCCATCGCCAGATTCGCGATGCCCATCACCATCGTCGAGCCTTGCGCGTGTTCGGTGACGCCGAGGCCGTAATAGATCGCGGCGTTGCCGCCGGTGGCATAGATGCGCGCGGCTTCGCGAATGGATGCAGCGGGCACGCCGGTGATTTCCTCGGTCGCTTCCGGGGCATTCTCGGGCAGGGCGACGAACGCACGCCATTGCTCGAACGCGCGCGTTTCGCAGCGCTCGGCGATGAACGCTTCGTTCAGCAAGCCTTCGGTCACGATCACATGCGCGAGCGCATTGACCACTGCCACGTTGGTGCCAGGACGCAATTGCAGATGATGCGAGGCCTTGACGTGCGGCGTATCGACGATGTCGATGCGCCGCGGATCGACGACGATCAGCTTCGCGCCTTCACGGATACGGCGCTTCATACGTGAGCCGAACACCGGGTGGCCGTCGGTCGGATTGGCGCCGATGACCATGATGACGTCGGCCTTGTCGACCGAGGCGAAGGTTTGCGTGCCGGCCGATTCGCCGAGCGTGGTCTTCAGGCCGTAGCCGGTCGGCGAATGGCACACACGTGCGCAGGTGTCGACGTTGTTGTTGCCGAACGCGGCGCGCACGAGCTTCTGTACGAGATACGTTTCTTCGTTCGTGCAGCGCGACGACGTAATACCGCCGATCGAATCGCGGCCGTGCTTCGCCTGAATGCGGCGGAATTCCGACGCCGCGTACGTGAGCGCTTCTTCCCAGCTGACTTCACGCCACGGATCCGTGATCTTCGCGCGGATCATCGGCTTGGTGATGCGGTCCTTGTGCGTCGCGTAGCCCCAGGCGAAGCGGCCCTTCACGCACGCGTGGCCTTCGTTGGCCTGGCCGTTCTTGTGTGGCACCATCCGCACGACCTGGTTGCCCTTCATCTCGGCCTTGAACGAGCAGCCCACGCCGCAATAGGCGCACGTGGTGACCACCGAATGTTCGGACTGGCCAAGCATGATGACGGTCTTTTCCTGCAAGGTCGCGGTCGGGCATGCGGCGACGCATGCGCCGCACGACACGCATTCCGATTCCATGAACGGCTTGTTTTCGCTTGCCGCCACACGCGATTCGAAACCACGTCCTGCGATAGTCAGCGCGAACGTGCCTTGCGTTTCTTCACACGCGCGCACGCAGCGATTGCAGACGATGCACTTCGATGGATCGTACGTGAAGTACGGATTCGATTCGTCCTTCTTGTCCTTCAGATGGTTCGCGCCGTCAAAGCCGTAGCGTACTTCGCGCAAGCCGGTGACACCCGCCATGTCCTGCAATTCGCAGTCGCCGTTGGCGGGACAGGTCAGGCAGTCGAGCGGGTGATCGGAGATGTACAACTCCATCACGTTACGGCGGAGCGATTGCAGACGATCGGTTTGCGTGCGGACCTTCATGCCGGCTTCGACAGGCGTCGTGCACGAAGCAGGGTAGCCGCGCTTGCCTTCGATCTCGACCAGGCACAAACGGCACGAGCCGAACGGTTCGAGCGAATCGGTTGCGCAGAGCTTGGGCACGTTGACACCGGCTTCGACGGCGGCGCGCATCACGGAAGTGCCGGCCGGAACCGTCACCGCCTGGCCGTCGATTTCCAGTGTGACGTCGAGGTCGGCATGACGCGCGGGTGTGCCGTAGTCGGTGTCGTCAAAGAACGAACGGGGCGCACGTTGCGCTTGTGCTTGCGATTTGCACGCGCAGTTACCGGAGCCGCAGCCGCCACTCAAAGGGACTTCCTTCGGGGCACCGGCAGGGGAGTTGAGCACATCGGACATGTGAGGCTCCTGGGTCAGGCCGCAGCCGCTTTGGGCGCGAGGTCGTGTACGTTGTCGAGACCGAAGTCTTCGGGGAAATGGTCGAGCGCGGACAACACCGGGAACGGCGTCATGCCGCCCATCGCGCAGAGCGAACCGGATACCATCGTGTCGCACAGATCGCGCAACAACTGCACTTGCCGCGTGGACGTATCGCCATTGCGGATCCGTCCGATCACTTCGACACCACGCGTCGAGCCGATCCGGCACGGTGTACATTTGCCGCACGATTCCAGCGCGCAGAAGTGCATCGCGTATTGCGCGAGTTCGGCGAGATTCGACGTGTCGTCATGCACGACGATGCCGCCGTGGCCGACCACCGCGCCGACGGCCGCGTACGCTTCGTAGTCCATGGGGATGTCCCACTGGCTTTCCGGCAAATACGTACCCAGCGGGCCGCCAACCTGCACGGCGCGTGCCGGGCGTCCGCTTGCCGTGCCACCGCCGTAGTCGTAGAGCAATTCGCGCAGCGTGACGCCGAACGCCAGCTCGACCAGACCGCCTTGCTTCACATTGCCGGCGAGCTGGAACGGCAGCGTGCCACGCGAACGGCCCATGCCGAAATCTTTATAGAAAGCAGCGCCACGCGCGAAGATGATCGGCACCGTCGCGAGTGTGATGACGTTGTTGATCACCGTCGGCTGGCCGTAAAGTCCGACTAGCGCCGGCACCGGCGGCTTCGCGCGCACAATGCCGCGTTTGCCTTCGAGCGATTCGAGCAGCGCCGTTTCCTCGCCGCAGACATAGGCGCCTGCGCCCTTCGCGACGAACAGTTCGAAGCGATGCGCCGCCGAGCCGAGCACGCTATCGCCGAGCCAACCGGCGGCGCGTGCTTTGGCGATCGCGGCTTCGAGCGTTGCGATCGAGTGCGGATATTCGCTGCGTACGTAGATATAGCCGACTGTCGCACCGGTCACGACGCCCGCGATGATCATCCCTTCGATCAGCACGTACGGGTCGCTTTCCATCACGAGGCGGTCGGAGAAGGTGCCGGAGTCGCCTTCGTCCGCATTGCAGACGATGTATTTCTGCGCCGCTTTGGCGCCGCGCACCGTGCGCCATTTGATGCCGGCAGGGAAGGCTGCACCGCCGCGGCCGCGCAGGCCGGATTCGATCAGCGCTTCGCAGGCGGCGTCGCCGTCGGTTTGCAGGGCTTGCTTGAGACCTTCGAGGCCGCCGTGAGCGACGTAATCGTCGACGGACAGCGGATCCGTGATGCCGATCCGCGCGAAGGTCAGACGCTGCTGCTTCTTCAGATACGGGATGTCATCGACCACACCGACACGGCGGGCATGCTCGCCACCTTCGATAAAACCGGCGTCGAACAGCGCGGCAACGTCGCTCTCTTCGACGTTCGCATAGCCGACGCGGCCTTCAGCCGTCACAACTTCGACGAGCGGTTCGAGCCACAGCAACCCGCGCGAACCGTTGCGAACCAGTTCGATTGCAATGCCGCGGCGTGCGGCTTCGGATTCGATCGCTTGAGCCAGTGCATCGGCGCCGAGCGCAAGCGCCGACGAATCGCAGGGTACGTATATGCGCGTCATGCCGTGACCTCCACGCATTTGCTGGCGGCGGCGAAGAGCGCGTCGAATTTCTGCGGCGTCACTTTCGCGTGCAGGGTGCCGTTGACCATCATCGCCGGCGACAGCGCGCACTGTCCGAGGCAGTAGACCGATTCCAGTTCGACCGTCTCACCATGCCGATGCTCCGCGTCAAAACGGCAGCCGGTATGCGCTTCGATATGCTGCGCGAGCGCCTCGGTGCCCATGCTGCGGCATGCTTCGGCGCGGCACAGTTGCACCGTGACGGGCGCCGCGGGCTGCGTGCGGAAATGGTGGTAGTAGGTGATGACGCCATGCACTTCCGCGCGCGACAGATTCATGGCACGCGCGAGAGGCGCAACCGTGTCGGGCGGCACGTAGCCGAGTTCATCCTGAATGGCGTGCAGTACCGCTAGCAGCGACCTGCCCGGTTGCGCGTGACGCTGCACCAACTGCTCCGGCGCGACGGCGATGGAATCGTCCAAGTGGGGGCTCCTCCAAAGTCATATATGCACTTGTTATTCATAATGCGTGCACTTATGCTTCGTATATTCGATATGGGATAGCCGAACAATAGGCGGGTGATTCGCCTCATGCAATAGGAAAGAGTTGAACATATATGATCAGGATCGAGTGCCAGGCGCAGCTGGTTGTGAAGGGCCCGGATGGCCGTGAGGCAAGCCTGTCGGACGTCGTGCCGTTGCTCGCGCTGGTGGACGAGTCTGGCAGCATCGCGCAGGCGGCGACGCTTAAGGGTTTGTCCTACCGTCACGCGTGGGGTTTGTTGCGCAGCATCGAGGAGCGTTTGGGTGGTCCGCTGATCGCGAAGGAGCGTGGACGCGGCTCGGTGCTGTCCGAGCTCGGGCAGGCCGTGTTGCGCGCGCAGCGCCTGTGCGGCGAGCGGCTCGACGGCAACATGCAGGCGCTCGCGAGCGAAGTCGCCAGCGAATTGAACCGCTGGCTCGCGCCGGCCGCCGACGACGTGCGGATCTACGCGTCGCACGGTTACGCCGTGGCGGCGCTGGTGACGGCATTGGTCGCGAACGACCTCCCGGTCGATATCAAATACCGCGACAGCGCGGACGCGGTGAGCGCGCTCGCCCGGGGCGAATGTGATCTGGCCGGTTTTCACTTGCCGCTAGGCGAGTTTCGCGCGGCCTGCGCGGATACCTATCGGCGTTGGCTCGATCCGCAGCGTCACGTGCTTGTGCATCTGACGAAGCGCAAGCAGGGCCTCTTTCTCGGCAAGGGGAACCCAAAGGGCATCGGCGGCCTGAGCGATCTCGCGCGCGACGACATTCGCTTCGTCAATCGTCAGCCTGGTTCCGGCACGCGCATGCTGCTCGATCTCGCGCTACGAAAAGTCGGAGTCGATCCGGATCGGGTCAACGGCTATGCATCGGCGGAACTCACGCACTCGGCGATCGCGGCGTTCGTGGCAAGCGGCATGGCGGATGTGGGTTTCGGCGTCGAGCCGGCAGCGCATCACTTCGGGCTCGACTTCATTCCGATCGTCGACGAAGACTATTACTTCGCCTGCGACCGCGCCCGGCTGGAGCGCGCGCCGCTCGCAACGGTGATCAACTTGCTGCGCGGCGCGGCATTTCGGCATAGCGTTGAACAGCTCGAAGGTTACGATCCACGCGACTGCGGCAAGCTGCTCGATCTCGATGCGGGGCTAGGCCCTGGTGCGGCGTAAGCGACTGTAAACAAATTGGTGCCGTCGCCGCTGCGAGGGGCGTTTGTTTGGGATAATCTCTATCCTTCCGCTTACGCCTTAACCGCGCGCTACGCCGCGCTGAACCGATATGAAAGTTCTTCTTCACGCATGTGCTGCGGCAGCGACGGCCGGGGTGCTTCTCGCCACCGCTTCGGTTGCTTTCGCACAGAATTCGCCGGGTGTGCCGGGCGGTATCCTGCAAGATCAGTTCCGTCTTGCCGAACATCCGCAGATGCCGTTTGCGGCGTCCGCGCCCTCGGACAAATACCAGTCCAACAAAAAATCAGCCATGCGCAAGCGCGGCGACAATGGCGATCCGAACGGGTGTAATTTGCAGTGTCCTAAAGACGAATAAGCGAATCAGCGCTTTCGTGTTCCGTTTTGTATTCGTTCGAGACGCCGGCTTGCAGCCGGCGTTTTTCGTTTAAGTTTTTTTATAAAGTCTCTCGGTTCTGGCCCATCGTTCAGCGGCTGTCGGTTATGGCTTCGCCGTGTGCCACATGTCCTTGAAGCCGTCCCCCTTCATGTCGCCCGCTTGCTTGTCGGCCGCGTAGCGATACAGCGGATGTCCTTTATAAGCCCATTGCTGTTTGCCGTCGGCCGAAGGAATCACGGTCCAGTCGCCTGAGGGCTTGTCCGACGTGCTCGCCATGGCTGCCGGCCAGTTAGTCATGCAGCCGCCGGTGCAGGCGCTCATGCCGGGCTTGGTGTCTTTGTCGAAGGTATAGAGCGTCATGCCGTCCGCGGTGACGAAGCGGCCGTCGACGATCTTCGGGGCCTCGGCAAAAGCAGTCTGTTGCAGTGCGAGGAGAGTCAGCGTGGTGAGGCATAAGAGAGTCTTGCGCATGATGTCGGCTCCTGGTTTTGATGTTGGTCTCGCGCGGAACGCAGTGTGCGGTCGTGCGTGCGGAATAAACGATTGGACGAATGCGTTTATTCCCTTGGCCTCACGCCGATCTCTTTGATACCTGCCAGCAAAAAGGCCCGCTCGGTGCTTGACGAGCGAGCCTTCCGTTTTATGCGTAGGCAACAAAAAACCCGCAAGCAGCAGGCCGCTTACGGGTTTTGAGTCTTGATGATGCAGCTTGAAACGATGTTCTGGTGGAGGCGGCGGGAATCGAACCCGCGTCCAGAAGCACTCTACGACTAGTTCTACATACTTAGTTCTGTCATTTGATTTAACCACCACGACGCGGACGAACACGCTGCGTGACGGCGATTCACTAGATTTTCGACCTTGGCGTCGTGACGCCACCAAGACTTAACTGACGTATATGACCTCTGTCGGTATTGCTACCGGTCTTGCGACTCTAGCCCGTCAGTGAACTAGGCAGAGGACGGCGGCCCTTAGGCTGCCAGTGCGAACGTTTCGTCGTTTGCAGTTACGTTTTTCCCATTGATTAACGAGGTGACGGGTCCTCGGTATGCCCTAGCCGCTTCGCAACCCCTGTCGAAACCAGGTCGCCCCCGCGGTTCGTTGCCCAAAATATCTGGGCCAGACGGAGATTTTACAATAGTTTGACGGCCACGTCCTGGGTGATTGGCTTGATGGCTGGCCGTGTGCTGGTGCGCTGTCAATGCGAAGCCGCAAGCCGCCGCCATGCGTTGCGTGTGGCCTGTCTGCGGTGTTCGCTATTTGCGTTCAGCGGTTCAGCCGATGTCGCGCAGCAGCTTCTGCAACTCCGCGGGCGAGTGCACGACATGCTGCGCGTGCCATTGCGTCGGCGGAATGTCGTTGCCGCAGTAACCATAGGCGGCCGCGATGGTCTTCATGCCGGCCGCGAAACCCGCCTGCACGTCGCGCAGGTCGTCGCCGACGTAGACGATGCGCTCGGGCACGACATCCAGCTCACGCGCGGCGTGCAACAGCGGCGCGGGGTGCGGCTTCGAATGCGGGGTCGTGTCGCCGCTCACCACGCAGCCGGCGCGCTCTTCGAGGCCGAGTTGCGCGATCAGCGGCTCAGTGAGCCTTGCCACCTTGTTCGTCACGATGCCCCAGCGCACGCCCCGCGCATCGAGATCGTCGAGCAATTCGGGAATGCCGGGAAACAGCGTGGTCTCGATGCATAAGTCCGCTTCATAGTTGGCGAGAAACTCCTCACGCATCGACGCGAACTCGTGATCGTCAGGGCCGATGCCGAACGCCCCCCCGATCAGACCGCGCGCGCCCGCCGACGCGAGCGGCCGCAGGTCTTCGAGCGGCACCATCTCGAGGCTGCGATCGTGGCGCATCTTGTTGACTGCGGCCGCGAGATCGGGCGCGGTGTCGGCCAGCGTGCCGTCGAGGTCGAACAGGACAGCCTGGCAAAGACCGAGCGCGTCGTCGTTGTCTTCGCGTTGGGGCAGGGGCGTGGGATCGCTCATTGATTGGATTGAGTCCGGGCAGGTCGAGGCGGATCAGACGTCGCGGCGGCAGGCGAGCATGTAGTTCACGCTCGTGTCGGCGGACAGCGTGAAGTGCTTGCTGAGCGGGTTATAAACGATACCTTTGATGTCGACTGTACGCAGGTCGGCAGCGCGCACAAAGCCGGCCAATTCCGAGGGGCGGATGAAGCGCGCGTAGTCGTGCGTACCCTTGGGCAGCATCCGCGCGATATATTCGGCGCCGATCACCGCAAACAGATACGACTTCACATTGCGGTTCAGCGTGGAGAAAAACACCCAGCCGCCGGGTTTCACGAGCGTTTTGCATGCTTCGACAATGGCGGCCGGTTGGGGCACGTGTTCGAGCATTTCCATGCAGGTGACGACGTCGTAAGTGCCCGGTTCGCGGGCGGCGAGTGCTTCGGCGGCGATTTCTTCGTAACTGACGGTTACACCACTTTCAAGGCTGTGAAGATCCGCCACGCCGAGCGCTTGGGCCGACAGATCGATTCCCTTCACATGCGCCCCCAATCCCGCCATCGACTCCGACAGAATGCCGCCGCCGCAGCCGATATCCAACACGGTTTTGCCGGCGAGATGTGCGTGCGCGTCGATCCAGCTTAGACGAATCGGGTTGAGTTCATGCAGCGGTTTGAATTCGGCATTCGGGTCCCACCAACGATGCGCGAGGTCGCTAAATTTCTGCAGTTCGTGGGGATCAGCGTTGGTCATAGCGGAAGCTGCCTCGATGAGAGCGTTGAGCGGGCGCTCGAGGATAAACCCTGAGTATATAGGCCGGGCGACGGGGCGGCAAAATGCCGCGCGGTGGCTGGCGCGTCCTGTTCCGGCAGATCGGGCGCGTACTCGGAGGAGAAGGCGAGTAGCGCCCGCAGCTGCGGCATAAAAAAAGCCCCGCCGAAGCGGGGCTTTGATACTGCGGTAATTTGTAGCTTACTGCTTCGAAGTACCGACAACTTCGACTTCCACGCGACGATCCGGTGCGAGGCAAGCGACGAGTTGCTTGTGGTTCTTCTGGTTGCAACCGGTCGTGACCGGGTTGCGCTTGCCCTTGCCTTCCGTATAGATACGGTTGGATTCGATGCCCTTGCTCACGAGGTACGACTTCACGGCTTGAGCACGGCGCAGCGACAGGCGGTCGTTGTACTTGTCCGAACCGATACGGTCCGTGTAACCCGTTGCAACGATGACTTCCAGGTTCAGCGAGCCGACCTTCGATGCCAGATCGTCCAGCTTTTCCTTGCCAGCCGGCTTCAGGATGGCCTTGTCGAAGTCGAACAGAGCGTCAGCTTGATACGTAATCTTTTGGCTCGTAATAGCCGGTGCAGGTGCGACCGGAGCCGGCGGGGTCGGAGCCTGGGCAACCAGGGCGCCATCGCACTTAGCGTTGGCCGTTGCCGGCGTCCAGAATGCATCGCGCCAGCAAAGCTCGTTCGTGCCGTTCATCCACACGTATTCGCCGGTACCATTCACCCAGTTGTCGTTCGTAGCTTGTCGCGACGCCGGCACCGATTGCGCCATGGCGGATGCAGCCATAACTGCGGTAGCTGCAATGAACGCGAGCTTTGAAAGTTTATTCATATTTCTCCTCTCGAAATTGAGATTACCGCAGGTTTACTGCGAGCCTGTTGACGAAGACAAGTCATACATTGCTCGAAGTATAACATCGGTGTAGAACAAAAAACGTGCTGTGTAGACTTCGAGCAGTGTCTAACTCTTTGTGCGTTGGCATTTTGCCATATCGTTCCCTTCCAACGATAAAAAAATCTGCCCCCGATCAAATCACCCTCCAATTGTGGTGCATGCGCAACAGAAGCAATCCGCTGTAGGCACCGCCAGTCATGGCTGAGCGGCGAATTGCCCCACGCACAAATCGAGCCTGCCCCGACTTCATCTTGGGGCGTTCAGGCGCCGTTCCCCCTCGTCTGCTAATAGGTATACGTACCCCAGCCGGGGGCGGATGCGCGGCATGTTAGAATCGCGTGATGCGTTGCGCCTGCAATGCTTACGCGAAGGCGCGGCGAGGTGAGGTCAGCTTCACGCCGTCGCCTTGGCACGTAAAAGATACGGATAATGGATCAATTCGCCAAAGAGACTCTGCCAATCTCCCTAGAGGAGGAAATGCGCCGTTCGTATCTCGATTACGCGATGAGCGTGATCGTGGGGCGTGCGCTTCCCGATGTTCGCGATGGCCTGAAGCCGGTGCACCGGCGCGTGCTGTACGCGATGCACGAACTGAACAACGACTGGAACCGGGCGTACAAGAAGTCGGCGCGTATCGTCGGCGACGTCATCGGTAAATATCACCCGCACGGCGACACGGCTGTTTACGACACCATCGTCCGGATGGCGCAGAACTTCTCGCTGCGCTACATGCTGGTGGACGGTCAGGGCAACTTCGGTTCGGTCGACGGCGACAACGCCGCGGCAATGCGGTACACCGAAATCCGCATGGCAAAGATCGGCCACGAGCTGCTGGCCGATATCGACAAGGAAACCGTCGACTTCACGCCGAACTACGACGGCAGCGAAAACGAACCGGCCATCCTGCCGGCGCGTATTCCCAATCTGCTGATCAATGGCTCGTCCGGTATTGCGGTCGGCATGGCGACCAACATCCCGCCGCACAACCTCAACGAGGTTGTCGACGCATGTCAGCATCTGCTGAAAAACCCGGAAGCCACGATCGACGAACTGATCGAGATCATTCCGGCGCCTGACTTCCCGACCGCCGGCATCATCTACGGCGTGGCCGGCGTGCGCGATGGTTACCGCACCGGCCGCGGCCGTGTGGTCATGCGCGCGCTCACTCACTTCGAGGAAATCGACCGCGGTCAACGCATGTCGATCATCGTCGACGAGTTGCCGTACCAGGTGAACAAGCGCTCACTTCTGGAGCGCATCGCCGAACTGGTCAACGAGAAGAAGCTCGAAGGCATCTCCGACATCCGCGACGAATCCGACAAGAGCGGCATGCGCGTCGTGATCGAACTGAAGCGCGGCGAAGTGCCGGAAGTGGTTCTCAACAATCTGTACAAGGCGACCCAGCTTCAGGACACCTTCGGCATGAACATGGTCGCGCTGGTCGACGGCCAGCCGAAGCTGCTGAACCTGAAGGAAATGCTGGCGTGCTTCCTGTCGCATCGCCGGGAAGTGCTGACGCGGCGCACTGTATACGAACTGCGCAAGGCCCGCGAACGCGGTCACGTGCTCGAAGGTCTGGCAGTCGCGCTCGCCAACATCGACGAATTCATCGCGATCATCAAGGCCGCACCGACACCGCCGATCGCCAAGCAGGAATTGATGGCGCGTCCGTGGGATTCGTCGCTGGTGCGCGAAATGTTGTCGCGCGCCGAGACGGAAAACGCGTCGGCCGGTGGTCGCGAGGCTTATCGCCCTGACGGTTTGAATCCGTCGTTCGGTATGCAGTCCGACGGCCTCTACCGCTTGTCCGACACCCAGGCTCAGGAAATCTTGCAGATGCGTCTGCAACGCCTGACGGGTCTGGAGCAGGACAAGATCATCGGCGAGTACCGCGAAGTGATGGCGCAAATCGCCGACCTGCTGGACATTCTGGCTCGCCCGGAACGCATTACGGCAATCATCGTCGAGGAACTGACGTCGATCAAAGCCGAATTCGGCGACGCGCGCCGCTCGAAGATCGAGCTGAACGCAACCGAACTGAACACCGAAGACCTGATCACGCCGCAAGAGATGGTCGTGACCATGTCGCACGCGGGCTATGTGAAATCGCAGCCGCTGTCCGAATACAGTGCGCAGAAGCGGGGCGGCCGCGGCAAACAGGCCACGGCGATGAAGGAAGACGACTGGATCGACACGCTGTTCATCGCGAACACGCACGATCACATTCTGTGCTTCTCGAATCGTGGTCGCGTCTACAGTGTGAAGGTCTACGAAGTGCCGCAAGGTTCGCGGAACTCGCGCGGCCGTCCGATCGTCAATATCTTCCCGCTGCAGGACGGCGAGAAGATTACAGTTGTCTTGCCGGTCAAGGAATTTTCGGCTGACAAATTCGTCTTTATGGGCACCGCGTTAGGAACCGTAAAAAAGACGCCGCTAGACGCCTTTGGCCGCGTGTTGCGCAAGGGTATTATTGCGGTCGGTCTGGATGACGGCGACTACCTGATCGGCGCCGCGATCACAGACGGTCAGCATGACGTGATGTTGTTCTCGGATTCCGGCAAGGCAGTTCGCTTCGACGAAAACGACGTGCGCCCGATGGGCCGCGAGGCGCGTGGCGTACGCGGCATGCAACTCGAAGACGGCCAGAGCGTGATTGCGTTGCTGGTGGCCGGCGACGAGCAGCAGTCGGTGTTGACCGCAACCGAAAACGGCTACGGCAAGCGCACGCCGATCATCGAGTACACGCGTCACGGGCGCGGCACGAAGGGAATGATCGCGATCCAGACGTCGGAGCGTAACGGCAAGGTCGTCGCCGCGACGCTGGTGGATCAGGAAGCGCAGATCATGCTGATCACCAATACGGGCGTGCTGATTCGTACGCGCGTATCGGAAATCCGCGAAATGGGGCGCGCAACCCAAGGTGTTACACTCATCAGCCTTGACGAAGGGACCAAGCTTTCAGGTCTGCAACAGGTTGCTGAGGCGGAAGCAGATATCGATGTGGAAGGCGACACCGAAGGTCCTGCCGAAGGCGACAACGGCGGTGAAGACGGTGGTGCGGCCTGATTCGCGTCGGCAGCTTTCAGTCTCAGTTATTGGTTGAAAGCTGCGCAGGGAACAATGGCGTGTCGGGCCGATACGCATCCCGCGCAGCTTGCAGTTCAAGTTAATTTCTCTTAGGGAGTAATGATGCAAAAACGATTCAAACAACTGATGTTGCTGGCTGCTCTCGTGCCGACCTTCGCTATGGCTCAAGCGCTTCAGAGCCCGGCCCCGGCGGCTCCGGCTGCTGCCGCTGCACCGGTTGATCCGGCCAAGCAGGCTGCAATCAAGGACTTGCTGGACGCAATCGACGCACAGAAGCTCGTCGGCGCGATCGGCAACAGCGCCCAGATGCAAGCCAAGCAGCTGGTTCCGGCTATCCTGTCGGACGCCCTGAGCGAAAACAAGACGATGACGGACAAGCAGAAGCAGGCTTCCGTCCCGACGCTGCAAAAGAACGCAGTGCCGAAGCTGGTTGACGGCGCAGGTCAAGTGTTCGCAACGGACAGCTTCCGCCAGGACGCCATGCAAGCTCAGTACGACGCTTACGCGAAGTACTACAGCACGTCGGAAATCAAGGATCTGACCGCGTTCTACAAGAGCCCGACTGGCCGCAAGTTCATCCAGGTGCAAGACCAGGTTGGCCGCGACGTCGTGAATGGCTTGATGCAAAAGTACATGCCGCAATCGATCAAGGCAACGCGCGACCAGGCTGACAAGGAAGTCGCTTCGGTCAAGCCGGCTAAGTAAGTTGGTTAAATGAGTTGGCTAAAAAAGCCGGCGAGTTGAACCAAAGGGTCGAAAGGCTGCGCTGACATCGCGCTAGCCGCCGCTCCGCAAGCCATATGGCGTGTCGGGTTTGGCGGGTTGGCGGTGACAATGCGATAATGGCCGTTTGCGCACACGCGCAGACGGCCATTTTCTTTTTGGGTGCGGAAATATTGCCAAACGCGCGTCGTCAAACTCGCGTTGTCGAGTTCGCGTTGCAAGCTTTGCAATGGCTGCCTTCGCGGCTGCCAACTTCGCCGATTTTTGCGCGATCTGTTCGTTTTTCGCGCCAGCTTCCAGGATCTCACGATGCGCGTCTTTAATTTCTCCGCCGGCCCCGCGGCCATGCCCGAAGAAGTGCTGCGTCAGGCAGCCGACGAGATGCTCGATTGGCACGGCAGTGGCATGAGCGTGATGGAAATGAGCCATCGCGGCAAAGAATTCATGTCGATCCACGAGGAGGCGCTCGTCGATCTGCGCGACTTGCTCGCGGTGCCAGCCAGCCACCGCATCCTGTTCCTGCAAGGCGGCGGTCTGGGCGAAAACGCAATCGTGCCGATGAATCTGATGGGCGCGAAACCGCGCGCGGATTTCGTCGTGACGGGTTCCTGGTCGCAAAAGTCGCTGAAAGAAGCACAAAAGTACGGCACCGTGCATCTGGCGGCGAGCGGTCAAACGGCCGAGGGCTTCACGCGCGCACCGGCGCGCTCGGAATGGCAGTTGTCGGACGATCCGGCATACGTACATCTGTGCACCAACGAAACGATTCACGGCGTCGAGACGTTCGAGATTCCCGACCTCGGCGATATTCCGCTGGTGGCGGACGCCTCGTCGCACATCCTGTCGCGCCCGATGGACATTGCCAAATACGGCGTGCTGTTTGGCGGTGCGCAGAAGAACATCGGCATGGCGGGTGTGACCGTCGTGATCGTCCGCGAAGATATGCTAGACCGCGCGCAGGCGATCTGCCCGTCGGCGTTCGAATGGAAAACCGTCGCCGAGAACAACTCGATGTACAACACGCCGCCCACGTATGCGATCTACATCGCGGGGCTGGTGTTCAAGTGGTTGAAGAAGCAGGGCGGCCTTACCGCGATGGAAGCGCGTAACCTCGAGAAATCGAAGCTGTTGTACGACACGATCGATTCGAGCAGCTTCTATCTGAACAAGGTCGAGCGTGGCTCGCGCTCGCGGATGAACGTACCGTTTTTCCTCGCCGACGAGTCGCGCAACGAAGATTTCCTGGCCGGCGCGAAAGCGCGGGGAATGGTGCAGCTAAAGGGCCACAAGTCCGTCGGCGGCATGCGGGCGTCGATTTATAACGCCGTCCCGCTCGAAGGCGTCAAAGCGCTTGTCGAATACATGAAGGAATTCGAACAGCGCAGCGCCTGATCGTCTTCGATATTCAGGCACGCGCATCCTTTCCAGCACGCATTTGTGCAGCAGCTACCGGCAGGGCCGTTTTCACGCATGGACGACGAACTCAATACCCGACTCAAACCCCTTCGCGAACGCATCGACGCGCTCGACGCGCAGTTGATCGCGCTTCTCAATCAGCGTGCCGCGGTGGCGCTCGAAGTGGGCGAGGTGAAGAAGCATTTCAACGCACCGGTGTTCCGCCCCGAGCGCGAGCAGCAGGTGATCGCGCGCTTGCAGGATATGAGCGCGGGCCCGCTGGCCAGCGAGCATATCAGCGCGATCTGGCGCGAAATCATGGCCGCGAGCCGGGCGCTCGAAAAGAGTATCAAGGCCGCGTATCTTGGCCCGGTTGGCACGTACAGCGAACAGGCGATGCACGAGTACTTCGGTCAGTCGATCGAAGGTCTGCCGTGCCCGTCGATCGACGAAGTATTTCGCTCGGTCGAAGCAGGCGCCGCCGAATTCGGCGTCGTGCCGGTCGAGAATTCGACCGAAGGCGCGGTGTCGCGCACGCTGGATCTGCTGTTGCAAACCCAGCTCACGATCGGCGGCGAACTTGCCTTGCCGATTCACCACAATCTCCTGACGCTGAACGGCGGCCTCACTGGCGTGACGCGAGTGTGCGCGCACGCGCAGGCGCTTGCCCAGTGCCAGCGCTGGCTTGCGACCAACGCGCCGCATCTCGAGCGCCAGGCGGTGTCGAGCAATGCCGAAGCCGCGCGCATGGCGGCGGAAGATCCGACGGTTGCAGCCATCGCAGGCGACCGCGCGGCGACCCACTACGGTCTGCAAGTCGCGTACGCCTTGATCCAGGACGATCCGCACAACCGCACGCGTTTCGTGATGATCGGCAAGGAGCGCACCGGCGTCAGCGGGCACGATCAGACGTCGTTGATCGTCTCCGTGGCGAACGAGCCGGGCGCCGTGTTCAAGTTGCTGGAGCCCTTGGCGCGCCACAGCGTGTCCATGACCCGTTTCGAGTCGCGTCCGGCGCGCGTCGGCACGTGGGAGTACTACTTCTATATCGACGTCGAAGGCCATCGCGACGAGCCGGCGGTTGCCGCCGCACTCACCGAACTCGGTCAGAAGGCCGCGTTCCTGAAGATACTCGGCTCGTATCCGCGCGCCCGTTGATGTCGGCCCAGGCGCGCGCACGCGGTCTGGGCGCGCCTGTCGCAGGTCCACTTACTACTAATTAGTCGTTCGGAGATTTTCATGACAACGTCCTTCGGTCCTTCCTATGTGCGCGCGATCGCGCCTTACATCGCCGGCAAGCCGATTTCGGAAGTGGCCCGCGAGTTTGGCCTCGACGAAGCGACCATCGTGAAGCTCGCGTCGAACGAAAATCCGCTAGGCATGCCGGAATCGGCGCAACGCGCCATGGCGCAAGCGGCCAGCGAACTCGGCCGCTATCCGGACGCGAATGCATTCGAACTGAAGGCAGCGCTGAGCGAGCGCTACGGGGTGCCGGTCGAGTGGGTCACGCTCGGCAACGGCAGCAACGACATTCTCGAAATTGCCGCGCATGCGTTCGTCGAGAAGGGTCAGTCGATCGTCTACGCGCAGTACTCGTTCGCGGTCTACGCGCTCGCCACGCAAGGCGTGGGCGCAAATGCGATCGTCGTACCGGCCGTCAAGTATGGCCACGACCTCGACGCGATGCTCGCCGCGATTACCGACGACACCCGCCTGATTTTCGTCGCGAACCCGAACAACCCGACTGGCACGTTCATCGAAGGCGCCAAGCTCGAAGCGTTTCTCGACAAGGTGCCGCGCAACGTGGTCGTCGTGCTCGACGAGGCGTACACGGAATATCTGCCGGAAGAAAAGCGCTACGACTCGATCGCGTGGGTGCGCCGCTATCCGAATCTGCTGGTCTCGCGCACGTTCTCGAAGGCGTTTGGCCTGGCCGGCCTGCGTGTCGGCTTCGCCATCGCGCAGCCGGAGTTGACCGATCTGCTGAACCGTCTGCGTCAGCCGTTCAACGTGAACACGCTGGCGCAAGCCGCGGCGATCGCAGCGCTGAACGACAAGGCGTTTCTGGAAAAGAGCGCGGCCCTGAATGCGCAGGGCTATCGCCTTTTGACCGAAGCGTTCGACAAACTCGGCCTCGAGTATGTGCCGTCGGACGGCAACTTCGTGCTGGTGCGCGTCGGCAATGACGACGCAGCGGGCAACCGCGTCAACCTCGCGTTGCTCAAGCAGGGCGTGATCGTTCGTCCGGTCGGCAACTACGGTTTGCCGCAGTGGCTGCGCATCACGATCGGCCTGCCGGAAGAAAACGAAGCGTTCCTCGCGGCGCTCGAAAAGACCCTCGCCACCGCGTAAGCGATTGACCTTGACCCGCGCGCCTCACTTTCTGAAGGCGCGCTTTTTCAGTGACCGACGTGGCCGCGTTTTCTTTTAATAAGCTGGTGATTTTCGGTGTCGGCCTGATCGGCGGATCGCTCGCGCGCGCGCTGCGTGAGCGGGGTGAGGCGGCAGGCGCGCGAACCGTGGTGGGTGTCGGGCGTTCGTCCGCGTCGACGGCGCGCGCGCTCGAGTTGGGTGTGGTCGATGAAACCGCGGCGTTGGGTGACGACGCGGCGTTGCGGGCGGCGTTGTCCGGCGCCGATTTCGTGCTGCTTGCCGCACCTGTCGCGCAGACTCAGCCGTTGCTCGAACGCATTGCGCCGTTTCTCGACGCAGGCACGATCGTCACCGATGCCGGCAGCACCAAGTCGGACGTGGTGGCTTCCGCGCGCGCGGCACTCGGCGCACGCATCGGCCAGTTCGTGCCGGGGCATCCGATTGCCGGCCGTGAGGCGAGCGGCCCGGATGCGGCGTTGCCCGATTTGTATGTGAATCGCAATGTCGTGTTGTGTCCGCTGCCGGAGAACGCGCCGGAAGCGGTCGAACGCGTTGCCGCGATGTGGCGTGCAACCGGCGCCTGTGTGCGGGAGATGACGCCCGAGCAGCATGATCGCGTGCTCGCATCGGTCAGCCATTTGCCGCACGTTTTGTCGTTCGCGCTGGTCGAGCAGATTCTCAATTCGCCCGACGCCGCGCTGAAATTTTCATTCGCCGCCGGTGGCTTCCGTGACTTCACGCGTATCGCCGCGTCGAGCCCGGAAATGTGGCGCGATGTGTGCGTGGCGAATCGCGCCGCGCTGCTCGACGAACTGGATGCCTACACGGCGGTGCTCGCGCGCTTGCGCGCGGCGATCGAATCCGGCGACGGCGCAGCGCTCGAAGCGGTGTTCGCGCGCTCGCGCGTCGCGCGCAGCGAATGGCAGGAACAGCGCAGTGCAGGGGCCGCCCTCGGCGACGCCTCGAAATAACCGGAACTGGACTCAATCATGGAATTCCTCGATCTCGGACCATTTTCTCGTGCGTCCGGCACGGTTCGTTTGCCCGGCTCGAAAAGCATTTCGAATCGCGTGCTGCTGCTCGCGGCGCTCGCCGAAGGCGAAACGACGATCACGAACCTGCTCGACTCCGACGACACCCGCGTGATGCTCGACGCGCTCGAAAAGCTCGGCGTGCGTCTGAAGCGCGAAGGCGACACCTGCGTCGTGACCGGTACACGTGGCGCGTTCACGGCGCGCACGGCCGATCTGTTTCTTGGCAATGCCGGCACGGCGGTGCGCCCGCTGACTGCGGCACTCGCCGTGAATGGCGGCGACTATCGTATCCACGGCGTGCCGCGTATGCACGAGCGGCCGATCGGCGACCTGGTCGACGGTTTGCGGCAGATCGGCGCGAAGATCGACTACGAAGAGAACGAAGGCTATCCGCCGCTGCGGATCCGTCCGGCGCAAATCACGGCTGACGCACCGATCCGCGTGCGCGGCGACGTGTCGAGCCAGTTCCTGACTTCGCTCTTGATGACGTTGCCGCTGTTGCGCACGGAAAGCGGCGTGACGACCGTGCAGGTGGACGGTGAGCTGATCTCGAAGCCGTATATCGAGATCACGATCAAGCTGATGGAGCGCTTCGGCATCAAGGTCGAGCGCCATGAATGGCACCGGTTCATCGTGCCGGCGGGGCAGCGCTATCAGTCGCCGGGCACGATCATGGTGGAAGGCGATGCGTCGTCGGCGTCATATTTCCTCGCGGCCGGCGCGCTTGGTGGCGGCCCGCTGCGGGTGGAAGGCGTGGGCCGTTCCAGCATCCAGGGCGACGTCGGTTTCGCCGATGCGCTCATCAAGATGGGCGCGAACTTGCAGATGGGCGACGACTGGATCGAAGTGCGCGGTGTCGGCAACGACAACGGCAAGCTCGATCCGATCGACATGGACTTCAACCTGATTCCGGACGCCGCGATGACGATCGCCGTCGCCGCGCTGTTCGCGGACGGCACGACCACGCTGCGCAACATCGCGAGCTGGCGCGTGAAGGAAACCGACCGGATCGCCGCGATGGCCACCGAGCTGCGCAAGGTCGGCGCGAAGGTGCAGGAGGGCGAGGATTTCCTCGTCGTCACGCCGCCGGAAAAGCTGATTCCGAACGCTTCGATCGACACCTACGACGATCACCGCATGGCGATGTGCTTCTCGCTCGTGAGCCTGGGCGGCGTGCCGGTCCGGATCAACGACCCGAAGTGCGTCGGCAAGACGTTCCCTGACTATTTCGAGCGCTTCACCGCGCTCGCTCAACCCTGATTCGCTCCTGAATCGACTGACGTGCGACTTTTTCGATGAAACCGATCCGTCCCTTTCACCAAACGCCCGTCATTACGATCGACGGCCCCAGCGCCTCGGGCAAAGGCACCGTGGCCGCGCTGGTTGCCGCGAATCTCGGCTTCCATTTGCTGGATAGCGGCGCGCTGTACCGGCTCGCCGCGCTGGCCAGCATGCGCTACAACATTGTGGCGGATGACGTCGAGGCGCTTGTAAAGCTGATCGACGACCTGCACATCACGTTTCGCGAGGGACTGGCGCAGCTCGACGGCGCCGACGTATCCGCCGACATTCGCGCCGAAGAAGTCGGCAGCCGGGCCTCGGCGATTGCCGTGCACGCGCCCGTGCGAACCGCGCTGGTGGCCCGTCAGCGGGCTTTCCGTAAGGAACCGGGGTTGGTCGCCGACGGCCGCGACATGGGCACGGTGATCTTCCAGGACGCCGTGCTGAAGGTCTTCATGACCGCCAGCGTCGAGGCCCGTGCGGCCCGCCGGCATAAGCAATTGATCCAAAAAGGATTTTCTGCTAATATAGATGACTTGCTCCGGGATTTGCGTGAGCGCGACGAGCGTGACAGTCAGCGCACGGCCGCGCCGCTCAAGCCCGCAGCGGATGCAAAGCTGCTTGATACCTCCGCATTGTCGGTCGACCAGGCGGTCGAACAGGTGGTGCAGTGGTATGAAGCATTGGTCCCGCATGCCTGATGTCCGAGTGGCATCTGAACAGCGGGCGCAGTAGAAAGTAGTGAGAAGTAACGTTGTCAGTAGGTGCTCCGCGAGTGTCGTGGAGCGTGTATTAACCCCTTAACCCCGCGTGGCATTCGCATTCTTGGCCGTTGTTGCTGACCGTCCGGCCAGCCGGGCACCGCGAGCACCATGCAAATTTTGATTTTTATGTCCGACCTGCAAACTTCCAACCCGAATACCGAATCTTTTGCGGCTCTGTTCGAAGAGTCGCTGACCAAGCAAGACATGCGCGCTGGCGAGGTGATCTCCGCCGAAGTCGTGCGTGTTGACCACAACTTCGTGGTCGTCAACGCTGGTCTCAAGTCCGAAGCCTACATCCCGCTCGAAGAGTTCTTGAACGACGCGGGCGAGGTAGAAGTGCAGGCGGGCGACTTCGTTTCCGTCGCGATCGACGCGCTGGAAAACGGCTATGGCGACACGATCCTGTCGCGCGACAAGGCGAAGCGCCTGGCTTCGTGGCTGTCGCTGGAAAAGGCTCTCGACAACAACGAACTCGTGACCGGCACGATCACGGGCAAGGTCAAGGGCGGCATGACCGTCATGGTCAACGGCATCCGCGCGTTCCTGCCGGGTTCGCTGGTTGACACGCGTCCGGTCAAGGACACGACCCCGTACGAAGGCAAGACGCTGGAATTCCGCGTCATCAAGCTCGACCGCAAGCGTAACAACGTCGTGCTGTCGCGCCGTGCTGTGATCGAAGCGACCCAAGGCGAAGAGCGCGCAAAGCTGCTCGAAACGCTGAAGGAAGGCGCGATCGTGGAAGGCGTGGTGAAGAACATCACCGATTACGGCGCGTTCGTGGACCTCGGTGGTATCGACGGCCTGCTGCACATCACCGACATCGCATGGCGTCGTGTGCGTCACCCGAGCGAAGTTCTGTCGGTTGGCCAGGAAGTCACCGCGAAGATCCTTAAGTTCGATCAAGAAAAGAACCGCGTTTCGCTGGGTATCAAGCAACTGGGCGACGATCCGTGGGAAGGCATTTCCCGCCGTTACCCGTCGGGCACGCGCCTGTTCGGTAAGGTCACCAACATCACCGACTACGGCGCATTCGTCGAAGTCGAATCGGGCATCGAAGGCCTGGTTCACGTGTCGGAAATGGACTGGACGAACAAGAACGTTGCACCGTCGAAGGTTGTTCAGCTGGGCGACGAAGTCGAAGTCATGGTTCTCGAAATCGACGAAGACCGCCGCCGTATCAGCCTCGGCATGAAGCAATGCAAGCCGAACCCGTGGGACGACTTCAGCCGCAACTTCAAGAAGGGCGACAAGCTGCAAGGCGCAATCAAGTCGATCACCGACTTCGGCGTCTTCATCGGTCTGCCGGGCGGCATCGACGGTCTGGTTCACCTGTCGGACCTGTCGTGGTCGGAAACGGGCGAAGAAGCAGTTCGCAAGTACAAGAAGGGCGACGAAGTGGAAGCGATCGTTCTCGGCATCGACGTCGAGAAGGAACGCATTTCGCTGGGCATCAAGCAGCTCGAAGGCGACCCGTTCAGCAACTTCGTTGCAATGAACGACAAGGGTTCGATCGTCGACGGCGTGGTCAAGACGGTAGATGCGAAGGGTGCAGTGGTTCAGCTGTCGGCGGAAGTCGAAGGCTACCTGCGTGCTTCGGAAATCGCACAAGACCGCGTGGAAGATGCTCGCAACGTGCTGAAGGAAGGCGACAAGGTCAACGCGATGATCATCAACATCGATCGCAAGTCGCGTGGTATCAACCTGTCGGTCAAGGCCAAGGATTCGGCTGAGCAACAGGAAGCGATCCGCGGCCTGGCTTCGTCGGATTCGAGCTCGGCTGCTACCGGCACGACGAACCTTGGCGCGCTGCTGAAGGCCAAGCTCGACGGTCAGAACCAGTAATTGAGGAACGCCCCCAAACCTGGCGCCTCGCGCCAGGTCCCCCGCGAGGGGGAGCATAAGAACATGGGGGCGGCCCGGCGTTTTCTTGCGAGGTCTGCTGCAGTATGACCAAATCGGAATTGGTCGCCCAGCTGGCTACGCGATTTCCGCAGCTTGTACTTAAAGATGCGGATTTCGCGGTGAAGACGATGCTTGATGCGATGTCGGAGGCGCTTGCCAACGGTCATCGCATTGAAATTCGTGGCTTCGGCAGCTTCGGCCTTAATCGTCGTCCCTCCCGTGTCGGGCGTAATCCGAAGTCGGGCGAGAAGGTGCTGGTACCTGAGAAGTACGTACCGCATTTCAAGCCGGGCAAGGAATTGCGCGAGCGGGTAGATCGACGTTCGGGCGAGCCGTTGAAGGCCGACGAGCCGGATGACGACGACCTGTAAATGCTTCGCTGTGCGGTTCGCAGCATGGCATTGGTAGCGTCAGCGGCCAAAGCCAGACGGCAAAAGACCAGAAAAAGCGCCTTCGGGCGCTTTTTTTTCGTCCGCATCTTTTCTCCGCCTTTTGCCCGTTTTTTGTTCGCTTTTTCGTCCGCTTTGTCGTCCCTTAAGCCCGGCACATTCCCCAATCGAACACACCTGCCCATGCATCCGCTTGCGGTAAGGTAAACCTCGCGTAAGTCCTCTATCAGCCAGTTCCTGCCCAGCCGCGAGGGCATCCATTACAATACGGGTCACTTCGGCGCGGGCAACACCGTGGCGCGACGCGTCATCAAGCCGGCGTCACCCCGCAACTGCCGTCAAGAGACCTATTCATGAAATTTATCGTCTGGCTGATCCGTGTACTGGTGTTCGTGCTCCTGCTGGTGCTCGCACTCTCCAATACACAAACTGCTACGCTGAATTTCCTCGCGGGTTACGCGTGGTCGGCGCCTTTGATTCTGATCGGCCTCGCGTTCTTCGTGGTGGGGCTGCTGGCCGGGCTGGTGTCGTCCATGCCGGGCATGGTGCGCCTGCGCATGGAGAATGGCCGGCTCAAGCGTGAGTTGCGTGTGGCGCGCGAAGCTCCTGTGGTGGTCGAACAACCGCCCATGCCGCCGCTGATCTAAGTTGTCTTCTGCCGCGCTTCTGAAGCGCGGCTTCCCGCTTCCGCTTTCCCGCACATTTGCATTAATCGCATGGATCTAGACTTCTGGTGGCTGCTTGTCATACCCGTCGCTTTTGCGTTCGGCTGGATGGCCGCGCGCTACGACCTCAAGACGCTGCTGTCCGAAAGCGCCAACCTGCCGCGTTCGTACTTCCGCGGCCTGAATTTCCTGCTCAATGAGCAGCCTGACCAGGCGATCGACGCGTTTATCGAAGTCGTCAAACTCGACCCGGAAACGATCGAGTTGCACTTCGCGCTCGGGAATCTGTTCCGCCGCCGCGGCGAGACGGACCGCGCGATTCGCGTGCACCAGAACCTGCTGAGCCGCACCGATCTGCCCGTCACGGAGCGTGATCACGCGCTATACGAACTGGGTCAGGACTTCCTGAAGGCCGGTTTGCTCGATCGCGCAGAGGAAACCTTCCGCTCGCTCGAAACCGGCAATTACGCGTTGGGTGCGCAGCGTGCGCTGCTCACCATCTATCAGATCGAGAAAGACTGGGTTAAGTCGATCGATATCGCGCGCCATCTGGAAACAATGGGCGCCGAGTCGCTCGACAAGGACATCGCGCAGTTTCATTGCGAGCTCGCGCAGGAAGCGCTCCAGCAGAAGAACGCAGATGAGGCGCGCCGTCAGCTTGGCTTTGCATTGAAGGCGAACCCGACCAACGTACGCGCCACGATCCTGTTCGGCGACGTGGACGCGACGGCCGGCTCGCAAGAGGCCGCGATCATCCAATGGCGGCGCGTCGAGGAACAGAATCCTGCCTATCTGCCGCTCGTCGCTGAAAAGCTGATGAAGGCCTATGAGGCGCTCGGCCGTCCGCAGGATGGCGCCGATCTGCTCATCACGTGGGTGGACCGCTATCCGTCGAACGATCTGCTCGACGTGACCTATCAGCACATTGCGGCGGTGCGCGGGCCCGACGCCGCTCACGCGCTGGCACGCTCGCAGATGCAGAAGTCGCCGAATTTGGCGGGCATGACGCGTCTCCTGGAAGCGCAGGAAGCCGTCGCGGAAGAGCCGCGCAAGAGCGAGCTCGAACTGATGCGTACGCTGATTCGCCAGCGCACAAAAAATCTGCCACGGTATACGTGCCAGAATTGTGGTTTCAGGGCGCGGCTGTTCTACTGGCAGTGCCCGGGTTGCAGCGGTTGGGAAACCTATGCCCCGCGTCGCGTCGAACCGATCACGGCGTCGAACTGACAGCGAATGGAATTGCATAGCCGCGCCGCAACGACGGCGGCCCGTCGGGCGGAATAGGCCAGGCGGGATCATGACGGCCTTGTTCACTACGAGAAACCCTCACCGGAACCCTCTACCGGAAAGCGTATGAAAATCACCATTATCGGCACGGGCTATGTTGGCCTCGTCACCGGCGCGTGCCTCGCCGAAATCGGCCATGACGTCTTCTGTCTCGACGTCGATCCGCGCAAGATCGAAATCCTCAACAACGGTGGCGTGCCGATCCACGAGCCGGGTTTGCTGGAGATCATCGCCCGCACGCGTGCGGCGCGCCGCATCACGTTTTCGACGGATATCGAAGCGAGCGTGGCGCACGGCGAGGTGCAGTTCATCGCTGTCGGCACGCCGCCCGACGAAGACGGCTCGGCCGATCTGCAATACGTGCTCGAAGCGGCGCGCAATATCGGCCGTACGATGAACGGCTTCAAGGTGATCGTCGACAAGTCGACGGTGCCGGTCGGCACCGCGCAACGTGTGCGCGCGGTGGTCGAAGAGGAACTGGCCAAACGCGGGCTTGCCAATAGCGAGCAGCATTGCTTCTCGGTGGTGTCGAACCCGGAGTTTCTGAAGGAAGGTGCGGCGGTCGACGACTTCATGCGCCCCGATCGCATCGTGCTCGGCAGCGACGAAGACGAAGCCGGCCTGCGTGCTCGCGAGCTGATGAAGCGTCTGTACGCACCGTTTAACCGCAATCACGAGCGCACGCTGTACATGGATGTGCGCTCAGCTGAGTTCACGAAATACGCTGCCAATGCGATGCTCGCCACGCGCATCTCGTTCATGAACGAGATGTCGAATCTGGCGGACCGGGTTGGCGCGGATATCGAAGCGGTACGCCGCGGGATCGGCTCGGACCCACGCATTGGCTACCACTTCCTGTATGCCGGCGCCGGCTACGGCGGTTCGTGCTTCCCGAAAGACGTGCAGGCGCTGATCCGCACCGCCGCCGAAACCGGCCACAATCTGCGCATCCTCGAAGCCGTTGAGGAAGTGAACTACAAGCAGAAAGACGTGCTGGTGAACAAGATCACGGGCAAGCTCGGTGAGGATCTGAGCGGCCGCACATTCGCCGTGTGGGGCCTCGCGTTCAAGCCGAATACCGACGACATGCGCGAAGCGCCGAGCCGCCGCGTGATCGCTGAATTGCTGGCGCGTGGCGCGCAGGTTCGCGCGTACGATCCGGTCGCGGTGGCCGAAGCGCGCCGCGTGTTCGCCATCGATCTGCACGATGCACCGGACCAGCTCGCGCGTCTCACGTTCACGAGCACCCAGGACGAAACGCTCACCGGCGCCGACGCGCTGGTGGTCGTCACCGAATGGAAGGAATTCAAGAGCCCGGATTTCGTGCACCTGAAGTCGGTGCTGAAGTTACCGCTGATTTTCGACGGCCGGAATCTGTACGAGCCGGACGCGATGACCGAACTCGGCATCGACTATCACTCGATCGGACGACCCTATGCCCAGCCCTCTGAACTTCCGGCCGATGTCTCCAGCAATGCCTGAAGCCGCTCAATCCACACCCACGTCCGCACTGACCGTAGTGCCGCGCGAACGCCTCGGTGCGGCGCGCGTGCTGGTGGTTGGCGACGTGATGCTCGATCGCTACTGGTTCGGAGACGTGAACCGTATTTCGCCGGAAGCGCCGGTGCCGGTCGTGCATGTGCAGCGCCAGGAAGACCGCCTCGGCGGCGCGGCGAACGTCGCGCGCAATGCGGTGGCGCTCGGCGCGCAAGCGGGTTTGCTGTGCGTGGTCGGGCACGACGAGCCCGGTGAGCGCATCGTGCAACTACTCGCCGAAAGCGGGGTGGCGCCGCATCTGGAACGCGATCCGGATTTGCTCACCACGATCAAGCTGCGCGTGCTGTCGCGTCAGCAGCAGTTGCTGCGTGTCGACTTCGAAAACTCGCCAGCGCACGAAGTGCTCCTCGCGGGGCTCGCGCGTTTCGACGACCTGCTGCCGTCACACGACGTGATCCTGATGTCCGATTACGCGAAGGGCGGTCTCACGCACGTCACGCAGATGATCGCCAAGGCGCATGCGGCAGGTAAGCCGGTGCTGGTCGATCCGAAGGGCGATGACTGGGAGCGCTATCGCGGCGCCACGCTGATCACGCCGAATCGCGCGGAGTTGCGCGAGGTGGTCGGGCAGTGGAAATCCGAAGAAGATCTGATCGCGCGCGTGACCAAACTGCGTGCCGATCTCGAGTTCAAGGCGCTGCTGCTGACGCGTTCGGAAGAGGGCATGACGCTCTTCGCCGACGACGGCATCCTGCACACTTCGGCTGTCGCACGCGAAGTGTATGATGTATCGGGCGCGGGCGACACCGTGATCGCCACGCTCGCCGCCATGCTCGGCGCGGGTCTTACGCTCGTCGAGGCGGTCGGGCTCGCGAATCGCGCGGCCGGCATTGTGGTCGGCAAACTCGGTACCGCCACCGTTACCTACGACGAACTTTTTCATTGATGCAGCCCGCCGGGTTCCCTGCTTTGCGCTTCAGTTTCGGCGGCGCAAATGAGGAACCTGCGAGGCGTCAACTGAGCTCATTACTGCAACCGCAGGATCATCATGACCCTCATCGTCACCGGCGCGGCCGGCTTTATCGGCAGCAATCTCGTGAAGGCGCTCAATGAGCGCGGTGAACAACGCATCATCGCGGTCGATAACCTCACGCGTGCGGACAAGTTCAAGAATCTCGTCGACTGCGAGATCGACGACTATCTCGACAAGACCGAATTCGTCGAGCGCTTCAAGCGTGGCGACTTCGGCAAAGTGCGCGCGATTTTCCACGAAGGTGCCTGCTCGGACACGATGGAAACCGACGGCCGCTACATGATGGACAACAACTTCCGCTATAGCCGTGAAGTGCTCGATGTCTGCCTCGCGCAGAATATCCAGTTTCTGTATGCGTCTTCGGCCGCGACGTATGGCGGCTCCAGCCGCTTCGTCGAAGAGCGCGAAGTCGAGCAGCCGCTGAACGTGTACGGCTATTCGAAGTTCCTGTTCGATCAGGTGATTCGCCGAGTGCTGCCCACCGCGAAGAGCCAGATTGCCGGCTTCCGCTATTTCAATGTGTACGGGCCGCGCGAGACGCACAAGGCGCGCATGGCGTCGGTGGCGTTTCACAACTTCAATCAGTTCCGCGCCGAGGGCAAGGTCAAGCTGTTTGGCGAATACAACGGCTACGCCGCAGGCGAGCAGACGCGCGACTTCGTCTCCGTCGAAGACGTGGTGAAGGTCAACCTGTTCTTCTTCGACAATCCGGACAAGTCGGGCATCTTCAATCTGGGTAGTGGCCGCGCGCAGCCGTTCAACGACATCGCGAGCACGGTGGTCAACACGTTGCGTGCTTTGGACAATGAGCCGCCCTTGTCGCTCGCGGAGCAGGTGCAGCGAGGGCTGATCGAATACATTCCGTTCCCCAATGCCTTGCGCGGCAAATACCAATGCTTCACGCAGGCCGACCAGACCAGGCTGCGTGCCGCCGGTTACGACGCGCCGTTCCTGAGCGTGCAGGAAGGTGTCGATCGCTACGTACGTTGGCTATTCGGCCAGGTGTAATTCTTTCGGATACCTCTTTAAACTGGAGTCTCCCGGTTGGTGATGGTCGCCAACCGGTTGTACGAGGGAGATTCCATATGTTTCGAAAAATTCTGGTTACCGCGGCCATGCTGGCCGCTTTTGGCCACGCATACGCGGCGGTCGACGTCAACACGGCTAACGAGGATGCGCTGCGCGGCATCAAGGGCATCGGTCCTGCCAAAGCGAAAGCCATTCTCGACGAGCGTGCAGCGCATGGTCCGTTCAAGGACCCGGCCGATCTCGGCAAGCGCGTCAAAGGCATGGGCGGGCATACCGTCGAGCGCCTGCAGGCGGAGGGTCTCGCTGTCGGTCCGGCTGGCGCGGCTGCTAACCCGCAGGCTGCGGCGTCTGCACAGAGCAAAGGCGCGGCCGCTGCGGGTAATGGCGCCAACGCGGCCAACTCGACTAGCGCGGCCGCAACCCCAAAGAACGCCACTGTGGCGGTGAAGAAATAGCCTGACGCGGGCCGTGCGCGCGAGGCGGGTCACCTCGCGCGCACGGTCTCGCGCCTGGCCTGTTACCGTCGTTCCCCTTCATGGTCGGAGTGGGTAAGAACACTCCTTCAGCTGTCATGCAGATGACTGGCTCCCGCGGTTCTCAGCCGCGGGCTTTTTGCGTTGCGCGCGCCCGTCGGTCAGCACCTGCATCCATGCGGCCAGAAGGGCCGCACGGCAGCCGTGCGCACGGTGGTTTAGAATCAATAGATTGAAGACTCCGCGCATCGACAGCACCAGAACCCATATGGCTTACAAAACGATTGAAGACACGATCGGCAATACGCCGCTCGTGCAACTCGTCCGGCTCCCTGACGACGAGATCCGCAGCCGCAATAACGTGATCCTTGCGAAGCTCGAGGGCAACAATCCTGCGGGCTCGGTGAAGGACCGTCCGGCGCTGTCGATGATCAAGAAAGCGGAAGCACGCGGGCGTATCAAGCCGGGCGACACGCTGATCGAATCGACTAGCGGCAATACCGGCATCGCCTTGGCGATGGCTGCGGCGATCCGTGGCTACAAGATGGTACTGATCATGCCGGAAGACCTGTCGGTGGAGCGCCGTCAGAGCATGGCCGCGTACGGTGCGCAGATCGTGCTGACACCAGTGACGGGCGGCATGGAATACGCACGCGATCTGGCCGAACAGATGCAGCGCGAAGGCAAGGGCATCATCCTCGACCAGTTCGCGAACCCGGACAATCCGGCCTCGCACGTCGAAGGTACCGGTCCGGAAATCTGGCGCGACACCGAAGGGCGCATCACGCACTTCGTCTCGTCGATGGGCACGACCGGCACGATCATGGGCGTGTCCACCTATCTGAAGGAACAGAATCAGGCGATCGAGATCATCGGCGCGCAGCCGGAAGAGGGTTCGCGCATTCCGGGCATTCGCAAATGGCCGGAAGCCTATCTGCCGAAGATTTTCGATCGTAGCCGTGTGGACCGCGTCGAGAACGTGAGCCAGGCCGCCGCCGAAGCGATGGCGCGGCGCATGGCTTCGGTCGAAGGGATCTTCGCCGGCATCTCGTCGGGCGGGGCCTGTGAGGTGGCGTTGCGCGTCGCGCGCCAGGTCGAGAACGCGACGATCGTGTTTATCGTCTGCGATCGGGGTGACCGGTATCTGTCGACGGGTGTGTTCCCGGCTTGATTGCGCTGCGGCGCATTGAGTGGCCCCTCAAAGCGAGTCGGCCAATAAAAAAGCGCCGGTTTAACCGGCGTTTTTTTTATGTCGCTTGCTCCCGCTCGTGATGCAGTGAGGGTCTGACAACCGCCGCCGCTCTGCTCATGCTCATTGCGATGCGGCGACCGGCGGCGCAGCAGTGCTGCTGGCGCTCGCAGCATCGCTTGCTTCCATCTGAGCCTTGACCCGCTCACCCAATTGATAAACCGCAAGCGCATAAAAGAAACTGCGGTTATAGCGCGTCAGCACATAGAAGTTCTTCAAGCCCAGCATGAACTCGGTACCACGCCCCGGCGACGGCAGATCCACCACGGTCACCGGTGTGCCGGCTTCCGACGCGATATCGACATCTGGCTCGTTCAGCAACAGTCCGGCACGCAGCAATTGGTCCAGCGGCCAATGCGGCTCCGGCTTACCGTCGGCGGCGGCTTGCGCCACGCCCAGGCTGCCGGCGTCTGTACCGATCTTCCACACCACCGGCCGGCCGTTTTCCCAGCCGTTCTGGCGCAGATAATTCGCCACGCTGCCGATCGCATCCGCCTGGCTCGTGCGCAGATCGATCTGCTTGTTGCCGTCGTAGCTCACCGCGTATTGCACGATGCTGCTCGGCAGAAACTGCGGAATGCCAATCGCGCCGGTGTAGGAGCCGAGCACGGTGGTCGGATCGATTTGCGAATCGCGCGTCCAGACCAGGTAATCTTCAAGATTCTTGCGGAAGGTCGCCTGGCGATCCGCACGATTGGCGGTGTTCGGGTAGTCGAAGCTGAGCGTGGTCAGCGCGTCGAGCACGCGGAAGTTGCCCATGAAGCGCCCATAGATCGTCTCCACGCCGATGATGCCGACGACCACTTCCGGCGGCACGCCAAACTCTTCGTAGGCACGCTGCAGCGTGGCCTGGTTGGCGCGCCAGAAACGCACGCCGGCGTTGATGCGCACCTGGTCGAGAAAGCGCGACTGATACACGCGCCAGTTCTTGACCGACGGCGAGGGCGACGGCGTGACGAGCTTGACCGCGGTGGCCGAATAGCTCACGCGAGCGAACAGTGCGTGCAATGCGGCTTCGTCGAAGTCATAGCGCGCGGACATGTCGCTGATGAACGCATCGACATTCGGGTTATTCGCGTAGCGCTGCGGAATGATCTCTTCTTCGAAGGTTTGCCCTTGCGGCACTGCCGGCTGCGGTTGGCTTTGCGCGAGCAGCACCGGTGGCTTTTTCGCGGCGCTTTGCGCCATCGCCGGGCTGGTTGCCATGAACATGCACGATGCGACGGACAGTGCGGCGGTTGCGGTCTTCATGCGTAGCCGGTTTCGTGCAGACAGAGCAAGCTTGACGGTCATAGTGAGCTAGGGGCGCAGTGCGAAAGAGACAGGGGAAACGGACAGGGCAGTATACCCGACGCTTTCTGCAAAACTGTGCCTGGCGCGTCACAGTCGCATGGTGTGGTAACTTGGCAAATGTTGGCGCGCCCAGTGTGTGCGCCCATGGACGGAGACACGCCGCGCGCGCCTTGAAAGCGCCGCGCCGCAGACGAGAATCATGGCAACAGGCTTCTATTCCCACGCCGATTGTTTGCTGCACGATATGGGGCAATGGCATCCCGAATGCCCGGCGCGCCTGCAGGCAATCGAAGACCAACTGATCGCGAGCCGCATCGACTCGCTGATCGAGCGCGAGTCGCCGCCGCTCGCCGATGACGCCGCGCTGTTGCGCGTGCATACGCAAGCCCACGTCGATTACGTCCGCAGCCGGTCGCCGGTTGAAGGTCTTGCCGAAATCGATCCCGACACGTCGATGAACCCGTACACCTTGCAGGCCGCGTTGCGCGCGGCCGGCGCCGCGGTGGCCGCGACCGACGCCGTGATCGAAGGCCGCTACGACAACGCGTTCTGCAGCGTGCGCCCGCCTGGCCACCATGCGGAGCCGGCGCGTGCAATGGGCTTCTGCTTCTTCAACAACGTCGCGGTCGCCGCGCGTCATGCACTTGAAGTGCACGGCATGCAGCGTGTGGCGATCATCGATTTCGACGTCCATCACGGTAACGGCACCGAAGCCGCCTTTTCAGGCGATTCGCGCGTGCTGATGTGCAGCATCTTCCAGCACCCGTTCTATCCGTTCAGCGGCGCCGACAATCAGGCGCCCAACATGTGCAATGTGCCGATGCCGGCGCGCTCGAAAGGCATGGCAGTGCGCGAGGCGGTCGACATGATGTGGCTGCCGCGTCTGCATGAATTCAAGCCGGAGATGATCTTCATCTCGGCCGGCTTCGATGCGCATCGCGAGGACGATCTCGGCAACATGGGTCTCGTCGAAGACGATTACGCTTGGATCACCGATCAGATGCGCGAGATCGCGAAGCGCTATGCGCAGGGACGGATCGTCAGCTGTCTCGAGGGCGGGTACAACCTGTCGGCATTGGGGCGCAGCGTGGTGGCGCACGTGCGCTCCCTGGCCGGAATCTGAGTTGTCACGCGACAGAATGCACTAACGTCGCGAAATGCAGGAATTCAACGAGGAGCGAGCCATGAATGCCGAGGTGCGCAGTGCGTCGCTGGTCGACATCGAACACGACGCCTACGGCGTGCCGGGCGTCGTCCGTTTGACGATGAATCGGCCCGATGCCTTCAACGCGCTTTCCGAGGCTCTGCTCGACGCGTTGCAGTCGGCGCTGACGGCGCTGGCGGAGTCCGACGCGCGGGTGGTGGTGATCTCAGGCGCGGGCCGCGCGTTCTGCGCGGGACACGATCTGAAGGAAATGCGCGCGGAGCCGTCGTTGGCTTACTACCAGGCGTTGTTCGCGCGCTGCACGAAACTGATGCTGACGATCCAGCGCTTGCCGCAACCGGTGATCGCCCGCGTGCACGGCATCGCCACGGCGGCCGGCTGCCAGCTGGTCGCGATGTGCGATCTGGCAGTTGCTGCCGACACCGTGCGCTTTGCCGTCTCGGGCGTCAACCTGGGTCTTTTCTGCGCGACGCCTTCGGTGCCGCTGTCGCGCAATCTGTCGCGCAAGGCGGCGCTCGAAATGCTGCTCACCGGCGATTTCATCGACGCTCTTCAGGCGAAGCAGCAGGGACTCGTGAATCGCATTGCGCCGGCGGATGCGCTCGACGCAGAGGTCGCGCGGCTCGCGAAGAGCATCTGCGCGAAACCCGTCGAAGCGGTGAGCGCCGGCAAGGGCCTGTTTTATCGCCAGCTCGAAATGGGGATCGAAGCGGCGTACCAGTTAGCCGGCCAGACCATGGCCTGCAACATGATGGACGACTCCGCACTCGAAGGCGTACAGGCCTTCATCGACAAACGACCGCCCGACTGGAAGCGCTAGCCAAGCCGTTTCTGGCGGCGGGCCGGGTTTAGTACTCGTGTGTGCGGAAGCCCGAACTTCTGCAAGCCGTTCGGCGCTCAGACTTTAGGCAGCCGTTTCTCGATCCAGTCGATCAGCGCGCCAATCACCCGATCCCGGTCGAGATCGTTCATCGTCTCGTGATAGCTGTCTTCGTGCATCGTGAGCGTCTTGTCGGGCGATCCTGCGTGCGCGCCGAAATTGCGGCTGCCCTCGGGCTCGGTGAGCTTGTCGGCGGTGCCGTGATACACCAGCAGCGGTACGCGCAAGCCCGCACGGCCACGCTCGATGCGCGCCATCGCCAGCAACAACTCCGCGCCTGTGCGCGCGGGAATCGCGCCGTGATGAACCAGCGGGTCATTGCGATTGGCGTTCACTACGGGCTGAAGACGCGACAGCAAAGCCGCGTCGATTTTCATCGCCGGGAAGGTCGGCCAGATGCGGCTGATCACCTGGCTTACCTTGAGCATCCAGCGCGGGACATCGCGGCCGGGCGCGAGCGCGGGGCTCGACAGGATCAGACCGCTCAGCCGACGCCCGCTTGCCTCGAGCCGTTCGATTGCGTAAAGCGCCGCAACAGCGCCGCCCATGCTGTGGCCCATCAGGAACAGCGGTGCACAACTGGTTGCCGCTTCATCGAGCAAGGCCTGGGCGTCGAGCAGATAGTCGTCGAACCGGTTGACCCACACGCGTTTGCCCGGCGCATGCCCATGTCCGCGCAAATCGATAGCGACGAGTTCGATGCCGGCCGAGTTCAGCCGATCCGCCAATGCCGCATAACGCCCGGCGTGCTCCGCGAGCCCGTGCACCAGCGCGACCGTGCCGCGCAGTGGTGTCGTAGCGGGCCAGCGATACAACGGCAGTTCGACGCCGTCGCTCGTCGTGACCGTGGAGCGCAGCGCGGGGGCGCCTTTCGGAGCGACCGCTGCGGGACGCACATTGCCGGATCGGGTTGTTTCCATGTCTGCCGTTTATCCTGGATGGGTCCTGATTTCGATTCGCCCGATCATAGTCGCAGCGGGCGCGCACGCGCGAGCATCTCGCGCCGGGCACGCCTCTAATGCTCTGTGGTTATGAAAAAATCGAAATTGATTATTAAAGGGAATGACGACGCTGCGGTAGAATTGCGGCCTCAAATCCCAATAAAAGCAACGGCGGCCGCTTGTCGGGAGCGCACAACGCTCGTTGGCAAACTCCGCCGTTTCGTTTTTCCATGATCGAAATACGCAATATCTCTCAGCGGTTCGCCGGACCCCGGGGCTGGGTCGAAGCGCTGCACAACGTCAATCTGTCGATTCCGGCGGGTGAGGTGTTCGGCATCATCGGCCGCAGCGGCGCGGGCAAGAGTACGCTCGTGCGCACCATCAATCTGCTGACGCGTCCGAGTGAAGGCAATATCGTCGTCAACGGCCGTGATCTGACGACGCTGCCCGCCGCGCAATTGCGCGAGGCGCGTCGCGAAATCGGCATGATCTTCCAGCACTTCAACCTGCTGTCGTCGCGCACGGTGTACGAGAACGTGGCGTTGCCGCTCGAACTCGCCGGCATGAAGCGCGACGAGATCGAGGCGAACGTGTTGCCGCTGCTCGAACTGGTCGGACTGTCGGCGCAGAAGGATCGTTATCCGGCGCAGATCAGCGGCGGGCAGAAGCAGCGTGTGGGCATCGCGCGTGCGTTGGCGAGCAAGCCGAAGGTATTGCTCTCCGACGAAGCGACGTCGGCGCTCGACCCCGAAACCACGCGCTCGATCCTCGATCTGCTCAAGCGTATCAATCGCGAACTCAACCTGACGATCGTGCTGATCACGCACCAGATGGACGTGATCAAGCAGGTCTGCGACCGCGTCGCGGTGCTGGATGCCGGCCGTGTAGTCGAAGAAGGCAAGGTCATCGACGTCTTCCTGCAACCGCATCATGAAGTGACGCGCGCGCTGATCGGCGACGTGATCGCGCAGGAACTGCCGCCCGCGATGAAGGCGCGCGTGGCCGAACGCCTGAAGACCGGCAGCGGCCACTTGCTGCGCCTCGCGTTCACCGGTTCGGGTGTCGATCAGCCGATCCTGTCGGAAACGATTCGCCGCTACGAACTCGACTTCAACATCCTGCACGGCCAGATCGACGAGATCCAGGGGCAGGCGTTCGGCTCGCTCGCGGTGCTCGCGGGTGGCGAACCGGCGAAGGTCGCACAGGCGTTGACCTATCTGCGCGAACAGGGTGTGGTGGTAGAGGAGCTGTCGTATGTTGAGTGAAATGTTCGATATGTTCGTCCAGTCGTTCTGGGAAACGCTCGTGATGGTGGGCATCTCCGGACTGGTCGGCGCGGCGGTCGGTTTGCCGCTTGGCGTGCTGCTGTATCTGACGGACCGTCAGGGCGTCTTGCAGAACATCGCCGTGAATCGCGTGATGGGCGTGATCGTCAATGCCGTGCGTTCCACGCCGTTCATCATCTTGCTGGTCGCCGTGATTCCGTTCACGCGCCTCGTGGTGGGTTCGTCGATCGGTACGGCTGCGGCCGTGGTGCCGCTGACGATCGCTGCGGCGCCGTTCATTGCGCGTCTGGTCGAAACCGCGCTGCGTGAGGTTGACCGCGGCCTGATCGAAGCCGCGCAGGCAATGGGTGCAACCACCAGTCAGATCGTCTTCAAGGTGCTGTTGCCGGAATCGCTGCCGGGCGTGGTCGCCGGTTTGACGATCACGTTTGTCTCGCTGGTCGGCTATTCGGCGATGGCCGGTGCGATCGGCGGCGGTGGGCTCGGCGATCTGGGCATTCGTTACGGGTATCAGCGTTTCTTGCCGGAAGTGATGGTGACGGTCGTGGTGATCCTGATCGTCTTCGTGCAACTGGTGCAGTCGTTCGGGGATTGGCTCGTGCGTCGTTTGAGCCATAAGTAAACAACAGAATCGATAGGTTCGGAAAGGTCCATCATGCAACGTCGTTTCATTCTCAAACTGGCCGCCACACTCGGCGCCGCGTCGCTGTTCGCTGCCGCCACCGTGGCTCACGCTGACGACACGATCAAGGTCGGTGTCACCGGCGGTCCGCACGCGCAGATCATGGAAGTCGTGAAGACGGTCGCAGCAAAGAACGGTCTGAACATCAAGATTGTCGAGTTCTCCGACTACGTGCAGCCGAATGCGGCGCTCGCTGGCGGCGACCTTGACGCGAACAGCTATCAGCATGACCCGTACTTGCAGGCGCAGGTGAAGGACCGCGGCTACAAGCTGATCCGCATCGCCGATACCGTCACGTACCCGATGGGCATCTATTCGAAGAAGGTGAAGACGCTGGCTGAATTGCAGCCGGGCGCGAAGATCGCCGTGCCGAACGATCCGACCAATGGCGGCCGGGCACTCCTGTTGCTGCAGAAGCAGGGTCTGCTGAAGCTGCGCCCGGACGCGGGCCTCAAGGCGACGCCGCTCGATATCGTCGACAACCCGAAGAAGCTGAAGATCGTCGAGCTCGACGCCGCGCAGATCCCGCGATCGCTGAACGACGTGGATGCCGCCGCGATCAATACGAACTTTGCGATGGAAGCGGGTTTGAAGCCCAAGCAGGACGCCATTGCGATCGAAGACCCGAAGGGTCCGTACGTGAACATCATCGCAATCCGCGAAGCTGACAAGGGCAAGCCGTGGGTTGCGAAGCTGGTCGCGGCGTATCATTCGCCGGAAGTGAAGCAGTTTGTCGAAAGCAAGTTTGGTGGGGCGGTGATCACCGCCTGGTGAGTTGGCGGCCGGTTTATCGGCCGTTTCGCCTGACAAGACACGACGGCAATGCAAAATTAGAGTCGTAAGTCTTAACCCGGGGTTGTCTCCCGGGTTTTTTCGAGATTAAAATAGAACGATCGTTCGTTATTGCCGTCACGCCGCTGAGGAGCGATATCCTTCTGCTAGAGCGCCCGCGACCAGGCTGCCATGAGGGCAGTCGCTATAATGTCCGTTGGGTTGACGTATTCGTAACTTTGGAGCGTGTGCATGAAAATCCTGGTGCCAGTCAAGAGAGTGGTCGATTACAACGTGAAGGTCCGAGTCAAATCGGACGGCACGGGCGTCGACATCGCGAACGTGAAAATGTCGATGAATCCGTTCGACGAAATCGCGGTTGAAGAAGCGGTGCGTCTGCGCGAAGCGGGCGTGGCGACCGAAGTGATCGCCGTGTCGGCGGGTGTGACACAAGCGCAGGAAACGCTGCGCACGGCGCTGGCAATCGGCGCGGACCGCGCGATCCTGATCGAGTCGGGCGAAGACCTGCAGCCGCTGGCCGTCGCCAAGCTGCTCAAGGCGCTGGTCGACAAGGAACAGCCGCAGCTGGTGATCCTCGGCAAGCAGGCCATCGACGACGATTCGAACCAGACCGGCCAGATGCTGGCTGCACTGGCGAACCTGCCGCAAGCTACGTTTGCCTCGAAGGTTGTCGTCGCTGACGGCAAGGCTACGGTGTCGCGCGAAGTCGACGGTGGTGCTGAAACGCTGTCGCTGAGCCTGCCGGCCGTGATCACGACCGACCTGCGCCTGAACGAGCCGCGCTACGTCACATTGCCGAACATCATGAAGGCGAAGAAGAAGCCGCTGGAAGTCATCAAGCCGGAAGACCTCGGTGTTGATGTGACGCCGCGCCTGAAGACGCTGAAAGTCGTTGAGCCGCCGAAGCGCTCCGCCGGTGTGAAGGTGCCGGATGTGAAGACGCTGGTCGAGAAGCTGAAGACCGAAGCCAAGGTGCTGTGAGGAGACGGACGAAATGACGAATCTGGTAATTGCTGAACACGACAACGCATCGATCAAGGCCGCGACGCTGAACACGATTGCAGCCGCGCAGAAGATTGGTGGCGATATTCACGTGCTGGTGGCAGGTCACAACGCACAGGCTGCGGCGGATGCGGCAGCGAAGATTGCAGGTGTTTCGAAGGTGCTGCTGGCTGACGCCGCGCAACTCGAAGCGGGTCTCGCGGAAAACGTCCAGGCAACCGTGATGAACATCGCGAAGGACTACACGCACATCCTCACGCCGGCGACCGCCTACGGCAAGAACATCGCGCCGCGCATCGCCGCGAAGCTCGACGTCGCGCAGATCAGCGACATCACCGCCGTGGACAGCGCAGACACGTTTGAGCGCCCGATCTACGCGGGCAACGCGATCGCCACGGTTCAATCTCAGGATCCGATCAAGGTCATCACGGTCCGCACGACCGGTTTCGACCCGGTCGCAGCAGAAGGCGGCAGCGCAACGGTCGAGAAGATCGAAGCCGCAGCCGACACCGGCCTGTCGCAGTTCGTGAGCCGTGAAGTGACGAAGCTGGATCGTCCGGAACTGACCTCGGCGAAGATCATCGTCTCGGGTGGCCGTGGTCTGGGCAATGGCGAGAACTACACCAAGGTTCTGGAGCCGCTGGCGGACAAGCTGAACGCAGCGCTGGGCGCATCGCGCGCGGCCGTCGATGCGGGCTTCGTACCGAACGACTATCAGGTCGGCCAGACCGGCAAGATCGTTGCGCCGCAACTGTATGTGGCGGTCGGCATCTCGGGTGCGATCCAGCATCTGGCCGGCATGAAGGACTCGAAGGTCATCGTGGCGATCAACAAGGACCCGGAAGCGCCGATTTTCAGCGTCGCTGATTATGGTCTGGTGGGCGACCTGTTCACGCTCGTGCCGGAACTGGTTAGCGAGCTCGGCTAACAGCCACAGCGCCGTGTAAAAGGCGTCTGGCAGCACACAAAGGGCGTGGGACCTATCAAGTCCGACGCCCTTTTTCATATCGACAGGCAGGAGGAGAACTGAAATGAGCTATACGGCGCCCATCAAGGACATGCTGTTCGTGATGAAAGAACTGGCTGGTCTCGAAGATATCGCGACGCTGCCAGGCTTCGAAGATGCGAACCTCGACACGGCGCAAGCCGTGCTCGACGAATCGGCGAAACTGTGCGGCGAAGTGCTGGCGCCGCTGAATGTGGAAGGCGATCGCAATCCGAGCAGCTGGAAAGACGGTGTGGTCACCGCGACACCCGGTTTCAAGGACGCATTCCGCCAGTTCGGCGAAGGCGGTTGGCAAGGCGTGCAACATCCGGTTGACTACGAAGGCCAGGGCCTGCCCAAGCTGATCGCCACAGCCTGTATCGAGATGCTGAACGCGTCGAACCTGTCGTTCGCGCTGTGCCCGCTGCTCACGGACGGCGCCATCGAGGCGCTGCTCACGGCGGGCAGCGAAGAGCAGAAGCAAACGTACGTGCCCAAGCTGATTTCCGGCGAGTGGACCGGCACGATGAACCTGACCGAGCCGCAAGCCGGCTCCGATCTCGCGCTGGTGCGCACGCGCGCCGAGCCGCAGGGCGATGGTTCGTTCAAGCTGTTCGGCACCAAGATTTTCATCACGTGGGGCGAGCACGATATGGCGAAGAACATCGCCCATCTCGTGCTGGCGCGCACGCCGAATGCACCGGACGGCGTGAAGGGCATTTCGCTCTTCATCGTGCCGAAGTTTCTTATCAACGAAGACGGCTCGCTTGGCGAGCGTAACGACGTGCATTGCGTGTCGATCGAGCACAAGCTCGGCATCAAGGCGAGCCCGACCGCGGTGCTGCAATTCGGCGATCACGGCGGCGCAATCGGTCATCTGATCGGCGAAGAAAATCGCGGCCTCGAGTACATGTTCATCATGATGAACGCAGCGCGTTTCGCGGTGGGCATGCAAGGTGTTGCCGTGTCGGACCGTGCGTATCAGCAAGCGGTGGCGTATGCGAAGGATCGCGTGCAAAGCCGGCCGGTGGATGGCTCCGCGAAACAATCGGTGGCGATCATTCAGCACCCGGACGTGCGCCGCATGCTTGCGACGATGCGTGGTCTCACCGAAGCGTCGCGCGCGTTGGCGTATGTCGCCGCGGCTCACTGCGATATCGCGCATCGTCATCCCGACGAAGCAAAACGTGTTGAGCATCAAGCGATCTACGAATACCTGGTGCCGATCGTGAAGGGCTGGAGCACGGAGTTGTCGATCGACGTGACGAGCCTCGGCGTGCAGGTTCATGGCGGCATGGGTTTCATTGAAGAAACCGGCGCCGCGCAGTACTACCGCGACGCGCGCATTCTGCCGATCTACGAAGGGACGACCGCGATCCAGGCCAACGACCTGATCGGCCGCAAGACCGTGCGCGACGGCGGCAAGGTGGCGAAGGCGCTGCTGGCCGGCGTGGCTGAAACGATCGAGGCGCTCGGCGTGCAGCAAGGCGCTGCGTTTGAATCGATGAAGAAGTATCTGACGCAGGGTCATCGCTCGCTCGCCGCGGCGGTCGATTTCGTTGTCACTAACACGAAGAGCGATCCGAACGCGGTGTTCGCCGGCAGCGTGCCGTATCTGAAGCTGGCGGGCATTGTTCTGGGCGGCTGGCAGATGGCGCGTGCGTTGCTGGTGGCGGCTGAAAAGCGAGCTGAAGATCCGTCGTTCTATGGCGCGAAGATCGCAACCGCGCAGTTTTATGCTGAGCATGTGCTGCCGCTGGCTTCGGCGTTGGAAGCCTCGATCGTTAGCGCGAAGGGTGGAGAGAGTGTGCTGGCGTTGTCGGACGATCAGTTCTGATGTTGCCTTTCTGTCGAGCCAGGTAGCGAAGGCTCGCGCGTAAAAAACAAACGGCGCCTTATTCAAGGCGCCGTTTGTTTTGTCAGACCGGTTTGTCTGCGATGACGAACCGGCGTAACCGCTCGCGAAGCGTTAAAACATTAAACCTTAGGCATAAGCCGGACGATGCGCACCGCCGATCTCGCCGAGATAGCGATGCACCGACAGATCGTCCGCCTTGATGGCCGGTTGCTTGCTCGACATCACGTCGGCCAGCAACTGACCCGAGCCGCACGACATCGTCCAACCCAGCGTGCCGTGACCCGTGTTCAGGAACAGGTTCGGCACAGGGGTGCGGCCGACGATCGGCGTGCCGTCCGGCGTCATCGGACGCAGACCAGTCCAGAAGGTCGCCTTCGACGTATCGCCGCCGCCCGGGAACAGATCGTTCACGCACAGTTCCAGCGTTTCGCGGCGCGCCTGGCGCAACGATTTGTCAAAGCCGACGATCTCCGCCATGCCGCCGACGCGAATCCGGTCGTCGAAGCGCGTGATCGCGATCTTGTACGTTTCGTCGAGCACGGTCGAAATCGGCGCGGATGCTTCGTTGACGATCGGCGCCGTGATCGAATAGCCCTTGAGCGGGTAGACCGGAATCTTCACGAGGCCGGACAGGAACTTGGTCGAATACGAACCGAGCGCGACGACAAACGAATCCGCACGCACCAGTTCATCGCCGCACTGCACGCCGGCGATGCGGTCGCCCGCCATGGCGAGGGAGTCGATCGGCGTGTTGTAGCGGAATTTGACGCCCAGTTGCTCGGCCATCGCGGCGAGGCGAGTGGTGAACATCTGGCAGTCGCCGGTTTCGTCGCCCGGCAGGCGCAGGCCGCCCGTCAGCTTGTGCGACACCGCGGCGAGCGCCGGTTCAGCTTGCGCGAGTTCGGCCGCCGACAGCAGTTCATACGGCACGTTGGCTTCCTGCAGCACCGCGATGTCTTTCGCGGCGCCGTCGAACTGCTGTTGCGTGCGGAACACCTGCAGCGTGCCGCCGGTGCGGCCTTCGTACTGGATGCCGGTTTCGGCGCGCAGCGCTTGCAAACAATCGCGGCTGTATTCGGCGAGGCGGACCATACGGCCCTTGTTCACCGCATAACGCGCCGACGTGCAGTTCTGCAGCATCTGCCACATCCATTGCAACTGGAATTGGGTGCCGTCCAGGCGAATCGCCAGCGGGGCATGTTTCTGGAACATCCACTTGACGGCCTTCAGCGGCACGCCCGGCGCAGCCCACGGCGACGCGTAGCCCGGCGAGATCTGGCCGGCATTGGCAAAGCTGGTTTCGAGCGCCGGGCCGGCCTCGCGGTCGATGACGGTCACTTCATGGCCGGCGCGCGCGAGGTAATAAGCACTCGTCACTCCGACAACGCCACTGCCCAAAACGACGACTCGCATAGCTGCTCCAGGATGTTCAATAAGAGGTCTGAGGACGGTGCGCTCGTCGATTCGTTTGAATTCATTCGATTAACGAGGTGTAACGCTGTTCGCCCAGTGATAACCGCTATACTATTAACAGTCAGGTAGGTTTTGTTATTGTATTTTCAAGATTTTCAGCAAAAACACCATGCGTACACAGCGCCAACCGATCCGGACTCTCGACAAACTCGATCACAAGATTCTGCGGCTCCTGCAGCAGGACGGCCGGATGGCGATGAAAGACCTCGCCGAGCAGGTCGGGCTGTCCGTCACGCCGTGCATCGAACGCGTCAAGCGGATGGAGCGCGACGGCGTGATCACTGGCTACCACGCGCGTGTGAACCCGGCTGAGCTGGGCGCGGCGCTGCTGGTATTTGTCGAGATCACGCTCGATCACAAGAGCGGCAACATGTTCGACCAGTTCCGCCGCGAGGTGCAGAAGATCCCCGAAGTGCTGGAGTGCCACCTCGTCTCGGGCGACTTCGACTATCTGATCAAGGCGCGCATCGGTGAAATGGCCGACTACCGCAAGCTGCTGGGGGACATCCTGCTGCAATTGCCCGGCGCGGTGCAGTCGAAGAGCTACGTGGTCATGGAAGAGATCAAGGAAACGCTGACGATTGCCGTTGGCGATTAGCTCAAGCAGGAGTTGTGTATCCGGGCTCGACAAACGGCGTAAACACTGTATATTTATACAGGTGTTTTGCGCCGTTTTGCTTTTTTGCGTGCTCCAGCCGTGACCGATTCCGACACCCACTCCGCCAACGAATTTCCGATTGCTCCGCCCGCGCCTCGTAAGGGGCGCGGCGCGGTGACGAACCTGCAAGGCCGTTACGAAGTCGACCAGCGTGAAGTGGTGGACGACGGCTGGCTTGCGTCGCCGGAGGAAGACGGTGAACCCAAGGTCTTGCGCACGCAGGTTTTCGAAGAGCGGGCCAAAACCATTCTTACGCGCAATGCGTCGCCGGATATTCCGTTCAGCGTGTCGCTCAATCCGTATCGCGGCTGCGAACATGGGTGCATCTACTGCTTCGCGCGGCCCACGCATAGTTATCTGGGGCTGTCGCCGGGGCTCGACTTCGAAAGCCGCATCTACGCGAAGATCAATGCGCCTGAGTTGCTCGAGCGCGAGCTGTCGAAGAAGTCCTATGTGCCGGAGCCGATCGCGCTCGGCGTCAATACCGACGCCTGGCAACCTGTCGAGCGCGATTTGCGGCTTACGCGGCGCGTGGTCGAAGTGCTCAGTGAGCGCGGACAACCTTTCGCGGCGATCACCAAATCGTCGCTAATCGAGCGGGATATCGATCTGCTCGCGCCTATGGCGGCGCGCGGGCAGTTCATGGCAGCGATCACCATCACCACGCTGGACGCCGATATCGCGCGCACGCTCGAGCCGCGTGCGGCCACGCCGTCGCGGCGGTTGCGCACGATCCGTACGTTGAGCGAGGCGGGTATTCCTGTTGGTGTCAGCATCGCGCCGGTGATTCCGTTCGTCACCGAGCCGGATATGGAGCGCGTGCTGGAAGCGTGCGCAGAGGCAGGCGCAAGCAATGCCAGCTACATCGTGCTGCGTTTGCCGTGGGAGGTGGCACCGCTATTCAAGGATTGGCTCGCGGCGCATTTCCCCGATCGGGCTGACCGGGTGATGAGCCGCGTGCGCGATATGCGGGGCGGGAAGGACTACGACTCGAACTTCGCCACTCGAATGAAGGGGGAGGGTTTGTGGGCGGACTTGCTGAAGCAGCGCTTCCACAATGCTGTGCGCCGGCTTGGGTTAAATCGGCGCGACCGCGGCATTCTGGATATGTCGCACTTTCGCCGGGTTGAGCCGGTGCGCGCTGAACCTTCGCCGCACGACAATCCCCAATTGAGGCTGTTTTAGCGCGGCGCGCAGTGGGTCATTGCGACAGTGCTTTGGCGGCCTGAACCTGACCTTCGAAGTAAGTCTGGAACGAGATCGCGAGGCCCGTCATCAGCAGGAACGCGCCGATCAGCAGTGAAAAGATCACGATGAAAATGACGGTCCAGCCAGAGCGGCTTTTGCGCTGGGTTTGTGCGTTGAACTGCGCGTCCCATTTTTCATCCGGACGCAGGCCGTAGACGATCGCGGCCAGAAAAGCGGAGAGCAGCGAAACGGCGCCGAAAAACGCGAGCACCCAGCCGAGCATCGAGGCTCGTTCACTCGCCACCACCAGCATGGCGCCTGGAATCCCGATCAGCGTGCCGAGCAGGTGCGCCCAGCCGTAGATGTCGCGCAAGCCGTACAAATAGAAGCGGTGTGCGCCGATGCTGCCGAAGAAGAAGGCCAGCGCTGCGGTAATCGTCTTGGATCTGAAATGCGAGGAAGTCGAAGCAAGGGTGGACATGTAGGCGAGGGCAAAGTGACAACAGGCTATCGGAAGGAGCAGGGCGCCGGTGGGCGGGCCGACGCGCATTCTACGCCACGTCGCGTTCACGGCTAAGGCTAAGGCGCCGAATAGGTCACGCGATAGACCGCGCCGGCGTAGTCGTCGCTGATCAGGAGCGAGCCGTCAGGCATTGGTTGCACGTCGGCGGGGCGGCCCCATACTGATTCGCCTGGCTGGAGCCAGCCTTCGGCAAAGACTTCCTGGCGCGCGTTGCTGCCGTCCGGGTTGGTGATCACTCGCACGACGCGGTAGCCGACCTTTTTGCTGCGATTCCACGAGCCGTGTTCGGCAATAAAAATATTGTTGCGATAAGCGGCCGGGAACATCGAGCCGCTGTAAAAACGCATGCCGATCGCGGCGACGTGCGCGCCGAGTTTGACAACCGGCGGCGTGAAGGCGCTGCATGGATGGTCTTTGCCGAACTCGGGGTCGGGCGTGTCGCCGCCGTGGCAGTACGGAAAGCCGAAATCCATGCCGGCACGCGGCGCGCGGTTGAGTTTGTCGTCCGGTACGTCGTCGCCCATCAGGTCGCGGCCGTTGTCGGTGAACCACAACTCATGCGTCGCCGGATGCCACGCGAAACCGACGGTGTTGCGAATGCCGCGCGCCACGACTTCATAATGGCTGCCGTCCGGGTCCATGCGGCCGATCATCCCAAAGCGGTCGCGGTCTTTCAGGCAGACGTTGCAGGGCGCACCTTGCGGCACGTACAGCTTGCCATCCGGGCCGAAAGCGATGAATTTCCAGCCATGATGGGTCTCTGTCGGCAGTGAGTCGGTGATCACGACCGGCTTGGGCGGGTCATTCAGATGGGCGTCGATCGCGTCGAAGCGTAAAATTTTCGACACTGCGGAGACGTACAGCGTGCCATCCCGCCACGCCACGCCCGCCGGCGTTTCCAGGCCGGAGGCGATTACGTGGCGGGCCGTGACGCGCCCATTCTGCAATTCGAGCGCGTAGACGTGGCCGTCGAGGCTGCCTATATAAACAATGCCCTTCGGTGAGATCGCCATGGCTCGCGCGCTCGGTACGGCGTCCGAGAGGACCTCGATGTGGAAGCCGGGCGGCAGTTTGATGCGCTCGACCGGCAGCGCGGCCAGCACCGGCAGGGCCGTGGCGGCGAGCAACAACGCTGCGCTTGCTCGCAGGGCTTGAGCGCGGGCGGCGCGCAAAAAGCCTGTAATCGGCGAAAAGCCGGCAGCTCGCCGAAAGACGGCGCGTGAAGCGAAAAAAAACGCAGCTGGCGGCAGGAGTTTCACGGGCGTTCCGTCAGGTAATTCGGGCGTTTCGGCGTGTTTCGAGGGCTTGGCCTGTATGGCCGGCACAACCCCGTCGTGCAGTTTATCCCGGTAAGTGTTTGTTATGGCGTCGGTTTCCCGCTATAATCGCGTGTTTCAGTCGTTCCGAACCCCGGTTTTCAAGGATTCTAGTATGGTCATCATCCGCTTGGCTCGTGGCGGCTCCAAGAAGCGCCCGTTCTACAACATCGTCGCAACCGATTCGCGTAACCGTCGTGACGGCCGCTTCATCGAACGCGTTGGCTTCTACAACCCGGTCGCTACGAAGGGTGAGTCGCTGCGTATCGCTCAAGATCGCCTGACGTACTGGCAAGGTGTTGGCGCACAACTGTCGCCGACCGTTCAGCGTCTCGTGAAAGAAGCGCAAAAGGCGCAGCCGGCTGCTTAATGGTAGCTAGCAAGCGTATCGTCGTCGGTTCGGCCGGCGGCTCGCGCAGCTTGCGTGAGCAGTCCGATGCGCGAGTTTTGCTGAAGCAGACGTCGAAGTTGGCAGCGAGGTTCTCTTATGTCTGAACGTGATTCCGGCAATTCAGGTCGCGTAAAGGCAAAAGCGGCAGCCCCGCGCGCGAAGACGTCTGGTCAGGCGCCGTTCGGTGCATTCGTCCGCAAGCCGGCCGAAGTGGCCGAAGGGCAGGCGAAAGCCAAAGTTGTAAACGCCGCTTCCAGCGCAGCAGAAATGCGAGCGGAAACGGTGGAAAGCTGGCCGGCCGATGCGGTCGAGGTCGGTGCAATCGTCGACGCTTACGGCCTCAAAGGCTGGGTCAAGGTAGCCGCGCATGCGGATGCCGGCCACGGCGGAGACGCATTGCTAAGCGCGAAGCGCTGGTGGTTGCTGAAAGGCCACGAGCGCAAGTCGGCGCCGTCATTACAGGCAAAAACGCATAGCGACAGTATCGTTGCTCATCTGGGCGGCGTAGCTGACCGCGATGTGGCACTGGCACTGCGCGGCACGCGCGTTTATATCAGCCGCAGCGAATTTCCGGCCCTCGGGGCCGACGAATTCTACTGGGTCGACCTGCTCGGCCTGGATGTGGTGAACGTTGCCGGGGTCCACCTCGGCAAGGTTGCAGACATGATCGACAACGGTGCGCACTCGGTGTTGCGCATCGAATATCCGGATACCGACAAAAGCGGCAAGCCGGTCACCGGCGAGCGTTTGATCCCGTTCGTCGGCGTCTTTGTCAAAACGGTGGATCAGGCGGCGAAGCAGATCATCGTCGACTGGGAAACCGATTACTAAATAACTCGCTGACTGGAGAGAGCGATGCAGTTCGATGTCGTGACGCTCTTTCCTGACATGTTTCGTGCGCTGACCGACTGGGGTATCACCAGCCGTGCGGCGAAGCAGGAGCGCTACGGGTTGCGCACGTGGAATCCACGCGATTTCACTACCGACAACTACCGCACAATCGACGATCGCCCCTACGGCGGCGGCCCCGGCATGGTGATGCTGGCCAAGCCCCTGGAAGACGCGATCGGCGCGGCGAAAGCAGCGCAGGCGGAGCAGGGCATCGGCGCGTCGCGCGTCGTGATGATGTCGCCGCAAGGCGCCACGCTGAATCACGATCGTGTCATGCAGTTCGCGGCCGAGCCCGGTCTGATCCTGTTGTGCGGGCGCTATGAAGCGATCGATCAGCGTTTGCTCGACCGTGTCGTCGACGAAGAGGTCAGTCTCGGCGACTTCGTGCTGTCAGGCGGCGAATTGCCGGCGATGGCGTTGATGGATGCCGTGGTTCGTCAGTTGCCCGGCGTACTGAACGACTCGCAATCGGCGGTGCAGGACAGTTTCGTCGACGTGCTGCTGGATTGTCCGCATTACACGCGTCCGGAGGAATACGACGGCGTGCGTGTGCCTGATGTGCTGCTTGGCGGCCATCATGCGGAAATCGAAGCGTGGCGTCGGCGTGAAGCCTTGCGCAACACGTTGAACAAACGGCCCGATCTGATCGTGAAGGCCAGAAAGAACAAGATGTTGAGCCGTGCCGACGAGGCATGGCTTACGAGTCTCGCGAAGGAAGTGTCGAAGGCGTAAGGCCTTGGGCTTTCGAGCGGACATAGGCGGTGCCGCGCATGCGTGTACGGCGCCAGATGTGAACCCATCCTCTATCGGGGCCGTAGCCGAGCAGTTTTCTGTGAGGCAGGTACGAACGCCGACAAGATGGACCTAGGAGTCAGTGATGAATCTGATTGCAATACTCGAGCAGGAAGAAATTGGCCGCGCCCTCGGCGAGAAGACCATCCCCGAATTCGCCCCCGGCGATACGGTGATCGTCAGCGTGAACGTGGTTGAAGGTACGCGTAAGCGTGTTCAGGCTTACGAAGGCGTCGTGATCGCCAAGCGTAACCGTGGTCTGAATTCGTCGTTCATCGTCCGCAAGATTTCGTCGGGCGAAGGCGTCGAGCGTACGTTCCAGACGTACTCGCCGCTGCTGGCAAGCATCGTCGTGAAGCGTCGTGGCGATGTGCGTCGTGCGAAGCTGTACTACCTGCGCGACCGTTCGGGCAAGTCGGCTCGGATCAAGGAAAAGCTGGTCGCCAAGAAAGACCGCGCTGCTCCGGAAGCGTAAAAGCTGTAAGAAAAAGCACCCCTCGCGGGTGCTTTTTTGTTTGCCAGGTCAAAATAGCGGAATGTCCCCTAACCGCTCATTCCGAGAGACCCGTTGATCCGCCCCGCCTTTGAGCCTGAAACTCTACCTGTCGAAGCGACGGGTGCCGATCTGCCACCGGTGGTTGCCGGGCGCCTGACGCCCGACGGTCTGCGTGCGCGCTTCGAGCAGCGTCTGAGTTGGACGCCTGAGCCGATTATCGAAGCACCGTGGCGCGATACGCACGTCGATCCGCGCGTTGCCGCCGTGCTGGTGCCGCTGGTCGTGCGCGACAACGGCCTCACTGTCCTCCTGACTCAACGTGCCGACCATCTGAACGACCACGCCGGCCAGGTGAGTTTTCCCGGCGGCCGTCATGAACCGTTCGACGCGGATGCAACCGCCACGGCGTTGCGCGAGGCACAGGAAGAGGTCGGTCTCGATCCGTCGCGCGTTGAAATTCTCGGTGCGTTGCCCGACTATCTGACGGGCACCGGTTTTCGGGTGACGCCCGTGATCGGTCTGGTGCATCCGCCCTTCACGTTGAAAGCAGATGCGCTCGAAGTGGCCGAAGTCTTCGAAGTACCGCTCGCTTTCCTGATGAACCCTGCGCATCACGAAGAGCGCGTGTTTCGTTACGAAGGCGGCCAGCGCCGCTTTTTCGCCATGCCCTATCCGCGGGCCGAGTCGGCGGAAGCTGCGGACCGCGAGGGGCAGGTGGGTGGCCACTATTTCATCTGGGGCGCGACGGCGGCGATGCTGCGCAACTTTTATCGCTTTCTCGCGGCTTGAATCGCCTCGGGTTGTGCACTTGTTGGGTGTTTGTCAACGTCCGTGCTCAGTGGCATCCGACCCTGTGCTATCGTTATAAAACAATCGTAAAAACTCGAAAAGCACGGCGCACCGCATGACTTTTTTCTCCGTATTGCTGGCTCTGATTATTGAACAGGTCCGCGCGCTGTCGCTGAACAATCCGGTGGCGGCATTGCTTCAATACCATGCGGAGTCGGCGGCGCACGGATTCGATGCCGGCAAGCCCAAGCACGGCTTGCTCGCGTGGCTGGTGGTGGTGGTGCCCTGGACGCTGGCCGTCGCGCTCATCTACTACGTGCTGTATCACATTCACTTCGCGCTGGCGTTCCTGTGGAACGTCGCGGTGCTGTACTTCACGCTCGGCTTCCGGCAGTTCAGCCATTACTTCACGGACATCCACCTCGCGTTGAACAACGATGACGTCCCGCGTGCGCGTGAAATCCTGAATGAATGGACCGGGCTCGATACCGTGGATATGCCCGTCAGCGAGATCGTGCGTCATACGCTGATTCACGCGGTGGTCGCCTCGCATCGGCATGTGTTCGGCGTGTTCTTCTGGTTTTTGATTCCGGTCGGACCGGCGGGCGCGGTGCTGTATCGCATCGCCGAGTATCTGGCGCGCACGTGGGCACGGCCGGTCGACGATCGCACCGCGGCGTTTTCGAGCTTCGCGCAACGTGCTTTCTTCGTGATCGACTGGGTGCCGGCGCGGCTCACATCGCTGGGCTTTGCGATTGTCGGCAATTTCGAAGACGCGATTTATGCATGGCGCAATCACGCGCGTCAGTGGCCGGATGCGAACGACGGCGTGTTGCTGGCTGCGGGAAGCGGCGCGTTGGGCGCGCGATTGAGCGGACCGCTTGCCGAACCCTCGAGCCTCGATGCGCTGACCACGGGCGACGGCGGCCCGATGCAAGTCGGCGACGACTGCACGCCGCGTACGCTGCAATCGGCTGTGGGTCTTGTGTGGCGTGCGGTGGTGCTATGGATGATTTTGCTGTTGATGCTGACGATCGCGGTGTGGCTTGCCTGATGCAGCTCGCTTGAATCAGCGCGCAAATAACGCAACGCAGAAAAAAGCCGGGTCATGAGAACCCGGCTTTTTTATTGCCCACGGCACGGCGGTTTTACCGCGCCGCACCTGAGTCTCAACCCCTTCACCCATCCAGCGGATCCCGCGCCGTCCCACACTGCCAACACACCGTGAACTGCGCCTCAAGCGTCTCCCCGCACTGACGGCATCGCCACGAAGGCGACCCCGCAGCCGGGCCATGCGAAGCCGCATCGATCAACCGCCGTGCCATCACCTCATCGCGCTCATCCACAAGCCACAGCTCCGGCGCGCACTGATCCGCCGGAATATCGCCGAGCGCGCCGTTCAGATAGCGGTTGTGCAACTCGCAAGCGATGCCCGCCGTCTCCAGCACATTGACCCAATGCTGTCCGATGATCAGATTCGGCGCGCGCATCAATTTCATCGTGAATCCATGGTTTGACAGCGGCGCGCGTTAGCGCACGATCTGGCTGGCTTCGTGCACCAGTTGTGCATACAGGGCATGCCGTTCGCGCCGGATGCGGCCATCGGCGACCGCTTCGAGGATCGCGCAGCCCGGCTCCTGCAAGTGATGGCAGTTGTAGAAGCGGCAGTTCGGCAGCAACGGCCGGAACTCGGGAAACGCGCGTTCGAGCCGGCCTTCGGTCAGATGGTGCAGGCCGAATTCCTGGAAGCCCGGCGAATCGATTAACGCACCGCCGTCGGCGCCAGGCAAAGGGTAGAGCCGCGTGAACGTGGTGGTGTGCCGGCCGCTGTTCAACGCGGTCGAGATCTCGCGCGTCGCGACTTCGGCATCCGGAATCAGCAGATTCACCAACGTCGATTTGCCCATGCCGGACTGGCCGAGCAGCAGCGTCGAGTGACCTTGCAGATGCTCGAGCAAAGCTGGGTGCGCGGCGTCAGGCTGCGTCTTGATCGACACTTCGACCACGGTGTAGCCGAGCGCGCGGTACGGCTCGAGCCGCTTACGCGCGCCCTCCAGCGCGCCGGTCACGTCGATTTTGTTCAGCACGATCAACGGCTTCAACTCGTTTGCCTCAGCGGCGACCAGCGCGCGGCCGAGCAGGTCTTCGCTGAAATGCGGCTCGGTTGCCAGCACGATCAGCAGCTGGTCGAGATTCGCGGCGAAGAGTTTCGACTTGTACTGATCCGAGCGATACAGCAGATTGCGCCGCTCGCCGATCTCGACGATCACACCCTGGTCCGCCGAAGTCGGTTCGTAAATCACGCGGTCGCCAACCGCCACTTCGCTGCGCTTGCCGCGCGGGAAGCATTGAAGCATTGGACTGCCGTCTTCCGGCGCGACCAGGTAGTGTCGCCCGTGAGCGGCAATCACCAGGCCGCCTACGCGCGTGCTGGACGGCGCGCGCGGCGCTTTCGGGGAGCGGCCGCTCATGCGTGCCGCAACAGGCGGTCGATCCGCTGCGACGCCGGCGGATGCGAGTAATAGAACGCGGTGTAGAGCGGATCGGGCGTCAGGGTCGACGCGTTGTCCTCGTACAGCTTGACGAGCGCGTTGACGAGGTCTTGCGCATCGGTTTGCGTCGCGGCGAAGGCATCGGCCTCGAACTCGTGCTTGCGTGAGCTCAAGCTGCCGAGCGGCGTGACGAAGAACAGGAACACCGGCAGCGCGAGGAAGAACAGCACCAGCGCGAGGCCGCTATTGCCGCCGATCAGCGACGGCCGCACGCCCAGTCCTTCATAGAACCAGACGCATTGCGTCAGCCAGCCGAGCAGGGCGAGCATCACGAGGCTGAGCGCGAACATGACGACCATCCGCTTGATCACGTGACGGCGCTTGAAGTGGCCGAGTTCGTGCGCGAGCACCGCTTCGATCTCGTTGCCCGACAGGCGCGCGAGCAGCGTGTCGAAGAATACGATCCGTTTGGCCGCGCCGAAGCCGGTGAAATACGCATTGCCGTGTGCCGAACGGCGGCTGCCGTCCATCACGAACAGGCCTTTGGCGGCGAACCCGCAGCGCTTCATCAGCGCTTCGATGCGGCTTTTCAGCGCCTCGTCCTTGAGCGGCTCGAACTTGTTGAAGAGCGGCGCGATAAACGACGGATACAGGACCAGCACGAGCAACTGGAACGCGACCCAGACGATCCACGTCCACAGCCACCACAGGCTGCCCGCCTGGTTCATCAGCCACAGCACGACGAACAGCAGCGGCAGGCCGAACGCCGCGCCGAGCAGGACGCCCTTGAGACGGTCGAGGAAGAAAATGCCCTTGCTCATGCGGTTGAAGCCGAAGCGTTGCTCGACCACGAATTGCCGGTAGTACTCGAACGGCAGATCGATCACGCTGGTGATCGCGATCACCGCCGCGACCAGGGCGATCTGACCGGTGTAGCCGCGGCCCAGCCAGTCGGAGATCGCCAGATCGAGCGCCTGCACGCCGCCCAGCAACGTGAGCCCGATCAGCACAGCCGCGCCGACGACGATCTCGATCATGGTGAGGCGTGTGCGTTCGACGGTGTAATCGGCGGCGCGCTGGTGCGCGGTGAGCGCGATGGTGCCGGCAAACTGGCTCGGCACCTGCTCGCGATGGCCGGCGACGAAGCGGATCTGCCGCGACGCGAGCCACAGCTTGGTGCCGACCATCGCCACGACGGCGACGACGAACAGAACAGTGAAGTACAGGGTAGGCATCCGGGGATTCCGTGGTATCTATGCGAGAATTATATGTTTCTTCCCGCCTGGCGGCGGGGGGATAAGATCAAACCCGGCTTTAACCAATCTCATACGAACATTCGCCGCGGCAAGCGCGCTTCCGGAGAAGCCGTCTGCGCGGCCATCAGGGCTGCCTTCATGACTGACATCCTCGCCTCCACCGAACAGCCGCCGCTCGTACGCAGCGACATGAATCTCGTCTGGCTGGACATGGAAATGACCGGGCTCGAGCCGGACACCGACCGCATCATCGAAATCGCGGTGGTCGTGACGAATTCGACGCTCGACCGCCTGGTCGAAGGGCCGGTGCTGGCGATTCATCAGAGCGACGAAACGCTCGCCAAAATGGATCAGTGGAACCAGAACACGCATGGCCGCTCGGGGCTGATCGACCGCGTGAAGGCGTCGACGGTGAGCGAGGCCGACGCTACCGAACAGATTCGCGAATTTCTTGGCGCTTATGTTCCGCCGGGCAAATCGCCGATGTGCGGCAACTCGATCTGCCAGGACCGCCGCTTCATGGCGCGCTGGATGCCGGATCTGGAACGCTTCTTCCATTACCGCAATCTCGACGTCAGCACGCTGAAGGAATTGTGCCGCCGCTGGCAGCCGGCGATCTACAAGGGTTTCCAGAAACGCGCCATGCACACGGCGCTGGCCGACATCCATGAATCGATCGACGAGCTGAAGTACTACCGCGAGCACTTCCTGATTCCGACGGCGCCGGAAGCGCCGGCGGCGGAGTAACGCAGCCGCGGCTGTAGCTGCGGCGGTTGCGCTGTTAGTGGAGTAACGTCGCCGCGGCTTTGAACTCAACCCTGCCGGGGGGCGCGCACCGCGTTCTTCGGCCGGAACGCCTTCACCACGTCGGCGTTCGTTTCCACATACGGGCCGCCGATCAGGTCGATGCAGTAAGGCACCGCGGCGAAAATCCCCGGCACCTTCACGGCGCCGCCCGCGTCCGCGTCACGCAAGCCTTCCAGCGTTTCCTTGATCGACTTCGGCTGCCCCGGCAGGTTGACGATCAGCGCCGCGTGATCCGCGGTTTCGCGGATCACCGCCACCTGGCGCGACAGAATCGCGGTCGGCACGAAATTCAGGCTGATTTGCCGCATCTGCTCGCCGAAACCCGGCATTTCCTTGGTCGCTACCGCCAAAGTCGCTTCTGGCGTCACGTCGCGGCGCGACGGGCCGGTGCCACCGGTGGTCAGCACCAGATCGCAAGCCACTTCGTCGACCAGTTCGATCAGCGTGGCGGAAATGGTGGGCGCATCGTCCTGAATCAGGCGGGTGACCACCTGGAACGGCGAGGTCAGGGCGGCGCCGAGCCATTCTTGCAGCGCCGGAATGCCTTTATCCTCGTAGACGCCTGTCGACGCGCGATCGCTGATCGACACGAGGCCGATCACGATTTCGTCCGGATGATTACGGACCAGATTACGCGCCGGCTTATTCGTCGCGGTCGTCATCGTCGTCTTCCAGCGCGTCTTCTGCATCGGAATCGGTCTCGGCAGACGGGCCGTCGGCGTTCTTGATCCACTGGAACAACTCGCGGAAATAGCGCGGCGGCTTGCTTTGCTGCGCTTCCTTGCGGGCGTTGCGGATCAGCGTGCGGCCCTGCTGCGGATCGGCGTTCGGGTGCTGGCGGATGAATTCGGTCAGCGCGGCGTCGTCGGCGAGCAGTTTCTCGCGGGTGCGCTCGATCCAGTGCAGCTTGGCCGTTTCCGCCTTGTTGACGCCGTTATAGGTGTCGAGCGCGGTGCGCAGGGCGGCGGTTTCCTCGTCCAGCAGCGAGCGCATCACGCGCCCGACGTACTGCACCTGGCGGCGCTTGCCTTCGTGATCGGTGATGCGGCGCGCTTCGCGGACGGCGTCGTCGAGCTTTTCGGGCATCGGCATGCGCTTGAGCGCGTCTTTCGGCAGGGCGATCAGCGCCGCGCCCAGTTCCTGCAGCTCGTGCATTTCGCGTTTGAGCTGGGACTTGCTGGGGCGGTCGTAGCCGTTCTCGTCGACTTCCGGCTCGGCGGATTCGATGGGTTGAATGCGGGTTTTGCGTGTCATACCGATATTGTAGCGTGCCGCGCACGCCGGACCCGCCGTGCTGCTGCGCACAAGTGCGCTCGCCGGCTCCGGCGGACGCGGCGAATGCCAGGTACGGCTTCGCAACCCTTGCTATGATCGCGGGATGCGTGACTACGCAAACGCGCACGCAAATGCACTTGCAAATGCGCACGCAGGTGCGTGGCATGGGCGAACACACAGGGCCGCTCGGCCCCGAACAGGACGGCAACGACAATGGCAGCAGACATGGACGTCAAGCAGCGCTTTTTTCCGCATACCCAGGATGAACTGAAGGAAATCGCCTCGGACATCCTTCGTCACGCGAAGTCGCTCGGCGGCACCGACGCGGCGACCGAGATCTCCGAAGGCGACGGCCTGTCCGTCTCCGTGCGGCGCGGCGAAGTCGAGACGATCGAACACAACCGCGACAAGATGGTCGGCGTGACGGTGTTCATCGGCAACAAGCGCGGCAACGCGAGCACCTCGGATTTTTCGTCGCAAGCCTTGAAGGACACGGTCGCGGCGGCGTACAACATCGCCCGCTTCACCGCGGAAGACGACTGCGCGGGTCTCGCCGAGGCAGACCTGCTCGAAACCGCGCCGCGCGATCTCGATCTGTATCACCCGTGGAATCTGACGGCCGACGAAGCGGTGGAAATCGCCCGTCGCTCGGAAGACGCCGCGTTCGCCACCGATCCGCAGATCAAGAACTCGGAAGGCGCGAGCGTCTCGGCGCAGCACTCGCAGTTCGTGCTGGCCACCTCGCGCGGTTTCCTCGCGGGCTATCCGTACTCGCGCCACTACATCGCCTGTGCGCCGATTGCCGGCAGCGCGCGCAACATGCAGCGCGACGACTGGTACACGTCGACCCGCAGCGCGGCCGACCTCGCCGATCCGGAAGCGGTGGGCCGCTACGCCGCGCAACGGGCGCTGTCGCGCATCGGCGCGCGCGGGCTCGACACCCGCAAGGTGCCGGTGCTGTTCGAAGCGCCGCTCGCCGCCGGCATTCTCGGCGCGTTCGTCCAGGCCACCAGCGGCGGCGCGCTGTACCGCAAGACCTCGTTCCTCGTCGATAGCCTCGGCAAGCCGGTGTTCGCGCCGCACGTCCAGGTGGTCGAAGATCCGCACGTCGCGCGTGCAATGGGTAGCGCGCCGTTCGACGAAGAAGGGGTTCGCACGAAACAACGTTCGGTGGTGAAGGACGGTGTAGTGGAAGGCTATTTCCTGTCCACTTACTCGGCGCGCAAGCTCGGCATGCAGACAACCGGTAACGCCGGCGGCTCGCACAATCTGTCGCTGCGCAGCTCGAAGACGCGCCCGGGAGACGACTTCGAAGAAATGCTGAAGAAGCTCGGCACGGGCCTGTTGCTGACCGAACTGATGGGGCAGGGCGTGAACTACGTGACGGGCGACTATTCGCGCGGCGCGTCGGGCTTCTGGGTCGAGAACGGCAAGATCCAGTATCCGGTCGAGGAAATCACGGTGGCGAGCACCTTGCAGGAGATGTTCCGCCATATCGTCGCGATCGGCGCGGATACGATCACGCGCGGCACCAAGGAAACGGGCTCGGTGCTGATCGAACGGATGACGATCGCCGGGCAGTAAGCGCTTCGATCAAGCGCCGGCCGGTGGCACAGGGCTGCACAACGGCGCTGCAAACAGAAACGCCACGCAAGCAAAGCGTGGCGTTTTTTTATGCGTGCACGATGGGTAGCGGCGAAAGACGAATGGCGAATGCGCGAAGCGAAGCACAGACCGTCAGTCAGCCGCGGTACAACACCCTCAAGTGCCCTTGCGCTTATACGTCACGAACGCGTAATCGAAGTCATTCGGCGCGTCGGCGCGATGCGTTTCATGCGCGACTTCTTCCCACTCGCTTTCGTCGAGTTCGGGGAAGGTGGCGTCGCCTTCGAAGTCGGCGGAGATCTCGGTGATGATCAGCTTGTCCGCCTGACGCAAACCTTCCGCATACAATTGTGCGCCGCCGATCAGAAACGCTTCCGGGGCCTGATCCTGGGCGGCCAGCTTCAGCGCGTCTTCGAGCGTGGTGGCCGCGTCGCAACCCTGAAAGCGCCGTGCGGCATCCCGTGTCACGACAATGTTGCGGCGTCCCGGCAACGGCCGGCCGATCGATTCATGCGTCTTGCGGCCCATGATGATGGGCGCGCCCATCGTGGTGCGCTTGAAGAACGCGAGGTCTTCGGGAAGTCGCCAGGGCAACTGGTTGTCGCGGCCGATCACGCCGTTATTGGCGCGAGCGACGATCAAGGTGAGCGTCGTCATCGAATGGAAAGGGGAACGTAACCAGGATGATTCTACCTGAGGTGCAACGCCGTGCCGCCATGCAAGTCGGCGGAGCACCGGCCGGGCAGCCGGTACCCCGCCAGGCGCCGCATCATTCGTGAGCAGCCTCGTCGGCGACGCTCGGTTCAAACGACGCTTTGTCATCAACGGCGACCAATTCCCGCAGTCCATGGTGACCCATCAGCCGGTACAGCGTGACGCGCGAAATATTCAGATCGATCGCCGCCTCGTTCAAGCGATGACGATGCCGCAGCAGCGCAGCTTCGATCGCGCGTTTCTCGGCGGCTTCGCGCGCCTGCGAGAGACTCATGGTCTCCTGCTCGGTGAACTGCGCAAGGTCGAGGTCTTCGGCGGAAATCAGCTTGTTTTCCGCCATCACGATCGCGCGGCGCACCCGGTTGATCAGTTCGCGCACATTGCCGGGCCAGCCGTAGTTGTACATTGCCTCGATCGCCGATGGCGTAAAGCCGCGGATCTTGCGCGCGCTGTCGGTCTTAAACTTGTGCATGATGTGATGCGCAAGAATCTCGATGTCCTTGCCGCGGGCGCGCAGCGGCGGCTCGTCGACACGCAGCACGCACAGGCGGTGGAACAGGTCGGCGCGGAACCGGCCGTCGCGCATCGCGATCTCGAGATCCACGTGGGTAGCGGAGATGATTCGCACGTCCACGGGAATCGATTCGCGGCCGCCGAGCCGGTCGATCTTGCCTTCCTGCAAAAAGCGCAGCAGGCTCGCCTGGCTTTCCATCGGCAGGTCTCCGATTTCGTCGAGCAGCAGGGTGCCGCCGTCCGCGGCCTCGACCCGGCCGATCTTGCGCTGGTTCGCGCCGGTGAACGCGCCGCGTTCGTAGCCGAATAGTTCGGATTGCAGCAGATGGTGCGGAATCGCGCCGCAGTTGATAGCGATGAACGGCGCCTTGCGACGCGGCGAGCGTTCGTGGATCGCCAGCGCCGTGAGTTCCTTGCCGGTGCCGGACTCACCTGAGATGAACACGCTGGCGTCGGTGTTGGCGACTTTGCGAATCGTGCGGAAGAGTTGCTGCATCGCTTCGCAGGTGCCGACCATTTCATCTTCGTCGTCGGCAGCGGGCGCGGCAGGCGGAATCTCATCGGCATCGCACAGCGTCACCATGCCGAATGCGTGACTGGCGAGGTAGTCGATCGTGGCGTTGGCCACCGGTGTCTTGACGTAGTCGAAGCAGTAGTGGCGGATCAGGCGCCGCACGTTGGCGTCGGCGAGGCGTTCCGAAGTGGCGAGCGCAATCCAGCCGATCTGCTGTTGACGCAGGCTCGCTTCGAGCCCGCCAAGATCGCGCGGCGCAAAGCTGGCCAGGTCGACGATGCCGGCGCATATCACGTCGGGCTTGAGCAGGCGCGAGACCTCATGCGCTGAGCGGGCCACCATCACATGCCAGCCGCGGCTCTTCAGATGGGCGGCGAGCGCTTCGTCCGGCGTGCGCGCGACGTACAGCAGCGACCGATCGGTCCGCGCATGCAGCAGACCGCTCCCATTCGCGGCGGGGGACGCCTCGTGCAAGCGTCCCACAGCGGCCTCCTGAGGTCGCGCCAAAGAGACTTCCGACGGCCGCCCCACGAGGACTTCCGCTGCCCGTGTCACAGAAACATCCGACGCTCGGGCAATCGACAGATGAGTGCCGGAGGGCGGTGTAACGCTGCTCAAATGGGGTGATTCGCGCACGATCAACCTCGTATCGTTGACACGTCAAAAAGTGTAGGGAAAACGCACACCGATCACGAAGTTCGGCGTGTCGGGCGTGAGGCCGACCGATACCGAACCGTTGATCGTCAAGTGCTTGTTCACTACGTGATTCAAGCCGAAGGTCAGTGCGGCCGCGGTGGTCTCGCTGCCCGGCACCTTCGAATAGGTTCCGCCTGGCGACTTGGTCTGCGACTCGGGTTCCAGCGCCATGGTGTACGAAATGCTGGCGGAATCCTTGTCTGAGAACGCGAGCGCCACGCCGCCGCCGAATTGCACGACGTCGCCGATCTTGACCGTCGCCGGTTCGGTCTGACCGATGACCGACGAGATGTCCTGGAACGAGCGGGCAATGTTGTAGGTGTACGAAACGCTGCCGAACAGCACGACCGGATCGTAGGTCTTCAACAACGACAGGCCCGCCGTGATGTTCCAGAAGCCGGTGCCGGTGGGCAGCTTGGTGGGGGCGACGAGGTTGGTGTTGTTGGCATCGACCTGCGCCAGCTTGATGCCGAACGGCGACGTACCGGTCGGCGCCTTGATGCGCAGGCTGCCGACCACATCCGGCAGATTGTTGGTTTCCTTCAGGAACTGGTAGTAGATCCCGAAATTGACGTCGCCAATATTGCTCGAATTTGCCGAGGCATCCGAGACCGTATTCGCCGCTCCGCCGGCTCCGCCGACGATGAAATTGCTGTGCCGGTAGACATAGGGCACGTCGACGTCGACGCTGATGCGGTCGGTCAGACCGTAGCGCGTGTCGAGGTCGGCCATCACCTGGTGCGACTTGGTCTCGCCGAGGTTGATGTTGCCGAGGAAAATCGCGTCGAGCGCGAGGAAGCCGGACAGTTGCAACTGGCGGCGATCGTAGTAGGTATCGTTGATACCCCAGTCGAGGGTCAGCTTGTGCTCGAACAGCGGCGTGTGCTGCTGGCTTTGCACCACTGCGTCTTCCGATTGGGTGCGCACCGGTTGCGCGGCCTTCTGCGTCTGGCCGATCGCGCCGCTGCCGTCGGTCGCGGCCGGCAGGCCACCACCGCCACCGCTGCCTTCCGGCACGGGCGGCGTGACCGGCACACCTGTCGCGGTACCCGTGGCGCCCCCCGGCGCGGGAGTACCCGGGTTCACCTGGGCAAGCGGTGGCAACGGCACAGGCAGGCCGTCTGCGCCAGGCTGCTCGGCGACCGCCGCGCTGCCGGCCTGCTCACCGTAACCCGGTGCGCCGCGGCCGCGCTGCGACATTTCGAGGTTCGTGACCTGCCGTTCGAGTGAGATGATCTGCTTTTGCTGCTCGCTGACAACACGCATGAGCGTGTTCAGCCGTTCTTCAACCGATTGATCGGCGAGCGCTTGCGCGCTGGCCCCCTGCGATAGCGCAAACAGCATGACGGCGGCTGGAATAGCCGCTAACGCCATGCGCGGCGCCCCGTTCTTTGAGAATCTGATCATTTTTGTTCCCCCGGTATTCTGACTGCGCGTCGCATGTCTCCTTGTGCATCACGCGGTCGTTTGGTACTTCGGTCTCCTTCCTGGTCGGGTGGCGGCCCGTGTTATCTCCTTACCGTGTTTTGCAGGGCTTGTAGGACGCCAATCTGGCGCAGCATCGAGGCCGACATCGGCTGCGTCTGCAAATGCAGTTGCAACTGGTTGGCGACTTGCTGGTTATTGCCTGCGATCTGCAAGAGTTGGGCAATCTTGCCGGCCTGCAGCACACTGGACGGCGCGATGGTTTGGGTCGCGATACCGCTGGGCGTCTGCAACGAAATCGAAATGCCGCCGTTGGCGAGACTGACGGAGGCTTTCACCGAGCCGTTCGAATTGCTTGCGGCGGCCGACGTTGCGTTGTTATAGGACCCGCCCGCCAGGCTGCCAGGCGAGGCGTCGAAATCGATCAGCGCCTGGTTCGTCCCGAGGTTGCCGTTGCCGGCCACCTGGGTAATCTGCGAGACGCCGTTGACGCTGACGTTCTGCCCGCCGGTTGCGCTGGCGTTGCGGTTGGCGCCGCTGCCGCCGCCCATGTTCGGACCGGTCACGGAGGCCGTTGAATTGAACTGGACGTTCGGCTGGTTGGGCGTGTTTGTACCGATGGCGAGCGAGCCCGAGGCGACAGCGGTGGCGCCGTTCGGCAACTGCCATTGCGACAGCAGGGTGATAACGACACCCGAAATGATGTCCCCAACGATGCCTTTGCCGGTCTGGTTGGCGAGGATGGCGTCGTCGACAGGTTGGAGCTTGAGCGCGCCGACGTCTTCAAACACCGTAGATGTCTGCTCGGCAGCGTGTGCGACTGATGCGAGGCCGCACGTTGTGAAACACAACGCACAGCCAATGGTGAGTAAGTTTCGGTCCATGATGAGTCAGAACAACTCTGCCTTGATCAAACCGTATTCAACAAAGGGAGTCGCAGCCGTGCCGTTTTCCAGTGCACGTTCACGCAGCTTGAGCGCGAGCGACTCGTTGCCTTGCAAGAGCGGAGAATCCTCCATAAATGGCTTGCCGACGACCGCGAATACGAGGCCGTTCCATTTCTTGACGAAGTCGTCTTCCATGACGATGCGGTTGCCGAGCGCTGGGTCGGCAATGAAGACGCGGCTGTCTTCCGCGTGCTTGACGATCACGAAGTGCTCGTAGCCGTCGCTGTTCATCAGCACGAGCACAGGAATCTGCAGGTGATAGAGCGCTTCAGGCGTCACGCGGAAACCCCGGCCACGCAGGCCGATCGTTTCGACGAACTTCTTCATGTCAAGCATCGAGAAACCGTTCTTGACCACCACCTCTGGTGTCGAAAACACCATCATGCGTTGGATCATTTCGGGTTCGGGAATGTCGATGCCGTAGCCGTACTTCAGCAACGTGGCCAGAGCGGCCGAGCCGCAGCTGTAGTCGTAACGCTGCGAAACGATGTGGTTGTAGCGGATCTCGCGGATCGAACGCACGTTCACGTCGAACGGCACGCCCGCTGCTGCGTTCATGGAAAGGGCACTCTGCGCGTGACCCGTCTGCGAAAGCACGAGTCCAGCGAAGAGTGTCAGGAAAAAGCCGTGCGTTACCCTGCTCACCCCGAACATGGTATGTCCCCCCCTGCGGAGACAGCCGGCCAGCACGAGGCTGACCGGTGTCTTCCTGCGATACTGCTTTAGTTACTGATGCGACACGCTGGCGACTGCAAGGCCGTTGTGTTGCAGGTTGCCTACACCCGACGCGATATTCACCCCAATGTTGCCGCTTGCATTGGACAGAGCGCCCGCACCGAGCATCGACGAACCGGTGAAGTTGCCGCTGACGCTTGCTCCTGCGGTCTGGCAGTTCTGGTCGGATGCGATGACTTCGCCGCCGTCCTTGCCGCCCTTATGACCCCAGCCCATGCCGCTGCTGCTGCTATCCGTGGTGGCCGAGGCGGCGAGGCTGTTGTTTTGCACGTTGCCGACACCCGACGCCACGTTCACCCCGATGTTGCCGGTCGCGCCCTTCAGCACGTCGGCTCCGACGCTGGCGGTGAAGTTGAAGTCACCAATCCGCGCCTTGCCGTCCGACGATTGCGTCGAGTAGATCTGCGCAGTGCCGAACACGGGGCCGACGTCCATGTTGGACAGGGCGGCATCATTGGATTGCGCGTTGTCGACACCGGTGGCCATGTTGACGCCGATATTGCCGTTCGCGGTTTGCAATGCGCCGTCGCCGATCGCAGCAGACATCACCGTCGGTTTTTCGGTGTTGATGTGCTCGGTGATGCTGCCGTAGACATTCACTGTGCCTGCGCTGATGCTGTCATGCGCGCTCCAGCCCCATGCGTTGGCGCTCGCGGAGACATGGCTGGCCTTGTAGTAGCCCGAGGCGCTTTGTTCCGCAGCCTGCGCGAAGTAGCCGGACGAATGTTCCTGTCCCCATGCGGCCTGGTGTCCCGAGGACTGCTCGGCGAAGTAGCCGCCGAAGTTATCCGAGGAGTGCGTGTTCAGTGCGGCGGCGAAGCCTGCCGCTACCCCGCCGAAGATCACGCCATTGCCGCCGCCGAGACCAGCGATGAAGCCGGCTGCCAGATAGCCGTTCGCGCTGTTGTGGGTGTTGACGTGGCTGCCGCCGGCAACCGATGCTTGGTAGCCTTGCGAGAAGCCGCTGCTTTCGCCGAAGCTGTGGCCTTGTGCGTAAGCTGCAGCCGATTGTTCTTGCGAGCCTTCGGCAAACGAGCCAGCGCTGTACGACGAGTGAACCGCGTAGTTCGAGCCACCGCCGCTGCCATTGAACCAGGATTTGGTCGAATCGATCGTCGTGGTTACGTGGCCGCTGGTGTAGGTCTGCGGAGGCGTCTTCATGTTGACGCCACCGATGTCTACATTCTGGGTGTTGTTGACCGTGGCGCCGGAGCTGCTCGACACATTGACGTGGCCGCGCAAGGTAATGAAACCGAATTCGCCAATGTCGGTGTAGATGTTGGTTGCCGTAAAGAGCTCAGCCGGGTCGCAGCCGGCCGTGCATTCGGCGTAAGCCGAGCTTGCTGCCAACGTCGACAGGACGGCCGCTGCAATGAGAGTGCGCTTCATGATGACGCTCCGATAAAGAGTGTGGCTCGTTAGAAAAAGGTGCCCGCCGGGGGACGGAGCACAAAACTGTTTGAACTGACGTTACCTGAGCCGGCTGTCTGGTTGATCTGAACGATCCCACTGACGTTTTTGAGCGCATCCGTACCGATGGATACCTCGCGTACGTCGTGGTTTTCGCCAGACCTTCCCAGACCGCCGCCCTTGGCGGTCGTAGCGGATAGCACCCCATCCGCTACGATCTCCGCTCCAATCGGTCCAGAACCAACTACGGCGCTGTTCCGCTGAAGATTCCCTACACCCGCCGACTGATTCACTTCGATAAGGCCAGAGGTGTTTGAAAATGCGTTACTGCTGATCGTGCTTTTCGCAGCCGCCGTCTTGGCGTTGGTGGCCGCGCCCTGCAAGCTGCCGATCAGGTTGAGAGGCGTGGCTCCGTTGGTGAACACGCCTTGATTCGCTTGTGCGTTATCGAGTCCGGAGGTCTCGTTGATGGCGATGACCCCGAGGCTGCCGCTGACCGCGCCTTTGCCGATAACCGACTCCGCGTCGATCTGGGCCGGCAGCGATTGGGCATGGGCCGCGAAGCTCGCCCAGCCAAGCACTGCCCAGGCAAGCAGGGGCCAGCGCGACTGTTTGCGTGACGGAAGGCGCTTGGCCGGTGCGCGTGACGTTGTCATTTCATGGCTCCTAGAGCTGCGCCCAAGGGGGCGAGTGCACTGCTGACCGACTGGGCAATCGAGCTGCCGATCCCACCTGCGCCGCCGAAGCTGGCGCCCGCGCCGACCGGAACGTTGTTGCCGGCGCCCGCCAGCATGTGTGTGATGCCGTTGGCGCCGACCAGTGCAGGCATATAGCCGTTGCCGGCGATGCCGGCCGTGCCGTGCGCGCCGTTCAGGTCGAGATCGCTCGCCATCGTGCCGATCGCGCCATCGAAGGTCGCTCTCGGGAACGTCTGGACCTGGACCGCGATCGGGTCCTGGCTCTTCGGCACCGGCACGAACGCATCGCGTGGCGTGATGTCGCGCTCGATAATGAGGTTGCCCGGCTGCGTCAACTGCTGCGCGGCGGCACTCGTTACGGCGCCGGCAGCGAGCACGCCGAGCAGCGCGCACAGCACGGCTGCCGAGGGGCGGCTGCTGTTCGGCTTCTGGGTTGAGGCGTTCATGTCAGTTCCTTGCGGGCGGACGATCGGTCGGTGCGGTCTTGGGCAGCGAGCGGCGCGTCGTGCTAATTTCTCTGGTAGCTCGTGACGTTGCCTTGAGCGGAGCGGGCGACGTCGACGGGAACTGGCAACTGCGACGGCGGGGCAATTTCGTCCCACAGCGTTACGCCGTTGCCACTGTTGTTAAAGCCGCGCATCAGTTGCGGCGTTGCTGAAACCATCAACATGCCGCCGAAGCCGCCGCGTTGGTGGGACAGCGCCTGATCGTCCAGCACGAGATCGGTCATAGACGCGGCGTCGGCGGAAATGCTCAGCGCGTTGCCGGCCAGATCGCTGCGGGGCGCGGCGCTGTCGTTCGTGGCGGCCACGGTGTTGTCCACCGCGGCGGCGCTTGTCGTATGCGTGACATCCGCAACCGTCGTGGTCGGCGAGGCCACCGCTGCGAGCGTCGTGCTCGCGAGGGTGGCGGAACCGGCATCGGCGGTTTCGGCCATCGTGGCGGATTGAGGCAGCGCGAATTCCTGTGCATTGACGCCAGCGGACAGCACGGTCAAGGTCACCGCGGCGGCGCATAGTGCGGCGCAAGGTGCAATGCTGCTCAGGTCGATGCGGAAAGCGAGTCGCATGATGTGTCTCCTTGGTGCACAGCATTTAGCGAAACGTGTGCCATGAGTCGCAATCCATTGGTGCGTCTGGATGTGACCCGCATACCGCGGAGTAACAGGTAAGAAATCGGACAAAAACGTTTCAGCGCTGAAACGGCAGGCAGAAAATACCTGTAATTCGTTAAATCCGACGGTATGAAGTACCTTCGGGTCTACGCTAGGAAAAGCGCTTCCACAATGCTTTTATTCATAAGCTGAATAACTATTTATTGGCCGCTTGGCCTTGCTGGGCAAGGGGTCCCCGATTAAATTCGCATAATTGTTTTCCAAGCGGCGCGTGTATAGTAAGCTCTCGAAAACAGCTTCAGATTTAAAAAAGCCCGCTAACGGGCCGTCTCAAACACACACGCCGCTTTCTTGGGGATCAGCTGTCCGCACGGAATGGAATGGCCGTTCGGTTTTTGCTATATCGCGAATCCCGAACGAGTCAGCGTGTCTGAACTGAAGTTCAGGTGCGTGCGTCATCCTTAACGTTCGTTGACGAGAGGATCTGAATAATGGAACCCGCAACGCGGCAACTGATTTACGTTTCACGCGATCCGAGCGCGGAACTGAATACTCGCTTCCATCAGCGCGGCTGGCATGTCGAAGTCGTGGGGTCGGCGCGCGATGTGCGCCGTGCTGTTCGCGCCGGAATGGCGGCGGGCGGCTTGCTCGATCTGTCTAGTGATTTTCAGCCACACGAAATCGCCGCCTTCGAGTCCTGTCTGACCATGCCGAACGTCGGCTGGGTTGCGGCAACCACGCCTGGACAATTGCAGGACGCGGCCTTGCGCCGGCTCGTGCGGGACTATTGTTTCGACTATGTAACGGTGCCGTACTCGGGCGACAGGATCGTGGATTCGGTCGGTCATGCATACGGCATGATTTCGCTCGGCGAGCCGGCATCGAACGACGCTTCGCAAGGCGCCGAAGGTGAAATGGTCGGTTCGTGCGACGCGATGCTGGCGCTGTTCCGCTCGATCCGCAAAGTGGCCATGACCGACGCGCCGGTATTTATCTCAGGCGAGTCGGGCACCGGCAAGGAGCTGACCGCGGTCGCGATCCACGAACGCTCGGCGCGCCGTAATGCACCTTTTGTGCCGATCAACTGCGGCGCGATTCCCCCACATCTGTTGCAATCCGAACTATTTGGCTATGAGCGCGGCGCGTTCACCGGCGCCAACCAGCGCAAGATCGGCCGCGTGGAAGCGGCCAACGGCGGCACGCTGTTTCTCGACGAAATCGGCGATCTGCCGCTCGAAAGCCAGGCGAGCCTGCTGCGCTTCCTGCAGGAACGCAAGGTGGAGCGGCTCGGCGGGCACGGTTCAATCGACGTCGACGTGCGCATCATTTCGGCAACGCACGTAGATATGACGGCCGCGATGATCGAAGGGCGGTTCCGCTCCGATCTGTATCACCGTCTGTGCGTGCTGCAAATCGACGAACCGCCGTTGCGTGCACGTGGTAAGGATATCGAACTGCTTGCGCGGCACATGCTGGAACGTTTCAAGAAAGATGCAAGCCGCCGTCTGCGCGGTTTCGCGCCCGACGCCATCGCGGCGCTGCATAACTACGGCTGGCCGGGCAACGTGCGCGAGTTGATCAATCGCGTGCGGCGCGCCATCGTGATGTCGGAAGGGCGCGCGATCACGGCACGTGATCTCGAGTTGGCCGAGTATGTGGAGATTGTGCCCGTTTCGCTTGCGCAGGCGCGCGAAGCGGCCGAACGTCAGGCCATCGAACTCGCGCTGCTGCGCCATCGCGGCCGTCTCGGCGACGCCGCGCAGGAACTCGGCATTTCACGCGTGACGCTGTATCGCCTGCTGTGCTCGCACGGCATGCGCCATATGGAAGGCGAACCGCTGGTCACGCCGCACGGCGAATTGCCGGCCTCGGTGCCGCATCTCTGACGGGCGTAGTTGTCCACTTAGCGCCCGCTCAGCGGCCCACTTAGTGGCCCCTTAGCCACCGATATTTTCTCCGCGGCGCGCCTCGACCGGGCGCCGTCCGGCTGCGCTTGTTAAAATCGGGTTTTCCGCTCAATCTCCGTGGCGTGTGTGCCTGACCAGGCGCGCGCTTCGTCGAAGGAACCCGCATGAAACAATACCTCGACCTCGTCCGCACGATTCTCGACACCGGCACGTGGCAGGAGAACCGCACCGGCATCCGCACCATCAGCATGCCAGGCGCCATGTTGCGCTTCGACCTCCAGCAGGGCTTTCCCGCCGTCACCACGAAAAAACTGGCGTTCAAGTCGGCAGTGGGCGAGCTGGTCGGCTTTCTGCGCGCCTCGCGCAGCGCCGCGGATTTCCGCGATCTCGGCTGCAAGGTCTGGGACGCGAACGCCAACCAGAATCCGCAATGGCTCGCCAATCCGTATCGCCAGGGCCCGGACGATCTCGGCGACGTGTATGGCGTGCAGTGGCGCCAGTGGCCGGCCTACAAGGTGCTGGACGCAGGCGCCGCCGCGCAGCTGGCCGATGCCACGGCGCGTGGCTTCCAGGTCGTGACGGAATTCGAGGAAGACGGCAGCCCCAAGGTGCTGCTGTACAAGGCGATCGACCAGTTGCGGCAATGCCTCGACACGATCATGCAGAACCCGGCCGACCGGCGAATTTTGTTTCATGCCTGGAACCCCGCGGTGCTGGACCAGATCGCGCTGCCGGCTTGCCACCTGCTTTATCAGTTCCTGCCGAATGTTGCGCGGCGAGAAATTTCGCTGTGTCTGTACATCCGCAGCAACGACGTTGGCCTCGGCACGCCGTTCAATCTGACCGAAGGCGCGGCGTTGCTGCATCTGGTGGGCCGGCTGACGGGTTATACGCCGCGCTGGTTTACCTACTTCATCGGCGACGCGCACATCTACGAGAACCAGCTCGACATGCTGAAGCAACAGCTCACGCGCGAGCCGTATGAAAGCCCGGCCTTCGCGATCTCGGACCGTGTGCCGGACTATGCGAAAACCGGCGTGTATGAGCCGGAATGGCTGGAGAAGATCGAGCCGTCGGACTTCTCGCTGGTCGGCTACCGGCATCACGAGCCGCTCACGGCGCCGATGGCGGTCTGAACGCGCGCTGAGCATCTGCTCGCAGGCTGCTCAAAGAAAAAACCCCCGCGATGCGAATCGCGGGGGTTTTTTCTTGCCGCTTTCCGGCTATCGGGTTGTCAGCGCATCTAGCTGCGCGCGTAACCTTTAGCCTTTGTGATGCTCGTCACGATTGCCGCCGCTCGAATGCTGGTCGGCGTGCTGCGGTTGCGGCTGGGGGCGCGGCTGCTGCGCCTGCTGCGGACGCGGTTCAGGGCGCGGCTGCTGCACCTGTTGCGGTTGCGGGCGCGGCTCAGGGCGCGGCTGCTGCACCTGTTGCGGTTGCGGTTGAGGGCGCGGCTGCTGCACCTGCTGTGGTTGCGGGCGCGGCTCAGGGCGCGGCTGCTGTACCTGCTGCGGTTGCGGGCGCGGCTCCGGACGTGGCTGCTGCACTTGCTGCGGTTGCGGTTCAGGACGCGGCTGCTGTACCTGTTGCGGCTGCGGACGATATTCCTGACGCGGTTGCTGCTGCGCCTGCTGCATCTGTTGCGGCTGGGGCGCCTGCGGCTGGGCGTGCACTTCAGGTGCGCGCGGCGGCTGCGCTTCTGGCTGGCGCTGAACCTGTTGCTGCGGCCCAGGACGTGCCTCCGGCTGGCGAGCCTGTTCCTGCGGGGCACCGTGCTGCTGCGCCTGCTGGGCCATCGGCGTATGCGGCTGCGTCCATGCAGGCTCGTGCCTTCCTTCTGCGCCCGGTTGCTGACCTGCTTGCATCGGCGCGCCGTGCTGCTGCGCGAAAGCGTTCGGGTTCGCGCCGTTCGCTTGCGGCGGACGGGGCACACCATTGGACGGATGAGCAGCCTCGGTGGGTTGCTGATGCACGTTGGCCATTTGCGGCGGCATGCCTGGCCGCGCCTGTGGTTCGCCGCCGCGTTGCGGTTGACCGTTGACCGGCGCTTCGCCCGGCCGCTGACCAGCCTGCTGCATGCCATTAGGCGCACCCGGCGCACCGGGTGCACCCGGCGCTGCACCCGGTGTCCGTCCTGCTATATGCGACTGCACGACCCGCACGTTCTGCACCGGCATGGCCCCAGGACCGCCCGCCATGTGAGCCGGCACCGAGGTTCGCACGATCGGCGCGCCCGCGCCTGGCACTCGTCCGCCGCTCTGCGCAAAACGTTGCGCAAGGCTGTCGTGGTACGCCGCCGGCACGGCCGGACTGCGGGTAGCCACGACCGGGCGCGCCATCGCGCCGGCCGGCGGACGGTAATTCGCGTTACGCAGGCCCGGTCCGAAGCTTTCCTTCACCGGCGCGATCCCCGGACCACCCGGATTGATCCGCGCGTTGCGCCACTGCTGCGGGTCAACCTTCTGCGCGAAGCGGCCCACCGATTGACCATGCACGAAGGCCGTCGCCGGCACCGCGGTCACGCCGCCCGGCGCGCGATAGTTGATGTACGTGTTGTGAATGTTGGTCACATTCACGTTCGTCACGTTGCGGTTGTAGTTGTTGACGACCGTCGTGTTGTTGACGCGGTTGTAGTAACCCGGGCTCCAATGATCGTGATCGCCCCAGTGCGGGTGCCACGGTTCGCCCGGGCCCAGCGGGAACCACGCGACGCCGGCCGCGACCGCACCGCCAATCGCCAGGCTCACGCCCCAGTCGACTCCGCCGCCACCGCCGCCCACGAAGGCAACCAGTGCGGGTGCGTAGACAGGCGGTTCGCTGACCACGACTGGTCCCGGCACCCACGCCCAAGAGTCGTCGACGTAGGCCCAGCGGCCGTAGTGGTAGGGCGCGAAGCCCCACGGCGCGTCGTCGACCCAGGTCCAGCCCCACGGCGCTTGCCATACCCAATGGCCGTCGTGATAAGGCGCCCACCCTGCGGGTGTCGCACGCGGCACCCACACTTCACCGTACTGCGGGCTGCTGCGCCACGTACCGTTGGCGTCGAGGTCCTGATAGCCGGGGATGTCGCGCGACACATAGCGCGCCGACACCGAGCGGTCTTCCGCTGCGTCGCGGCTCGCTGCCCATTGATCGAAGCCGTCGAGACCAGGCGCGCCGTTGTCGGCGACCTGTTGCAGGTTGGTGCCGGCAAAGCGGATCTGCTGGCCGGCCGCGACCGGCACCTGGCCGCTGTCGCCGTACACGGTCGCGCTGCCGCTGCGCACGGTGACGGTGGTGCTGCTGCCGTCCGGCGCAACGTCGACACGATAGTCGCCGGGGCCGTTCAGGCCGAGCGCCACATTCGGCGTGTCGATTTCATAGGTGGAGCCCGGCGCCAGTTCGCGCAAGCGTGCCGACAACGTGCCCTGCGCGACCTTCAGCTGCGCGCTGTTGTCGTCGAGATTGAGGATGTCGAGGCTGGTGGACTGGCCGAGGCGCACGGCCGTCGAACCGATGTGCAGTTCGGAGCGTGCGTTCTGATCGTTCCACAACTGATCGCCGGAGGTGAGCGGGCGATTGATCTGTGCGTATGACCAGTCGGTTGCGCCGGCCGGTTCGGTGGTCACGGCGCCGGCCGTGTAGTTCAGACGTGCAACACGCCCAGGCGGATCGGTGTTCTGTTGTGAAGCAGCCTCTGGCGGCGCCTGTTCGGCTTCCTGCGCGAGGGTGGCTTGCGCCGCGAACAGGAACGCCGCGGCGGCGATCAGTGTGTAGCCGGTGATCCGACGTTTCGATTGTTGGGGTGTGGTTACTGTTCTCATGATTTGGCTCCGACGGACGCGCATTGTGCGACATCCGTGAGAGTCACTCTACCCTTGCGGTTTGTTTCAAGGCCCCCACTTTTGTAAGGCTTCCCCACGAGCGTGTAACAAAAGGTCTCGATAAGGCGTTTCGTAAGCTGAATGCGCAAATTCTGTAATCGCGTCAATCAGTTAAGCGTGTTTCAAGCGGCCAGGAACGCGTCGAAATGGCGGTGGCCTGCCGGGGTGATGCGCAAGATCCGCGGCCGCTCAGTGCGTTCGACCCAGCCATGCGCCGACCACGAATCGAGCAGCGCGGCGCCGAGCGCGCCGCCCAGGTGCGGACGCCGTTCGCTCCAGTCGGGACAGGTGCAGGCGAAGCGGCGCCGGCGGCTCTTCTGGGTGGACATATCGATGCCCCATTCGGCGAAGCGGGCGGCGCCGTCGGTCGTGGCTTCGAGCGAGGAGCCGTGCAGCGTCAGCAGACCGCGTTCGACCAGCCGCTCGAACACCCGTACCGACAATTCTCCCGCCATATGGTCGTAGCAGGTGCGGGCGTAGCGCATGTCGACCGGCACGGTGCGCACTGGACGCGGCACGGCCCGTTGCGGCGCGCTGACCTGCGCGACGTTGGCGAGCGCTTCGATGGAGGCGGCGATATCCGGCGAGGCGATCCGGAAATAGCGATGCCGGCCGCGCACTTCGAGCGCGAGCAGGCCGCCGTCGGTCAGACGCGCCAGATGAGCGCTGGCTGCCGACGGCGAGAGCCCGGCGATCATCGTCAGTTCACCGGCCGGGCGGGCGCTGCCGTCCATCAGCGACCACAGCATCGCGGCGCGGCCGGGATCGGCGAGCAGCGCACCGATGCGGCTCAAGCCGGGGAAGTGATTCTGTTCGTCTGTGAGAGTGATGGGCATCAGGCGTCTCCGGTTGGCGGCGCGGGCAGGGCGCCATGCAGTCCACTGTATCCGGCTGCTGTATTCGATGTTTCAGCTTAGCGTGAATCGTCGAATGCAGTGGCTACGAAAATCCGGCGGGAAGGGCCGGCTGATACGTGCTTCGATGAGGCGCTGTTTCTGCGTTTCGGTGTGGCGATGCCGCTTTGGCGTCGCCTTGACCCGCCAGGCTAGAATCGAACTCTGTCTTCGCCCGGAACACGCTGTCATGAAATTTCTTCTTGCCGCCGCGGCCGCGGTTCTGTTGTTCAGCGCGTGCGCGCAGGGCGGTTCCGGCTCGAGCTCGGGTGCAGGCACGGGCAGCATCACGATGTACGGCACGATCGACGAAGGTATTACGGTTCGCAAGTAAGCGCGAGGCGCGCGGCCACATTTTCAGGTGGCCGAGTGCGGCGACTGGCTGGAATTGATGCATCATTGTCATTCCTGCCACCTCCGGCCATGTGACGATCCAGGCATCGCCACTTTCGCCGTCCGAGGCCTACCGATGCCGCCACCCGCTGCTCCCTCTGCCGCTTCGTCCTTTGCCGGCACGCAAACCGACTCCGGCCACTCCGATCCTCATAGCCGGCGCGCCGCGCGCGTGCTGGCGGTCTGCCAGGCGCTCTACACCTCATCGGTCTCGATCGATCTGACCTTGACCGGTCTGGTCGGCTACACGCTTGCCGATGACAAGGCGCTCGCGACGCTGCCGTTTTCACTGATTACCGTCGCCGCCGCACTGACCACCATCTTCGCGTCGTTCCTGATGGCGCGCATCGGACGGCGCGCGGGCTTCATGCTCGGCGCCGGTGTCGGCGCGCTGGGCGGGGCCGTCTCCGTGTGGGCGATCTTTCATCACAGCTTCTGGGCGTTCTGCGCCGGTACGGCGACCGTCGGCATGTTCCAGGCGTTCGCGCAGTACTACCGGCTGGCGGCTGCGGATGCGGTGGGAATCGAAGGCAAAAGCCGCGCGATTTCGACGGTGCTCACCGGCGGCGTGGTGGCCGCCGTCTGCGGACCACTGCTCGCTGCATGGAGCAAGGACTGGCTCGCGCCGGTGGCCTTCGCCGGCTCCTATGCGCTCGTCACCGGCTTCGGGCTCGTATCGATTGCCATGCTCGCGCTGCTGTATCGCGACGCCGCACCGTCCGCGAGTGCGGCCGTGACGCACGAACCGGCGCGGCCACTCGGCGAAATCGTGCGACAGCCGATCTTTGCAGCGGCGCTCGCCAATAACGCGCTCGGCTACGCCGTGATGATGTTCGTGATGACCGCGACGCCGATTGCGGCAGTGGCGTGCGGCCACACGATCGGCGACGGCGCGGCGATCATCCAATGGCACCTCGTCGGCATGTTCGCGCCGTCGCTGTTTTCCGCGCGGCTGATCCGGCGCTTTGGCGTGCTGCCGGTGATCGGTGCGGGGATCGTGCTGTCGGCGCTGTGCGGTGTGTTGGCGCTGCGCTCGACCGATCTGCCGCACTTCTACGCGGCGCTCGCCTGTCTCGGCGTGGGGTGGAATTTCATGTTCGTCGGCGGCTCGACGCTGCTCGCACAATCGTACCGGCCGTCCGAGCGGGCCAAGACGCAGGCGACCAGCGAATTCACGACGTTTGCGTTTTCCGCGCTGGGCTCGCTGTTTGCCGGGCAATTGCTGGCGCGCTTCGGCTGGGCGACGATCAATGCCGCGATCTTTCCGCTGCTGGGGATGGCGGCGTTGGCTACGCTGGCGTATGCGTGGTCGCGGAAGCGGCAACTTGCGGCGGGGGTGTCCTGATGACGGTACGTCATATCGTTTTCGCGGTCGCTCCTGATCTCGTGCTGCTCGATGCATGCGGGCCGCTCGAGGCGTTCTGGCGAGCGGAGTTGACCATGGCGGCTGCGGCGGGCAAGTCCGGCAACGCTGCCGAGCCGGTCGCCTATCGCACGACCGTCGCGTCGATCGACGGCGGCGTGCTGCAAACCTTTCCTGGCCTGCCGGTCGTGACGCAACGGCTCGATTCACTCGACGACCAGCCGATCGACACGCTGATCGTCCCCGGCGTCCCAATCGACGAACACTGCACGTTGCAGCCGGAACTCGTCTCGTGGATCAGGCGGCGTGCGCCGGAGGCGCGGCGCGTGTGTTCAGTCTGCACGGGCGCCTTCTATCTCGCCGCGGCGGGCCTGCTCGACGGCCGCCGGGCGACCACCCATTGGCGGGAAGCGCCGCATCTCGCGCAGCGCTTTCCCAACGTACAGGTCGACGCGGATCCGATCTTTATCCGCGACGTGGGCCATGGCGAGGGAAAGCGCGTCGTCTGGACATCGGCGGGCGTGACGGCGGGCATCGATCTGGCGCTCGCGCTGATCGAAGAAGATGTCGGCCACGCGGTTGCGATGCAGGCGGCGCGGCGGCTGGTGGTGTTCATGAAACGGCCCGGCGGCCAGTCGCAATTCAGCGCGGCGCTTGCTGCACAGGCGTCGGCGGGCGGGCCGTTCGAGGCGTTGCATAGCTGGATGGCGGGCCATTTGCGCGACGACCTATCGGTCGAGCGGCTGGCCGAGCGTGCGCAAATGAGTCCACGGACTTTCGCGCGGCGCTACGTCGACGAGGTGGGCCGCACGCCGGCCAAAACGGTGTCGGCATTGCGGCTGGAGGCGGCCGCGCGGGCGCTGGCGGAGTCGCGCCGGCCGCTGAAGCGGATTGCGCTCGATTGTGGCTTCGGCAGCGAGCAGAATTTGAGGCGAGCCTTCGTGCGGCGCTTCGGCGTGTTGCCGCTCGAGTATCGGGAGCGGTTCGAGTCGGCGGTCGTGCCGCAGCGCGCGGCGGTTTCTGCGCTTGTGGCGGCGAGTTAAACGGGCCTCGAACCGAAAGCCCGACGAAAGCATTGCGCTCGTCCAGGTCGAAATTCGGCTACTTAGCCCCATCCGACCCGCGACGGAGTCAATATTGCGCTCGTATAATCGCCTCCTTTAAATGCGTCCGATTGACCGGAGTCAAGATGAGCACCCCTGCCTTAGCGCCCCTGGACCGTTCCGAAACCACCTTCCGCTTTCTCGCCGAGCCCAGCTCGGTCAACTTCGGCGGCAAGGTGCATGGCGGCGCGTTGATGAAGTGGATCGATGAGACCGCGTACGCGTGCTCGGCGGTGTGGTCGGGGCGCTACTGCGTGACGGTCAGCGTCGGCAATATCCGTTTTCGCCGGCCGATCCTGGTTGGCAACCTGGTTGAACTGCGCGCGCGGGTCGTGGCGACGGGGCGTACCAGCATGCACATCCACGTCTCGGTGCAGGCGGGCGATCCGAAGGGCGGCGAGCTGCTGCAAACCACGGACTGCCTGGTGGTGATGGTCGCCGTCAACGAGAACGGCCACCCGGTGCCGGTGCCGGCGTTCGTCCCGGAAACGGATGAACAGAAGCGCCTTGCCAGGTACGCGATGGACGTGAAAGACGCGCTCGACGCGATCGTCGAACTAAAGCCGGAAGAAGTGGCGCAGGGGAAGGTTTAAGCGGCGCCTCGGGCGGCATCGGCACGCCTTGCGGAAGACGTGCCGCCGCTTGCCAGAAGCATGCACAACAGGGCGCGCGAACATTGCGTCCGCGCGGCCTGCTATTTGCAATCACGTCAGCGAATCTGCCAGACCGGCCAGGCTCCTGCCGATCCCACCGGCGATCACCCCGCCGAATGCCCGACCATATCCTTCGGCCGCACCCATTCGTCGAACTGCTGCTCGGTGACATAGCCGAGCTTGAGCGCTGACGCCTTCAGCGTCGTACCTTCCTTGTGCGCCTTCTTCGCAATCTGCGCGGCCTTGTCGTAACCGATGTGCGGATTGAGCGCCGTCACCAGCATCAGCGATTCATTGAGCAACGTATCGATGCGCTCGCGATTCGGCTCGATCCCTACTGCACAGTTGTCGTTGAAACTGTGCGCGCCGTCGGCGAGCAAACGGACCGATTGCAGCACGTTGTGCGCAATCATCGGCCGGAACACGTTCAATTCGAAGTTGCCGCTCGCACCGCCGATATTCACCGCGACGTCGTTGCCGAACACTTGCGCGCACAGCATCGTCAAGGCTTCGGATTGAGTCGGATTGACCTTGCCCGGCATGATCGAGCTGCCCGGTTCGTTCTCGGGAATCGACAGTTCGCCGAGGCCGCAACGCGGGCCACTTGCAAGCCAGCGGATGTCGTTGGCGATCTTGTTCAGGCTCGCCGCCACCGTCTTCAACGCGCCGTGCGCGAACACCAGCGCATCGGCCGCGGCCATCACTTCGAATTTGTTCGGCGCGGAGACGAACGGCAAGCCGGTCAGTTTGCCGATCGCGGCCGCCACCTTGTCGGCGAACTGTGGATGCGCGTTCAAACCGGTGCCGACCGCCGTGCCGCCCTGGGCGAGTTCGTACAAATGCGGCAACGCCGATTCCACGTGACGGATGCCATGATCGAGTTGCGCGACGTAGCCCGAAAACTCCTGGCCGAGCGTCAGCGGCGTAGCGTCCTGCAGATGCGTGCGGCCGATCTTGACGATGTCCGCGAAGGCTTTTGCCTTGCCGTCGAGCGTTTCGCGCAGCGTCTTCAGCGCGGGCAGCAGATGCTTGACGATCGCATAGGCGGCGGCCACGTGCATTGCAGTCGGAAACACATCGTTCGACGACTGGCCGCGATTCACATCGTCGTTCGGATGCACCTTGCGCGCTTCGCCGCGCTCGCCGCCGAGCAGCTCGCTCGCGCGATTCGCGATCACCTCGTTGAGGTTCATGTTGGTCTGCGTACCGGACCCGGTTTGCCAGACCGCGAGCGGAAATTCTTCAGGATGCTTGCCGTCGATGATCTCGTCGGCCGCCTGCATGATCGCCTTCGCCTTGTTTTCGTCGAGCACGCCAAGACCCTGGTTGACCTCGGCGGCGGCGCGCTTGATGACCGCCAGCGCAGTGATCAGTTCGGGCGATTGCTTTTCGGACGAAATGCGGAAATTCTGCAGCGAGCGCTGGGTCTGCGCGCCCCATAGACGAGCGTTCGGTACGGCGATTTCACCGAACGTATCGCGCTCCATTCGTACGTCTTCAGCCATGGTTTAACTCCGCTTCTTAAAGTTCTGCGTTGACAGGCAATAAGGAGAATAGACCCGTTAGCGCGTTCCGGTAAAAACCCGCTTGGGGGTCGAAGATATAGGTGCGGCGCGTGCCGTCTTCGACGTCGGTCCAGACGAGCGGCGAGAGGGGCGCGCCGATCGAGCGCAGATAGGCGAGTTGCGCCGCGTCGGCGAGCGTGACGCGGTAGCTGGCTTCGGGCGCAATGGCGCGTTCGAAGATCTGCGCGACCTGTTCGGCGAGTGCCGGGCTGTGGATGACCAGCGTCTGCTCGGTGTTCAGATTGGCTGAGCGCGGATCGAGATTCATCGAGCCGATCACCAGGATCTTGTGATCGATGACATAGGTCTTTGCGTGCAGGCTGGCTCGCGAGCTGGATCCGCCGAAACCGACGCGCCGCTCCCTCTGCTGCGATTTGAATTCATACAATTCCACGCCCTGTTGCAGCAGCGGTACGCGGAAGGGGCTATAGCCGGCCTGCACCGCTACCGCATCGGTCGCGGCGAGCGAGTTGGTCAGCACCGCGATGCGCACGCCACGATGCGTCAGTTCGCCGGCCGCCTTGACGCCGTTCTCGTGCGGTACGAAGTAGGGCGAAATGATCAGAAAATCTTTCTGCGCGTCGTGCATCAGCTCGCCCAGCCGCTGCATCGGTGGGCTGACGTAGTCCGGTGACGGATGTTCGATTTTCTCCGGCAGATCCGCCTTGAATTCGGCCGGCGCCCACGTCAGGCCAAGTTGATCCTGGGCAATCTGCGTGGCGAGCGGCGTAGCGTTCAGCGGTTTCGCGTTGTACGGGTCGGCGTTGGCGCGCCAGTGCTGGCGTAAATCATCGCGCGTCTGGTCGAGTTCCTTCGCATCGAACTTCTGCTTGTTCAAAGCCCGCAGCGGATAGGCGATGCTGCTGTTCCAGTAGTCGTCGAAACTGGCGGAGACGTCGGCGACGACCGGGCCGGCGGCCAGCACGTCGAGGTCTCGGAACTGCAGCGTTTCGCTCGCGCTGAAATATTCGTCGCCGAGATTGCGGCCGCCGACGATAGCCAACTGGTTGTCGGCGATCATCGACTTGTTGTGCATGCGGCGCGTGAAATGGCCGATCTGCGTGAACACGTTCGTCGTGCGTTCGAATACGCCTTCCTGCGCGCTGCCGAACGGATTGAAAACACGGACCTCGATGTTGTCGTGCGAGTTCAGACCCGCCATGGTCTGGTCGATGTCCTTGAAGTTCAGATCGTCGACCAGCATGCGCACTCTCACGCCGTGATCGGCCGCATAGAGCGCTGCGCCGAGCAGCAGCTTGCCGGTGGTGTCCTCGTTGGCGATGTAGTACTGCATGTCGAGGGTTTTCGTCGCCGCGCGTGCGAGCGCAATGCGCATCTGCAAGGCGTCGGTGCCGCTAGCGAGCACCCGGAAACCGGTCTGACCCGGGTGCGCGGCTTCGAGTGGCGCAAGGGCCGTGTGAAGCGGCGTTGTTTCAGTGGCGGGCAGTGCGTGGGTGACCGGACGGTCGAATGCGGTGGCGGGCGGCTTGGTCGCGCAAGCGGTCAGAAATGCCGTTGCGCAACACAGCAGGAAGAAATGTCTCGTCGTCTCCCAGCAGGTCTTCCTGCTGGGCGTGCTGAACGCGCACTTGCGGTGCGATGCGGTCTGATTTTGATTTTGATGCCACGACACGCCGGCTCTCCCTGGGTTGCACGCTTCTCATCGCGGCAGCGCGGATAGCGCGCTTACGCTGTCGAGAAATGCATTCTAAGGGGAATCAGGCGTGCGGGCTTTCGATCTTCCGTGTAGCTACGGGGCGCGTCGCAGGTTCGTGGTTATCCGCGTTCGACGTTCAAGGCGCGCTCGCCATCCGGATGCGTCGATCCTTTCGCGGGACGTCCCGCCCAATACCCCGCGAGCAGCGAACCGGACAGGTTATGCCACACCGAAAACAACGCGCCCGGCAATGCCGCGATCGGTGTGAAATACAGCTTGCCGAGTGTTGCCGCGAGTCCCGAGTTCTGCATACCCACTTCGATAGCGAGCGTGCGGCAGACGGCTTCGTCGAAGCCGAGCAGACGGCCGCCCCAGTAGCCGCCGAGCAAACCGATACCGTTGTGCAGCACCACGCCCAGCATGACCACGAGGCCTACCGACGCGATGCTCTTCTGCGTGCCGCCCACCACCGCGCCGATGATCAGCACGATCGCGACCATCGAGATCAGCGGCAAGATCGGTTCGATCTTGCGCACCGCCTTGTTGAACAACTGGTTGACGATGAGGCCGACCACGATCGGCAGCGCGACGATCTGCAGAATGCTCATCAACATGCCGTGCACGTCGACGGCAATCGATGCATCCACATAAAGACGCGTGAGCAGCGGCGTCGCGAATACGCCGACCAGCGTAGACAACGCGCTGATCGTCACCGATAGCGCCACGTCGCCGCGCGCCAGATAGATCATCACGTTCGACGCCGTGCCGCTTGCCACGCTGCCTACCAGTACCATGCCGGCGGTCAGATCTGGCGGCATGCGCAGTGCCTTGGCGATGACCCATGCGGCGAGCGGCATCACGAGGTAATGCAGCACGATGCCGGCAACGACCGGTGCGGGTCGCGTGAAGACGCGCTGGAAATCGGCCACCGAGAGCGTGACGCCCATGGCCAGCATGATGATCGTCAGGAGTGTGGTGACGTGCGGCGCAACACCGGTGAACGAGGCGGGCGAGAAGTACGCGGCAATCGAAACGAGCACGGCCCAGAGCGGAAATAAACGGGTGACGCGGGCAAGCATGACGGGTGGTCCTTGGTTATGTTTTGTAGCGAGATTCGGCGGTCGGTCGGGTGGCATGGCGCGAGGCGCGGTGCATGCTCGGGGCGCCGCTCGCGAGGAGCGGCGGATGCTGGCGGCGGGTGTCGGGCCGCCAGGCGGCGCGGGCCTTCGTGAGGCGCGCGCGTGGCATCGCGCGGGTGCGCGCGGTTTTGCCAGAGGGCGCATTTTACCGTTCGCGGCGTGTTTGCCGGGAAACGATGGTTGCGGGCGCAACCATCCGCGACATGCCGGGTTAAGGCCGACCGCAGGCTCACCTCAGGTGACTTCAGGTGACTTCAGGTGACTTCAGGCCGAAGGGGCAGGCGGCGTGCCGGGTATAACCGGCACGCGCCGCAAGCTCAGTTTGTGAAAGCGCAGCGTCATGAGTAGCGCGACGCTCGCGAGGCCGGCTGCGAGTCCCCACCACAAACCGCGCGCACCCAGCCCGAAGTGAAATGCCATCACGTAACCGGTCGGAAAGCCGATGACCCAGTAGCCGAACGTCGCGGCGATCATCGGCACGCGCGTGTCCTTCAGACCGCGCAGGCAACCTGAACCGACCGTCTGCATGCCGTCGACGATCTGAAAGATCGCCGCCACGCCGAGCAGCGAACTCGCCAGCGTGACGGTGGCGGCGTTGGCCGGGTCGTCGAGATGCAGGTACAAGCCGACGATCCAGTGCGGCGCGGCGATCAGCACGATGCCCGACAGCGTCATGAAGCCGACGCCGAGCGCGAGCGCGACGAAACCCGCGTGGCGAGCGGCGAGCGGCTGCCCTGCGCCGGACCAGTAGCCGACCCGCACATTGGCTGCCTGACCGATCGCGAGCGGCACCATGAAGGCCACCGAGGCGACGTTCAACGCGATCTGATGCGCGGCCAGTTGCGATTCACCGAGCAGGCCGACCATCAGGCCGGTGGCGAGGAACAGCGTCGATTCGACGCCATAGGTGATCGCGACCGGCCAGCCGATGCCGAACAGCTCGCCCATCAACGGCACGTTCGGCCGCGTCGCGACGACGAAATGCTTATAGCGTGGCCGCAGATGCAACAGGGCCATCAGCACGAGCGCGCTCAGCCAGACGGTGATCGAGGTGGCCGCCGCAGAACCGAGAAAGCCCAGGCGAGGCAGTCCGTAGACGCCGTGAATCAGCCCGTAGTTGAGAAAGCCGTTGACGAACACACTGATGAGCGACACCCACAGGAGCCGCTTGGCCGCGCCAATGGCCGGCAGGAACGAGCGCATCAGGCCGACGCCGATCAGACTGCCGAGCGAACCCCAGCGCAGCACCGCTGCGTATTCGCCGACGTTGTGCGCGAGCAGCGCGGGTTCGCCGAAGGCCAGCAGGATCGGCGTGGCGAACGACAGCAGGAAGAACGCGGGCACCGACAGCAGCACCGACAGCACAAAGCCGGTCCAGTAGATATGCGGCACGCGGCCTTCGTCCTGCGCGCCGCGCGCATGCGACACGCTGACGCTGACGGAGGTAAGCACGCCCTGCAGCAGCGTCACCACAACGAAGAACAGATTGGCGCCGAGGCCGCCGGCGGCGAGCGCGTCGGGGCCGAGCGAGCCGAGCAGGATCGTGTCGGTGACGCCCATCGCCATTTGCGAAAGTTGCGCGATGGCGAGCGGCGCGGCGAGCCGGGCGGTGTCGGCGGCGTGGCGGGTCAGGGTCGGCGGCCGGGCGGCCACCCGGGTGAAGCCGGATTGAGTCATGGAGCGCTTGGAAGCGGAAGGGGCGACAGCGTGGCGGAGGGCGCAGCCCGGCCGATTCGCGGGGCGTGCGTGCTGCCGGTGAGGCAGCGATGCGGCGAAATGCGCGGGCTCACCGGAGCGTAGGGCGGCTGTCAGCCGATTGTTTGTCTGTCGAAACTGACAGCTTATTGCTTAGGCGCGGGGATGTCGATGGAATGGGCACGATTTTGGTGCGCGCGGTCCCCCGAGTTTTCGGACTCGGCGCGTCAGGCCTCGTGCACCGCGATGCGCGTATCGCCCAGCAGCACGACCTGGCCCGCGCGGATTTTGCAGGTTTTACGCGTTTCGACCCGGCCGTCGACGGTCACCGCGCCGTCCGCGACCATCATTTTTGCCGACCCGCCGCTGTCCGCAAGCCCCGTTATCTTCAGGAGATTGTGCAGTTCGACGTAGTCGCCGGTCAGTGTGAAATCAAGGTTGGGCATGGCGTTTGCGCCTTCAAGCAAAGGGTTCGCATCATAAGCCACAAGCTTGCCCTAATGAATAGTCGGCGTGTAGTCCGTGTACTGCCGGAGCGTTTTCGGGCGATTGCAAGCAGATGTTATGTAGTTGTCAGAAAATGAAACGTTCCGTAACACCGGTCGTCTATTACGAACTTCACTCGTAAAGTGCGGGTCTGTAGGAAAGCTTGCTGGATTTTTCCCGGCAACGAATAGACCGGGCGAGGTGCGCATGGCATGAAGCACACGTCAATGTGCCGCACCGGATACGGCGCCCGCGTCACAACAACCTTAGAGAGGATTTAGCCATGACTCAGATTCGTACGCTCCTGATCGGTACCGCCCTGACTGCTTTTGCTGCCACCGCGGCGTTCGCGCAGACCGCGCAACCGGCCGCCGGTATGAACGGCCAGGCACAGGTCCAAACCCAAGGCGCCGACGTCGCGCCCGCAGCGCCGGCCGCGCAGGGTGTGCAGCCGGTGACGCCGGCGCCGACGCGTCTGACGGCATCGGGCTCGACCGATCCGCTGGTCCAGAAGCGCGACGCCAACGCGCAGGCTAACGCCGAATACAAGGCGTCGAAGAAGGCGTCCAAGGCGGAGTTGGCGCAACAGCAAAAGGCTGCCAAGTCGCAGTACAAGCAGCAGGTGCGCGACGCCAAAATCAACCAGAAGGCTGACAAGCAAACAGCCAACAACGAAATGAAGATGAACATGCAAGGCCAGGCGTCCGATCAGGACAACGGCGCCGACGTGAAGCACTAAGCCAGAGTTGTTCTGATGAACCACAAGGCGCGGCGACAAGCTTAGCCGCTGCCTCAATCAGCCTTGCCGCGGGGCGTCGTCAACGTCTTGCTGTGTCTTGGCAATGAAATGGCCCGGAGCGCGTATGCGTCCGGGCCATTTCTTTTGGGATGCGGTACGGAAAAAAGGGTCGCTTGTCTCCGATACTTGTATGGATATACAGTATGCGTCGCCGCGTCAATTCCACCTCAGGCCCGAATCCACTGTGCTCTCCGTCGCTGAATCTTCGCCTCCGTCTGCTTCCGGTACAGATAACGATACCGCCGCCTGGCTGGCAAAGCTCAACGACGCGCAACGCGAAGCCGTCGAATATGGCGCAGACAGCCCTAACGCGCCGCCGGGCGCGCTGCTGGTGATCGCGGGGGCCGGCTCCGGCAAGACCAACACACTGGCGCACCGGGTCGCCAATCTGGTGGTGAAGGGCGCCGATCCGCGCCGTATTCTGCTGTTGACCTTCTCACGCCGCGCCGCGCTCGAAATGACCCGCCGTGTCACGCGCATCGCCGGAGCGGCGCTCGGTACGCGGGCTGCGCTGGCGCAAGGGCTGACCTGGTCCGGGACCTTCCACAGCGTCGGCGCGCGGCTTTTGCGCGAATACGCCGACCTGATCGGCCTCGCGCCCGCCTTTACGATCAACGACCGCGAGGATTCCGCCGACCTGATGAATCTCGTGCGCCACGAGCTCGGTTTGTCGGCGAAAGAGCGGCGCTTTCCGGCTAAAGGCACCTGCTTTGCGATTTACTCGCGCGTGGTGAACACCGGCGCGTCGCTTGCCGACGTGCTCAACAGCGCCTTTCCCTGGTGCCGCGAGTGGGAAGCCGATCTGCGTATGCTGTTCGCCGCGTACGTCGAAGCCAAGCAGAAGCAGAGCGTGCTCGATTACGACGATTTGCTGCTCTACTGGTCGCATATGGCCGCGGAGCCGGCGATCGCGGCCGGTCTGTCGGCGCGCTTCGATCACGTGCTGGTCGACGAGTATCAGGACACCAACCGCCTGCAGGCGTCGATCCTGCTCGCGCTGAAACCCGACGGCCGCGGCCTGACCGTGGTCGGCGACGACGCCCAGTCGATCTATTCGTTTCGCGGCGCGACCGTGCGCAATATTCTCGACTTCCCGGCGCACTTCAATCCGCCCGCGAGGCAGATCACGCTTGAGCGCAATTACCGCTCAACCGGGCCGATTCTGGCGGCGTCGAACGCGGTGATCGAGCTCGCCAGCGAGCGCTATACGAAGAATCTGTGGACCGACAAAGCGTCGGCGCAGCGCCCGCGTCTGGTGACGGTTGCCGACGAAGCGGATCAGGCGCGCTATATCGTCGAACAGGTGCTCGAAGCGCGCGAGCAGGGCATGAAGCTCAAGTCACAGGCGGTGCTGTTTCGCGCCGCGCATCACAGCGCCGCGCTCGAAATCGAACTGACCCGGCGCAACATTCCGTTCGTGAAGTTCGGCGGCCTGAAGTTTCTCGATTCGGTGCACGTCAAGGATGTGCTCGCTGTGCTGCGCTGGGCGGAGAATCCGCGCGACCGTGTTGCGGGTTTTCGCGTCGTGCAATTGCTGCCGGGCATTGGTCCTGCCACCGCTGCGAAGGTGTTGGACGAGGTTGTGGCGCGGGCGCGTGACGGCGATCCGGCCGATTTCACCCACAGCGCCGGTGGCGCGCTGGCCGCCTTTGCTCCGCCCGCTCGCGCGCAGGAGGACTGGCATCCGTTCGTCAAGCTGATGTCGAGCGTGTACGGGAGGCAGACGCCGTGGCCGGGCGAGTTCGAAATGGTGCGGCGCTGGTACGAGCCGCATCTCGAGCGCAACCATGAGGACGCAGCGATCCGTCATGCGGACGTGCTGCAGATGGAAAGCATCGCGGGCACCTATGCGTCGCGCGAACGCTTCCTGACCGAGCTGACGCTCGATCCGCCCGACGCCACCAGTGACGAATCGGGCGTGCCTTTGATCGACGAGGACTACCTGATTCTCTCCACGATCCATTCGGCGAAAGGTCAGGAGTGGCGCAACGTGTTCGTGCTGAATGGCGTCGACGGTTGCATTCCGTCCGATCTCGGCACGGGCAGCGAAGAGGAAATCGACGAGGAACGCCGCCTGTTATACGTAGCGATGACGCGCGCGAAGGAAGACCTGCATATCGTCGTGCCGCAGCGCTTTTACGTGCACAACCAGACGCATATGGGTGACCGTCATGTGTGGGCGTCGCGCACGCGCTTCATTCCGGCGCATCTGATGCCTTTGTTCGACGCCTACGCCTGGCCGCGCGTGCCCGTGCCGAGCGCGCCGACAGCGGCGGGACTGGCCGCGGCGGCGCAGGCGAAGATCGAGATCGGCGCGAAGCTCAGAAAGATGTGGGACTGAACCTGCTTTTACCGCGACTGCCGTTGTTGCTGTTGCGGCGCCGGACGCGGCGGCACAAAGAAATTGCGTAGCCAGGCGGCGAGGCGTGAGAACACGTCATACGGTTCTTCGACGAAGATTTCCGGCTTCAGCAGACGCAGATATTCCATGATCTGCTGCGCTTCCTGTTTCTGGAACGAGCCGTGCGAAATGCCGAGGCGCAGGAGTCCGCGCAGTTCGCCGAGCTTTTCGCGCGCCGTGCTACCCACGCTCGTTTCGCACGCCACTTTCGCTTCGTAGACGCGCTGACGCAGCGATTCCACCAGACGCCAGGCCGGCGTCTGCATGACTTCCTCGAGCGCCTGAATGTCCTGCGCGGCGCTCTTGATCTGCGCCGCGAGCGGATCGATCAGCACTGCGTCGCCTTCCGCTTCCTTGACGATGGCCGCCGCCCAGTCGCGGCACTGCTTGGTGAGCTCTTCCGGCGTCCATTCCGAGCGGGCCGCAAAGCCGAAACCGAATTCTCCCGCCTGCCTCATCAGAATCGCGACGACGTCCGGGAATTCCTTGTCCAGTGTGCGTTTTGCCCATGCGTACTGGCCACCCTGCAACATCCGCTGAACCGCGTGTTCGGTTAGCGGCACCATGTTGTCGAGCAGCTTAGCGCGCAAAAAATCCTCAAACGACGGCGTCGCGAACTGCGGATCGAGCTTCAGCGAAACCCGCAGAAAAGCGTCGAAGTCCTTGCGCAGCGTCGCAATGGTCTCGTCTTTGAGCGTGAGGGTGATTTGACCCATGTGTTATCCCGTTTGGTCCTGCCGCGCTGCATTGTCATGTCGGCGGTTCGCGCACTAACCCCGTGAGACGCGACGCCCGTGCTGGCGCGGTTGAATCCTGCCTGTTGCCGCGTAACCAGCGGGACGTATCCCGATGAGCGGACCTCGACTTCATATCGGCGGATTCAGGGAAAACTTAAGGGTGTGGGGGGCGTTGGCGACGGCTTTAGAGGGATGCGTCGCCTGCGAGGGTGGCGCGCGGCGGGCAGCGCCCTGTGGCGAGGCCGCCGCGCTTGGCGTCTATGGGCAACGTGGGCGCCGTTTGCACGGGATGTCGGCCTCGAGCAGTGCTATGAGCTGCGCCTATTTAAGCACAACGCCTTGCCAGACAAAAAAGACTGCCAGGCCGACCGCGATAGTTAGGAGCGGTCGCCGCGTCAGCGCGCTGACGACGATGGCGGCCAGCGCCCCGACCAGTTGCGGATTGCGCCAGGTCAGTTCGGCGTCGGCACCGTGCGGCGAGACCGCCATCGGGACGATGATCGCCGTCAGTACGGTAACGGGCACGAAGCCGAGCGCGGTGCGCACGAGCGGCGGAAACACCAGCCGGTCGCCGAGCACGAAGACCGCGGCGCGGATCACCCACGTAATGGCGGCCATGCCGAGGATCAGAACGACGTAGTTCATCGCGATGCCTCCATGGTTTCCTTCGAGGTTTTCCTCGGGGTGTCCCGGCGGGGGCCCTGTGGGCTTTCACGCGACGCTGCTCGCGAGGATTCGGGATTGCCCCGCGCGCCTCGCCCAAAGCGCGGCGCCGACAGCAGGACACCGATGGCGACGCCCGCGAACACGGCGCCGAGCAGGCCGAGCTTGTACGGCCACGCCTGCCAGAAGAAAGCCAGCGTGCCCGCGGTCGCGGCCGCCGCGATATAGCGCACTGCAACGAGCTGCGGCACGACGATCGCGATGAACGTGGCGACCATCGCGAAATCGAGCCCGAGCGACTGCAGGCCCGGAAAGGCCGCGCCGAACAGCAGGCCGGCGACGGTCCAGAGCTGCCAGTTCAGGTACATGGCCAGACCCGCGCCAAAGAAGTAGTGCGGGCCGACCGTGCCGGGCTCCCGATGCCGGTAATGCTCCCACGCGACCGCGAAGACTTCGTCGGTGAGCAGCGCGCCGAGCGCCCAGCGCCAGCGAGAGGGCAGGTGCGCTACGTGTGGCGCGAGCGTCGCGCTATACAGCACGTGACGCAGGTTGACGACGAGCGTGGTCGCCCAGATCACCGCAAAACTCGCGTGGCCGGCGATCAGGCCCAGCGCGATGAATTGCGCCGAACCGGCGAACACGACGAGCGACATCAACTGTCCGTGCCATAGATGCAACGGGCCGGATGCGACCAGGGTGCCGAAGATCACGCCGAAGGGCGCTGCGCCGACCATCATCGGGATGATGTCGCGCGCGCCGGCGGTGAATTCTTTTAAGTGGCCTGCGCTTGAGGGCTGGCCTAGGTTGGAATGGGTCAATCTTGCCTCCTTGATTCGGGAAGCATAGCGACTGGTGGCAGACGGGGCTTGTACGTTCTTGCGGTGGTCTTGCGGTAGATGGGGGCGAAGCGTGCGTCAGTTGCCTTGCCAGCGCCCCGGCGGCACGCCGAACATGCGGCGGAAATGGCGCGTGAAATGGCTTTGATCCGTGAAACCGCTCGCCGCGGCGACATCCGTTACGGAAACGCCCGCTCGCAATGGCGCGAGCGCGCGCTGCAAGCGCACCTGGTTGCGCCATGCGTGGGGCGGCAATCCGGTGGTCTGCGTGAAAAGGCGCGCGGCGTGGAAGGGCGAGAGTCCTGCTGCCCGTGCGACCTCGGCTAACGTGACAGCTTCGGCGAGGTCGCCGGTCAGGCGCTCCTGCATTGTCGCGACGCGGGCGTCGTCGGCGGCGAGGCGCCACGCTTCCGGCTGCGTTTGCGCGTAGCGGACCAGCAAGGTGGATAGCGCGTCGAGCATCGCGGCCTCGGCGGCGAGCGGATCGTCGCCGGCCTCCAGCAGGCAGTGAGCGCGTGCCAGACGCTGCGCCAGATCGGGATCGCGGATGACGCCCGGCGCGAACCACGGCAATGCTTGCGGCTTGCCGGCAACGTCGTTGGCAAGCTCGTGAATGAAATCCACCGGCGCATACATCACGCGATAGCGCCAGCCCGCCTCGACAGCCTTGGAGCCCGTGTGCAATTCGCCGGGATTGATGATCGGCACGCTGCCTGCTTCGGCGACATAGTCCGAGCCGAGATACCGATAGCCCTCGGCGCCGGCGACGATCACGGGAATCGTGTACGCATCGTGCCAATGCGGCGAGAACTCGTGATCGTGATATTCCGCCGTGAGCAGATCCGCGCCGGGCAAAAGCGGCGTGCGCCAGTAGCGGGCGGAATCCTGGAAACGATGGGCGGTCATGGTGAAAGTCTGGCGATCCTTCGGTCCGGCATGACCGGTCAGTGTAGCGCGCCGCGGCCGTTGCGGTCACGCATGCGTGTACGTTCTTGCGTAGTGAGCGTGGCCGCGGGGCGGCGATTACTTGACAGGAATCGTCGTGCCGGCCGGCATCGGCACGGCGCTCACGCTGTTTTTCGCGCTGCCGCTGACTACACGATCGCTGTACGTCATGTACACCAGCGTGTTGCGCTTCGCGTCGACCACTCGCACCACATGCAGCGATTTGAAAATCAGCGACATGCTGACCGAGAACACATCGGATTGCTGCTTCACGGGGCCGGTGAAATGAATCGCTCCCACTTGCCGGCAAGCGATCGATGCTTCGGTCGGATCTTCGGCGATGCCGAGCGTGCCCTTGACGCCGCCCGTGCGTGCCCGCGAGACATAGCAGGTCACGCCCTGGACGAGCGGATCGTCATAAGCCTCGACGACCACGCGGTCGGAGCCGGTAATGCGGAAGTTGGTATTGACGCTGGCGACTTCTTCGCTGTGAACGAGTGGGATGGAAAGGGCTGTGGCGGCTGCAAGCGCAAGGCGCATCACGGTGGGTTTCATGGGAGGGCCGGGAATGAGTGCTTGGGTTGGGCGCGAGAGATCCGCGCCGATAAAGCACCATCGTATAACGGTGTGGCCGCCAGAGGGTCAGTGCAAATGCGCCAGGTCATGCGCTATCTTCCGGCCGGAGCCGACCACGTCGCCCCTCGATTCAAGCCACCGGATCCGGCATTGAAATAGGGCAGACCAAAAGGCCAGACCAAAACAAAAAGGCCCGCACGAATGCGGGCCTTTCAAATTTTTGGCTCCTCGACCTGGGCTCGAACCAGGGACCTACGGATTAACAGTCCGGCGCTCTACCGACTGAGCTATCGAGGAACAGCAGTACAACTTGATCTACATAAAAAAGCCCGTATTGGTTAACGGGCTTTTGCAATTCTTGGCTCCTCGACCTGGGCTCGAACCAGGGACCTACGGATTAACAGTCCGGCGCTCTACCGACTGAGCTATCGAGGAACAGAACAACAAACAGCAGAGAAGCGAAATTGTAGGAGGTGACTAGGCGCCTGTCAATACCCTGCATTCATCTCGATTTGGTCCGAATGCAACGGCAGGGGCGGGCGCGGCGCCGCTCAGCGTACGAGCAGGGCCAGCTTTTCCTTCACGTCCTTGAATTCGTCGGCTTCCGGCAGCGGCGCTTTGGTCTTGGTGATGCTCGGCCAGTTCTTCGCGAGATCGGCATTCAGCTCGGTGAAGTGCTGCTGGTCGCCCGGCACGTCTTCTTCGGCATAAATGGCGTTCACCGGGCATTCGGCCACGCACACGGCGCAGTCGATGCATTCATCGGGGTCGATCGCGAGGAAGTTGGGACCTTCGCGAAAGCAGTCCACCGGGCACACATCGACGCAGTCGGTATAGCGGCACTTGATGCAGCTTTCGGTCACAACGTGAGTCATTCAGGCAGCTCCTGCATGCGGAATCAGGGGAGGCGAAACGCCAAAAGCGCTATTGTAACGTAACGTCAAGAGCCGCATGCAGCATCGGGCAACGGCTTTTATACGTTTTTGTGATTAGTTTATGGCGTCCGGCGAGCGCCGCCCGCCGACGCGCTGAATCCGGATGCATTCGGGTAACATGCGTCAGGTTGGCGCGCACGGGGCGCGCCGCACGCGCATGGGTTGACGCGGTTGGTCGAGCCAAGCCTTCCGTTTTTCCTGCAGTCCAGTTCGCACCATCATGATTATTACTTCGCTGCTCGACACCGATCTGTACAAGTTCACGATGATGCAAGTGGTGTTGCATCACTTTCCCGCGGCGAATGTCGAGTACCGGTTTCGCTGCCGCACGCCGAATGTCGACCTCGTGCCGTATATCAGCGAGATTCGCGACGAAGTGCGCAAACTCTGCGATCTGCGCTTCACCGACGACGAGCTCGACTACCTGCGGCGCATGCGCTTCATCAAGGGCGACTTCATCGAGTTTCTCGCCCTGTTCCATTTGAACGAGAAATACATTTCGATTTCCCCCTCGCCGAAGGGCAATGGTGAAATCGACATCGAGATCAAGGGGCCGTGGCTGCACACGATCCTGTTCGAGATCCCGATGCTCGCGATCGTCAACGAAGTCTACTTCCGTAACACCCAGCAGAAGCCTGACTACAGTGAAGGGCGCGGCCGTCTCGTCGAGAAGATCAAGCTGCTCGGCGCGCGCCCGGAATTCGCCGACTGCAAGATTGCCGACTACGGCACGCGCCGCCGCTTCTCGAAGCAATGGCACGAAGAAGTGATTCTCACGCTGAAAGACGGCCTCGGCGAACAATTCGCCGGCACTAGCAATGTCTTTTACGCGATGAAGCACAGCCTCACGCCGCTCGGCACGATGGCGCATGAATACCTGCAGGCGTGTCAGGCGCTCGGTCCGCGGCTGCGCGATTCGCAGATCTTCGGCTTCGAGATGTGGGCGAAGGAGTATCGCGGCGACCTGGGTATCGCACTGTCGGACGTGTACGGCATGGAAGCCTTCCTGCGCGACTTCGACATGTACTTCTGCAAGCTGTTCGACGGCGCGCGCCACGATTCCGGCGACCCGTTCGACTGGGGCGAGCGCTTGCTCAAGCACTACGAGGCGAACCGCTGCGACCCGCGCACGAAGATCCTCGTGTTCTCCGACGCACTCGACATTCCGAAGGTGCTGCAACTGTACGAGCGTTTCCGCGGCCGCTGCAAGCTGGCATTCGGCGTAGGAACGAATCTGACAAACGACCTGGGCTACAACCCCTTGCAGATCGTCATCAAGATGGTTCGCTGCAACGGTCAGCCGGTGGCGAAACTGTCGGATTCGCCGGGCAAGAACATGTGCGACGACAAGGCCTATCTCGCGTATCTGCGTCAGGTGTTCGGCATTGCGCAACCCGAGGAAGACGCGGCGAAGTAAGGTGGCGTCTGCGCGGCGCGTGTGTCGATGTCTTGTGCCGATATTTTGTTGGGATCTCGCAGAGATCGTGCTCGCCGCGTGGCCGATACGCTGCCTTAGGCCGTTCGGCCAGGGTGTTCCCGCGCAGGGTGGCCGGTATAATTCCCGCCATATCGCACGGCTGTCGACACGAGGATTTCGCATATGGACACATCGATTGCCCGCCGCAACATCCTGGCGCGCATCCGCGCGGCACAAGGGCGCGAGCCTGAGCCCTCCGCTGCCGAGCGCGAGGCGGCTGCGGATTATCTGGCGCGCCATCCCGAGGGGCCGCGTCCGGAGATGCCGGCCGATCTGACTACGCGCTTCATCGAAGAAGCGCAGAGAATGGCCACCACGGTCGACACGGTCGACTCGCTGGGAGACGTGCCTTCCGCCGCGCATCGCTACCTCACTGAACACGCTTTGCCGCTGCAAGCGATCGCATGGCAAACCCTGCAAGATCTTCAATGGGCCGAAGCCGGCCTTCACGTCGAATTCCGCAAACCTGAAGACGGCGACGTGGTCGGTCTCACTGGCTGCTTCTGCGCGACTGCGGAGACGGGCACGCTTGTTCTGTTGTCCGGACCGGAAACCTACGCATCGGCAGGCTTGCTGCCGGAAACGCATATTGCAATCGTGCCGGCTTCGCGCATCGTCTCAGGACATGAAGAGGCGTTTGGGCTGATCCGCAGCGAACGCGGTGAACTTCCGCGCGCGGTCAATTTTGTCTCCGGGCCGTCGCGCACCGGCGATATCGAACAGACTATCGTGCTTGGCGCACATGGGCCGTATCGGGTGCATGTGATCGTCGTGCGTGGCGCTTGAGCGTGGCGAGCGGCCAGGCCTTCGGCCGCGCACCGTCACTCGCGCAAATAAGGACTTCAAGAATATGAAACGACATGCCGTGTGGGCGAGCATGACGCTCGCTGCTGCTCTGACGTTGGCCGGGTGGCCTCAACTAGCATCGGCGGCTACGCTTGACGGCGCGACGCTGTCGGCGATGTGGGGCCTGCCGTTTGCGGGCGTGCTGTTGTCGATCGCGGTGTTTCCGTTGGTCGCACCGGCATTCTGGCATCACCATTTCGGCAAGATCGCGGCAGCGTGGGCACTGCTCTTCCTGGTGCCGTTTGCGCTTACCTTCGGCACGGGCGTCGCATTCGGAACCTTGGTGCACGCGGTGCTCGAAGAATACATTCCGTTCATCGTGTTGCTGACGGCGCTTTATACGGTCGCGGGCGGCATCTGCGTGCGCGGCAATCTGCATGGCACGCCGCGCCTGAATACTGCAATTCTCGCGCTCGGCACGCTATTGGCCAGCATCATGGGCACGACGGGTGCGGCGATGCTGCTGATCCGCCCATTGCTGCGCGCTAACGACAATCGCAAGCACGTCGTTCATGTGGTGGTGTTCTTCATCTTTCTGGTCGCGAATGCGGGCGGCTCGTTGTCGCCGCTCGGCGATCCCCCGCTCTTCCTCGGCTTCCTGCAAGGCGTCAGTTTCTTCTGGACCACCACGCATCTGGCGGTGCCGATGCTGTTTGTCTGCGTCGTGCTGCTGGCCGCGTTCTATGCGTTGGATTCGTACTATTTTCATCGGCGTGAAGAAGAGCGTTCGCGCTTTCTCGATCCGACGCCGGATTCGCCGCCGCTAGGCGTCGACGGCAAGATCAACTTCGTGCTGCTCGCTGCCGTGATTGCGCTGGTGCTGATGAGCGGACTCTGGAAGTCAGACATCGTGTTCGACGTTTTCGGTACGCACGTCGCGTTGCAAAATGCCGTGCGCGACGTCGCGCTGATCGGCGTCACCTTGCTCTCGCTGGCGTTGACGCCGCGCGCGGCACGCGCCGGCAATGACTTCAACTGGGCACCGATCGAAGAGGTCGCCAAACTGTTTGCGGGCATCTTCGTGACGATCGCGCCGGTCATCACAATCCTGCGCGCCGGCGAGGCGGGCGCGTTCGCCGGCATCGTCCATCTGGTCAACCCGTCCGGCCAGCCCCACGACCTGATGTATTTTTGGGCGACTGGCCTGCTATCGTCGTTTCTCGACAATGCGCCGACCTATCTGGTGTTCTTCAACCTGGCTGGCGGCGACGCGCAGACACTGATGACCACTGGCGCCACGACGCTCGCGGCGATCTCGGCCGGCGCGGTGTTCATGGGCGCCAACACGTATATCGGCAATGCACCGAACTTCATGGTGAAAGCGATCGCGGAGTCGCGCGGCGTTCGCATGCCGAGCTTTTTCGCGTATCTCGGCTGGTCGGTTGTGGTGCTGGTACCGCTGTTTCTCGTCACCGGCTGGCTGTTTTTTTGACGCATGATTTCACGCCTATTCTGACGCCGAGGTAGTTGGACTCGACGCGCTATCCGGAGAATTGCAATGCAGAAGATCCTCGTCGCCCGTCCGATCTTTCCCGATGTGATCGAACGGCTCAAACAGTATTTCGATGTCGACTGGCACCAGGGTGAAGTCTTGCCCGCAGATGAGTTGACGCGCCGTCTCGCGGATAAAGACGGCGCGCTGACCGCGGGCGATCCGGTCGGCGCGGCGACGCTCGCCGCGGCGCCGCGTCTGCGTGTGGTGTCGAACATGGCGGTGGGCTACAACAACTTCGACATGGCTGCGTTCAACGCGGCGAACGTGCTCGGCACCAACACGCCGGACGTGCTGAACGAATCGACCGCCGATTTCGGCTGGGCGCTGATGATGGCCGCGGCGCGCCGCATCGCCGAATCGGAGCACTGGCTGCGCGCGGGCAAATGGCAGAAGTGGACCTATGACGGTTTTCTCGGCACCGACCTGTACGGTTCGACACTCGGCGTGATCGGCATGGGCCGGATCGGACAGGCGCTGGCGCGTCGCGCCAAGGGTTTCAACATGCAGGTGATTTATCACAACCGTTCGCGTGTCGCGCCGGAGATCGAGGCGGAGTTGAACGCGCAATACGCGTCCAAACAGGACCTGCTGCAGCGCGCCGATCACGTGGTGCTCGTCTTGCCGTACACGAAGGAAAACCACCATACGATCGGCGCAGCCGAATTCGCGCAGATGAAGCCGACCGCAACGCTCACCAACATCGCACGCGGCGGCATCGTCGACGATGCCGCGCTGGTCGAAGCGCTCCGCACGAAACAGATTGCCGCAGCGGGCCTGGATGTTTACGAAGGCGAGCCGCGTCTGAATCCGGATCTGCTGACGGTGCCGAATGTCGTACTGACACCGCATATCGCCAGCGCGACCGAAGCAACGCGCCGCGCCATGGCGAACCTCGCCGCGGACAATCTAATCGCGGCACTGGGCGAAGGTCCACGTGCAGGCCGGCCGCCGAATCCGATCAACCCCGAGGTCATCGGCAAGGCGCGTTCATGACAATGATTCTGGTGGCGGCCGTTGCCGTGCTGGCGGTCGCCTTGGTCATCGCGTTGGCGTTGCTGATGCGCGGTAGTCGCACTGACGGAAGCGAGCAGTTCGAGATTCTCAGCGAACGTATCGATACGGCGGCGGATGCGCAGTCGCATGCTTATGAGCGGCTTGAGCGGCAACTGCGCAACGACATCACGGAAACGGCGCGCGTCTCGCGCACCGAGCAGAGCAGTGGGTTCGCGCACTTCCAGCAAACGCTGGCATCGCAATTCAGCAGTATGACGACGGTGCAGGGCGGCAAGATCGATGGCTTCGCGCAGCAACTCGACGCCGTGCGTCACAGCTTGCAGCAGCAGGCGCAGCAGGCACGCGATGAGCAGGGGCGCACGCTCAAGCAGTTCGGCGACACGCTGACCCTGCAACTGGGCCAGCTCACCGAGTCGAACGATCGCCGCTTCGCCGAAGTGCGTGCGACCATCGAGCAGCGCCTGAAAGACATCGAGGCGAACAACTCGACCAAGCTCGACGAGATGCGTCGCACCGTCGACGAAAAATTGCACGCCACGCTCGAACAACGCCTGGGCGAATCGTTCAAGCTGGTGTCCGACCGGCTGGAGCAGGTGCATCGCGGTTTGGGTGAAATGCAGACGCTGGCTGCGGGTGTCGGCGATCTGAAGAAAGTGCTCACTAACGTCAAAACGCGCGGCACGTGGGGCGAAGTGCAGCTCGAAGCATTGCTCGAACAACTGCTCACGGCGGATCAATACGCAAAGAACGTCGCGACGATACCGAAGAGCGCCGATCGCGTCGAATTCGCGATCAAACTGCCGGGCCGTGCGGAGGTGGGTGGTCCAGCTACGCCGGTCTGGCTGCCGATCGACGCCAAGTTCCCGCGCGAAGACTACGAGCGGCTGATCGAGGCCCAGGAGCGTGCCGATCCGGTTGCGGTGGAGGAGGCGTCGCGCGCGCTCGAAGCGCGGATTCGCGCCGAGGCACGCACGATTGCAGAGAAGTACGTGTCGCCGCCGCACACCACTGATTTCGCGCTGCTATTTCTGCCGACCGAAGGTCTGTACGCAGAAGTCCTGCGTCGGCCGGGCCTGACGGACCTGCTGCAGCGCGACTATCGCGTGACGATTGCCGGCCCGACCACGCTGACCGCCTTGCTCAATAGCCTGCAAATGGGGTTCCGCACGCTGGCGATCGAGAAGCGGTCGAGCGAAGTGTGGCAAGTGCTCGGCGCGGTGAAAACGGAGTTCGGGAAATTCGGTGACGTGCTGGCCAAGACCAAGGCGCAGCTTGAAACCGTCACGCGTTCGATCGAAGCCGCGGAAACGCGCACCCGCGTCATGAACCGCAAGCTGCGTGACGTCGAGGCGTTGCCGGGTGAAGAGGCGAGCGGGTTGCTCGGCGATGCGCTAACGGGTGTGGATCCCGACGAGCAGTAGAGTCTGACGGTTGGCTCGAACCTAAACTCAGGAAGCGGCTGCGGCGGCCAACTGTTCCAGCGCGTCGCCCGTCAGACGCACGACGCGCCAATCCGGCATCACTGTCGCGCCCAATTTTTCGTAGAAGCTAATGGCCTGCTTGTTCCAGTCGAGTACGGTCCATTCAAAGCGTCCGCATTGCCGCTCGACTGCCAGTGCCGCCAGCCTCGCGAGCATCGCGGCGCCTAGCCCGCTACCGCGCTGACCCGGTTGCACGTAGACATCTTCGAGATATAGTCCGCGCTTGCCGGCGAAGCTCGAGTAATTGTGGAAGAACAGCGCATAGCCGACGATGCGTCCTTCGTTTTCCGCCACCAGTGCTTCGATCGAGGGCCGCGCGCCGAACAGGGCGTCGCGCAATCCGTCTTCGGTCGCGACGAATACGTGCGTGAGGCTCTCGAATTCGGCCAGTTCGTACGTCAGCGCGAAGATAGCGCCCGTATCCGCAGGCGTCGCGGCGCGGATCGTGGCGGGCATTACGCTTCTTCCGGCGCGTCGGTCAGTTGGATTTCGATACCGCCAAAGCGCGACGCCACCCAGTTGTAGGCGTGGCACGCAATCCACAGCAGGATGAAGCCGAGAATCGCGTTCAGCAGCAGCGCACTGAACACGGTGCTCAGTTCGACCGAGCCATAGCGGATGAACGCCACCAGCACGCCGAGCAGCACGATCGGCACCGAGAATGTCAGGTACACGAGGATAAGCGCTTTGGCCGTCTGTCCCGGTGCAATGAACGAGATCTGTTTTTTCATGTAAGTCAAACCCGTGTGTCGTAGTGGTAATGGGTAAAGCGTGCAAATGAGGCTGAAAGCGCGGCCGCAAAACGCCGCCGCGAAAGCGTTCAGTCAGGCGTCAGATCAGGCCGTCGAACAACATGATATCGACGTGCTCGCCCTCGCCAATATCGGCTTCATCGTGCCCGAGAACGATGAAACAATTTGCTTCGCTCATCGAACTCAGCACGCCGGAGCTTTGAGAGCCGGTCGGCGTGACATGCCATTGGCCGTGCGCATCTTGCCCGGCGACACCGCGTTGGTATTCGGTGCGGCCGGCGCGCTTGCGGATGGCCTGGCGGCTGGCGGCGCGCAAGACCGGCAGCGGCTGCGGCGTAGCGCCGGACATCAGCAGCAGCGCTTCGCGCACGATCTGGTAGAACGTCACCATCACGGCCACGGGATTGCCCGGCAAGCCGAAGAATAACGCGGGTAGCCCGAGACCCGGATGCGCGCCGGACCAGACGCGGCCAAAAGCGAGCGGCCGGCCTGGACGCATTGCGAGGCTCCAGAAGGCGACGTCGCCGAACGTCTGCAGCAATTGCTTGGTGAAATCCGCTTCGCCCACCGAGACGCCGCCCGAAGTCAACACCACGTCGGCGCTGGCTGCGGCGCTGCGCAATGCAGCCTCGAGCGCCGCGGGTTCATCGCGCACCACGCCGAGATCGAGCGTATCCATGTTCAGGCGCCGAAGCATCGCAAACAGCGTGTAGCGGTTGCTGTCGTACACCGAACCCGGGTCGAGCGGCTCGCCCAGCGAGCGCAATTCGTCGCCGGTTGAGAAAAACGCGACGCGCAGGCGCCGCCGCACGTTGACTTCGCCGATGCCAAGCGAAGCCAGCAAGCCGAGGTCCGACGCGCGCATGATGCGGCCGGCGCGTAGCGCGGCATGGCCGCGGGCGAGGTCTTCGCCGGCGAGGCGCCGGTTGGCGCCGGCTCGCAAGGCGTTGGCCGCAAAACGGATCGAGGTGGAATCGGCGCTGCGCTCGACAAGCTCCTGCGGCACGACGGTGTCGCAGTCGGCCGGCATGCAGGCGCCCGTCATGACGCGTACGCATTGCGTCGTGTCGACGTGGCCCGGGAACGGGTGACCCGCCAGCGCTTTGCCGGCGATCGTCAAATCGACGGTGGATTCACTCGTTGCCAATGCCGCGCTGTTGAACGCGTAGCCGTCCATGGCCGAATTGTCGTGCGACGGGACGTCGATCGGCGAAACGATATCGGCTGCGAGCACGCGGCCGAGCGCATCGCGCAAGGGCACGCGTTCGACCGCCGTGACGGGCGTGGCCCACTGACGGACGATCGCCTGGGCGGCCGAAACAGGTAGCGCATGAGGATCGTACTGCGCGACGCAGCTGGAAAATTCGTTAAGCGTGGTCATGAAGGGCTGGACGTCGCGATCGGCGGCGGAAGCGGCTGTTGCCGTGCGGCCGGAGCGGGATTTCAACCGGGGCCTCAGCAACGCTCGAGGTCGGCGAGTTCTTGTAACGAATTGATATTGTAAAACGCGCGCTCGTCGGTAAAGGCGACTTCGACCGTCTTGTGGCGCGCGTACCACGCGCGAACCTTACGCTCGCCGGCGTCGAGAAAGGCCGCCAGGTCGTCGGCGAGACTCGTGCGCAGCAACGCGAACACGGGATGAAGCGAGACGTGGCCTTCGGCGTTCGTGGTCGTGACGGTAGCGATGTCGGCCTGATGCGAGCTCAGTGCCTGCGTGAGATGGGCGGCGAGATCGGCGGGCAGCCCGGGCGTGTCGCAGGGCGCGCTTAGCACGTAGGCAGTGCCGGCCGCGCGCAGACCGGCGAGCAGGCCCGCCAGCGGTCCGGGGAAGCCGGGTAGGGTATCCGCAAGCACCTTGGCGCCGAACGGCGCGCCCAGCGCCGTATAGACCTCAGGGTGACGATTGGCGCTGATCAGGAGGGCGCCGGTTTGCGGTGCGAGCCGCTTCAGCACGTGAGCGGCGAGCGGCTCGCCGTGCAGCGTTTGCAGACCCTTATCGACGCCGCCCATACGCATGCCGCGTCCGCCCGCGAGGACCAGACCGGTGATGTGTTCGCGAGCCGGGTTCATGGGCGCGGCCGGTTTAGCCGCCGATGTACGACATTTCCACGCGGCGGGCGTCCTGCGCGCGCAGTGAGGCTGCATTGCTGCCACGCAGTTGCGAATAACGGTCGCTGCGGCCTTGCCAGATTTCGGCGACGGCCGTGGCGATGGCGGCGTCGCTCGCGCCGCTGCGGAGCAACCCACGCAGATCGTGACCGGACGAGGCGAACAGGCATAGGTACAGCTTGCCCTCGGTCGACAGACGCGCTCGCGTACAACTGCCGCAAAACGCGCGCGTCACGCTCGAAATCACGCCGATTTCGCCACCGCCATCCACGTAACCCCAGCGCTGGGCGGTTTCGGCTGCGCTGTGCGCTTCGAGCGGCATGAGCGGGAAATGCTCGGCGATGCGCGTCACGACGTCGGCGGAAGGCAGCACCTCGGTCATGTTCCAGCCGTTCGACGTGCCCACGTCCATGTATTCGATAAAGCGCAGCACCGCGCCTGAGCCTTTGAAATGCCGCGCCATCGGCACGATTTCGCCGTCGTTGGTGCCACGTTTGACGACCATGTTGACTTTCACCGGCGCGAGTCCCACCGCTTGCGCCGCGGCGATCCCGTCCAGCACGTCGGCGACCGCGAAGTCGGCGTCGTTCATGCGGCGAAACAGAGTGTCGTCGAGCGCGTCGAGACTCACCGTCACGCGGGTCAGGCCGGCGTCTTTCAGGCTGCGCGCCTTGCGCTCCAACAGCGAGCCGTTGGTGGTCAACGTCAGATCGAGCGGGCGGCCTTCCGGCGTGGTGAGTTGCGCGAGCCGTTCGATCAGGAATTCCAGATTTTTGCGCAGCAGCGGCTCGCCACCCGTAAGACGGATTTTCTCGACGCCGTGCGCGACGAAGAGCCGCGCCAGCCGTTCGATTTCTTCGAAGCTGAGCAGTGCGCTATGCGGCAGGAAGGCGTAATCCTTGTCGAACACCGCGCGCGGCATGCAGTAGACACAGCGGAAATTGCAGCGATCCGTCACCGAGATGCGCAGATCGCGCAGCGGGCGCGCCAGCGTGTCGTGCAGCGCGCCGCTGGGCGCCTGCACGGGGCCGGTAATGACCGGCACCGCGCTGAGATCGGCAACAGGGATGATGCGTCGGGACATGAATTGCTTCGCTTGATGCTTCGTTTCGGGCTGCTTAAGTGCCGGGCCTGGTGCTGCGATTGGAACCTAGATATTCATTCTAGCGGAAATGCATCCGGCGGCTGCCGGCGCCAGGACGCCGTCCGGGTATACGGGGAGGGGCATAAAGCCCGTAATCGGACGGGGCCGCGGCGCCCATAAAACAAAAAGCCCGCCGGTGAGGGCGGGCTTTTTGCCTGGCGGCGGTTCGCTTATTGCGGATGCTTACCGGTTTCCACCATTTGCATCGGCGCGGTTTCGACCGGCGGCAACGCCTTACGCTCGCGACCCACGCGAACCGGCTTGGCCGCTTGCGCAGCCGCTTCCTGCGCGGCCCGCAGCTTGTCGGCGTCGGTGTTCACCCAGACGAGACCGGCTTGTTCCAGCACCGGCTTCAGGGCTTCAGCCGACACACCGGCATTACGTGGCGCTTGCGGCGCAGCAACTGCAACGGGCGTCGGCTCAATTGCTGCCGGTTCAACGACTGCTTCAACTGCCGGTGCGACCACTGCCGCGACCGGTTGCGCTTCGAAGATATGGGCTTGCCGTGCCGGCTGGGCGGCCGGCGCTTCGACCACTGCTGCCGGAGCCGCCGTTTCCAACGGAGCCGGTGCGACTTGCGCTTCAACTACCGGAGCAACTGCCGGCGCTTCGACCCGAGTTTCAACCGGGGCTTCAAAGCGGGCGACCGGTTCGGCGAGCGAAACCGTCTCGCTGGCGGCCGGCGCAGCTTGCGCGGCTTCGACCGGTGCGGCAACTGCTTGCGCCACCGGCGCTTCCACGGCCTGCTCGACCGCAACCGGTGCAACCGGCGCTTCTGCGACCGGCACAACCGTTTCCGTCTTCGCAGCCTGCTCGGCGGCCAGCGCCGGTGTTTCGGTTACAGCGTGCAGTTCGCTGACCACAACGGTTTCCGTCGCGACAGCAGCAACAACCACTTCCACCGGCTTGACTGCAGCCGCTTCGTTGACTTCAGCCTTGTGCTCGACCGCTTGGTGCGCGGTGCGCACCGGTGCGTCATCGGTCACATTGATGTTGTCGCCTTCACCTTCCGCAACGTCCGCAGCCAGGTTGCCGTTCACGTCTTCTTCACGCTCACGACGACCACCACGACGGCCGCGACGGCGACGACGGCGCTCTTCACCTTCACGCGCCACCGCTTCCTGATCGACCGGCATACCGTTTTCGCCCAGGGCGGTCTGGTTTTGCGCCAGCTCTTCCGCCGTTTGCGCGTCGCTCTGCGTCAGTGCATCTGCGGCTTCCGGCTGCTGCTTGCGGCGTTCACCACGTTCAGCGCGCTCGCCACGCTCACGGCGTTCGCCGCGTTCCTGGCGTTCACCACGTTCGGCGCGCGGTGCGCCCTCGACGGTTTCCGCACGATCGCTGCCGCGATTGTCGCGGTCACGGCCCTCGCGACCTTCACGCGGCTCACGAGCCTCGCGCGGTTCGCGGCCTTCACGGGCCTCACGCGGTTCACGCTGCTCACGGTTAGCGCGCGGCTCGCGCGATTCACGTGCTTCACGCGGCTCACGACCTTCGCGTGCTTCACGCGGTTCGCGTTCCTCGCGACGCTGCGACGGTTGCTGACCCTGAGCCTGACGGCCGCCGGTCGCGCCTTCGCCACGGCCCGTTGCATCGCGGCCGCCTGCGCCGCTACGGCGGTTGCGGTTGCGATCGCCGCCGCGTTCGCCGGTGCGCTCACCGCGCTCCGTGCGTTCGCCGCGTTGCGGACGCGTCTGCTTTTCGGTCGTAGCCGGTGCGACAGGCGCCGGCGCGGCCGGCTGCATGCCGAACAGATTCTTCAACCAGCCAATAAAGCCGCCGCCGGCCGGAGTGACAGCCACCGGTGCCGGGGTTACTGCCGGACGGACCGGCGCGCTCGGGGCCGGCTTCTCAGGCGTGATGCCCTTGACCGCGGCTTCCTGCTTCGGCTTCACTTCCTCGGCGCGCTTGCTGTAACCGGTTTCCGATTCCAGTTCACGGGCCGCTTCTTCGGCCATCTTCCACGAAGCGCGCGGCTCGTCGAGGCGCGCATCGTCGTGACGCAGGCGCTCGAGCTTGTAATGCGGCGTGTCGAGATGCTTGTTCGGGATCAGAACGACGTTGACCTTGAAACGCGATTCGATCTTATTGATTTCGGCGCGCTTTTCGTTCAACAGGAAGGCGGTCACTTCGACCGGCACCTGGCAATGGATCGCCGCGGTGTTTTCCTTCATCGCTTCTTCCTGAATGATCCGCAGCACTTGCAGCGCGGACGATTCGGTATCGCGGATGTGGCCCGTGCCATTACAGCGCGGGCACGTCACATGGCTGCCTTCCGACAGAGCCGGGCGCAGACGTTGACGCGACAGTTCCATCAGGCCGAAACGCGAGATCTTGCCCATCTGGACGCGTGCACGGTCGTGCTTCAGCGCGTCTTTCAGGCGTTGCTCGACTTCGCGCTGGCTCTTGGCCGATTCCATGTCGATGAAGTCGATCACGATCAGGCCGCCCAGGTCGCGCAGGCGCAACTGGCGGGCCACTTCGTCGGCGGCTTCGAGGTTGGTGCGTGCCGCCGTTTCCTCGATGTCGGCGCCCTTGGTGGCGCGTGCCGAGTTCACGTCGATTGCGACCAGCGCTTCCGTGTGGTCGATCACGATGGCGCCGCCCGAAGGCAGCGGGACCGTGCGCGAATACGCGGTTTCGATCTGGTGTTCGATCTGGAAGCGCGAGAAGAGCGGCACGTCGTCGTGATACCGCTTCACCTTGCTGACATTATCCGGCATCACGATATCCATGAAGGCGCGAGCCTGGTCATGGATTTCGGTGGTGTCGATCAGAATTTCGCCGATATCCGGCTGGAAATAGTCACGAATCGCGCGAATAACGAGGCTCGATTCGAGATAAATCAGCATCGGCTGGCCGCTCGAACCGCTTTGCGATGCGGCCTCGATGGCGCGCCACAGTTGCATCAGGTAGTTCAGGTCCCACTGCAGCTCTTCGGCGGAGCGGCCAATACCGGCCGTGCGCGCGATGATGCTCATGCCTTCCGGCAATTGCAGTTGCGCCATGGTTTCGCGCAGTTCCTGGCGGTCGTCGCCTTCGATCCGGCGCGATACGCCACCGCCGCGCGGGTTGTTCGGCATCAGAACCAGATACCGGCCGGCGAGCGAGATGAAGGTGGTGAGGGCCGCGCCCTTGTTGCCACGTTCTTCCTTTTCGACCTGAACGATCAGTTCCTGGCCTTCACGAAGGGCGTCCTGGATGCGCGCGGAGCGCATGTCGACGCCGTCACGGAAATACTGGCGGGCGACTTCCTTGAACGGCAAAAAGCCGTGGCGGTCTTCGCCGTAGTTGACGAAGCAGGCTTCGAGCGACGGCTCGATGCGGGTGATGATGCCCTTGTAAATATTGCCTTTGCGCTGTTCGCGGCCGGCGGTTTCGATGTCGATATCGATGAGTTTTTGCCCATCGACGATGGCGACGCGCAGTTCTTCCTGCTGCGTCGCGTTGAACAACATTCGTTTCATTGAACGGCTCCAGGCGGCTTAGCTAGCCCTCAGCTGCGCGGTTGTCAGTCGCGAGAGCCACGAGGGCAGCGGCATGCCGCGCCTTATTGTGTTTTCACAAGCACGCTGGAGCGGGAAAAATGGCGGGAGAATTGCCTGAGAGGGCCCGGCCCCATTGAAAAATGGGCGCGGTGCCGCAGGGCACATGCGAACACGGCTTCAAATAACGACCCGACACGCCGCGGGTTCTGCCAGCAGACCTTCATAAGCCTTTCGTCCACTCGCGCCGGTGCGCCAACTGGGCGCGTGACCGGAGGGCCGGAGGCTGCGGTCATGCCGCAGCGGGAAGTTCGCGCAGTCGGCGCGTCTTTTCTCGCTGGGGGTGTCTCGCCTCATTTTGACGTCGCCATGTCTTGTATTTTCTACAAGACGCCTCGGGCGCACGCCGTATTTTCGCAACTCGCAGCTTCCTACAGCAGGGCGTCAGACCGCCCGATACCGAAGCTGAAAGTTAAATTCTTTTTTACCAAAATTCCGTTACCGTCGAAGCCGACCTTGACCGAACGCGCCTGTGGGCGCCGTCCCTGCCGGGCACTGACTTCGTGCGTGCAACATGTTGCATCTCATTTTCAGGGTGAGCAACCAGACCCCGGCGCAAGTAAAATAACGGTTTATCGCTTGCACCTGCGCAATCCGCCCGAATTCCGGACACTGCGCCGGCCGCCGCAGACTGCTGGGCAAATTATATTCATAATGAAAGAGTTAGGCAAAATATCCCAGAAATCGGTCGCAAGCGACCAGGTCTCGATGATCGAGATCGATGACAGTGCGGCCGGACAGCGCATTGATAACTTCCTGTTGCGCGTCTGTAAGGGCGTGCCAAAAAGCCATATTTACCGCATCCTGCGTAGCGGCGAGGTGCGTGTGAATAAGGGCCGGATAGACGCGCAGTACCGCCTCGAGCTGGGCGATCTGGTGCGCGTGCCGCCCATTCGCGTCGCTCAACCGAACGAGACGATCGCCCAGGCGCCGGTGCCGAGCGCCGATTTCAAAATTATTTTTGAAGACGAGCACATGCTCGTGATCGATAAACCGGCCGGCGTGGCGGTCCACGGGGGCAGCGGCGTGGCGTTCGGCGTGATCGAACAGATGCGCGAAGCGCGGCCCCAGGCGAAATTCCTCGAATTGGTGCATCGGCTGGACCGCGAGACCTCCGGTATCCTGATGCTCGCCAAGAAGCGCTCCGCGCTGGTCAATCTGCACGAGCAGATTCGCGAGAACAAGATGGATAAGCGCTACTATGCGTGCGTCCACGGCGAATGGGCGAGCGACTGGGGCCGCCGCCGCGCGGTCAAGGAGCCGCTGCATAAGTATTTGACTGCGGACGGCGAGCGACGCGTGCGTGTCCAGGCCGACGGCCTCGCGTCGCACACGGTTTTCAATCTGATCGACCGCTGGCCGGAGTACGCGCTGCTCGAGGCGGAACTGAAGACCGGCCGCACGCATCAGATCCGCGTCCATTTGCAGCATCTGGAACTGCCGATCGTCGGCGATGCCAAATACGGCGACTTTGCGCTGAACAAGGCGCTGGCGCGCGCCAACGCCAAGCCTGGCCTGAAACGCATGTTCCTGCACGCATACCGCCTTAAGCTGACGCATCCGGCGACCGGCGCGCCCGTGCAGTTCGAGGCGCCGCTGCCGGCCGAATGCCGCAGTTTTGTGGCGCAGCTCAATGAATTACGTGAATCACAAAATGGGTCAAACCCGGAGACGACACCGCATGGCTAGAGAGCAATTTGATCTGATCGTCTTCGACTGGGACGGAACGCTAATGGATTCGACCGCGCACATCACGCGCAGCATCCAGTCGGCGTGTCGCGATCTCGGTCTGCCGGTTCCCGCCGATGAGGCCGCCAGCTATGTGATCGGCCTCGGCCTGCGCGACGCGCTGCAAATCGCCGCGCCTACGCTCGATCCGTCCGACTACCCGCGTCTGGCGGAGCGCTATCGCTTCCACTATTTAGTGAAGGACCAGACCACCGAGCTGTTCGTCGGCGTGCGCGAGATGCTGCAGGAATTGCGCGATCAGGGTTATCTGCTGGCGGTCGCGACCGGCAAGAGCCGCGTCGGGCTGAATCGCGCGCTCGACCAGTCGCGTCTGACGAGCCTGTTCGACGGCACTCGCTGTGCGGACGAAACCTTCTCGAAGCCGCATCCCGCGATGCTGCACGAGCTTACGCGTGAACTGGGGCAGGATCCGGCGCGCACGGTGATGGTGGGGGATACGACGCACGATCTGCAAATGGCGATCAATGCGGGCGTCGCGGGCATTGGTGTCACATACGGCGCGCATCCTGCCGGCTCGTTGACGGCTTTGTCGCCGAAATTCGTCGCCTCCAGCGTGACCGACCTGTCCGGCTGGTTGCGAGAGAACGCGTGAGTACGGGTATGACCGAAACGGCGACGGAAGCGGTTCGCATTTGCGCGTCCGAAGAACTGGTCGATGGCGGCGCTGGTGTACGGCGCGCGGCCAGGCTCGGTGGTGGCGACGTCGTGGTATTTTTTGTTCGCTATGATGGCCGTGCATACGGCTATTTGAATCGCTGCGCCCACGTGCCCATGGAGCTCGACTGGGCCGAAGGGCAGTTCTTCGAATCGTCCGGTTTATACTTGATGTGCGCCACACATGGCGCGATTTACGCGCCAGATACGGGCAAATGCGTCGGCGGCCCGTGCCGTGGCGGCCGCTTGCGCCCCGTCCAGGTTGATGAGCGGGATACACCTGAAGGCCGTGCCGTGTTCTGGCTGCCGGACGGCGAACTGCGCCCGGCCATCCCCTGATTTTTCTCCTCTTCGATCTTTCCACTGCACCGCATGTCCGACAATTTGACTCCCGAACCGAAGGAACCGTCCCTGACAGGCCGCCCCCGCACGCCTGCCGATGAGCCGGGCTGGGAGCGCGCCGCGCTCGAGCGCATCGCGCTTGCGGCCATCACCGAGCAACGCGCGGCACGGCGCTGGAAGATCTTCTTCCGGTTTGTGTTCCTGATCGTCCTGCTGCTGGCGGTATGGGGCGCGTTCGATTTCTCGGGCGACAAGGTAACGACCACTGGCCGGCATACGGCCATGATCACGCTTGACGGCGAAATCTCCGCTGATACGAACGCGAACGCGGAAGATATCAACACCGCGCTGGAAAGTGCGTTCGACGATGCGGGTACGGCAGGCGTGATCCTGCGTTGCAACAGCCCGGGCGGCAGCCCGGTGCAGGCGGGCATTATCTACAACGAGATTCGCCGGCTGCGCGCCAAGTATCCGTCGATCCCGTTGTATGTGGTGGTTGGCGATATGTGCGCGTCGGGCGGCTATTACGCGGCCGCGGCGGCCGACAAGATTTACGTGGACAAGGCGAGCATCGTCGGTTCGATTGGCGTGCTGATGGATAGCTTCGGCTTTACCGGCTTGATGGACAAGCTGGGGATCCAGCGCCGCCTGCACACTTCGGGTGAGAACAAGGGCTTTTTCGACCCGTTCTCACCGGAAACGCCGAAGATGGACGAACATGCGCAGGATATGCTCGACCAGATTCACGCACAGTTCATCGACGCCGTGCGTCAAGGTCGCGGCAAACGCCTGCACGAAACGCCGGACATGTTCTCGGGCCTCTTCTGGACGGGGCAGAAGAGCGTCGAGCTGGGGCTTGCAGATGGTCTCGGCGACGCGGATTACGTTGCGCGCGACCTTTTCAAGGCGCCGGATATCGTTGACTACACGGTCAAGGAGAGCATTACGGACCGCGTGGCGCGCAAGTTCGGTGCGGCAGTCGGCAGTGGCGCCGTTCACGCGATGGCGCTTGGCGGGAAGATGAGCTTGCGGTAATTCAATATGGAAAAAGCCCCGTGCGATCGAGTGCTGATCGCGCGGGGCTTTTTTGCTTTTTGCCGTTAGTAAACAGCGACCGATCGGCAAGCTGATCGGTTCGAGCCGCGGCAGCGGTCAGACGGCGAGGATCAGGAAAATTGCCGGCCGTTTGTGGAGATCGATAGCCGGTTTCTTTTTCCAGTCGGCCACAGTACGGCTGGCGATGGTTTCCGTTTCCAGCGTCAGATCGACGGCGACGCAGACCAATGTGGAGGGCGCGCACGTCGCCAGCAACGTGTCGAGCAGCGGCTTATTCCGATAGGGCGTCTCGATAAAGATCTGCGTTTGTTTGGCTTTGCGCGACTGCTGTTCTAGGTCGCGCAGGCGCTTGGCCCGTTCAGTGGCGTCGACCGGCAGATAGCCGTGGAACGCAAAACTCTGGCCATTCAGGCCGGAAGCCATCAACGCCAGCAGAATCGAGCTCGGCCCGACAAACGGCACGACCTTCACGCCGCGCTCATGCGCGCGGCGCACCAGCAGGGCGCCCGGATCGGCGACCGCCGGGCAACCGGCTTCGGAAACTAGGCCGGCATCCGTCCCCGCCAGCAAAGGCGCGAGCAGTTTGTCGATCTCACCGGCCGGCGTGTTGACGTTCAGTTCGCGAATCTCGATTTCCTGGATCGGTTTTTCGGTGCCGACCTTCTTCAGGAAAGCGCGGGTGGTTTTCGCATTTTCGCCGATGTAATAGCTGAGCGAGGCCGCGCGGGCGCGCACCGGCGCGGGCAGGACGGCGTCGAGGGCGTCGGCATCGCCTTCGCCGAGTGTGTTCGGGATCAGATATAAGGTGCCGCTCATTGCGCCCCCAGGAGTGGATAGCCTACTGCGAGCAGCATGCGCGACAGTGCAATCAGCGGCAGTCCGACCAGCGCGGTCGGGTCGTCCGAGTGAATGGCTTCGAGCAGCGCGATGCCGAGGCCTTCGGATTTGGCGCTGCCAGCGACGTCGTAGGGCGTTTCGGCAAGCAGATAGGCCTCCAGCGCGGCGTCCGGCAGCTCGCGGAATTGCACGCGAGTGATGATGTCGGCGGTTTGCGCCGCCCCCGAACGGCTGTCGAATAGGCACAGCGCACTATGAAACAGCACTTCGCGGCCGCGCATTGCCTGCAACTGGGCGAGCGCCTTGTCATGCGTGCCGGGCTTGCCGATCTGCAGGCCGTCGTAAGTGGCGACTTGATCCGAGCCGATGAGAAGTGCGGCTTCACCGGCGCCGAACTTGGCTGCCACCGCGCGGGCTTTTGCCTCGGCGAGGCGCAGGGCCGTCACTTCGGGCGTTTCGCCGGCGAGCGGCGTTTCGTCGATTGCCGGGACGACGACTTCGAACGGAATCCGCAGGCGCTCGAGCAGCTCTCGACGATAAGGTGAACTCGACGCCAGGATCAGGCGTGGCGGGCGATTGAGGGAATCTGGCATGTGCAACCAACGGCTAGAGAGGCGGGTCGTACGAGGGCGTGCGGGTGGCGCACGTGTACGGGCTTAAGTGTTTGACTCGAAAAGACAAAACGGATATGATTTCGGGCTTTTCATCGGTATGCTATTGCACAGGCGGGCCGCTGCTTAGGTAGCGCGCTTGGGTCAGTGAGCAATACCGACTGAGCAACGCGGGGCAGCGCATGAGTTCCGCGGACTGCTTTGCAAACCGATTTACCCCCGGCGAAATCCTTGCCGACGCAGGAGCGCACATGACTCAACATCCTGGCAACCCTGCTGGTCTGTCCGACCCGCACGATATCGATCTGTTCGAATTTGCGCGGAGTGGGCGTCAGGCCGCGGGTGTCGTGCGCGTCTCGCAACTGCCGCGCATGTTAAACGAAGTCCCGGTTGAAGCGCCAGACCGCGATACCGCGTTCACCTGGCAAGCCGAAGGGGCGACGCAGCCGGAATTGCAGGACGACGGCACCGAGGGTCCACAGCCTTATCTGAGGCTGGCGATTCACGGTGCTGCATGGCTCGAATGTCAGCGGTGCATGACACCGTATCTGCAGGCGTTCAATGTCGATGCAACTTACCGGATCGTCAGCACTGAGGCGGAAGCCGAAGAGTTTCCGCTCGACGAGGATGAAGTCGAAGTGATCGTGGGCTCGCGCCAGTTCGATCTCATCGACTTGATCGAAGAAGAGTTGCTGCTTTCCTTGCCGCTCGTGCCCAAGCACGAGGTGTGTCCCGAAGTGCACGAGAGCCTTGTCTCTGGTGTGGCTGGAGCAGAAGGCGAGGGCGACGAGGCTGCGCCGGATGAAGCTGGTGAGGGCGGTGAGCCTGAGCGGCCCAATCCGTTTGCGGCGCTCGAAAGTCTCAAGCGCGGTGAGCCGGGCGACAAGAAGCACTGAACAGTTGCATGGGAGCGCGAAGCGGGCGCATTGGCCATTCGGTCAATGGCGGACACCGGGTCGGGCTGTGTTAGAATTCGGAAAATTTTTAGGAGTTAGTCATGGCAGTTCAACAAAATAAGAAGTCGCCGTCGAAGCGCGGCATGCACCGTTCGCACGATTTCCTGACGGCAGCGCCGCTGGCCGTGGAACCGAGCACGGGCGAAGTGCATCTGCGTCACCACGTTAGCCCGAACGGCTACTATCGCGGCAAGAAAGTCGTCAAGACGAAGAACGACTAATCGTTTCACTGCGTTGCGCCCCTTGGCGTTTCGCGTGGCGATCGGCTCGCTTGACATTTTCCCGGCTCGGCAAAAAGGCGGCATTCATCTGCCGCTTTTTTGTGTCGATCGCAGTTGGCGCTTTAGCGCTTACTGTGGTTCCATGCAGGGCGCCTGAAATTCGTCGCACTCCATGACAGTAAAGCTCACGATAGATTGCATGGGAGGCGACCACGGCCCGTCCGTGACCGTTCCCGCAGCCGTCAACTTCGTTCGTTCGCATCCCGATGCTGAGTTGCTGCTCGTCGGCATTGAAAGTGCGATTCGTGCGCAGCTGAAGAAGTTGAAGGCTCAAGACCTGCCGGCGCTGACCGTCGTACCTGCTTCCGAGATCGTCGCCATGGACGATCCGGTCGAAGTCGCGCTGCGCAAGAAAAAAGACTCATCCATGCGCGTGGCGCTCAATCGCGTCAAGGAAGGCGAGGCGCAAGCCTGCATTTCCGCCGGCAATACCGGCGCGCTGATGGCGGTCTCGCGTTATGTGCTGAAAACGCTGTCGGGCATCGAACGCCCGGCCATTGCGTCGGCACTGCCCAATCCCAATGGCTACACGATGATGCTCGACCTGGGCGCCAACGTCGATTGCGAGCCGCAGCATCTGCTGCAGTTCGCGGAGATGGGGCACGCGCTCGTGTCCGCGCTCGAGGGCAAGGAGCGGCCCACCATCGGCCTGCTCAACATTGGCGAAGAAGCCATCAAGGGCAACGACACCATCAAACGCGCCGGCGAACTGCTGCGCGCGAGTACACTTAACTTTCACGGTAACGTTGAAGGCAACGACATCTTCAAGGGCACGGTCGACGTGATCGTCTGCGACGGTTTTGTCGGCAATGTCGCGCTGAAGACGTCGGAAGGCCTCGCGCAGATGCTCTCCAACATCATCAGGGAAGAGTTCGGCCGCTCGTGGCTCACCAAGGTGATGGCGGTGCTCGCCTTGCCGGTATTGATGCGCTTCAAGAAGCGCGTCGATCATCGGCAATACAATGGCGCCGCGTTGCTGGGCCTGCGTGGGCTGGTGATCAAAAGCCACGGTTCGGCGGATGCCTACGCGTTTGAGTGGGCTATCAAACGCGGGTATGATGCCGTCAAAAACGGCGTGCTGGAACGCCTTGCGCGAGCAATGGAAGAGAATGCAGGTTCTCTCGAACAGGCAGCGCGCGATGCAAGCGGTGCGGGCCACGCAAGCCCGATCGCAGGCCAGCCAGCCGAGCCCTACGCTGCGCAATCCTCGAAGGCATAATGGCTCAATCGACAATTTATTCCCGCGTGCTGGGCACCGGCAGCTACCTGCCGCCCGGGCGCGTCACCAATCAGGATCTGGCCGAACGTCTCGCCAAGCAGGGTGTCGAGACGAGCGACGAATGGATCGTTGCCCGCACGGGCATCCATGCACGCCACTTCGCCGAACCCGATGTCACTACCAGCGATCTGGCGCTCATCGCCTCGCAACGCGCGATCGAAGCGGCGGATATCGATCCGCAATCCATCGATCTGATCATCGTTGCAACCTCCACGCCTGACTTTGTGTTTCCGAGCACGGCGTGCCTGTTGCAGAACAAGCTCGGCATCAAGAATCACGGCGCGGCATTCGACGTGCAGGCCGTCTGTTCGGGCTTCGCTTATGCGGTGGCAACGGCGGACAGCTTCATTCGTAGCGGCCAGCATCGCACGGCGCTCGTGATCGGCGCGGAAACCTTCTCGCGCATTCTCGATTTCAAGGACCGCACCACCTGCGTGCTGTTCGGCGACGGCGCCGGCGCGGTGATCCTGCAGGCGTCCGAAGAACCGGGCGTGCTGGCGAGCGCTCTGCACGCCGACGGCAGCCATTCGAACATTCTCTGCACGCCGGGCAATGTGAACGGCGGTGTGATCGAAGGCAGCGCGTTCCTGCATATGGACGGGCAAGCTGTGTTCAAGCTCGCGGTCAATGTGCTCGAAAAGGTCGCGGTCGAGGCACTTGCAAAAGCGAATCTGTCGGCCGAGCAGATCGACTGGTTGATTCCGCATCAGGCCAATATCCGCATCATGCAAAGCACCTGCCGCAAGCTCGGCTTGCCGCAGGAACGCATGGTCGTCACGGTGGGCGAGCACGGCAATACGTCGGCTGCGTCCATTCCGCTCGCATTCGACGTCGCGGTGCGCGACGGCCGCATCAAGCGCGGCCAGAACGTGCTGATCGAAGGCGTCGGCGGCGGCTTCACCTGGGGCGCGTCGGTTATCCGCTACTGATAGCGGCGACGTTATGGCGAGCGCTCTTTGCGGCGCTCGGCTACGCTTGAGCGCGCTTGCCATCAATCGGGCGCGCCACCCACATCTGACAACATCGATTTTGGGGACGATATGAAATTTGCGTTCGTTTTTCCTGGGCAAGGTTCGCAGTCGGTCGGCATGCTTAACGCATTCGCTGATCACGCGGTCGTGCGTGAGACGGTTCAGGAAGCGTCCGACGCGCTCAATCAGGACCTCGGCAAGCTGATCGCCGAAGGCCCCGCCGAAGATCTGAACCTCACCACCAATACCCAACCGGTCATGCTGACCGCCGCGTACGCGATTTACCGCGCGTGGCAGCAGGCCGGCGGCCCGAAGCCGGCTATCGTCGCCGGTCATAGCCTCGGCGAATACACCGCGCTGGTCGCGGCGGGCGCGATCGCGTTTCGCGATGCCGTGCCGCTCGTGCGTTTTCGCGCGCAAGCTATGCAAACGGCCGTGCCGGTCGGCGTTGGCGGCATGGCCGCGATTCTCGGCCTCGATGACGATACGGTCCGCGCGGTTTGCGCCGAAGCGTCGGTCGCGGGTGTCGTCGAAGCGGTGAATTTCAACGCGCCGGCGCAAGTCGTGATCGCGGGTCACAAAGCCGCCGTCGAAAAGGCCTGCGAAGTTGCGAAGGCGAAGGGCGCCAAGCGCGCGTTGCCGCTGCCGGTGTCGGCGCCGTTCCACTCGTCGCTGTTGAAGCCCGCGTCGGATCAATTGCGCGAGTATCTGGCCAGCGTCGACGTGCAGGTGCCGTCGATTCCGGTGATCAACAACGTCGACGTCGCGGTGGTCAACGAGCCGGCAAAAATCAAGGACGCGCTGGTGCGTCAGGCAGCCGGTCCGGTGCGCTGGGTCGAAAGCGTGCAGGCAATGGCTGCGCAAGGCGTCACGCATGTGATCGAATGCGGCCCGGGCAAGGTCCTCGCGGGCTTGACGAAGCGTATCGACGGCAATCTGGTCGGCGCTTCGGTGTTCGACCCGGCTTCGCTCGAAGAAACGCTCAAGCTGGTGACGGCGGGCTAAACGCAGCCTCCTGGGGCGCCAGCAGGGCACCAGGCCTGACATCAAGAATCAATCAGCCCTCCGAAAGGGCATTCGGACTGACAGATGGAAAAGACTCTCGACAAGCAAATCGCAATCGTGACGGGCGCATCGCGCGGCATCGGCCGTGCGATCGCGCTGGAACTGGCGCGCCAGGGCGCGACGGTGATCGGCACGGCAACCAGCGAAAGCGGCGCGGCAGCGATCAGCGAAGCCTTTAACGCGGCTGGCGTAAGCGGCCGCGGCGCGGTGCTCAACGTCAACGACGCCGCCGCAGCCGAAGCGCTGATCGACGGCACCGTGAAGGAATTTGGCGCGCTGCACGTGCTGGTGAACAACGCCGGCATCACGCAGGACCAGCTCGCCATGCGCATGAAGGACGACGACTGGGACGCGGTGATCGACACCAATCTCAAGTCGGTCTTCCGCCTGTCGCGCGCTGTGCTGCGTCCCATGATGAAGGCCAAGGGTGGCCGGATCATCAATATCACGTCGGTGGTCGGCTCGGCCGGCAACCCCGGGCAGGTCAACTATGCAGCCGCGAAAGCGGGCGTAGCAGGCATGACGCGTGCGCTGGCACGCGAGATCGGCAGCCGCGGCATCACGGTGAATTGCGTGGCGCCAGGCTTCATCGATACCGACATGACCAAGACCCTGCCGGAAGAGCAGCAAGCCGCACTGAAGACGCAGATTCCGCTCGGCCGCCTCGGCAGCCCGGACGACATCGCACACGCTGTGGCGTTCCTCGCGTCGCCGCAAGCGGGCTATATCACCGGCACGACATTGCATGTGAACGGCGGAATGTACATGTCGTAACCAAATTCGGTTACTATCCGCGCCTTGACGCGTTTGCAAAAGCGTAAGGCGCATGCCTTGACAGGAACCCGATGCGCCGCTTTTTTGCCGGGTCAAACCTGATAAAATGCGCGCACCTGTATTTTTGAACTTCTTTTCCCTTGGAGGGGTAATGGACAATATCGAACAGCGCGTCAAGAAGATCGTCGCAGAACAACTGGGCGTTGCAGAAGCTGAGATCAAGAACGAAGCTTCGTTCGTGAACGACCTCGGCGCCGACTCGCTCGACACCGTTGAACTCGTGATGGCCCTCGAAGACGAATTCGGCATGGAAATTCCGGATGAAGAAGCCGAGAAGATCACTACCGTTCAGCAAGCGATCGACTACGCTCGCGCGAACGTCAAGGCCTAAAGTCATTCGCGCCTGCGTTTCTGCGTTGGCGGCGTATGACGCCCTGCCGTGTCGGTTTCCGACGCCAGCAGGGCTGGCGCTTTTTGCCGTGCAGGAGCCAGCGATGTTGACAGCGCAACTTTTCGCGCGATTGCCGACTTTCAAGAAAACGCCGGGCCGCCCCAAGTTTTCTTGCCCCTCTCGGGGGGACCTGGTGCGAAGCGCCGGGAGTAGGGGGCGGCTAACAGCCACAGGGCACACAGGGCAGGTTCCTGTGGCCGCTGTGGCTTTTGTGCTTTTGTCATCTATGAAAAAGGGGTTACCGTGAGCCGCCGTCGTGTTGTTGTTACAGGCCTGGGGCTGATTTCGCCTGTTGGCAATAATGTTGCCGACGGCTGGGCCAATCTGGTCGCCGGCAAGTCGGGTATTGCCAATATCACGAAGTTCGATGCATCGAACTTCTCGACTCGTTTCGCCGGTGAGGTGAAGGGCTTCAATATCGAGGACTACATCCCCGGTAAGGAAGCGCGCCACATGGATACGTTCATCCATTACGGCGTCGCGGCCGGCATCCAGGCGATGCAGGACAGCGGCCTCGAAGTCACCGACGAGAATTCGGAGCGCATCGGCGTGGTGGTCGGTTCGGGCATCGGCGGTCTGCCGATGATCGAAGCGACGCAAACCGAGCTGCTCAATCGCGGCCCGCGCCGTATTTCGCCGTTCTTCGTGCCGGCATCGATCATCAACATGATCTCCGGCCACCTGTCGATCAAGTTCGGCATCAAGGGTCCGAATCTCGCCATCGTTACCGCGTGTACCACGGGTCTGCACTGTATCGGCGAGGCTTCGCGCCTGATCGAATACGGCGACGCCGACGTGATGATCGCAGGCGGTGCCGAATCGACCGTGTCGCCGCTCGGCGTCGGCGGCTTTGCGGCGGCGCGTGCGCTGTCGCAACGCAATGACGATCCGGCAACGGCAAGCCGTCCGTGGGACAAGGATCGCGACGGTTTCGTGCTGGGCGAGGGCGCCGGCGTGATGGTGCTCGAAGAGTACGAACACGCGAAGGCGCGCGGCGCGAAGATTTACGCCGAAATCAGCGGCTACGGGATGAGCGGCGACGCCTATCACATGACCGCTCCGCTGGAAGATGGCGACGGCGCGCGCCGCTGCATGCTGGCCGCGTTGAAGAATGCGGGCATCAATTCGGATCAGGTGAATTACCTGAACGCGCACGGCACGTCCACGCCGCTGGGCGACCTGGCTGAAACCACCGGCATCAAGCGCGCTTTCGGCGACCACGCCAAAGACATGGTCGTGAATTCGACCAAGTCGATGACAGGTCACCTGTTGGGCGGCGCCGGCGGTCTGGAGTCCGTGTTCACCGTGCTCGCCGTGCATCATCAGGTGTCGCCGCCGACGATCAACATCTTCAATCAGGATCCCTCCTGCGATCTCGATTACTGCGCCAACACCGCGCGGGAGATGAAGATCGACGTCGCGCTGAAGAACTCGTTCGGGTTCGGCGGCACGAACGGCACGCTGGTCTTCAAGCGCGCCTGATCGCTTGCTGACACGCCAGTCGAAAACGCCGGCTTGCCCGGCGGTTTCCCTCGAATCGGCAACCGACGGAGCGCCGCAGCGGATCACGTTGCGGCGCTCCATCGCCATGCGCGCCGCTTTGGGTATGTTCGTCCTGATGGCGACTGGCGCTGCCTATACATGCTTCGCGTCGCATCTGGGCGCCTGGCAGGCGGTTCCGTTGACGCTTGCCGTGTGGGCGCTGCTGACGCTCTGTGCGGTAAAGCATGAGCATGCGCAGCCGGTCGCGCTGAAAATCGGCCCAGACGGAGTGTCCACCTGGAACCAGGCCGGCAGTTTGTTGACACAGGGTCGCATTGCCGGCTGTTCGCAATGGAGCGATCGCCTGCTCGTTCTGGCGCTGGCGCCGGATCATGGGCGCTCCCGCACGCTGCTTCTTGCCGCCGACGCGCTTCCTGCGGCCGTTTTCCGGGAGCTGGCCGTGCTGGGCCGGCGTGGCGCCGGCGCCTGACTGTAACGACTGTAACCGCTGTTACCGGAGTAACGTGCCGCGATGATGGGGACGCTACAATGGTCCCCCGCCATGCGCCCTATAGTTAACGGATTTATCAGGTGAGCGAAAAAGAAATTGATCAGGTGCTGGTCGAGCGCGTCCAGAAGGGCGACAAGGCCGCGTTCGAGCTTCTGGTCTCCAAATACCACCGCAAGATTCTCCGGCTGATCTCCCGCCTCGTGCGGGACCCGGCCGAAGTGGAAGACGTCGCTCAGGACGCCTTTATCAAGGCGTACCGGGCGTTGCCGCAATTTCGCGGCGAATCGGCCTTTTATACGTGGTTGTACCGGATTGCGGTCAATACGGCAAAGAACTACCTTGCGACCCAAGGGCGGCGCGCACCGACTTCGACCGAAGCAGATGCTGAAGAAGCTGAAACTTTCTCGGACGCCGACCAACTAAGGGATATCAACACGCCTGAGTCGATGTTGATGAGCAAGCAGATCGCTGAGACGGTCAATGCTGCGATGGCGGTTTTACCGGAAGAGTTGCGCACCGCCATTACTCTTCGTGAAATTGAAGGTTTGAGTTACGAGGAAATCGCTGAGATGATGGGTTGCCCAATTGGCACAGTCAGATCACGAATTTTCCGCGCTCGCGAAGCCATTGCGGCAAAATTGCGTCCGTTGCTTGACACACCTGAAGGCAAGCGCTGGTAAACACCAGCCCGCCGGACGGGGCGCGGGTGCAATATCTGGATTAGTGGTGTCACTACGGGGTATTTGTAAGATGGGGAGCATCATGGGGTCGGTCTCGATGCAATCGCAAGCCAGCTCGCGCGGCGAGCGTCTGTCCGCTTTTGTCGACGGTGAGCTGTTCGGCGAAGAGCATCTGAACACGTTTGTTTCCGAACTGGACGGCGAAGATCGTGCCGCCTGGTCGTGCTATCACCTGATCGGCGACGCTCTGCGTTCCGACGATCTGGCGGTCAGCCCGGCGGCGAGCAGCGCGTTTCTGAGCGGTTTTGCCGCACGTTTCGACAATGAGCCGCACGTGCTCGCGCCTGCTGCAATGCCGGTCGCGCGGCGTTTGCTGGCGCTGCGCCGCCGCGTTGTGCCGGCGTTTGCTGTTGCCGCCGCCGCTGCCACGCTGACGTGGATCGTTGTGCCGCAACTGCAAGGCGTGCCGGGCGGCCCGGGTGTGGCGCAAGTTGCGTCGACCCAGTCGCATGGTGATTCGCTGCAACGTGTGGCTATGGCGTCGGTGCCGGCTGCTACGCTTCAGCCGGTTGCGCAAGACGCCAACATCATTCGTGACGCCAGTCTCGATCAGTATCTGGAAGCTCACCAGCAATTCGCGCAACAGCCGGTCATGCCGGGCTCGATGCCGCTGATTCGCGCTGCCGCCGTTTCTACGCAAGGCCAATAGTTTGATGCAGACTCCGCGGTTGAATAAAACGACTATCTGGGGGCGGCTGCCGGCATTTCTGTTCTGCGCAGCCGTATTGTTGTCCGCCACGCCGCGGGTCTTTGCACAAACCGACGATCCGCTCGTCGCCCGTCGCACGGCCGCAGAGCTGCTCGATCGCATTCATCAGGCCGCCCAGCAGCAGAACTACGAGGGCGCGTTTGTCTATCAGCGCGGCAATTTCGTTCAGACGTCGCGGATCGCGCACTACGCGACCCGTACTGACGGCGAATTCGAGCAACTCGAAAGCCTCGACGGCAAGCCGCGCAAAATGCTTCGTCACAACGAAGATCTCTACACGTTCGTGCCCGAGCGGCATCTGTGCGTGGTCGAGAAGCGCCAGAACAAAGATTCGTTTCCTGCTCTGCTCGCTGTAAGCGGCGAGCAGGTGCTGTCCGTGTACGAGCCGAAGCTGCTCGGCGACGACCGCGTCGCGGGTATCGATAGCCAGGTAATCGAGCTCGATCCGAAAGACGCATATCGCTTTGCTTACAAGCTGTGGGCCGACAAGAAGACCGGCCTGCTGTTGCGTGCGCAAACGCTCGATCCGAACGGCCAGGTGCTCGAACAGTTGTCGTTTTCGCAGATTCGTATTGGCGTGCCGGTCGACAAGACCGCCATCGTCAACGGCATTCGTAATACAACGGGTTGGACGGTAGTGCGTCCGCCGGTCGAGCCGGTCGATATGGCTGCGCAAGGCTGGCAAATCACGCCGACGGTGCCGGGCTTCCGCAAGATTCGCGAGCTTCGCCGTCCCATGGCCGCGCGTGACCCCGGCCAGCCCACCATTCCGGTTGATCAGGCTGTATTCTCCGACGGCCTTGCGGCCATTTCGGTATTCGTCGAGCCGGTCGAGAACAATACTCGCAAGGAAGGCGCGGGCAGTAGCGGCGCCACGCACGTGCTGGTCAAGCGGCGCGGCGACTTCTGGATTACTCTGCTTGGTGAAGTGCCCCAGACCACATTGCAGCAATTTGCGTCTGCCATAGAATATAAAGCTCCGAAGTAATCCTCCGAATCACACGAATCCCTCGGCTTGCTACGATATGACGACTTTCTCGGTGCGCAAATTCCTCGCGGCCGCGGTGGTAGCGGCGTGTTTGCCGCTCGTGCCGCACACGGCATCGGCCGCTCCCGCAGCCAATCTGCCCGACTTTACTGACCTCGTCGACAAGGTCGGCCCGGCAGTCGTCAACATTCGCACGACCACGCGCGTGTCGACCAGCGGTGCCCGCGGCGGGTTGCCGCCAGGCATGGACGACGGCGACATGTCGGAGTTTTTCCGGCGCTTCTTCGGCATCCCGTTGCCGCAGTCGCCACAATCGCCGGGTTCGCCGCGCGGTGGCGATAACGGTGGCAGCGGCAGTGGCGGCAACCAGGACTCGCCGGATAACAGCGATCCCGAACAGAACAGCGGCGTCGGCTCAGGCTTCATTCTGTCGGCGGACGGCTACGTGATGACCAACGCGCACGTCGTGGACGACGCGGACACCATTTACGTCACTCTCACCGACAAGCGCGAGTTCAAAGCCAAACTGATCGGCGTGGACGATCGGACCGATGTTGCCGTCGTGAAGATCAGCGCGGCCAACTTGCCGACCATCACGATCGGTGATTCGAACAAGGTGCGGGTGGGCGAGTGGGTGGTGGCAATCGGTTCGCCGTTTGGTCTTGAGAACACGGTGACAGCCGGTATCGTCAGCGCCAAGGGGCGCGATACGGGCGATTATCTGCCGTTCATTCAGACTGACGTGGCCGTCAATCCGGGTAATTCGGGCGGTCCGCTGATCAATATGCAGGGCGAAGTGATCGGCATCAATTCGCAGATTTACAGCCGTACTGGCGGCTTCATGGGCATCTCGTTCGCGATTCCGATCGATGAGGCGATGCGCGTGGCCGATCAGCTGAAGGCATCGGGCAAAGTCGTGCGTGGCCGGATCGCGGTGGCGATCGGTGAAGTCACGAAAGATGTTGCCGATTCGTTGGGTCTGCCGAAGGCGCAGGGCGCGCTGGTCAGCAGCGTCGAACCGGGTGGCCCGGCAGATAAAGCCGGCGTGCAGCCGGGCGACATCATCCTGAAGTTCAATGGTCATTCGGTCGACACGGCAACGGACTTGCCGCGTATGGTCGGCGATACGAAGCCGGGCACCAAGTCGACCATTACGATCTGGCGCAAGGGTCAGACGCGCGATCTGCCGGTCACGATTGCCGAGATGCAGCCGGACAAGACCACCAAGGCGGATGATAAGAAGCCGCCGGTGCCGAAGCAGCGCGCCACGAACGTGTTGGGTCTTGCCGTTAGCGATATCCCTGCCGACCAGATGAAGGCGCTGAAACTGCACAACGGTGTGCAGATCGACGCGGTAGACGGCCCGGCCGTGCGCGTTGGACTGCAAAAGGGCGACATCGTCCTGCGTGTGGGCGATACGGATATCACGAGCGCGAAGCAGTTCGACGAGCTGACCGCACATCTCGACTCGCAGAAGATGGTTGCGTTGCTGGTCCGTCGCGGCGAGAACACGCAGTTCGTGCCGATTCGCCCGCGCGCCCAGAAATGACGTCAATGGCGCCACTCACGCTCTACGGGCGCGCGTGGTGCCACTTATGCGACGACATGCGCGCCGCGCTCGAGCCGTTGCTGGCCGAATTCGCTGCGCAAGTCGTCGTGATCGACGTCGACACGGATCCTTTGCTGGAAGCGCGTTATAACGAGCTGGTTCCGGTTCTGGTCTGTGACGGCGTCGAACTGTGTCACTATCACCTTGACGTGGCGCGGGTTCGTGCCGCGCTTGCTGCGCGCGTTGTAGTAACCCATCCGGGATCCAGTTAAGGGTCCGAAACAGGCGCGAACGTGCGCTGTTCACACCCCGTTTCACGCCTCTCCTGAGCCGTCTTTTCCGCCCGAGCCTTGCAAGATGCGCCGGGCGATAGCCTTTTCGGCTAAAATAGATAGGTTTTTCACCTACTTACAAGGCGTGCTCCGCTATTGTCCGAGCGCGCCTTTTTTGCTTGATCGGCACTGAATGGATCATATTCGTAACTTCTCGATCATTGCGCACATCGACCATGGCAAGTCGACGCTCGCTGATCGCATCATCCAGATCTGCGGTGGCTTGTCCGACCGCGAGATGGAATCTCAAGTGCTCGACTCGATGGATCTCGAGCGCGAGCGCGGTATCACCATCAAGGCACAAACCGCTGCACTGACGTACAAAGCCCGTGACGGGCAGATCTACAACCTGAACATGATCGACACGCCGGGCCACGTCGACTTCTCGTATGAAGTCAGCCGCTCGCTGTCCGCGTGTGAAGGCGCGTTGCTGGTCGTCGACGCAAGTCAGGGCGTGGAAGCGCAAACCGTCGCCAACTGCTACACGGCGATCGAACTTGGCGTGGACGTTATTCCGGTGCTCAACAAGATCGACCTGCCGGCCGCGAATCCCGAGAACGCGATCGAAGAAATCGAAGACGTGATCGGTATCGACGCAACCGATGCGACGCGTTGCAGCGCGAAGACCGGCCTCGGCGTGGAAGACGTACTCGAAGCACTGGTCGCTAAAGTGCCGCCGCCCAAGGGCGATCCGGAAGCACCGCTGCAGGCGCTGATCATCGACTCGTGGTTCGATAACTACGTGGGCGTCGTGATGCTGGTGCGTATCGTCAACGGCACGCTGCGCCCGAAAGACAAGATCCGCATGATGGCGACCGGCGCGCAGTATCCGGTCGAGCATATCGGCGTGTTTACGCCGAAGTCGAAGAACCTCGAATCGCTGTCGGCGGGGCAGGTGGGTTTCATCATCGCCGGCATCAAGGAATTGGCCGCTGCGAAGGTGGGGGACACCGTCACGCTGTTGAACCGTCCTGCTGCCGAACCGCTGCCGGGCTTCAAGGAAGTGAAGCCGCAGGTGTTCGCCGGTCTCTATCCGGTCGAAGCGAACCAGTATGATGCGCTGCGCGACTCGCTGGAAAAGCTGAAGCTGAACGACGCCTCGCTGATGTACGAGCCGGAAGTGTCGCAGGCGCTCGGCTTCGGTTTCCGTTGCGGCTTCCTCGGCTTGCTGCACATGGAGATCGTGCAGGAGCGTCTCGAGCGCGAGTTCGACATGGACCTGATCACCACGGCGCCGACCGTGGTGTACGAAGTTCTGCAGCGCGATGGCACGATCCTCATGGTCGAAAACCCGGCCAAGATGCCGGAGCCCTCGAAGATCGAAGAAGTGCGCGAGCCGATCGTCACCGTGAATCTGTACATGCCGCAAGACTACGTCGGCTCGGTGATCACGCTGTGTACGCAAAAGCGCGGCAACCAGATCAACATGCAGTACCACGGCCGTCAGGTGCAGTTGACCTACGAAATCCCGATGGGCGAAGTCGTGCTCGATTTCTTCGATCGTCTGAAGTCCATCTCGCGCGGCTACGCGTCGATGGATTACGAGTTCAAGGAATATCGCGCGGCCGACGTCGTGAAGGTCGACATGCTGATCAACGGCGACAAGGTGGACGCCTTGTCCGTGATCGTGCACCGTTCGCAAAGCCAGTATCGCGGCCGTGAAGTCGCGGCGAAAATGCGTGAACTGATTCCGCGCCAGATGTACGACGTGGCGATTCAGGCCACCATCGGTTCGAACATTATTGCCCGCGAGAACATTAAAGCCTTGCGTAAGAACGTGCTGGCAAAATGCTACGGCGGCGACATTTCCCGTAAGAAGAAACTGCTCGAGAAACAAAAGGCAGGCAAGAAGCGAATGAAGCAGGTCGGGTCCGTCGAGATTCCGCAAGAAGCTTTCCTCGCGATTCTGCGTGTCGAAGACAAATAAGACGAACAACGGAACCCTATGAATTTTGCGCTGATTCTTTTTGTGCTCGTCATTTTGACGGGCGTCGCATGGGTCGCAGACAAACTGGTTTTCATGCCGCAACGGCGGCGCGCGGCGGAAGCCGTGGTCGCCGAGTTCGACCGCCAGCAGGCGCGCGTCGGCGAGCGTTTCGCCGACGAAAACGCGGCGCAAACGCGTGCCCGTCTGCGTGACGACAAGCTGCGTCAACCGTGGTGGCTCGAGTATTCGGCGAGCTTTTTCCCGGTGATTCTGGTGGTGTTCGTGGTGCGCTCGTTCGTGGTCGAGCCGTTCAAGATTCCGTCGGGTTCGATGGTGCCGACGCTGCTGGTGGGCGACTTCATCCTCGTCAATAAATTCGACTACGGCATCCGTCTGCCGATCACCAACACGAAGATCACCGAAGGCCGTCCGCTCGAGCGTGGCGACGTGGTGGTGTTTCGCTACCCGAAAGACGAATCGGTCGACTACATCAAGCGCGTGATCGGTCTGCCGGGCGACACTGTCGCTTATCAGGACAAGCAACTGACGATCAACGGCAAGCCGGTGCCGGAAACGCCGCTGCCTGACTACCTCGACGAAGAGCGTCTCGGCTACGCAAAGCAATTCGAAGAAAATCTCGACGGCCGCAAGAACGCGATTCTGAACAACCCGGCCGTGCCGCCGTTCATCGTCGGCGCGGAAGATTATCCGTATCGCGATAACTGCACGTACAACGCACGCGGCGTGATCTGCAAAGTGCCGCCTGGCAATTACTTCATGATGGGCGACAACCGCGATAACAGCGCGGACAGCCGTTATTGGGGTTTTGCGCCGGATAAAAATATCGTCGGTCGCGCGTTTTTCATCTGGATGAACTTCAGCGATCTGAAACGCATCGGCTCATTCCACTGAGCACGCATGTCTTGATCGCACAGCACGCCGCGCGGGTGGCCCACACTTAGGTCACATCAGTCGCGGCGTGTTATCACGCTACTTTAAGAATCTGCGGTAACGTCGCTTCACCACGCTTTTTCCGCTGGCCGTCCCGCGTTTTCGCCGGGGCAGGCGCCCGCGTTATACTCTGCCCATGCCCCTATCTCCGTTGGAAAGCCGTCTGCGCTACGAATTTCGCAATGCGGAATTGTTGCGCCAGGCTTTAACGCACCGCAGTCATAGCTCCACGCACAACGAACGGCTCGAGTTTCTCGGCGACTCCGTTCTAAATTGCGCGGTGGCTGCGCTTTTGTTCCAACGTTTCGGCAAACTGGACGAAGGCGACCTGTCGCGCGTCCGCGCCAATCTGGTCAAACAGCAGTCGCTTTACGAAATCGCTCAGGCCCTTAATATCTCCGAAGGCCTGCGTCTCGGTGAGGGTGAACTGCGCAGCGGCGGCTTCCGCCGTCCGTCGATCCTCGCTGACACGCTCGAAGCCGTGCTGGGCGCGGTGTTCCTCGACGGCGGGTTCGATGCCGCCCAGACGGTCATCAAGCGCCTTTACGTGCCGATTCTCGATCACATCGACCCGCGCACGCTCGGCAAGGACGCCAAGACGCTGCTGCAGGAGTATCTGCAGGGCCACAAGATCGCGTTGCCAACCTACACGGTCGTCGCGACGCATGGTGCGGCGCACAATCAGCAATTTGAAGTTGAGTGCACGGTACCGAAACTGGACGTTAAGGTGTCCGGCTCCGGTGCGAGCCGCCGCGCGGCCGAGCAGGCCGCGGCCAAGAAGGCGCTCGACGAAGTCATGGCCGCCGCGCCCGCCGTGGTCGCCAAGCCTAAGCGTTCAAAGGGCGCCCGCGCGGCGAAGAATGCCGAGCAGGAGGTCGTGCCCGGCGTGACCGGCGTACAGGCCGCGCTCGACTTGCGCAGCCCGGATCGCAAGAGCGAACGCGGGGCCGGGCGGGGTGAAACACGCTCGGCGCCGGCGGCGGAGTCCGTAGCCGAACGGCAGACCTTGACCGCGACGTCCGCGCCGCTGGCGGTGATTCGCGCCGCGCACGTGGAATACAGCGGGCAGGACAAGTCGGAGCGCGCTGAGAGAGCTGACAGGTCTGCTGACAAAGCGGCAGCCGACAAGCCGGACGCCAAATCTGCTGAAATCAGATCTGAAGCCGGGAAGCCCGCAGACGCAAAGGGCGCAGAAGCCAAGCCAGAAGCCGTCTCCCGCAGCGCCGACAAACACCGCAGCCGTGAAACCACACCCGGCGCAGCCGTGCCCACGCCTGGCGTGCCGGCACCTATCGAACACGAACCCGGCGTAGCCGACGCGGTGCAAACCCGCGTCGCCGATGCGGGCCATTGATTTCCATCGGCGCGCCATTCCCCGCGCGTCGATCTGAACCTGCCGTAGCCCGAATATGAACGCTCCCACTCCCACTGGTTTTCGCTGCGGCATGGTCGCGATCGTTGGCCGCCCGAACGTTGGCAAGTCCACGCTGATGAATGCGCTGGTCGGCCAGAAAGTCAGTATCACGTCGCGCAAGGCGCAGACCACGCGCCACCGCATCACCGGCATTCACACATTTGAAGACGCGCAGTACATCTTCGTCGACACGCCGGGTTTCCAGACCAAGCACAGCGGCGCGCTGAACCGTTCGCTCAACCGCGCGGTCACGTCCACGCTGAGTTCGGTCGACGCGATTCTGTTTGTGATTGAAGCCGGCCGCTTCGGCCCGGACGATCAGAAGGTGCTCGACCTGATTCCGCCGTCGGTACCCACGCTGCTGATCGCGAACAAGCTCGATCGCGTGTCGGATAAGGACTCGCTGTATCCGTTCATGCAGCAGGTGAGTGCGCTGCGTCAGTTCAACGAGATCGTGCCGCTGTCGGCGAAGAATGCGGACGACATCAAGCGTTTGCTGGAGACGATCAAGCCGTTCCTGCCGGAAGGCGCACCGATTTACGGCGAAGACGATCTGACCGATCGTAGCGAGCGCTTTCTTGCCGCCGAAATCCTGCGCGAAAAAGTGTTCCGCTGGACCGGCGACGAACTGCCGTACACGAGCACCGTGCTGATCGACAAGTTCGAAACCGAGGGGCGTCTGCGCCGCATTTTCGCGACCATCCTGGTGGAGCGCGACACGCAAAAAGCGATGATCATCGGCCAGAAGGGCGCCAAGCTGAAGCAGATCAGCACCGAAGCGCGCCTTGATATGGAAAAGCTGTTCGACGGCCCGGTGTATCTGGAAACCTTCATCAAGGTGAAGAGCGGCTGGGCTGACAACGAAGCCGGACTCCGTGCGTATGGGTACGAATGACGCGTGGATGACGCTGAATTCCGACGCTGACCCGGACGACTCGGCGCCGGCAGCGCCGGCACGCGAGCCGTCCAAACCGGCTCGCAGTACCAAAAAATCCTCATCGAGCGCCAAAAGCGCTCAGGGTGCTCAAAGCGGCGCTCAAGGCGCCGAAGGCGAGCCGCGCAAAGCGCCGCCGCGCCGCGCGCCTCGCACCTCCGCGTCCGATTACCGGATCGCTGAGCAACCCGCTTTTGTCCTGCACAGTTATCCGTATCGTGAGACCAGCCTGATCATTGACGTGCTGTCGCGCGATCACGGCCGTCTTGCGCTCGTCGCAAAGGGCGCGAAGCGTCCGCACTCCGCTTTGCGCGGCGTGCTGCAGACGTTCCAGCCGCTCGCCTTGTCGTGGACCGGCAAATCCGAAGTGCGCACATTGACCGGCGCAGAGTGGGTCGGCGGCATGTTGCCTTTGGCGGGCGACGCGCTGCTCTGCGGTTTCTATGTCAACGAACTGCTGGTCAAATTCTGCGCACGCGAAGACCCGCATCCGCAACTGTTCCATCATTACGTCGTCACGATGACGCGCCTCGCGCATGACGAACCGCCCGTGCAGGTGCTGCGTTCGTTCGAACGCGTGCTGCTGCGGGAAACCGGTTATGCGATGGCGCTCGATCGCACCGTTGCGCGCAAAGCGGTGCAGGCCGAAGGCCGCTACGTGTTCGATCCGGAACGCGGCGTGCGTGAAGCATCGGACGATCTGCCCGCGCAATGGCCGGTGATCGCCGGACAGACCTTGCTCGATATGGAAAAGGACGATTACCATCGAGCGCAGACTGTGGCGCAAAGCAAAACGCTGATGCGCTTTCTGCTCAACACTTACCTTGGCGGCACGCCGCTCGCGACGCGCCAGATACTGATCGACTTGCAGAACTTATGAGCTTCTTTCTTACGTCGCCGAACGTGATTGACCTGGGCGTGAACATCGATCACGTCGCCACGCTGCGCAACGCGCGCGGCACGTCTTACCCCGATCCGATCCGCGCCGCGTTGATGGCCGAAGAGGCCGGCGCTGATGTGATCACGCTGCATCTGCGTGAAGACCGCCGCCATATCGTCGACGCCGACGTGCGCAAGCTGCGGCCGCTGTTGAAAACGCGCATGAATCTGGAATGCGCGGTCACGCAGGAAATGCTCGACATCGCGTGCGAAGTGCAGCCGCACGACACTTGCCTCGTGCCGGAAAAGCGCCAGGAACTGACGACTGAAGGCGGCCTCGACGTCGTCGGCCAGTTCGAAGCCGTGCGCGCCGCATGCAGGCAACTCGCCGAAGCGAGCTCGCGCGTGTCGCTCTTCATCGATCCGGACGAAACGCAAATCCGCGCCGCGCACGAAGCGGGCGCGCCGGTGATCGAGCTGCACACGGGCCGCTATGCCGAAGCGCACGATCCCGCCGAACAGCAGCGCGAATATGAGCGCGTGGTGCGTGCCGTCGAATTCGGCGCGACGCTCGGCATCAAGGTCAATGCGGGTCATGGCCTGCACTACACCAACGTTCAGCAGATCGCCGCGATCGAAGGCATCGTCGAATTGAATATCGGTCACGCGATCGTCGCGCATGCGATCTTCGCCGGGTGGGACAACGCCGTGCGCGAGATGAAGGCGATCATGGTCGCCGCCCGTCTCGGCGCAAGCGCGTAACGCCGCGGCGCCGAACATGACGATCTACGGCATCGGTACGGATATCGTTCAAGTCAGCCGCGTGGCCGCGGTGATGACACGCACCAACGGCCGCTTCGCCGAAAAGGTGCTCGGCCCGGAGGAACTGCGCGTGTATCACGCGCGTCACGCGCGGTCGGCGGCGCGCGGACTCGCATTTCTCGCCACGCGGTTCTCGGCCAAAGAAGCCTTCTCAAAAGCGATCGGCCTCGGCATGCGTTGGCCGATGACCTGGCGCGCGCTGCAAACGCTCAACAAACCGAGCGGCGAGCCGATGGTGGTGGCATCGGGCGAACTGGCCGAATGGCTCGACGCGCGCGGCATCACGGCGCGCGTGACGATCAGCGACGAACGCGATTACGCGGTGTCGTTTGTGATTGCGGAAACCGGGGATGCGGCGCGAGGGCCGGAGGCCCCCCACGCACCCGCCAGCGACGAATAAAAATATTCTGAACGCGGCGCACGTCGGCCGTGTCTCTCTTAGCTTCAAGCTTTTTCTAGCGGAATTCGATGAAACTCACTCCCGGACCGGTAATGCTCGACGTGGTCGGCACAAGGCTGAACCACGACGACAAACGCCGCCTTGCCCATCCTATGACCGGTGGCGTGATCCTGTTCACCCGGCATTACGAGAGCCGCGCACAATTGATCGCGCTGACCGATTCGATTCGCGCGATTCGCGACGATCTGCTGATTGCCGTCGACCACGAAGGTGGCCGCGTGCAGCGCTTTCGCACCGACGGCTTCACGGTGTTGCCGGCCATGGGCAAGCTTGGCACGCTGTGGGACAGCGACGTGCTGCACGCCACGAAGGTGACGACTGCAGTGGGCTACATTCTCGCGTCTGAGTTGCGCGCATGCGGCATCGATATGAGTTTCACGCCGGTGCTCGATCTGAATTACGGCCAGTCGCAGGTGATCGGCGATCGCTCGTTTCATCGCGACCCGCGCGTCGTGACCTTGCTGGCGAAGAGCCTCAGTCACGGCCTTGCGTTGGCCGGCATGAGCAATTGCGGCAAACATTTCCCAGGACACGGCTTCGCGCACGCGGACTCCCACGTCGCGATGCCGGTCGACGACCGTTCGCTCGATGAAATCCTGCGCGAGGACGCGGCGCCGTACGACTGGCTCGATGTGTCGCTCGGGGCGGTGCTGCCCGCCCATGTTGTTTATCCGCAGGTCGACTCGAAGCCGGCGGGTTTTTCGCGTGTATGGCTGCAGGACATCCTGCGCAAGAAATTGCGTTTCGAAGGCGCGGTCTTCAGCGACGACCTTTCGATGGAAGCCGCGCGCCAGGGCGGCACGCTGACGGAAGGCGCGACCGCCGCACTGCAGGCCGGCTGCGACATGGTGCTGATCTGCAATCAGCCGGACGAAGCGGAGAAGGTGCTGGACGCGCTGCGCTTCACGCCGTCGAAGGAGTCGCAGCAGCGGCTCAAGCGCATGCGGCCGCGCGGCAAGGCGCTCAAGTGGAGCAAGCTGGTCGCCGAGCCGCAGTATCTGCAAGCGCAAACTTTGTTGCGCAGTGCGTTTGCTTGAGCAACCGGTAAAGAGCGAATCCACAACTCAAGCGTTTGCATCGAACAAAAAAACGGCGCCTCTTTCAGGCGCCGTTTTCAATTCAAGCCAAGCCTGCCGCGAAGCCGGCCTCATCCCGTCAGTTCAGACGCATCCGTTGCAGCTTGTTGTACAGCGTCTTCGGACTGATCCCCAGCAGCGATGCCGCGCGATGGCGTGTGCCGCCAACCGCATCGAGTGTTGCGCGAATCAGCATTTCCTCGACGTCCGCGAGAGGCGTGCCGACGGTAACCTGCACGCGGCTGCCGTTCAGATCGCGCCCGTTTACCGAGCCCGCTTCATCGGCGCGCAACGATTCCAGGACGTCGCCCGATGCGTGATACGCGCGGCGCACGCGATCCTGCAACTCGCGCACATTGCCCGGCCACTCGTACGAGAGGCACTCGCGCAGGAAGTTGGGTCCGACCTGCTTGGCCGTTTCCGAGGTGCCGCGCGTGATCGCTTCGTGATTCAACTCGTCGACAACGGCTTGCGCGATCAGCGTCGGATCGTCGCCGCGCTCGCGCAACGGCGGCAGCGATATCGCGGCCGCTTCGAGACGTAACGCCAAGTCTTCGTGCAGGCTGCCGTCGGCGACCGCCGCGCGCGGGTTTTTGCGCGTCGAGGCGATCAGCCGGAAGTCGGTCGCCACCTGATTCGTGCCGCCGACTCGCATGAAGGTCTGCGAATCGAGTGCACGCAGCAGCGCTTCCTGCTGGGCGCGCGGCAGTTCGGCGATTTCGTCGATGAACAGCGTACCGCCACTGGCCTGCTCGAACAGGCCCGGCTCGCGCTGTTCGGCACCGCTGAACGCGCCGCGTTCGTGGCCGAACAGCACGCTGTCGAGCGAGCGGTGCGCCGCGACGCTGGCCGCCGTCCGGCAGTCGAACGTGATGAACGGTCCTTTGCGGCGCCGGCTCATGTCGTGCAGCGTGCGCGCGGCAAGCTGCTTGCCCGTGCCGGCTTCGCCGGAAATCAGCACAGCGGCTTCGGTCGGCGCGATATGTTCGATCGTGTCGTAGACATGCTGGATCGCACCGCTGCGGCCGAGCAGCGAGCCGAAACGACCGAGTCGGCGCAGCGACGCGCGTAGCGTCTGGACTTCTTCGGTCAGCTCGTACGGACGCGGAATCCGGGCGAGCAGGCTGCGCAGGCGCGGGATATTGACCGGTTTAAGCAGATAGTCCCAGATGCCGTGCCGCAGACCCTCGATCGCGCTCTCGACCGTCGCGTTGCCGGTCATCACGATCACGGGCAGGGCGCCGCCGGGTGGATGCGCGGGCAGGTGCTGCAACACGTCGAGCCCGCTGCCGTCCGGCAGATTCAGGTCGACCAGCACGACGTCGGGGATGAAGCGCGTCAATGCGGCCCGGGCCTCGGCGATGGTGGTCGCGGTGTCGACAGAGAAGCCGTCGGCGGCGAGGATGGCGGACAGGCCTGACAGGCTATTGGGATCGTCTTCAACAATCAGGGCGTGTGGCATGGCGAGCGCTATTTTTGGATGGACGGAATACCCGATACGCCGCGCCGGTGCTCTGGCGCGCGACACGGGCGCGATGGCTGGCCGGTACTGTCGGTCGAATGCCGGACCGCATGGGCAGCGCCTGCCGGGACGGCGGGATAGCCGCGGCCCGATTGGCATGGGCGCAGCGCAAGCCGCGGAACACGGCCTGCAAGCGGATCTGGGGCGATTCGACTCACGTAGTTCTGGTCCTTTGCTTTTCAGTGGATGCCCGCCCTGACGCGTTGTGACGCGTGGAGGGGCACCTGTATTTTCTTCATTCGACCGGTCAGAAATCCCGATGGCTGTCGAAGAAACGCCGTACCTCGAGTTCCGCTTGCTGGCGAGTCTTACCGTAGCGTTCCTGGATCAGGCCGGCCAATTTGTCGACCCGGCCTTCTGCCTTGGTCAATTCATCGTCCGTCAATTCACCCCATGCTGTCTTGGCCTTGCCGACCATTTGCTTCCACTTGCCTTCAGCGATGTCGTGATTCATGTCGCATCTCCGGAGTTGAGGGAATCAAGCCTTACTGGCCTCTATCGGAGAGAAGCATGGACTGTGCCACAGACAATTACTTAAGCTTATCAATGGTTTATTTGACGCAAGATAGGAAGGAAAGCACAACGGACAGGCATTTTTGAGAAAGGGCCGGTAAAGATTTCCACAACCATACACGGCGGCGCAAAAAAGAAAAAGCGCCCAAAGTGGGCGCTTTTTTCTTGCCAATTATTTTTCGCCGCGCCGGACTTGCTCCGCCGCGGGATTCAGGCTGCAGGCGCTTAGGCGCGGCTGCGGTACTCGTGCGTACGCGTGTCGATTTCGATCTTGTCGCCGATGTTGCAGAAGAGCGGCACTTGCAGTTCGAAACCGGTGGTCAGCTTGGCGTTCTTCAACACCTTGCCCGACGACGTATCGCCCTTGACAGCCGGTTCCGTGTAGATGATTTCACGGACCAGCGTGGTCGGCAGTTCGACGGAAATGGCTTTCTCGTTGTAGAACACGACTTCGCAAGCCATGCCGTCTTCGAGGTAATGGAGGGCGTCGCCCATCATTTCACCTTCGACTTCGAACTGGTTGTAGTCGGCGTCCATGAACACGTACATCGGGTCAGCGAAGTACGAGTACGTGACTTCCTTGCGTTCCAGCACGACGACGTCGAACTTGTCGTCAGCCTTGTACACGCTTTCCATGCCTGCGCCACTCAGCAGGTTCTTGAACTTCATCTTGACGACGGCGGAGTTGCGGCCCGATTTGTTGTATTCGGCCTTTTGCACGACCATCGCGTCTGCGCCGATCATGACTACGTTGCCGGTGCGGAGTTCCTGTGCGGTCTTCATAAAACTGTCCTGTACGAAATAAGTAGCTTCAACTTTTGCTCAACGGCATACGGCGCAAGCGGATCGGCCTGCCGGGTTTGCCTTGCGAATTGGTCTGGCCCGTGGGTCTAGCCCCTGAGTTTGGTCCCTGAGTCTGGCCCATGAGTCTTGCTCCATTATCCGGGCGAATTTGCCAGACGAATTTGCAAGACGAGTCTGCCGGATGAATTGGTCAAACGAGTTTGCCAAACCTCGCCACGGTCGGGCCGCGCTTGCGTCGTCGGCCGTTGGATAACCGCTTATTTTAACTGAGTTTTTGCGAACAAGGCCAGATTTCCGGCGAGGTCGCCCACCTGGGCCAGTTCGCCGGCCCATTCGGCCGCGCGCTGCTTCAGCGCCGCGCGGTGGCGCTGGAATTCCGCCCAGTCCGGCTGGCCCGCGCCGTTCCATGCGTGCCAGAAGCGCGCGAGGGCGTCCCGCGCCTCGGTGGGCAGGGTGCGGGCGTAGTGGGCGAGCGCGGCATCGAGCTTCGGCAAATGGGCGTCGTCGGCCTGGGGGTAGATGTGCCAGACAAAGGGTTTGGCGGCCCATTGGGCGCGCACGAACGAATCTTCGCCGCGCACGAAATTGACGTCGCTGGCCCACAGGAGCGTGTCGTAACCCGGTTGCTCGGTGAAAGCGAGCGCGTGAACGCTGAGGCTGCCGCGCTCGGCGTGCGAACCGGCAGCGAATGTCGGCAACCCGAAAAAGCGCGCGACTGCGCCCGAAATGCGCCCTTCCGGCACCAGCAGAACGACCGGTTCGGCGCTGTCGCGCCATTGTTCGAGCAGGCTGTCGATGGCGGGGTTTTCGTAGGCGAACAGCGAGACGACTGTGGCCGCGGGCGGGGGCGGCGCACGGCCGGTGGTCTTCAGCCACCACGCTTCGCGCTCCGGTTGCGAGGCCTCGAAGGCCGCGCGTGCGGCGTCTAGATGCCGCTCCTTGAGTACGCCGCCGGTGCCAAGGCCGAGTCCCGGGAAAAAGAAGGTCTTGGTCAGCGGGTAGCGTGGATGCGGCGACGGCCGCAGATGGAAATCCGCGACCCAGTCTTCGGCGCTCAGGTATTCGAGGTTGAACCAGACCGGCGCTCGCTCGCGCCGCGCCATTGCGGCGACGTAGATCGGCGGCAACTCGCAGCCGAATGCCTCGATCACGACGTCAGCCACTTCGAGCGTATCGCCCGCGTGGGCCGGCTCGTGCCAATGCTCGACGATGATGCCGCCGACTGCCTGGCGCGCGCGATCAAGCGCCAGCGACGGGCACAGTTTCTGGAACGCATGCAGATCGTCGACAAACACACGCACCTGCCAGCCGTGCTCACTCGCCAACTGGCGCGCGAGACGCCAGCACACGCCGATGTCGCCGAAATTGTCGATGACCGCGCAGAAGATATCGCAGGCAATCCCTGTGGGCGCGGCCGCGGGTTGTTCGGAAACGGGCCTAACGGAGGAAGCGGAGGACATGGTGGCGTGGTCGCAGAGTGGAACAGGTGGCGCGGTCGGGTTCTGCAGGGTCTTGCCGGCGGGCGACGCAAGCGGCTTCAGCCGCCGGCTTCTACGGGAGCATCACACCATTCGATGCAGCAGGGTTCGAACGCGCGCGGAATGCTCTAAACTGGCGATTCTAAAGCACTCGCCCGCGGTTCCGCGCCTCAGTGACCACTCAGCGCGCAGCGCGTGAGCAGAGGCTTTGCGACACTGTCCCAGCCAACCGATCCTGCATGACCGAACCCGAAGCAACTGACGTTTTCGAGCCGAAAAAAGTGCTCGCCCAATTGCCGCATCTGCCCGGCGTCTATCGCTATTACGATACGCAGGGCACGGTCCTTTACGTGGGCAAGGCGCGCGATCTCAAGAAGCGCGTCTCGAGCTACTTCACGAAGACGCAACTGTCGCCGCGCATCGCGATGATGGTGACGCGCATTGCGCGCATCGAGACGACCGTCACGCGCTCCGAGGCCGAAGCGCTGCTGCTCGAAAACAACCTGATCAAGGCGCTGGCGCCGCGTTACAACATCCTGTTTCGCGACGACAAGTCGTATCCCTATCTCAAGCTGACCGGTCACAAGTTTCCGCGCATGGCGTACTACCGCGGCTCGGTGGATCGCAAGAACCAGTACTTCGGGCCGTTCCCGAGTGCGTGGGCGGTGCGCGAAAGCATCCAGATCCTGCAGCGCGTTTTTCAGTTGCGCACGTGCGAGGACTCCGTGTTCAACAACCGCACGCGGCCGTGTCTGCTGCATCAGATCGGCCGCTGCACGGCGCCGTGCGTCGCGGCGATTAGCGAAGAAGATTACGCGCGCGATGTCGCCAATGCGTCGCGCTTTCTGCTCGGCCGGCAGGGCGAGGTAATGAAGGAGCTCGAGCAGAAAATGCACGCGTTCGCGAGCGAGCTGAAGTTCGAGCAGGCCGCGGCGGTGCGCAATCAGATGAGTTCGCTGTCGACGGTGCTGCATCAGCAGGCGATTGAAGTCGGCGGCGATAGCGATGTGGATATTCTCGCGGTGGTCGCGCTCGGCGGGCGCGTGTGCGTGAATCTCGCGATGGTGCGCGGCGGGCGGCATCTGGGCGACAAGGCGTATTTTCCGTCGCACGTGGAAAGCGCATTGACGGTCGGCGAGGGCGGGCTTGAACAAGGCGGCGACGATGAACTGCTGGTCGATGCTGATCTGGTGTCTGACGAGACCGCGAACAGCATGAACGCTTCGTCCGATGCAGCTGACGCGCTCGCAATCGCCGGGCAGATGCCGTCCGAAGATGACGACGACGAGGCCGATGCTGCTGTCGAGGCTGAAGGTGAAGAGGGCGATGAGATCGAGTCCGAAGTCGAGCCTTCGGCGCCACGCAAAGGCCGTGCAACCGTCGGCGGGATCGAATCTGAAGTGCTGGAGGCGTTCATCGCGCAGCACTACATCGGCAATCGCGTCCCGCCGGTGCTCGTGGTCAGCCATGCGCCGTCCACGCGCGAACTGGTCGACGTGCTGATCGAACAGGCCGGCCACAAGGTGACGGTGCTGCGCCAGCCGCAAGGTCAACGGCGCGCATGGCTCGCAATGGCCGAGCAGAACGCGCGGCTCGCGCTCGCACGCCTGCTCTCGGAACAAGGCTCGCAGCAGGCCCGTACGCGCGCGCTCACCGACACGCTCGGCATGGAGTGCGATGACCTCGCGCATCTGCGTATCGAGTGCTTCGACATTAGCCACACGATGGGCGAGGCGACGCAGGCGTCGTGCGTGGTGTATCACCATCACAAGATGCAGTCGTCCGAATACCGGCGCTACAACATCACCGGCATTACGCCCGGTGACGACTACGCGGCAATGCGTCAGGTGCTGACGCGTCGCTACGAAAAGATGGTCGCGCAGGCGGCTGCGAACGCCGCGGACGAAGCCGCCGAATTGCAAAGCGACGCGGCTGCGGACCCGTCGCTCGCAGCGGATGCCGCGGAACCGGCTGCGGCCGGCGGCATCCTGCCGACCATCGTGCTGATCGACGGTGGCAAGGGTCAGGTTGAAATCGCGCGCCAGGTGTTCACCGAACTGGGTCTCGATACCGGCATGCTGGTCGGTGTCGCGAAGGGCGAGGGACGCAAGGTCGGTCTCGAGACCTTAATTTTCGCGGACGGCCGTGCGGCGCTCGAACTTGGCAAGGAGAGCGCGGCGCTGATGCTGGTCGCGCAAATTCGTGACGAGGCGCACCGCTTTGCGATTACCGGCATGCGCGCGAAGCGCGGCAAGACTCGCCAGACCTCTCGGCTCGAAGAGCTCGAAGGGGTAGGCGCGAAGCGGCGTCAGAGGCTATTGGCGCGCTTCGGCGGGCTGCGTGGGGTGGTTGCGGCCAGTGTCGAGGATCTGGCTAGCGTCGAAGGAATTTCGCAGGCGCTTGCTGAGCAGATCTATCGGCAATTGCACTGATCTGTAGTACGCCACGCTGCCCCAGACGGGCAACGTGCGGCCAATGGGTCGCGCAGAAGCGCTCAGCAAGCGGCTGATAAGTGTCCGACAAACGGTGCTCCGGCGCGGCGCCTGCCAGGCCCCGCGCGCCGCTTTGCTTGTGGCAGGCCCTGTGACACGGCACAATTGCATCTCCCTTGTCAGACGCTGCGCCTGCCCATGCCGTTTAATTTCCCGATTTTCCTGACTTGGCTGCGGATCGTCCTGATTCCGCTCGTCGTCGGCGTGTTCTATTTGCCCGACATGATGATGAGCCCGGCGCACCGCAATCTGGCCGCCGCGACGATTTTCATTCTGGCGGCGCTCACCGACTGGTTCGACGGCTTTCTGGCCCGCAAATGGAACCAGACCTCGGCGTTCGGCGCGTTTCTCGATCCGGTCGCCGACAAGCTGATGGTGACGGCTGCGTTGCTGGTGCTCGTGCAACTCGCACGGATCGATTCGGCGATCGCGCTGGTGATCGTCGGGCGCGAGATCGCCATCTCGGCGTTGCGTGAATGGATGGCGCAGATCGGCGCATCGAAGAGTGTCGCGGTGAATTCGCTCGGCAAGTTCAAGACGGTGTGCCAGATGGTCGCGATTCCGATGCTGCTGTTCTACGGGCCGTTGCCGTTCGGTGGTGGGGTGTCTGTCGATACGCGCGTGTGGGGCCTGTGGCTGATCTATCTGGCCGCGTTCCTGACGATCTGGTCGATGCTCTATTACATGAAACTCGCGTGGCCGCAGATCCGCGAACGGAGTGGCGTCGCCTGATTGGAAAACGTTCGGGGCGCGATGCCCGAGCGGCTGAAGCGTGCCCGAACGTCGGTCAAGCATGAGTGAAATCTTTTCCGTTAAAGACATTCGCAAAAGGGGTTGACACGTTTCAGTCGTTTCTCCATAATCTCGTTTCTCCGATGCACGCAGTTTGAAGCGCGGTGGCAGTAAGAGAGTAGTTGCAGTAACAAGGCAGAAGTTAGCAGCACATTGCGGGAGTAGCTCAGTTGGTAGAGCGCAACCTTGCCAAGGTTGAGGTCGCGAGTTCGAGCCTCGTCTCCCGCTCCAAATTTTGAAGCAACGCGTTGTTTGGCGCAGTAAAAGTGCAAGGCGTTGTGAAGTAGGGCAATGCGGGAGTAGCTCAGTTGGTAGAGCGCAACCTTGCCAAGGTTGAGGTCGCGAGTTCGAGCCTCGTCTCCCGCTCCATACATAAGGGGAAGCAGCGCTTCCCTTTTTGTTTGGTGGGTCAGTCCTTACGGTCGCCCGCCAGACAAATCTGAGAATCTGCAGCTAGATTCCAGTCCGCTTGCGGCGCGATAGCAAAGCGGTTATGCAGCGGCCTGCAAAGCCGTTTAGGCCGGTTCGACTCCGGCTCGCGCCTCCAGTAGTTGATGTAAAGAAAAGCCCCGACTTGTCGGGGCTTTTCTTTTTTCGGCGACGTTGTCGCCGAAATCAACCTGGCGCGTTTCGGTGTCCGGCATCAGCGCTTACCGTGTTGCACCACGCAGCCGAACAACCGCTACTTCAAATCAAATGGGATGATTCAGATCGGCCGCGAGCTGGGATGCGATGTTGTTCGCCCCTTCCGTCAAACCCTGCTTGATGTCGGTAGCAGACACATTCAACTTCGCGTAGTTGAACGTTTTCCGGTATATGGCATTACCGGAATTGAGCGGGTCGGAATCGTTCGGTTTATTCCTGAACTGCCGCAAGTTGTCGGACTTCGGATACATCACGACATTAGCGGACACATAAAGGTTTCCAGACTGCAACTGGTAGCCGACATCGACGAACATGACTGCGCTTGCTGAAGCATTGTCAAAGACGATTCTTTTCTGCGTGCTCGAGTTGACAGTCTCGACATTGAGTGGCGCTGCAAACTTGATGGTCTCGAGCGAGCCGACTGCGTCGTTGGACGCCTGCTTCATGACGGCGCGGAAGTCATAATCGTGCAGTTGCTCAAACATCGGAGCGGCGGCGCTTTCTGCCGAGGATCGGCGGGCCGCATCGATGCCCGCTACAATCAGCGCGCCGAGCAGGCCTGCGCCACCGGCGTTGGTCGGCGTTACTGTCACCAACAAGCTATTCTGGGGAATGAATAGCGCACCGGCTACCGGCCCAAGTTCATGCTGCTCCTGCTTCGTTACCGACATGGGCGGCGTCGTCGCGCATCCCGCCAACGCTGCGATAGACAGCAATAAAAAGAGGTTTCTCAGGTTCATTTAGGGGATCAGCTTCCGAGTTAGCGTGTAATTAAGATTTCAGCGCTCGTAAGCCATATGGCCTTCCCACCCGTCGTTTCGGCGAAGTCCTGCGGTATCGCAGAAAGTCGAATAGAGGAAGTCAAATGGATCGTGCGTCTGCGATATTCTTAACGACAGATCCGCGGTTAACTTTAGCGCACGGTGACATTAAAGCGTCGTCGAAGACGGGCTGCATTCAGCGAGGGGTCGTTCTCGAATCGTGCGGTCTGTATTCACGAAGAGGGCAGTGACTCAATACAAGCAAGCCTGAGAGGTCCATGCCATCGCGACTGTTATCGGTTAGCCGTGACCGGTCATCTGTGTCTTTCATTTTTGTTGTTTTGTCTTTCAATTTTATTCCAGGTTTTTTTAGAGTCCGGAATAAAGCATTGATCGCTGGCGGTTCGACGCCGATCATGTAAAGTAGCTCAGGCTGCTTCGCATATTCGGAAACATCGTTAGAGATACGATGCAATGGTTCTAGATGTTTCCAGGTCGCGAAAGCACGGGGCAGGGCAAACCCGCTGTTAATACAACATACGACCGATGAAAAAAAACATAACCGCTGCTGTGCTGTTTACCATTGGGTTGCCACTGCTGGCGATCGCGCAATCGGCGCCGCCTCCCGACATTAAAGGCGGGGATTCGTGGACCTACGTCAACACCTTTGAGAAAACGCCTTCAATATGGCGCCAGACGCACGACGAAGTGACGGTCCTGCGCGCAACCCCTGCCCACATTTATTACACCTCGAAGCAGGCGGGCTCGACCCAGGTGCCGAACGAAGTGATAGCAGGCGCCGACTGGAGCCGAGAGCGCAACGTGAATGGCGCGGAGGTGGTCGTCAATCGGCCGTTCGCTTTCCCGCTATCGCCGGGCAAAACCTGGAACCTCGAATATACGGAACAGCATCCGAACAAGACCTTCGCTTCGCAAAAGTGGAGCAGCCAGTATCGGGTGGTGGATACTGAAACCGTCGAGGTACCGGCAGGAAAATTCCAGGCGATTAAAGTCGAAGCGGAAGGCGAATGGGTTGCGCAACTCGAGCCGACTCAGACCGTTACTCAAGCCGTGCAGACGCAGCAAGGCGACACCGCCATGATCACTCACGCACAGAAAACCGGCCCCGTTCAGGTGACCGGACGCACTTATAAAGCGTTCTGGTATGTGCCTGAGATTGGCCGCTGGGTAAAGTCAGTGGAAGAATATTACGGCAGTAATGGTGTGCGAAACGAGCGCTATATAGGCGAACTGGAGTCGTTCAAAAGAGGCACGGAATGATTCGAATGTTGACGATTAAACTGTCCGCTTTTGCTGCGTAAAAGAAAAAGCCCCGTACGTCGGGGCTTTTTTTAATCCTTCCTGAATGCAAAACGGATAAGACATGCGTATCTCAAACCCCGTACGCCGCTCCTTCTATTTGCGCCTGATCTACGCGCTGTGTCTCTGCGGCGCCACCTGGACGCATCTGCAGGTGGCTTTGATCCACGGGCTCGGGTGGGACTACGGCGGCGCGGCGCCGCTGACACAAATCTACTGGACGTCGCTGCTCTTCATCGATCCGCTAACGGTTCTGCTATTGCTGTTGAGTCCGAGAGCAGGGCTGATCCTCTGCGTCGCTGTCATCTTCACGGACGTGGTGCACAATTCATGGTTCGCGTTGCACTATCCGATCCGCTTGGACCTGTACGTTTCGCAGATCGCTTTCCTGCTGTTCGTCGCGTTCACGGTGCGGACCGCATGGCGAGGGGCCGCGAGTCGGGCCGCCGCCCCGCGCGCCGCTGATTGAATTGCCCGATTGCCGCTTTGCGCAATTGCCCGTCTACACGAGGCTGCATGTACCTACAACTCACCGGCACCAACGTCCGTCTGCTCGGCTCGATGCATCTGTTTCCAGCGACGAGCCGCAGAACGCCGCCATGGATCGCCGAAGCGTATGACTGGGCCGAATCGCTGGTCTTCGAATCCGATCCGCCGACGATCCTGCCGTTTCTCAAGGCTCCCGCGCAAGGCGGTGCTGATCAGTTGCGGCCTTTGCTCTCCGCCGATGCCTGGAATCAGCTCCAGGCTGTGTGGCCCGTCGAGGGCCCGTTGGCACCGCTCGTCGAGCTACGTCCTTGGGCCGCACTGATCGTCGCGCCGACGCTGTTCCAGCAGGTCGTCGAAGGCGTCGAGCCGCGCATGCTGCGCTCGGCGCTCACGCAAGCCAAACCGTACCAGTATCTCGAGACCGCGCAGGACGTGGCGGCATCGCTCGAATCGATTTCGCTTGAAGCAGTTGGCACCGCGCTCGGCATGCTGATGTCCGATCTCGGCGAACCGCAGCGCACGCTCGAGCGGATGCACGCCGCGTGGTTGCATGGCGATCTGGAAGCCGTGCACCAGATCGCTGTCGAGTCGCCAATGTTCAATCTGCCCGGCATCCGCCATGCCATTCTCGATGCGCGCAATCGCGCGTGGGCGGCGCGCGTGACGGCGCTGCTCGGGCGGCCGGAGCGCACCCTGGTGGTGGTGGGCGCGCTGCATCTGTGTGGGCCCGGTAACCTGATCGACTGTCTCGCACAGCCCGTCGAGCCGGTTTTCTTAAGCTGCTAGCGGATTTGCCGCCGGGCGGCAGCGTCGGCGCAATTCACCGTCAATACCGGGATAGCGTGCCCGGATTAGGGCGCAATCAGGCGGAACTCCAGTAGCCGGGCTCAATCCGACGGTATGGATGCCGCTATACACTATGTGCCTGCGACGCCGGTCAACCTCCATGGCTCTACGGAATACGACATGCATGTCCCACTGACGCCCGTTAATGAAAGTGCCCGCCTCGACACACTGCGTGCGCTGAACATCCTGGATACCTTGCCCGAAGAGCGCTTCGACAGGCTGACGCGTCTCGCCAAACGGCTATTCGGCGTGCCGATCGCGCTCGTGAGCATCGTCGATGCGGACCGGCAGTGGTTCAAATCGTGCGTCGGCTTGACCGCGAGTGAGACTTCTCGCGACGTGTCGTTCTGTGCACACGCAATTCTCGGCGACGAAATCCTGATGATCCCCGACACGCTGGCGGACGAGCGTTTCCACGATAACCCGCTCGTCACGAACAATCCGAATATCCGTTTCTATGCCGGCTGTCCCCTTACGGTTCCGAACGGCAGCAAGCTCGGCACGCTTTGTCTGATCGACGTAAAGCCACGCGGCCTTGACGAGGAAGAGCGCGAGTTGTTGCGCGATCTGGCGCGTATGGCCGAACAGGAACTGGTGGCGGTGCAACTGGCCACACTCGACGACCTGACGTTGTTGTCGAACCGCCGCGGTTTCGAAGCGCTCGCACAACATGCGTTGAATGTCTGCAAGCGGATGGACAAACCGGCGTCGCTGCTGTTTTTCGATCTGAACGATTTCAAGCTGATTAACGATACCCACGGCCACGCGGAAGGCGACCGCGCATTGAAGACCTTCGCCGAGGTGTTGCGCTCTGCGCTGCGCGAAAGCGATGTGATCGGGCGACTCGGCGGCGACGAGTTCGTCGCGCTTCTGACCGACTCGGGCAGCATGGAAACGCTGGAGGTCACGCAACGTCTCACGAAACTGCTGGACGAGCGCAATGCCGAGGCCCAGCGTGGTTATCAGATCCGCTATAGCGTCGGCCAGATTCAGTACGATCCTGAGCGCCATGCATCAATCGCCGAATTGCTCGCGGCGGCCGATGCGGCGATGTATAGCCACAAACAGGCGTCGAAGGCGCGGGCGGCGCGTGGCGGTTGAGCGCGGCTGACTGCAGTATGTGTGCGGGTGGGGCGTCGGTCATGGGTCGCCGCTGAACTCGCCAATACAGGCGCGGCATAGCCTAAGATCCCCACGCGCGGCATAATTTCGCATTGCCGCCATCCCTGCTGGCGTACCTCTTTTTGAAGTCTTCCCATGACTGAACCGCAGCAAACCGCCGCCACGCGACTGGCGCAACTCGAATGGCGCTGGAAAGCGTTCGAAGACCTCACGGCCGCGGAAGTTTACGCGATGCTGGCCGCGCGCAGCGCGGTGTTCGTCATCGAGCAGAACTGCTTGTATGGCGATATCGACGGGCTCGATTCAGATGCCTGGCACCTGTTTGCCTTTGGCCCCGGTGAAAAGAAGCCGGCGCTCGCGGGCTATCTGCGCGTGCTGTTGCCGGACGCCGACGACACCGATATCCGCATTGGCCGCGTACTGACCACGGCGGAATTCCGCGGCATCGGCGTCGGCAACGCGATGCTCGAACGCTCGCTCGCGCATATCCGCGCGCAGTGGCCGGGTACGCCGATCCGTTTGCATGCGCAGGCGCATCTGCAAGGCTTTTACGGGGCATTCGGCTTTACGCCGGTGTCGGAGATTCACGAAGAGGACGGCATCCCGCACGTGTGGATGCGTTCGGCCTGAAAAGCCAGGGCGCAACCGGACTCGGCGTTCGCGCGCCGACCGGCTTCAACCGCCGCGACTTCAATCGATTCGAGAATGCTTAGCGCTGGCTGCTCGCAGGCGTTGACGCGGGCTGCGTCAAACCTTGCGTCACCTTGACGCGCCGCTCGCTGCGCAGCCGTCCGCGTGCCGACAAGCGCATCCAGTGACGCAACGCCAACAGCGCGCCGATCACGCTCATCATCGAGCCCGGAATCCACAGCAACAGCCCGCCGATTTGCTGATCGCGCATTGGGCTCAGCCACGTGAAGGCGCGGCCGCAAATCGAGTAGATCGGATACAGTTCGCGCGGCGTAAAGAAGATAAACGCGCCGAGCATGATCTGCGGCGGAATCGCAGCAATCACCACCAGTACGCGCTTGCCGGGCGACAAACGCGCCGGCGGCGCCGGGCGCGGATCGAGCACGAGCCACCAGAACAGCAGCCCGTCGATCACCATGCTCCAGTTCATCACGCGATAAAGCCGCCAGTCGAGCATCGCCATGAAATGAATTGGCGACATCAGCCAGAAGTAGATCAAGCCGACGAACAACGTGACGGCGACCACCGGATGCATCACCACGTCGAGCAGCTTGCGTACTACCGGCGTCTCCAGCGCAGGCCGCACGAAGCGTTGCCGCCAGCTGAATGGAATGCCCGCGCGCAACGCGGCGCCTGGATAGGAGAGGGCGATAAAGAACGGCCCGAGGTGATGCAGCACCAGATGCTGCGCGCGATGCATGAAGAACTCATGCTCGAAGAAATAATCGAGCCGCGTATGCAGCGCGACGTACAACGCCACCAGCCCGAACCAGAAGGAAATGCGCCGGGGTATCGACACTTTCGCTTTGTGCGCACCACGCACGAAAAGAATCGCCGGCACCAGCAAGGCGATGACGACGGTCGGCGAAAACTCCCAGGGGTCGAGCCAGTAGAGCAGGTTCATCGCGGGACGTTACTTGGTCTGGGCGGGCGACTTGACGGCGAACGGCGTATCGAGCGTTTCGCCGTCGGAGAACTTCAGCGTCAGATGCACGGTGTCGCCCGGTGCGACCTTGTGCTTCGCGTCTTCGAGCATCACGTGATAGCCGCCCGGCGCGATCGCCACCTGGCCATGCGCGGGCACCGTCAGCTTGTCAACCATCACCATCTTTTGCGTCGAGCCATTCGATACGGTTTGATGCAGCATCGCGTCGCCGTAGTCGTTGCTGGAAATATCGACGAGGTCGACCGGCTTGTCGCTCGCGTTCACCAGCGTCACGTAGCCGGCGGCGGGGAGATTGTTCGGCAGCCAGCGCACCCACGCGTCCTTGACGCTGATCGCGTTCGCACCGGCGGCATGCGCGGCCGAAGCGAAACCGAATGAGAGGGCGAGGGTGCAGCTCAGTGCGGCGAACGTTTTGATCTTGATCGACATGGGTGAACTCGAGAAAGGTCAGGAACGGTCATCAACGATGCGGCGCAGGTCTTGTGCGATCGCATCGGGCGTATCGTGATCGGTGGCGAGCAGGCGCGCGTGGCCTTGCGGGTCGAACACGTAGACGGCCGAGCTATGAGTGACTTCGTAGTTGCCGTTGGGGTCGCGCTTTTCCATCTGATAGGCGACCCGGTAGCGCTTGGCGAGCGACTCGATCTGCCAGTCGGTGCCGGTTAGGCCCTCTGCGTGCTGCGAGTCGAAAGCGCCGACGTAGTCATGCAGCGCTTTGGGCGTGTCGCGCGCCGGATCGACGGTGATGAACAGGATGCGCACTTTTTGCGCGTCCGGGCCGAGTTTGCCGAGTACCTGCATCAGTCGGCCCATCGTTTCTGGGCAGACGTCCGGACAATGCGTATAACCAAAGTAGACGAGCGACGTGCGGCCTTTGAACGAATCACCGGTTACGGCGCGGCCGTCGTCGCCAGTTAGCGTGAAGTCGAGATCCGGCAAGTGGCCGGTCACGTTGGTCAACTGGAACGGTTCGGCGGGATGCGTGCAGCTGGTTAGCGCAGCGAGTGCGCCCACCATGGCGGTCAACGCGACCAGGCGCCCGGGCCACGGCCGGCGTGGCGTTAAGAGGTTCGACTGTTGGTGGCGGGACGAGAGGATGGGGAACAAAGCAGGGTTCAATGACTCGATTGAAGAGCAGCGCCTGACGCTGCCCGTAAACTGACTCGGTTGATTCGTGCCAGGCGCGCGGCCCGTCATGGTGTGCAAATAGCGTCGTCGCTGCAATGGTCTGCGTGGCAGCGACTGTATCGCAAAATCTCCGATGACGTCGCGCAGCGCCCGCGGGCGCGCGGTTTGCGAGGCAATTTGACGCAGGCGACTGAAAGCTCGCTGAAGCCCGATTGTTCTCTTTTTGAACGCAATCGTGAGCGGCGTCGGCTGCGCCGGCCTGCCAGGCTTGTGTCCCGGCTTACTTTCTCGAAAAATTGACGGATGCGCGGTAAGATGCGCACACTTTTCCGGCCGCAGAAGGCTGAAAGGCAAAATTAACCGATGCAAGCACTTCCGGCTGTTCTGTCTCCTGGTGAGACGGCATTTTTCTTCGACTTCGACGGCACGCTCGTCGAACTCGCGCCCACGCCGGACGGCGTGCTGGTGCAACCGCGCGTGATCGGGCTGCTGACCGAGTTGCGCAGTCTCACGAACGGCGCGGTCGCGATCGTGTCGGGCCGCGGCATCGACAGCATCGACAGTTTTCTCGGCATGCCCGATCTGCCGATCGCGGGTCTCCATGGCGCCGAGCGGCGCGACGCGAACGGCGACACACAGCGCATCGGTTTTCACGACGAGCGCCTGTTGCGTATGGAGCAGGTGCTCGCGCAGGTCGTCAACGAACATCCCGGCATGCTGCTCGAGATCAAAGGGGCGGCGCTCGCGCTGCACTACCGCAACGCGCCCGACCGCGAGCCGGTGGCGCGCGAGGCGACCGAGCGGCTGGTGGCCGATTATCCCGGTTCGTATGTGTTGCAGCCGGGCAAGATGGTCTACGAAATCAAGCCGAAGGACGTCGACAAGGGCCGCGCGATGCGCGCGTTCCTGGAAGAGCCGCCGTTCGTGGGGCGCACGCCGGTGTTTGCCGGCGACGATCTGACCGACGAGAAAGGCTTTGCCGTCGTCAACGAGCGCGGTGGCCTGTCGATCAAAGTAGGCGCGGGCGACACGATGGCGCATACGCGAATCGAGTCGGTCACGGCGCTGCTCGACTGGCTGGAATCGATTGTCGCGGCCGCGCGCGGAGCGTGATCTTGACACCGTCGGTTGCGCCCCATCCCCTAACGACCATGACTAATTGCATCGGGAATCGCGCTTCATGAGCCGACTGATCATCGTATCGAACCGGGTTGCGCCGATTTCGGAGGGCGGCCCGGCGGCGGGTGGCCTGGCGGTCGGCGTATACGACGCGCTGAAGGAAACCGGCGGCATGTGGTTCGGCTGGAGCGGCGATGTGCTGAGCTCGGGCCAGCCGCAGATCAAGGTGGAAGAGCGCGGACCGGTGACCTTCGCGACCATCGCGCTGATGCGCCGCGATTATGACCAGTACTACCGCGGTTTCTCGAACGCCACGCTGTGGCCCGCGTTCCACTATCGCGCCGATCTTCTGCAATACGACCGGCACGATTTCGAAGGCTATTGCCGCGTCAACGCGTGGCTCGCCCAGCAACTGGTCCCGCTATTGCGCGAAGACGACGTGATCTGGGTCCACGACTATCACCTGATTCCGTTCGCCCAGGCGTTGCGCGCGGCCGGCGTGAAAAATCGCATCGGCTTCTTTCTGCATATTCCGTTTCCGGCGTCGCAGGTATTGCTGGCGGTGCCGCCGCATCGCGAGCTGGTCGAAGCGCTGTGTTCGTTCGATCTGCTCGGCTTCCAGACCGCGCCGGATTTGCGGGCGTTCTGCGACTACATCGTCAATGAGGCGAACGGCACGGTCGACATATCCGCCAGCGGCCCGCTCACCGTCCATGCGTTCGGCCGCACCTTGCGCGCGGCGGCGTATCCGATCGGCGTCTATCCGGACGAAATCGCCGAACTCGCGAAGGCGGGCGAGCGCGGCAAGCCGGTTCGCACGATGAAGACGGCACTGCATTCGCGCAAGCTGATCATGAGCGTGGACCGCCTCGATTATTCGAAGGGGCTGGTCGAACGTTTCCGCGCGTTCGAGCGCTTGCTGGAACATTTCACCGCGCAACGCAACCAGGTGTCGTTCCTCCAAATCGCACCGCCGACGCGGGCCGACATGAACGCGTATCAGGACATCCGCCTGCAACTCGAAGGGGAGTCGGGGCGCATCAATGGCCGTTTTGCCGAACTGGACTGGACACCAATCCTGTACATCCATAAGCAGTACGAGCGCTCGGTGCTGGCTGCGCTGTTTCGTACCGCGCATGTCGGCTACGTCACGCCGTTGCGCGACGGCATGAACCTCGTCGCCAAGGAGTACGTGTCGGCGCAGGATCCGGACAATCCGGGCGTGCTCGTGCTGTCACGCTTTGCCGGGGCCGCGCAGGAACTGGATGGTGCGCTGATCGTGAATCCGGTCGATATCGACGGGATGGCCGAGGCGTTGGCGAGAGCGCTGGAGATGCCGCTTGTGGAGCGCCAGGCGCGTCATCGCGACATGATGGTGCAATTGCGCGAGAACAACGTATCGGTGTGGCGCGACAACTTCATGCGCGATCTTCAGCGCGTCGATGGTGCGAAAAGCACCAGAACCGTGAAGGTGCGTGCCGGATCGGGCAAGAAGACGGCGCGCGAAACCACGGTCGGATAGGTGGTTTCGAGGCCAATTAGAATTGCCTCTGGAAAACAAAAAAGCCGCTCGGAAGCGGCTTTTTTGTTTGTTGCTGCTGCGATTCTCGCTGAAGCAGCAGAAGGCGGTGTGTTGACTAGACCACGTGTTGTTCATCCACCTTCTTGCCGCCGACATGCAGCGTGGTGCCCTTGCCGTACTGCTTCGAGAGCAGATCGCGATACAGGCCCGGCCGCTGGCGCAACTCTTCCGGACTGCCGTCGTCGATAACCTTGCCCTGGCTCATCACGATGATCCGGTCGAAGTTATTCAGCGTCGACAACCGGTGTGCGATCGCGATCACCGTGCGGCCCACCATCAAGCGGTCGAGCGCCTTCTGGATCGCTTCTTCCGATGCGCTGTCGAGCGCCGAGGTGGCCTCGTCGAGCAGCAGGATCGGCGCGTTCTTCAGGATCGCGCGCGCAATCGCGATGCGCTGGCGCTGTCCGCCGGAGAGCTTGACGCCGCGGTCGCCGACGATCGTGTCGAATCCTTCCGGCATGGCTTCGATGAAATCGCTGCAGCGGGCTTCGCGCGCGGCAGCGACCACTTCTTCCCGGGTCGCCTCAGGGCGGCCGTAGGCGATGTTTTCATACACCGTGCGATGGAACAGGGAAATATCCTGCGGTACTAGTGCGATTGCGTGGCGCAGGCTGTCCTGGGTGATCGCGGCGATGTCCTGGCCGTCGATCTTGATGGCGCCGCCCTGCGTCTCGTAGAAACGTTGCAGTAGCGCCAGCACGGTGGATTTGCCCGCGCCCGACTTACCAATCAGGCCGACCCGCTGGCCCGGCTCGATATGCAGATCGAAGTGATCGAGAATGGGCCGGCGGCGCGGATAGGCGAACGTCACGGCTTCGAAATCGACCCGGCCGCCTTGCGGCACGAGCTCGGTTGCGCCATCGCGGTCCGGCATGCCATGCGGTTCGAGCAGGGTGCGAACGGCTTCCGCGAGCCGCGCGACGTGCTGCGTGACGTCGACCAGCGCCACGGCCAGATCACGTGTGCCGTGCAGAATCGTGAAGCCGAGCGAGCTGACCAGCACGATGTCGCCGGAGGTCGCCTTCCCTTGATCCCACAGCCACAGCGCCCAGCCCAGCAAGCCGGCAGAGAGCAGCGCCGTGATCACCGCATGCAGCAGGCGCAGCTTTTCCAGATACAGCAGGCTCTGCTGGCGCGCTTCCATCTCCGCTTTGACGGTCGCGCCGAAACGCTGCTGCTCGCGAAACGTCATGCCGAAGGCCCGCACGAGGCCCATGTTGCTGATCACGTCCACCAGCTCACCGTCCACCGACGCTGCTTTGGTGGCGAAATGGTGATGCCGCGCCGAGCCACGCCCGGCAAGTTTGTAGAGCACGACCGACAGAATGGCCGAGCACAGCATCAGGCCGCCGGCCATCAGCGGATTCACGGCGGTGATCATGACGATCGCGCCGAGCACGGCAATACACGGCGGCAGCACGTTCCAGGCGGTGGTGTTCTCGGCGGTGTAGACCGCGTTCGAGGTTGCCGTGATGCGGCTTGCCAGCATGCCCGGCTGTTTCTCAGAGTAGTAAGTCGGCGAATGGCCGCTTAGATACTGGAAGAGGTCGCGCCGCAGGTCGCCGGTCACGGCCACGAAGGTGTGCGCGGCCACCCAGCCGCCGACCCGCCACAGCAGGTTGTCGGCGGCGATCAAACCAACCAGGATGGCGAACGCGCCCCACAGCGGACCGGGATGATGCCGGCCTTCGCCGAGCACATCGATCAGATGCTTGATCGCGTATTGCGAAGCGAGCGCACAGCCCACGGCCGCGAACACGCTGCACAGGACGATCGCATGCGCGAGCGGATGGCGGCGAATAAAGCGGAAAAGAAACGCAAGCGGCCTGTGCGCATAGCTCGCAAGCTTTGCGTTCTGGGCGTTACGCTGGGCGATGGTTAAGTGTTCCAATTGATCGTGAGGTCGGTGTGTTTCAGGTTGTGCATGCAAGGCATGGGCCACAGCAAAAGCGTTCGCCGCGAAGCCGATGCTTCGCATTGTAAACATGCAAAAGCGATTGCGCCCTGTGTATCCGGGCGATGGCGCGACTGATTTCGCGATAGACGACCGCGACCTACTGTTGCTCGACCCGCCGATCGGGCGGTGGTTCACGCAGGCTGCGGAATATTTCGGGATATAATTACAAATTGCATTCAACTGCGGTGCGGCATTTCTTCAATGCCTGCCGGCAAAGTTGACTCAGGACCTTACAGCTGCCGTATTCGGGTCAGCGTTGCAAGCCAGTTGCTACTGTAGAACTGTCTTATAAAACAAGGGTTTGTAAAGTGTTTCGCCTTTGTAACAACGTAAAGACTTTGAAATGTTGTGGTGCAGCGAGATCCCCGGCATTGATAATGCATGCTCTGCTAGCCCACCGAAATATCTGACAGTTTGTCAACGTAGGTGTCATGTGTGCGTTTACCGGCACATGCGCAGACAGCAAACTGCTGATCTGGGCTCACTACCCAAGCGATCCATCGCAGGATTTCTCGAAAGAATCAGGCCCGCGCCGGCATATCCGGCCAGACTGCCCTGGCGAGCAAGCGAATCGCTTTTACCAAACGCAGTACTTTTGCCTGATTTTTTACGAGGAGTTCTTCATTATGCGAATCGCTCAAATCGCTCCCTTGCACGAGGCGGTTCCTCCCAAGCTTTACGGCGGGACGGAACGCGTGGTGTCCTACCTGACCGAAGCGCTGGTTGAACAGGGCCATGACGTCACGCTTTTCGCAAGCGGCGATTCGCAAACCTCGGCGAAGCTCGAAGCGTTCTGGCCGCAGGCATTGCGCCTCGACCCGACCATCCGCGACGTGATGGCGCCGCACATGCTGCTGCTCGAAGAAGTGCGCCGCCGTGCGGACGAATTCGACGTGCTGCATTTCCACATCGACTACTACCCGTTCTCGCTGTTCGCCCGCCAGCCGGTGCCGTTCCTGACCACGCTGCACGGCCGTCTCGATCTGCCGGAACTGCAGCCGATCTTCAACACGTTCAACGACGTGCCGGTGGTGTCGATTTCGGACAACCAGCGCATCCCGCTGCAACAGGCGAACTGGCTGCAAACCGTTTATCACGGCCTGCCGGAAAACGTGCTCACGCCGATCAAGGACGTCGAGCCGGGCTACCTCGCATTCCTTGGCCGCGTCTCGCCGGAGAAGGGTCTCGACCGTGCGATCCGCATCGCCGGCCAGGCAGGCATGAAACTCAAGGTCGCCGCCAAGATCGACAAGGCCGATCGTGCCTATTACGAAGAAGTGATCAAGCCGCTGATGGCGCTGCCGCACGTCGAATACATTGGCGAAATCGGCGAAGCCGAAAAGCGTGAGTTCCTCGGCAACGCGCATGCACTGGTGTTCCCGATCGACTGGCCGGAGCCCTTCGGTCTGGTGATGATCGAAGCCATGGCTTGCGGTACGCCGGTGATCGCGTTCAACCGTGGTTCGGTGCCGGAAGTGATCGAAAACGGCGTGTCGGGTTTTGTCGTCGAAGACGAAATCAGTGCGGTCGCCGCAGTGAAGCGTCTGCACACGCTGCCGCGCGCCAAGGTGCGTGCCGCATTCGAATCGCGCTTCTCGTCGAAAGTGATGGCGCATAACTACGTCGCCGCCTACGAAGAGTTGCTGCGTCAGAAGCATCGCACGGTGCTGCGCGAAGTTAACGCCAGCTGAGCGCCAGCTAAGTACGGTACGTAAAAGCAGCCAGACCGGCTGGCCGGGCGCGCACTTTCGGCGCCCAGTGATCGATGGTCCGGCTGCCCCAGCAACGCCCCGCGTGCATCTCGCCTGCGGGGCGTTGTTGCATGCGCGCCGCGATTTTGCGCGTATGCGGCAGAAAGTACGGTTTTGGGACCGGCAAGCATGAGCCTGTCTCGGTAATATCCCTATAATGGCCCTGCCGCAAATCTGGCTGCGGCGCCGTCGACGACAGGAGGATGCTTTGGCGAGAACGAAAGAGACGCGTGCGAACGCGGCGCCCGGCGCCGGAATGATTTTCGCGCTGCGCGCCATCGGTCTCGTGCTCCTCACTCGCTGGCTTTTTTCGATGGCGCAGATGGACCTGGGCGCGTCGTTGTCGGCGATGGTGTCTTCGCCGTGGGCGTGCATCAACCTGGTGTTCCTGTTCCTGCTGATCTTCCTGCCGGGCGCCCGCGCCGTGGCCGAGCGTCCGTTGCATCCGCTGCCGCAATGGTTGCGGCAGGCAGTGCGTCTGTTTGCTTTCCTCGGATTCCTGTTTGCTGTCTGGTCGGTCGGCGCATTTGCGGCGAGCGCCGGTTGGCGGCGCGCCGCGCAGGCGGTGGCGGCCACCAACGGCTGGCTGTTGGCGGCACCGGCTTTGTACGCGGCGGTCGTGTGGATTTGCCGGCCGCGCGCGCTGTGGCGAACCAATATCGCCGCGCGACGCTTTGCGATCGGCCGCTATGCGGTCGCGCTCGATCCGGCCACACGCACGGTGGTCGTCTGGGCCGAGCGTCGCAAGGTAGGGCAGTACGACGCCCGCGAATTGTCCGTGCGCTGGGCGGCGGCCCCTGGCATGAGCGCGCCGTCGGCGCCTGCGCCTGCGGTGGCGTTCGGTGTTGCCGGCGAGGCGGGTGGACCTGCGGCGCCGCTCGGTTCGGTCGGCGCGCCTGCGCTGGTGCGCGGCGGCTTCGGCCGACGTCCGAAAATCGAATTGCTGTGGGATTCGCCGGCTGCGGCGGGCCACAACCGGCAAACCGTGTTCCGCACCGCGCTGACTACCGAGGGCGATCGGGTCGCCGCGCGAGCGCTCGACACATCGTTGCGGCAAGTCTGAAACTGTTGCTTCGTTCGGTCAGCTACAACGCGCGGGCGAAGCAGACGTCGTAAAGTGCGGTAGTCGATAATAAGACATGTAAGAAAAAGTGCCGCCCGGCGTTTCAGTGGGCGAGTGAGAGATACATCGATCGTATTGCGTCGTTTGCAGGAGTCGCTATGCTGGTTCGCTGGTTGCTTGCCGCCCTTCATCTACTTGCTTATGGCTTCGCCCTCGCGTCGATTCTCCGGCGCACCTGGTCACTTCGGCGAGCCAGCGTGCCTGCTGCGCTGCGATCCGTATTCCGCTCCGACTCGCGCTGGGGTCTTTCGGCTTTAGTGCTGATCGTCACCGGTCTGATGCGCGTCTTCGGCGGTTTCGAAAAGGGCGCCGACTACTACCTGCATGAGCCGCTCTTTCACTTGAAGATGACGCTGCTCGTGCTGATCCTCATTCTCGAAGTCCCGACGATGCTCGGCCTGATGCGCTGGCGCGCCAGCATCAGAAAAGGCGCCACGCCTGATTTGCGAAAGGCGCGTACGTATGCGCGTTTCAGTGTGATCCAGACCGTGCTGCTGGTGTTGATGGTGTTCGCGGCGACTGGCATGGCGCGTGGTATCGGGCTGCCCGCAGGCGTCGTGTAGGCCGTGTGTGCGTGAGTGTGCATAAGCGTGCCGATAAGCCTGCAGAAGGCGCCTGTTACGGCGGCTTCTGCAGGACGTCCCGCACACTGCTTCGCAATTTACTTCTCGACTAGCAAGTCCGAATCATCGAGTCGATTCGCCTTCACGGCATTGGTCTTGTGCGCGACCTCCGAATCTCCCAGGCCCTTGATCAACTCCAGCGCCTGACGTTCGAACAAGCGCCTGTACAAGCCGTTCTCGAGTCTGATCAACGCCTCGTGACTGCCTTCCTCGATGACCTTGCCCTTGTCCAGCACCAGCAGTCTGTCCAGCGCTCGCACGGTGGAGAGGCGGTGCGCCACCACCAGCGTCGTGCGGCCCATCATCAGCCGTTCCATGGCCTGCTGGATCAGCACTTCGCTTTCGCTATCGAGGCTCGAAGTCGCTTCGTCCAGAATCAGGATCGGCGCGTCCGCGAGAAACGCCCGCGCGATCGCGACGCGCTGACGTTCGCCACCCGAGAGCTTGATGCCGCGTTCGCCCACCAGCGTGTCGTAGCCTTGAGGCAGCGCCGAGATAAAGCCGTGCGCACTCGCGAGCTTCGCGGCGCGTTCGATCTCGGCACGGCTCGCGTCGGGCCGTGCATAGGCGATGTTCTCCGCCAGCGAGCGGTGAAACAGCACCGGCTCCTGCTGAACGATGGCGATCTGGCTGCGCAACGACGCCTGCTGCACACGGGCAATATCCTGACCGTCGATCGTGATCCGGCCTTCTGAAATGTCGTAGAGCCGCTGGATCAGCTTGATGAAAGTCGTCTTCCCCGAACCCGAATGTCCGACCAGTCCGACGCGTTCTCCTGGCGCGATGTGCACGGAGAAGTTGTCGTAGAGCGGCGTGGCCTTCGCACCGTAGTGGAAGGTAACGTGCTCGAAGCGAATTTCGCCTTTGCCGATCGCGATCGGGCCTGCGCCGGGACGGTCTTCGATACCCAGCGGCTGGCTCTCCAGCGACACCAGTTCTTCCATGTCGTTGACCGAACGCTGCAGGTTGCGGATGTGCATGCCCACGTCGCGCAGATAGCCTTGCAGCATGAAGAACATCGTCAGCGCGAAGGTGATGTCGCCGACACTCGCTTCGCCGCGCACCCACAACAGCAACGCGACGCCGAGAATGGCGGCCTGAATCGCCACCAGCATGCTGCCTTGCACGCCGCCGTTGATCGTGCCGCGAATCCACGTGCGGCGCGTGCGATGACGCCACTTGACGATCACGCGCTGGAGCAGGGCTTCTTCGCGATCTTCGGCGCCGAACGCTTTTACCACGCCGTTGCAACTGACCGCGTCGGCGAGGGCGCCACCCATGCGTGTGTCCCACGCGTTAGCGAGGCGCGCGGCGGGCGCAACGAAGCCGAGCGACAGCGCCACGGTCACCGCGATATACAGCACCGAACCGATACCGACAACCGCGCCCATCATCGGCCAGCGCCAGCCGAGCAGCACCGTTGCGCCGACCAGCATGACCAGCGACGGCAGCAACGCGACCAGCAACGTGTCGTTGAGCAGGTCGAGTGCCCACATGCCGCGCGTGATCTTGCGCACGGTGGATCCGGCGAAGCTGTTGGCATGCCAGTCTGTCGAAAAACGCTGCACGCGATGAAAGGCGTTGCCGGCGATCTCGCTCATCATCTTGAGCGTCAGCCTGATGAGGTTGAAGAACACGCCTTGACGAAGCAGCGTGGCGCCGAGCCCGAGCGCGCCCAGCACGCAGAAGGCCGTGATCGCCGCGTGCCACGCGACGGCATCGCCGGCGGAGCCGGATGCGATCGCGTCGACGAGCCGTCCGGCGAACATCGGCGTGAGTACGTCGGCCAATGCCGAGAGCAGCACCAACGCCGCAGTGACGAAGATGCGCCAGGGCTGTTTGGCCCAGTGACGGAAGGTAAAGCCGAGGACGTCCTTGAAGGCTTGTCCACGAAAGTCGAGTTTTTTTCTAGTCATTTGCCACGACCCGGTGGCGCGTGAGCGCACCGAGGTTCCAGTCAAGAAGCGAAAGGAAGAGACAGTCAAGCGAGCCGCGCTGTGTTGACAGCAATGCCGGCAATGGGACTACGGACTGTCTGGGAATTGCGCGGAACGCCTGATCAGGCAGCACCGCGTGAGCGACAACGCGACAAACTTAAAGTCGCGAGAATGGTCGTGAGGCCATCCCAGGGAGAGCGATATGCACTGCGAACATGTGACGCCTCCCTGTAGTCGAATGAAGTGAAGGAATGGACGGGGCAAGTGCCCGAAAGCTGACTATATCAGCAGTATTTGGCCGCCGCAATCGTACGAAAGTTCGGTGTTGACTTCGAAGTAGAGCGGGCGCAGATGCGTACCAACGGGTGCAGATGTGATCAATCCGGTGCGCGCATGCCTAGGAAAAACAGAAGCAAAAACAAAAAAGCCCTCGACTTTCGTCTAAGGGCTTTCTCTTGTGGTTCTTCGGGAACCAGCGAATCTGGTGGGTGGTACAGGGATTGAACCTGTGACCCCTGCCGTGTGAAGGCAGTGCTCTACCGCTGAGCTAACCACCCGAAGAGAGCCGAATTATGTCAGGGATTTTTCGACTCGTCTAGTACTTTTTAAGCGGTTTGCTCATCCGCGGCCGCAGCCGGGGCCGCTTCGAGACGCCACACGCTCGTGCCTTTGACCGCTTTGTCGAGACCGTCGAGCACGGCCTGATGTTCGGCGACTTCGTCGTCGCTCGCGGCGATCACGACCAGATTCAGCGAATCGATCGCGATGCGCGGTGCGCTCGCATCGCCGCCGCCGTGCGAATCGCCAAGCATGTCGATGACAAGGCTTTCCTGGCCGCGCGTCATCGCCAGATAAACCTCGGCAAGCAGTTCCGAGTCGAGCAGTGCGCCGTGCAAGGTGCGGTGCGCGTTGCTGATGCCGAAGCGGTCGCACAGTGCGTCGAGCGAATTGCGCTTGCCCGGGAACATCTGCTTGGCGCGTGCGAGCGTATCGATGATCTCGCCGCAGTAGGTTTTCACCGGCGGCAAACCCAGCAACGCAAATTCGACATCGAGAAAGCCGATGTCGAACGGCGCGTTGTGAATGATCAGCTCCGCGTCCTGAATGAAGTCGCGAACCTGATCGGCAATCTCGGCGAACTTCGGCTTGTCGCTCAGAAACTCCGTGGTCAGCCCGTGGACCGCCAAAGCGCCCGGATCGCTTTCGCGTTCCGGGTTGATATAGAAATGCAGGTTGTTGCCCGTGAGCCGGCGGTTCACCATTTCGACGCAACCGAGTTCAAGGATCCGGTCGCCGGTTCGTGCATTCAGGCCGGTGGTTTCGGTGTCGAGGATGATTTGACGCATGTCGGATTAGCCTGCTCTAAAAAAATCAGCAAAAAAGAAGGGCGCGCGCGTAGGTGTCGCCGCGGGCGTCACGGCACGCGTCACATTTCCGCGAGTGACGCGACGCCGCGATTGGCCAGTTGATCCGCGCGTTCGTTTTCCGGGTGGCCATTGTGACCGCGCACCCAGCGCCATTCAATTTCGTGCTGCGCGACGAGCGCATCGAGCCGTTTCCAGAGATCGGCATTCTTCACCGGTTGCTTCGCGGCGGTGATCCAGCCTTTTTTCTTCCAGCCGTGAATCCATTCGCTGATGCCTTTCTGCACGTACTGCGAGTCGGTGTGCACGACGGCCTTGCAGGGGCGCTTGAGCGCCTCGAGCGCGCCGATCACGCCCATCAGTTCCATGCGATTGTTGGTGGTGTTGGGCTCACCGCCGAACAGTTCTTTTTCCTGATCGCCGAAGCGCAGCAGCGCGCCCCAGCCGCCAGGGCCGGGGTTGCCCTTGCAGGCGCCGTCGGTGTAAATATCGATGATGTCGGGAGTCATTGAGTGTGGTTGCGTGTGTTCGGAGTGGCGGCGGGCGCGAGGCCCGCGGCGAGGACAGGTTTCTTCACTTTCAGCGGGCCGACGAGGCGCATGCCACGCACGCGCTTGATCGCCTTGATCATGTAGGTGGCGCCGAAAATCGGCCACCAGCGGTCGCCGGCGGCTTCCATGAAGCCATAGCGGGACAGCCATTGTTCGCTGCCGAGCGGCGGACGATAGCAGCCGAAGCGCCCGCGTTCAAGGTCGAAACCCAGCAATTTGATCCAGTCTTTCAGGCGCGTGAAGGCGATCAGGTCGACTGCGGCGGGCACGAACGGCCGGCCGGTCATCTTGCCGACCGATTGGCGCGCGCCCCACAGCGACAGCGAATTGAAGCCGAGAATGATCAACTGCCCTTCGGGCATCAGCACGCGCTCCGCTTCGCGCAGCAGCCGGTGCGGGTCGCTCGTGAATTCCAGCGTATGCGGCATCACGATCAGGTCGACGCTTTGTGCTTCGAACGGCAAGTCGAGCAGATCGCACCAGACCGCGCTGCGCCCAGCGGGCGCAGGCAAACCCGCGGGCAGACCCTGCGCGGCGCTGTTACCCATGTTCTTGCCCGAGCCGTTCCCGGCGCGCCCGAGGCCGCGCGGAAAAGTGTAGGGCGCGCTCGCGCCGCTCGCTGCGTCGAGCACAAGCCCGCGGCACGGCATGCGGTTCTCGCGCAACGCGTCGAGCTGCGGCAGGCCGAGTTGCAGCGCATGGTAACCGAACACGTCGGACACCACGCGATCGAGCTGGGTCTGTTCCCACTCGAGTACGTAGCGCCCTGGCGGCGAATCGGTCCAGGCAGGCCAGTCTATAATTGCTCGATCAGTCATATCAGAGAATGCGTCGCCTATGAATGCGCTCGAGTACGTACCGGTCCCGGCGTTTGAAGACAATTACATCTGGGTCGTTTCCGACGGGCATCATGCGGTGGTCGTCGATCCGGGTGAGGCCGCCCCCGTGCGCGCATATCTGGCGAAACGGGGTTGGCGGCTGAGCGCTATTTTACTCACCCACCATCACCAAGACCATGTCGGTGGGGTGGCCGATCTGCTGAACGGCCAGGCCGTTCCCGTGTACGGCCCCGCTGGCGAGGCGATCCAGCATCTCACGTATCGTCTCAAAAACGGCGATCATGTGACGATTGCGGCCCCCGCACTCGAATTCAGCGTGCTCGACGTGCCTGGTCACACGAGCGGTCACATCGCCTATTTTCAGGCGGCCGACCCGCGCGGCACGCCGCACGTGTTTTGTGGCGACACGCTGTTCGCATGTGGCTGCGGCCGCTTGTTCGAAGGCACGCCGACGCAGATGCTGGCGTCGCTGGATTCGCTGGCCGCGCTGCCCGGCGCGACCGAGGTTCACTGCGCCCACGAGTACACCTTGTCGAACATCCGCTTCGCGCTCGCCTGCGAGCCGGGCAACGCCGAACTGCAAGCCTGGCGCGACACGGCGAGCGAATTGCGCGCTCGCCATGTGCCTACACTTCCCACTACCATCGCCCACGAACGCGCCGTGAATCCGTTTTTGCGCGCCGACAGTCCGGCGATTCGCGCCACCTTGCAGGAGCAGTTGCACGAAAAAGTGCCCGATCGTTTGGCGGCATTTACGCTGATGCGCGAATGGAAAAACCGCTTCCGTTGACCCGTTCGGCATCAGGGTATTGCTCACGCGAAGAATCGCAAAAATTCGCCAAGCCCAAGATTTCCTTGATATTTTTCGTAATTTTCCGATTGACGTAAACGTTGCCGTTTCGTACTATCGGCTGCAAATTCCAGCCCTTGTGGAAGCCGAGACGTTCATGCGATTTATCTTTAGTGCGTTGTTGGTCCTGACACTCGCCGCTTGCGCGAGTCAGGGACCGGCGACGAATAGCCCTACCACCGCAACAAACCCCGCCAGCCAGCAAGCCGTAGCCGACGCCCTTCGCAAGACAGCCACCGCCAAAGAGACGATCAACGTCGATCAAGGCTCGGTCAGTCAACTGACGAGCGCGGACGCCGATTTGTGGGGCCGTATTCGCCGTGGTTTTCAAATGCCGGATCTGCAAACCGACCTCGTCGACATGCAGGTCAACTGGTATGCGCAGCGCCCGGATTACGTGCAGCGCATGACCGAGCGCTCGCAGAAATACCTGTACCACATCGTCGAAGAGCTCGAGGCGCGCAATATGCCGACCGAGCTCGCGTTGCTGCCGTTCATCGAATCCGCGTACAGCCCGCAGGCGTTGTCGGTGGCGAAGGCCGCGGGCATGTGGCAGTTCATGCCGGGCACGGGCCGCACCTACAACCTCAAGCAAAACATGTGGCAGGACGAGCGCCGCGACGTGCTGGCTTCGACCAGTGCCGCGCTCGACTACCTGTCGCGTCTGCATGACATGTTCGGCGACTGGCAACTGGCGCTCGCTGCGTACAACTGGGGTGAGGGCAACGTGCAGCGCGCGATCGCGCGCAACGAAGCGGCGGGTCTGCCCACCGACTACCTCAGCCTGCGCATGCCGAACGAGACGCGCAACTACGTGCCCAAACTGCAGGCGGTGAAGAACATTGTGATGAACCCGCAGATGTACGGGCTCACGCTGCCGTCGATTCCAAACCACCCGTATTTCGTCACGGTCACGACCTCGCACGACATCGACGTGGACATGGCGGCGAAACTCGCCAATCTGTCGCCGGACGAATTCCGCTCGCTGAACCCATCGTTCAGGAAGCCGGTGATTCTCGGCGCCACGCAGCCGCAAATCCTGCTGCCGTTCGATAACGCCAGCGCCTTCGAACGTAATCTGAAGGCCTATTCCGGCTCGCTGTCGTCCTGGACCACGTACACGGTCACGGAGCGTTCGGCACCGGCGGCGATCGCGCAAAAGATCGGTGTCGACGCCGACACGCTGATGGAAGTGAACAAGATTCCGGTCGGCATGCGTTTGAAACCGGGCTCCACGATCGTGGTGCCGCGTGGTTCGGACGACGACGAAGACATCAGCGCCGACGTCGCGGAAAGCGCCGTGCTCGCCATGGAGCCTGACGTTCCCGACACGCGCAAGATGCTGATCCGCGTGCGTCGCAATCAATCCATGGCCGCGATCGCGGTGCGTTACGGCGTTTCGATCGGTCAATTGAAAGCGTGGAATCGCACGCATCGCGATCAGGTTTCGCGCGGCCAGGTGATCGTGCTGCACGTGCCGGTCGGCAAGGCGATGCCGAGCGAACCGGGTCCCGAGCGCATCGCAACCGACGTGCAGGGCGGCGGCGTCGAGAAGATCGGCACCCGTGTCACAGACACGAAGAACGATTCGCGCTACGATAAGAAGAAGGGTCGTGGCCGTTCCGCCGTGGTGAAGGTATCTGATCCGGTGGTTAAAGCGAGCAAGCCGACAACGTCCGGCGCCACCAAGGGCAAGGTGACGAAGGTGTCGGCTTCCACGTCCAGCAAGGCGTCGAAGGCCGCGGCAGATAGCCGCCAGAAGACCGTGGCCAACGCGAAGAAGGGTAAGTAGACCAAAAAGCGGCTCCACGGTAGTGACCACATGCGTTGCGGGGGCAGCGCATGAATTGCGCTCCGATCACGCACCGTGTTATTCCGACGCCGTCACCTCAGGGTGACGGCGTTTTTCATTCTGCAGATCAAATCAGGCGAATTTCGCTCATTTCATTTATCGTTCGTGCTCGGGCCTTGTCGGCCGCTCTTTTCGAAGCCCATGTCGTCCACCCAGTTGCGCGTTTTCCTCCTGTTTTCTGCCGGTTACTTCGTTTCGTACCTGTTTCGCGGCGTCAATCTGGGCTTTGCGCCCTTCATCACGCACGATCTCGGCTTGTCGGCCACTGATCTCGGTTTGTTGACCAGTCTGTATTTCCTCGGCTTCGCGGGTGCGCAGATTCCGGCGGGTGTGTTGCTCGACCACTTCGGCGCGCGTCGGGTGACGGCGGCTACTCTGCTATTTGCCGCGCTGGGAATCTGGGTGTTCGGCGCGGCGCACGGCGTTGGCGCGATGATGATCGGGCGTCTGCTGATCGGCGTCGGCGTGTCCGTGTGTCTCGGCGCCGCCTTCAAGGCGTTGGCCCAGCATTTCGCGTCGGCACGGCTGCCGCTGATGAACGGGCTGGTGATGGCGATTGGCGGCTTCGGCGGTGTGATGGTCGGCTCGCCACTCACGTGGGTGCTGGGTTTCGCCAGTTGGCGCGCGGTCTGCGTCGGCTTGGGCCTGCTGACGGTTCTTGTGGCGGTCGCGCAGTGGACCCTCGCGCCGGACGCAAAGGAAACCCATCACCAGGCAAGTCTCGGCGCCCAGTTCAAGGGCACTTTGCACATCCTGAAGAGTGCGGCGTTCTGGAAGATCGCGTCGTTTTCAGTCGTGACGCAAGGTGTGTTCTACGCGATGCAATCGCTGTGGGTTGGCGCCTGGTTGCGCGACGTGCAGGGCTTCGAGCCGCGAGAAGCTGCCGCGCTGGTATCGATTCTCGGCTTCGCGATGATGGCCGGCTGTGTGGGCTTCGGCGCGGCGGCGCGCAGCCTCGAGCGGCGCGGTATCTCGCTGTACGTGTTTTGCGGCATCGGTATGGCGCTGTTCGTCGTGACCCAGTTGCTGATCATGTTCAATGCGCCGCTGCCCGCGAGCCTCCTCTGGGCCGCGTATGGGATCTTTGGCGGGACCGGGATTCTCAGCTACGCGGTGATGGCGCGGCACTTCCCGGCGCAGATGATCGGCCGGGTGAATACCACCCTGACGCTGATCATTTTTTTGCTGATTTTCGGCTTCCAGATTGGTGTTGGAGCGGTGCTGTCGCACTGGCCGGCCAGTGGCGGACACTATCCGGCCGCCGCACATCTGACCGCCTGGGGCATTCTGATGGCGCTGCAATTGTTAAGCGCGATCTGGTACGTATTGCCCGGCCGCGCAGAGCTTCAGCCGGCGCACGCGCACGCCGAGCGGCAGGTTTAAGGTCGTTATAGAGGGTTCGGCCGGCCGGGTCACATTTACCGGCGCTATCCCGATTCTGGCCCTCGCAAATTTTGTAGGCCGGCTTCTGAGCCATGCGCAGCAAGACTTCGACCCGTTTGGGAGGGCGCGCCGCTCTGCCGGCGCCCCATCTCGGATTTGGAGGGAAGGGTAGTTTCACGCTATAATTTCAAGGTTTGAGCTTATCAACCCGCACCCTAGCGCCTACCTCTCCCATACCGTTCATCCGCCGCGCGCTTTCGACGCCCCGCACCCCAGCCGAGCCGTCCACACAATGGACCCATCGCGCCCCTTGCGACGTCGCTAGCAGTACGCGAGCGAGTCTGCGCGCGCATCCTTGCCGATGCGTTTCGCTGCGGCTCGCAGTCGGATAGACAGGTCGGCAACAGGGTGTTCCCCAAGGAGTCTCCCGTGTTGCCGTCATTTTCTCCCGCTTTGCTCGCACTCGCCGACGGCACGGTCTTTCGTGGTTACTCGATCGGCGCCCCCGGGCATACGATCGGCGAAGTCGTGTTCAACACCGCTATCACCGGTTATCAGGAAATCCTGACCGACCCGAGCTACGCGCGCCAGATCGTGACCCTCACGTATCCGCACATCGGTAATGTCGGCGTGAATGCCGAAGACGTCGAAGCCACGAAAGTCCATGCCGCCGGCCTGATCATCCGTGATCTGCCGGTTCTCGCGTCGAACTTCCGCATGGAGCGCACGCTCCCGCAATACCTGAAGGACGAAGGCGTGGTCGCCATCGCCGGTCTCGACACACGCATGCTGACGCGCGTGCTGCGCGACAAGGGTGCGCAGAACGGCGCCATTCTGGCCGGTTCGGATGACGAAGCGAAGGCAATCGAACTCGCGCGTTCGTTCCCGGGTTTGTCGGGCATGGACCTCGCGAAGGTCGTGTCGACCAAGGAAAGCTACGAATGGACCCAGACCGAATGGCGTCTGGGCACCGGCTACGGCACGCAGAACGCGCCGAAGTACCGCGTGGTCGCGTTCGATTACGGCGTGAAGTACAACATTCTGCGCATGCTGGCTGAGCGCGGCTGCCACGTCACCGTGCTGCCGGCGCAAGCTTCCGCGGCTGATGCGCTCGCGCTCAATCCGGACGGCGTGTTCCTGTCGAACGGCCCCGGCGATCCGGAACCGTGCGACTACGCGATCGCAGCGACTAAAGAGCTGATCGAGCGCGGCGTCCCGACCTTCGGCATCTGCCTCGGCCACCAGATCATGGGCCTCGCGCTCGGCGCGAAGACCCTGAAGATGAAGACCGGCCACCACGGCGCGAACCATCCGGTGAAGGATCTCGAAGATGGCCGTGTCGTCATCACGTCGCAGAACCACGGTTTCGCGGTCGACGCCGACACGCTGCCGGCCAACGCCAAGGTCACGCACATCTCGCTGTTCGACGGCACGCTGCAAGGCTTCGCGCTGACCGACAAGCCGGCGTTCTGCTTCCAGGGCCACCCGGAAGCATCGCCCGGTCCGCACGACATCGCCTATCTGTTCGATCGCTTCACGGCGTTGATGGACACGAAGAAGGCCGGCAAGGCGACAGCGGCATAAGCAATAGAGTGTGAGGCGCCCAGGCGGCGCACGGCTCGCGGCGCGAACAGCGCCTCGGCGCACAAGCGCAGCGAGCCGCACACAACAGAGCGCGCGCAACGTATCAACGCAGCGCGCCGACGGAAAGAATTCAGGAATACATTAGCGAGAGCGTTATGCCCAAGCGGACAGACATTAAAAGCATCCTCATCATCGGCGCGGGTCCGATCATCATCGGCCAGGCGTGCGAGTTCGACTACTCGGGCGCACAGGCATGCAAGGCGCTGCGTGAGGAAGGCTACAAGGTCATTCTCGTCAACAGCAATCCGGCGACGATCATGACCGACCCGAACACGGCCGACGTCACCTACATCGAGCCGATCACGTGGGAAGTGGTGGAGCGCATCATCGCCAAGGAGCGTCCGGACGCGATCCTGCCGACGATGGGCGGCCAGACCGCGCTGAACTGCGCGCTCGATTTGCACGCGCACGGCGTGCTGGAGAAGTACAAGGTCGAGCTGATCGGCGCCTCGCCGGAAGCGATCGACAAGGCGGAAGACCGTCAGAAGTTCAAAGACGCGATGACCAAGATCGGCCTCGGTTCGGCCAAGTCGGGCACCGCGCATTCGATGGAAGAAGCACTGCAGGTGCAGGCCGACATCGCGACGCAAACGGGCAGCGGCGGTTATCCGGTCGTGATCCGTCCTTCGTTCACGTTGGGCGGTTCGGGCGGCGGTATCGCGTACAACCGCGACGAATTCGAAGAGATCTGCAAGCGCGGTCTCGACCTGTCGCCTACGCGTGAGCTGCTGATCGAAGAATCGCTGCTCGGCTGGAAAGAGTACGAGATGGAAGTGGTCCGCGATAAGAAGGACAACTGCATCATCGTTTGCTCGATCGAAAACCTGGACCCGATGGGCATCCACACCGGCGACTCGATCACCGTCGCGCCGGCGCAAACGCTCACGGACAAGGAATATCAGATCCTGCGTAACGCATCGCTCGCTGTGCTGCGCGAGATCGGCGTGGACACGGGCGGTTCTAACGTGCAGTTCTCGATCAATCCGAAAGATGGCCGGATGATCGTGATCGAAATGAATCCGCGCGTGTCGCGTTCGTCAGCATTGGCCTCGAAGGCGACCGGCTTCCCGATCGCCAAGGTCGCGGCAAAGCTCGCTGTCGGTTACACGCTGGACGAGTTGAAGAACGAAATCACCGGTGGCCAGACCCCAGCATCGTTCGAACCGACGATCGACTACGTCGTCACCAAGATCCCACGTTTCGCGTTCGAGAAATTCCGCGAAGCCGATGCGCGTCTGACCACGCAAATGAAGTCGGTCGGTGAAGTGATGGCAATCGGCCGCACCTTCCAGGAATCGTTCCAGAAGGCGCTGCGTGGCCTCGAAGTGGGCGTGGATGGTCTCGACGAAAAGACCAATAACCGCGACGAGATCATCCGCGAGATCGGCGAAGCCGGTCCGGATCGCATCTGGTATGTCGGCGACGCGTTCCGGGTCGGCATGACAGCCGAAGAGATCTTCGAAGAGACCTCGATCGACCCGTGGTTCCTCGCGCAGATCGAACAGATCATCCTGAAGGAAAAGGCGCTGGCCGGCCGTACGCTGGCAAGCCTGTCGAAGGAAGAGCTCAAGTATCTGAAGCAAAGCGGCTTCTCGGATCGCCGTTTGGCCAAGCTGCTCGGCGCGAAGCCGGCGGAAGTGCGCCAGCGCCGTATCGAGTTGAACGTGCGCCCGGTGTACAAGCGCGTCGACACGTGCGCGGCCGAATTCGCCACGAAAACCGCTTACATGTACTCGACCTACGAGGAAGAGTGCGAAGCGAACCCCACGAACAACAAGAAGATCATGGTGTTGGGTGGCGGCCCGAACCGGATCGGCCAGGGTATCGAGTTCGACTACTGCTGCGTGCACGCTGCGCTCGCCATGCGCGAAGACGGCTACGAAACGATCATGGTCAACTGCAACCCTGAAACGGTTTCGACCGACTACGACACGTCCGATCGTCTGTACTTCGAATCGCTGACGCTCGAAGACGTGCTCGAAATCGTCGACAAGGAAAAGCCGGTTGGCGTGATCGTGCAGTACGGCGGTCAGACGCCGCTGAAGCTTGCGCTCGATCTCGAAGCGAACGGTGTGCCGATCGTCGGCACGTCGCCGGACATGATCGACGCCGCGGAAGACCGCGAGCGTTTCCAGAAGCTGTTGCAGGACCTCGGCCTGCGTCAGCCGCCGAACCGTACCGCGCGTGCCGAAGACGAAGCGCTCAAGCTCGCTGAAGAAATCGGCTACCCGCTGGTGGTGCGTCCGTCGTACGTGCTGGGTGGCCGCGCGATGGAAATCGTCCACGAGCCGCGTGACCTCGAGCGCTATATGCGCGAGGCCGTGAAGGTGTCGAACGATTCGCCGGTGCTGCTCGACCGCTTCCTCAACGACGCGATCGAATGCGACGTGGATTGCATCTCGGATGGCGAAGCCGTGTTCATCGGCGGCGTGATGGAGCACATCGAACAGGCCGGCGTTCACTCGGGCGACTCGGCTTGCTCGCTGCCGCCGTACTCGCTGTCGAAGGAAACGATTGCCGAGCTGAAGCGTCAGACCGGTGCAATGGCCAAGGCGCTGAACGTGATCGGCCTGATGAACGTGCAGTTCGCGATTCAACAAGTGCCGCAGGCGGATGGTTCGAAAGAGGACGTGATCTACGTGCTCGAAGTAAATCCGCGTGCTTCGCGTACCGTGCCGTATGTCTCGAAGGCGACCAGCCTGCCGCTCGCCAAGATCGCCGCGCGCGCGATGGTCGGCCAGACGCTCGCGCAACAGGGCGTGACAAAGGAAATCGATCCGCCGTACTTCAGCGTGAAGGAAGCCGTATTCCCGTTCGTCAAGTTCCCGGCAGTCGATCCGGTGCTCGGACCGGAAATGCGCTCCACCGGTGAAGTGATGGGCGTGGGTCAAACGTTCGGCGAAGCGCTGTTCAAGTCGCAACTCGCGGCAGGTTCGCGTCTGCCGGAGTCGGGCACGGTGCTCCTGACCGTGATGGACGCCGACAAGCCGAAGGCCGTCGAAGTCGCGCGCATGCTGCACGAACTCGGCTACCCGATCGTCGCGACCAAGGGCACGGCGGCTGCAATCGAAGCGGCCGGTGTGCCGGTCAAGGTCGTCAACAAGGTGAAGGACGGCCGTCCGCACATCGTCGATATGATCAAGAACGGTGAAATCGCGCTGGTCTTCACGACCGTCGACGAAACCCGTGCCGCGATCGCCGACTCGCGTTCGATCCGCATGAGCGCGCAGGCGAACAAGGTCACGTACTACACGACGATGTCCGGTGCACGGGCCGCGGTTGAAGGTTTGCGCTATTTGAAGGACCTGGAAGTCTATGATTTACAAGGTCTTCACGCTCGCCTAAACTAAGGCTTCGAATACCTGTCCAAGATGTAAGTGCCGCGGTTAAGCGGCGTTCCGCAGGTGCTGGGCCCCGGGCTTTGTCCGGCGCTCTGGCCCCCGCGGAATGCACTTAACCGCGGTGATTTTTTTTACGGCTGTTTTTTGCATAGAGTTGTTTATGAGCACTGTTCCATTGACTAAGCGCGGCGCGGAAATGTTGCGCGATGAATTGCAGCGCCTGAAATCGGTTGAGCGTCCCTCGGTGATCAATTCGATCGCGGAAGCGCGTGCCCAGGGCGATCTGTCGGAAAACGCGGAATACGACGCGGCGAAGGAAAAGCAGGGCTTCATCGAAGGCCGTATTGCCGAAATCGAATCGAAGCTGGCCGGAGCGCAGGTGATCGACCCGGCGGCGGTCGAAGCGGACGGGCGCGTGGTGTTCGGCGCGACGCTCGAACTCGAAGACCTCGATTCGGGTGCAAAGGTCAAATACCAGATCGTCGGCGACGATGAAGCGGACATCGACCACGGTCTGATCTCGATCAGCTCGCCGATCGCGCGCGCATTGATCGGCAAGTCGGAAGGCGACGTTGCATCGGTGCAGGCGCCGGGCGGCGTGCGCGAGTACGAAATCATCGCGGTTAGCTACGTTTGAAGGCGGCCCCGGTGTCCTTGATGCCGCATCGACTGTTCCGTCTGCTGACGGTGGTTTGGGTCGGTAGTCTGTTGACTATCGGCTATGCCGTCGCGCCGGTGTTGTTCACGTCGCTCGATCGCATGACGGCGGGCGCCGTGGCGGCGCAACTGTTTCGTATCGAGGGCGTGCTGGGTGCGGTGTGCGGCATTTTGCTGCTGGGCCTCGCGAACGTACTGGTACGCCGGGGCAGCGACGCTTATCGCCGTTTGCGCTGGTTGATCGTCGGCATGCTGGTGTGCGTGTTGGTGGGTTACTTTGCGCTGCAGCCGTTCATGAATGCAATGCGCATTGCCGCGCTGGAAGCGGGCAGTGATGTCGGGCATTCGGCTTATGCGACGCGCTTCGGCATCCTGCATGGCGTATCGAGTCTGTTTTACCTGATCGAGAGCCTGCTGGGTGTGGCGCTGGTGTGGAAACTGCCGGCGAGCCTCGGTGTCGTGAGCACGGAGCAGGGCGCTCGCAGCGCTGCGGGGAAAGTAACCAGTTGAGTGTTATGGTTCTACCTTGCTTGAGCGGGTCTGCCCATAGCGTTACCCAGATGGGCATCAAATAGGCATCACCCGGGCCCGCTGAGCAGTTCACCCCAAGGTGCGGACACCGCCCGCACCCTCATCATTCGCTTACTTCGACGACTGATGCGCGCGCTTCGCGCTGGTCTGGCGCTTCTTGGCGCGTTTGATATTGCCGCCTTGCGTGACGCGTTCATTGCCGCGCACCACGACCGCTTTTGCCTTCGGCTTGCGCATCGGGATTTCGCTGGGCTTCACCACCGTGACCACGCGCGGTGCGCGGCCTTTGCCCGGTTTGGCTTCGACAGCCGCTTCGCGGGCGCTCGGCAGGGCGCCGCGCTTGGCCTTGACAGCCGGTTGCACCGCGGCTTCCGGCTTCCAGATCACCAGCAGCTTGCCGATATGCTGAATCGGCGCCGCGTTCAGCGTGTCGCAGATCTGTTCGTAAATGGCGATGCGTTCTTCGCGTTCGTCGCCGAACACGCGGATCTTGATCAGTTGATGCGCGCCAAGGTGGACCTTGATTTCCGACAGCACAGCGTCGGTCAAGCCTTCGGCGCCGACGAGCACGACCGGTTTGAGCGCATGTGCCTGGGAGCGCAACTCGGCGCGTTGGTCGGAAGAGACTTTAAGGGCTGGCATGGAAAGTGGGAGACTCGACTAAAATGGCGGCACCTGCATTTCCGAGAGATTCGGCCAATAGCGCAGGGCGGCGCGTCAGAACAACAGAATCGCGGATGACTGCCAGTTTTGGCGGTGGCCGCGCGAATTAACCGCGTATTATCCCCTAAAGCGCCACATTTCGCAGCAAGAGTTCACCTTTAATGGCAAAAAACAAGTTCAACACGGCGTGGTTGCATGATCACATCAACGACCCGTACGTCAAAATGGCGCAGCGGGAGGGCTATCGCGCCCGCGCAGCCTACAAGCTGAAGGAAATCGACGAGCAGGACAAGCTGATCCGGCCAGGCCAGGTAATTGTCGACCTCGGCTCGGTGCCGGGCAGCTGGAGCCAGTACGCCCGCAACAAACTCGCCAAGGGCTCGCAGCGCGACGCCGAGCGCGAGGGCGGTATCGACGGCACGATCATCGCGCTGGACATGCTGCCGATGGAGCCAATCGCCGACGTGCATTTCATCCAAGGCGACTTCCGCGAAGACTCGGTTCTCGAGCAACTCGAAGAATTAGTCGGAGAACGCCAGGTTGATCTTGTAATTTCGGATATGGCGCCCAACCTGTCGGGAGTGGCGGTGGCGGATGCCGCGCGAATCGAGCATCTGTGCGATATCGCGATGGAATTTTCGCAAAACCACCTGAAGCCGGATGGCGCCCTTTTAGTCAAATGTTTTCATGGCAGCGGTTATAGCCAGATTGTCGAAAAGTTCAAGCGCCAGTTCAAGGTGGTGGCGGCCCGCAAGCCGAAAGCCTCGCGGGACAAATCGTCAGAAACGTTTATTTTGGGTAAGCATCTGAAGCGCCCCGCGTAGGTGCGCTGCAGGAAGGTTCCGCATCTGCCGATAATGTGCCCACAGCACTAGAAATTGGCGCTGTAATGGCCCGTTGCGCTATTTGTGTGGTAGCGAAACCTTATGGCAGGGGTCTGCGGACTGGATTAGAATGCTTTCGTGGTGCCGCAAGGCAAATGTAGGCGCCCGTCTAAGTGAAGGAGTGGTGCTTTGAACAACAATATGTTTTCGAAAGCAGCAGTGTGGCTGGTTATCGCACTGGTGCTGTTTACGGTGTTCAAGCAGTTCGACAAGCCCCGTGTCCAGGAAGGCGTTTCCTATTCGCAGTTCATGGACGACGCGAAGAACGGCAAAGTCAAGAACGTCATTGTCCAGGGGCGGAACCTCACGGTCACTCCAGCAGACGGCCAGAAGTACCAGATCGTGTCGCCCGGCGACATCTGGATGGTCGGCGATCTGATGAAGTATGGCGTTCAGGTGAGCGGCAAGGCTGATGACGAACCGAATGCGCTGGTGTCCGCGCTGTATTACCTCGGACCAACGATCCTGATCATCGGCTTCTGGTTCTACATGATGCGACAGATGCAGGGAGGCGGGAAAGGCGGTGCGTTCTCGTTCGGTAAATCCCGTGCACGTCTGATCGACGAAAATAACAACGCTATCAATTTCACCGACGTCGCCGGTTGCGACGAAGCCAAGGAAGAAGTTTCCGAACTGGTCGACTTCCTGCGCGATCCGCAGAAATTCCAGAAGCTGGGCGGACGCATTCCGCGCGGCGTGCTGCTGGTAGGCCCTCCGGGAACGGGTAAGACCTTGCTGGCGCGCGCTATCGCCGGTGAGGCGAAGGTGCCGTTCTTCAGCATCTCGGGTTCGGACTTCGTGGAAATGTTTGTGGGTGTCGGTGCGGCTCGTGTGCGCGACATGTTCGAGCAGGCCAAGAAGCATGCACCGTGTATCGTGTTCATCGACGAAATCGACGCGGTCGGCCGTCATCGCGGCGCCGGCATGGGTGGCGGTAACGACGAACGCGAACAGACCTTGAACCAGATGCTGGTCGAGATGGACGGCTTCGAAGCGAATTCGGGCGTGATCGTGATCGCTGCAACGAACCGTTCGGACGTGCTCGACAAGGCGCTGCTGCGTCCGGGCCGTTTCGACCGTCAGGTGTACGTCGGTCTGCCGGACATCCGCGGTCGCGAGCACATCATGAAGGTTCACCTGCGCAAGGTGCCGATTTCGAACGACGTCGACGCAGCGGTGATCGCCCGCGGCACGCCGGGCTTCTCGGGCGCTGATCTGGCGAACCTGGTCAACGAAGCAGCCTTGTTCGCGGCTCGTCGCGGCAAGCGCATCGTCGAAATGAACGACTTCGAAGACGCGAAAGACAAGATCTTCATGGGTCCGGAGCGCAAGTCGGCCGTGATTCGCGAAGAATCGAAGCGTGCTACTGCGTATCACGAGTCGGGTCACGCGGTCATCGCCAAGCTGTTGCCGAAGGCCGATCCTGTGCACAAGGTCACGATCATCCCGCGCGGCCGTGCGCTGGGCGTCACGTGGCAGTTGCCGGAGCATGACAACGAAACGTATTCGAAAGACTATCTGCTGGACCGCCTCGCGATCCTGTTCGGTGGCCGTGTCGCGGAAGAGCTGTTCCTGAACCTGATCAGCACCGGCGCATCGGACGACTTCAACAAGGCAACGGCTACGGCCCGCGCCATGGTGGCTCGCTTCGGTATGACGGACGCACTCGGACCGATGGTCTACGTCGACGACGAAAACGACGCAACGCCGTTTGGCCGTGGCTTCACGCGCACCATTTCGGAAGCGACGCAACAGAAGGTCGACGCGGAAATCCGCCGCGTGCTCGACGAGCAGTACAACCTCGCCAAGCGCCTGCTGGACGAGAACCGCGACAAGGTCGAAGCGATGACCGCCGCACTGATGGAGTGGGAAACGATCGACGCCGATCAGATCAACGACATCATGGCAGGCCGTCCGCCGCGTTCGCCGAAGAGCTCGCCGCCGTCGGCAAGCGACGCCTCGTCGGGCGGCAGCCCGGGCACCGAGGTCAAGCCGGGCAGCGCGACCGCGCCGGCCTGATCGGCGACCAGTGGAAAGTGCGGGCCGGTGTGATTCACACCGGCCCGTTTTGCATTTATTCGTTTTACGTGATTGACCGCTACGTGTCGAAAGTCGAATTTCCCTCTCTTCCCATTCCCGAACCGCTGCAATGCGGCCGCTTCAAGCTGACCTTTGAACGCCCGTTAGTCATGGGCATCCTGAACGTCACTCCCGATTCGTTTTCCGATGGCGGCCAGTACGCGATGCGCGGCGACGCGTTACGCCAGGCCGAGCGCATGCTGCTCGACGGTGCGGACATCATCGACATCGGCGGTGAGTCGACCCGTCCGGGTGCGCCGCCCGTGCCGCTCGACGAAGAGCTGGAGCGGGTGATCCCGCTGGTCGAACTACTGCGCGGCGCGAATGTGCCGTTGTCGGTGGATACATACAAGCCGGAAGTGATGCGCCACGCACTGACCGCGGGCGCTGACCTGATCAACGATATCTGGGGCTTCCGGATGCCCGGTGCGATCGACGCCGTTCGCGACAGCGAGTGCGGTCTGTGCGTGATGCATATGCTCGGCGAGCCGCAGACCATGCAGCTCGGTGAGCCTGCCTATGACGACGTGGTGGGCGAAGTTCGGCAGTTTCTTGAAGAACGGGTGGCGACCCTGAAGCAGGCGGGCATCGCTCGTGCTCGCATCAGCGTTGACCCGGGCTTTGGTTTCGGCAAGGCGGTGATCGAACACAATTACGCGCTGCTCGCGCATCTGCCGGACACGGCGCCGCGGGCCGAGCCGCCGTACCCCGTTCTGGCAGGCATGTCGCGCAAGTCGATGGTCGGCGCGGTTGTCGGACGCCCGGCGCCGGAGCGCGTGGCGGGCAGCATCGCCGCCGCGGTGTGTGCCGCCGGGCGCGGTGCGGCAATTCTGCGCGTGCACGACGTCGCGCAAACAGTGGATGCATTGAAAGTATGGGCGGCCATGCGCGACGCGGCGAATCACAGCCGCGCGCGCGGCTGAACCCACAAGCCAAGGAGGAACATAAAACATGGCACGTCGTTATTTCGGAACAGACGGGATTCGGGGCAAGGTCGGCGAAGGGCCGATCACGCCGGAGTTTGTATTGCGGCTCGGCTACGCGGCCGGCAAGGTGCTCGCGGGCGCGGACCGCTGGGCGAGAACGGGCGCACGGCCCACGGTGCTGATCGGCAAAGACACCCGCGTGTCGGGCTATATGCTCGAAGCCGCGCTCGAAGCGGGCTTTTCTGCGGCGGGTGTCGACGTCATGCTGGCCGGGCCGATGCCGACCCCGGGTATCGCCTATCTGACGCGTGCACTGCGGCTCGCCGCGGGCGTCGTGATCAGCGCGTCGCACAATCCGTACTACGACAACGGCATCAAATTCTTCTCCGCCGACGGCAACAAGCTGCCCGACGAAGTGGAATTGCAGATCGAAGAACAACTCGATCTGCCGCTCGCATGCGCCGCCTCCGAGCAACTCGGCAAGGCGCGGCGCCTCGACGACGCAGCCGGCCGCTACATCGAATTCTGCAAAAGCACGTTCCCGGCAGCATTCGACTTGCGCGGCCTGAAGCTGGTGGTCGATTGCGCGCACGGTGCCGCGTACGACGTCGCGCCGCACGTGTTCCATGAGCTCGGTGCCGATGTGATTCCGATCGGCGTCGCGCCAAACGGTTTCAATATCAACGACGGCGTCGGCGCGACCGCACCGGACGCGCTGGTGCGCGCGGTGCGCGCAAATCACGCGGACCTCGGCATCGCGCTCGACGGCGACGCCGACCGGCTGCAGGTCGTGGACGCGGCAGGCCGCCTGTATAACGGCGACGAGCTGCTCTACGTGCTGGTCAAGGACCGGATGGCGACCGACGGCAAAGTGGAAGGCGCGGTCGGCACCTTGATGACCAACATGGCGGTCGAGGTCGCGCTGCAGGAAGCCGGCGTGAAGTTCGTCCGCGCGGCGGTGGGCGACCGCTACGTGCTCGAGCAATTGCGCGAACACGGCTGGCAGCTGGGCGCAGAAGGCTCGGGCCATATTCTGTCCCTTGACCGCCATTCGACCGGCGACGGCATCGTGTCGGCCTTGCTGGTGCTGGCCGCAATGAAACGCAGCGACAAAACGCTCGCTGAGCTGCTCCACGGCGTGACGCTGTTCCCGCAGAAGCTGATCAACGTACGGATGCAGCCCGGCGCGGATTGGAAGGGCAGCGACGCGATCCGCCGCGCCATCAGCACGGCCGAGGCAGCGCTGAACGGCCGCGGCCGCGTGCTGATCCGGGCCTCGGGCACCGAGCCCGTTCTGCGCGTGATGGTGGAGGCGGAAAAAGTCGACGACGCCATTCGCCATTCCGAAGCGATCGCCAACGCGGTCAAGCTGGCCACTGCCTAAACTGCGCCTTGCCCACGGCGGCGAGGGACGACAATGAGCGCGTCCCCGCCGCCGCACCCCTTCGCCGTACCCCCTCGAAGCACACGCAAACGTTCGCGTCCCATTTTTTTCGCCTAATCTGTAGAACGGCGCCCGCAACGCCGCCAAAGCGGCGATTTGTCCGCGCTGACGCCTTTCACCTTAGTAATCTCACTGTCACATCCGTTTCACGGTTAGTCACGTTACTGTCACAAAGAGACCCTAAGCTTCGCGGTGTTCGTGTTATTCGCTCACACCGCTCACACCCTTGGAGGTCTCATGAAATTGATGCAAACCGTGTTCGCTGGCGTCGCTGGCGCGCTTTTCGCGATCGCAGCGCAAGCCGCAGACATCACCGGCGCGGGCAGCACCTTCGCAGCACCGATCTACACGAAGTGGGCCGATGCCTACCAGAAGTCGGGTGGCGGCAAGGTCAACTATCAAGGTATCGGCTCGTCGGGTGGCGTGAAGCAGATCGTCGCGAAGACTGTTGACTTCGCTGGTTCGGACGCTCCGCTGAAGGACGAAGAACTCGCGAAGGAAGGCCTGTTCCAGTTCCCGACGGTTGTCGGCGGCGTGGTGCCGGTTGTTAATGTGCCGGGCGTGACGCCGGGTGAACTGACGCTGTCGGGCGAAGTGCTCGGCGACATCTACCTGGGCAAGATCAAGAAGTGGAACGATCCGGCGATCGTTGCACTGAACCCGAAGGCTAAGCTGCCGGATACCGACATCGCCGTGGTTCGCCGCGCCGACGGTTCGGGCACCAGCTTCATCTGGACGAACTACCTGTCGAAGGTCAACGCAGACTGGAAGTCGAAGGTGGGTGAAGGTTCGACGGTCAACTGGCCGACGGGTACGGGCGGCAAGGGCAACGACGGCGTCGCAGCTTTCGTGCAACGTCTGCCGGGTGCAATCGGCTACGTCGAATGGGCGTACGCGAAGCAGAACAAGATGACGTATGTCGGCCTGAAGAATTCGTCGGGTACGGTGGTCGAGCCGAAGACGGAAACGTTCAAGGCAGCGGCAGCGGGCGCGGACTGGTCGAAGTCGTTCTACCAGATCCTGACGAACGAGCCGGGCAAGAACGCATGGCCGATCGTCGGCGCAACCTTCGTGCTGCTGCACACGGCGCAGGACAAGCCGGCACAAGGCACCGAAACGCTGAAGTTCTTCGACTGGGCGTTCAAGAATGGCTCGCAAGCTGCGAACGATCTGGACTACATTTCGCTGCCGGATTCGGTTGTGTCGGAAATCCGCACGCAGTGGAAGTCGAAGGTGAAGGACGCTGCGGGCAAGCCGATCGCTGACTAAGTTACGTAGCATGCAGTAAGCAGCAATACATTGGCCGTCCTCATTCGAGGACGGCCAATGGCGTTACCCCGGCATCAGCCAGCATTGTCCGCCGCGCGACAAGTGTCGTACGGCAACTGGAAACAGGTCCATCAGGCTCTCATGTCCGATATCCAATTAGCGTCTGGCGCGGCGAAATCGACACCGCCCGGCAGCACGTCGCAGCAGAAGGCGCCCAGCCGCGCCGGCGACGTCATCTTCGGCGGCCTTGCCCGTCTCTCCGCCATCGTCACCTTGTTGCTGCTCGGCGGCATCATCGTTTCGCTGATCGTCGCTTCGCTGCCGTCGATCAAGCAGTTCGGCCTCGCGTTCCTATGGACCGCCGACTGGGATCCACCAAGCAAGCAATTCGGCGCATTGGTGCCTATCTACGGCACGATCGCGACCTCGCTCATTGCACTCATCATCGCGGTGCCGGTCAGCTTCGGCATCGCACTTTTCCTGACCGAACTCGCGCCCGCGTGGCTGCGCCGTCCGCTCGGCATCGCCATCGAACTGCTTGCCGCGATTCCGTCGATCGTCTACGGCATGTGGGGTCTGCTGGTGTTCGCGCCGATCTTCGCGACTTGGTTCGAAAAGCCGCTTGGCACGCTCCTCGGCGGCATTCCTATCGTCGGCGCGTTGTTTCAGGGGGCGCCGATCGGCATCGGCATCCTGTGCGCCGGGGTCATCCTCGCCATCATGATCATTCCGTACATCGCTTCAGTGATGCGCGACGTGTTCGAAGTCACGCCGGTCCTGTTGAAGGAATCGGCGTACGGCATCGGCTGCACGACCTGGGAAGTGATGTGGAAGATCGTGCTGCCCTTCACCAAGAGCGGCGTGATCGGCGGCGTGATGCTCGGCCTCGGCCGCGCGCTCGGCGAGACCATGGCGGTCACGTTCGTGATCGGCAACACCAATCTGCTCGATAACGTCTCGCTGTTTTCGCCGGGCAACAGTATTACCTCGGCGCTCGCCAACGAATTCGCGGAAGCGGATCCGGGCCTGCATACGTCGGCGCTGATGGAACTCGGGTTGATCCTCTTTGTGATTACTTTCATCGTGCTGGCGATCTCGAAGGTCATGCTGCTTCGCCTCGAAAAAGGGGAGGGCGCGAAATGAGCCAGCCCACTTTGAATATGCCGGGTTCGAACGACGCCGTCGCGCTCGAAGCGATGCGCGTGCGCCTGCAAGGCCGCCGCCGCGCGAAGAATGCCGTTGCGCTGACCATGTCGCTCGCGGCTATGGCGTTCGGTCTGCTGTGGCTGGTATGGATTCTTTATACGACGCTGCGTCTTGGCATCGGCGGCTTGTCGGTCGAATTGTTCACGCAGTCCACGCCGCCGCCGAACACCGATGGCGGTGGCCTCGCCAACGCGATCGTCGGCAGCGTGATGCTGGTTGCGCTCGCAACTTTCGTCGGCACGCCGATCGGCATTCTGGCGGGCGTGTATTTGGCCGAGTATGGTCAGAAGGGCTGGCTCGCCAGTCTCACACGTTTCATCAACGACATCCTGTTGTCGGCGCCGTCGATCGTCGTCGGTCTGTTCGTCTACGCGCTCGTCGTGGCGAAGATGGGCCACTTCAGCGGCTGGGCCGGCGTATTCGCGCTCGCGTTGCTGCAGATTCCGATCGTGATCCGCACCACCGAGAACATGCTGAAGCTGGTGCCGAATGCGCTGCGTGAAGCCGCTTTCGCACTCGGCACGCCGAAGTGGAAGATGGTGATGTCGATCACGCTGAAAGCTTCGATCGCGGGCATTATCACCGGCGTGCTGCTCGGCGTCGCGCGCATTGCCGGTGAAACGGCGCCGCTGCTCTTCACCGCGTTGTCGAACCAGTTCTTCTCGTGGAACATGGACCAGCCGGTTGCGAACCTCCCGGTCACGATCTACAAGTTCGCGATGAGCCCGTTTGCGCAGTGGCAATCGCTCGCATGGGCCGGCGTCTTCCTGATCACGCTCGCGGTGCTGGGATTGAACATCCTCGCGCGCACGATCTTTTCGAATAAGTAAGGGCGGAGTGTAATCCGATGAATATGGCAGAAACTCAACTCAATCCGGGCACGCGTCCCACGGCGCCGGCCGGTTTCGATCCCGCCCAAAGCGGCCAGGCGCAAGCCCAGTCGCGTCCGAAGATCGAAATCAACGACCTGAACTTCTTCTACGGCAAGTATCACGCGCTGAAGAACATCAATCTGCGGATTCCTGAAGGCAAGGTCACCGCCTTCATCGGCCCGTCGGGTTGCGGCAAGTCGACCTTGCTGCGCACGCTCAACAAGATGTACGCGCTGTATCCGGAGCAACGCGCCGAAGGCGAGATCCTGATGGACGGCGAAAACCTGCTGACCTCCAAGCGCGATATTTCGCTGCTGCGCGCGCGGATCGGCATGGTGTTCCAGAAGCCGACGCCGTTCCCGATGTCGATCTACGACAACATCGCGTTCGGCGTGAAGATGTTCGAAACGCTGCCGCGCTCGGAAATGGACGACCGCGTGGAATGGGCGCTGACCAAGGCCGCACTGTGGAACGAAGTCAAGGATAAACTGGGCCAGAGCGGCTACGGTTTGTCCGGCGGCCAGCAACAGCGTCTGTGTATCGCGCGCGGTATTGCGATCCGCCCTGAAGTGCTGCTGCTCGACGAGCCGTGTTCCGCGCTCGACCCGATTTCCACGGGCCGCATCGAAGAACTGATCGCCGAGTTGAAGAGCGATTACACGGTTGTAATCGTGACGCACAACATGCAACAGGCCGCGCGCTGTTCGGACTACACTGCCTATATGTACCTCGGTGAACTGATCGAATTCGGCGACACCGAAAAGATCTTCATCAAGCCGGTCCGCAAGGAAACCGAGGACTACATCACTGGCCGCTTCGGCTAAGCCGCCGCGCAAAACAACGGAGTACGACATGTCCGATAAACATCTGTCCAGCCAGTTCGACGCCGACCTGAACCTCGTTTCCTCGAAGGTGCTCGAAATGGGCGGCCTGGTCGAGTCGCAGATCGTCAACGCGATGATCGCGCTCAACAACTTCGACCTCGATGTATGCGAGCAGGTGATCGCCGCTGAAGACCGTCTGAACACGATGGAAGTCGAGATCGACGAAGAGTGCAGCAACATCATCGCGCGCCGTCAACCGGCCGCGCGCGACTTGCGCCTCCTGATCGCGATTTCGAAGACCATCACGAATCTCGAGCGCGCCGGCGACGAAGCCGAAAAAATCGCCAAGCGCACCAAGCGGCTGATGGAAGACGGCGCTTCGCGCAGCATCAATATCGCCGAGATCAAATTGTCGGGCGAAATGGCAGTGTCGATCCTGCGCCGCGCGCTGGACGCCTTTGCGCGTCTGGACACGGTCGCCGCCGCGCAGATCATGCGCGACGACAAGGCGATCGACGAAGAATTCCGCGCTTTCGTTCGCAAGCTGATTTCGTACATGACTGAAGATCCGCGTTCGATTTCGGTGGGCCTCGATTTTCTGTTCATCGCCAAGGCGATCGAACGGATCGGCGATCACGCGAAAAACATCGCTGAATTCATCATCTACATCGTCAAGGGCACCGACGTGCGGCACAAGTCGCGCGACGCGCTCGAACGCGAAGCACTCAGTTAACCAGTCATAAGGACCAGAGGTGCCGATGCCCAGCAGCATTCTCGTCATTGAAGATGAGCCCGCCATTTCCGAACTGATTTCGGTCAATCTTCAACACGCCGGACACTGCCCGATTCGCGCGTACAACGCGGAGCAGGCGCAGAACCTGATCAGCGACGTATTGCCCGACCTCGTGCTTCTCGACTGGATGTTGCCGGGCAAGTCGGGCATCGCGTTCGCTCGCGATCTGCGCAACAACGAGCGCACCAAGCACATCCCGATCATCATGCTGACCGCACGTGGCGATGAGCAGGACAAGGTGCTCGGCCTCGAAATCGGCGCGGACGACTACGTCACCAAGCCGTTTTCGCCGAAGGAACTGATGGCGCGTATCAAGGCGGTGTTGCGCCGCCGTGCGCCGCAGTTGACCGAAGACCTGGTCGCGATCAACGGCCTGAAGCTCGATCCGGCAACGCACCGCGTCGCCGCACACGCCGAAGGCAGCGAGATCAAGCTCGATCTCGGCCCGACGGAATTTCGTCTGCTGCACTTCTTCATGACGCACCCGGAGCGCGTGCACAGCCGTACGCAGTTGCTCGATCAGGTGTGGGGCGACCACGTGTTCGTCGAAGAGCGCACGGTGGACGTGCACATCAAGCGTCTGCGCGCGGCACTGAAGCCGGCCGGGTGCGATGCTATGATTGAGACGGTACGCGGCAGCGGCTACCGTCTCGCGAAGAGCGCGTGACTTTGCGGTAGCACTTTTCTCTTCGATCGCTAGAACATGAACATCATCTGGGCGCGCTCCATCGTGTCGGTCGTGCTGCTGGCTGTTCTGTGCGTGGTGGTCGGCGCACTCCTGAACGTCAAGGCAGGGCTGGCCCTCGCGATCGTCATGCTGCTCGCGCAGAGCTTCTTTAGCACCTTCCACAAGCAGCGTTTGTGGCGCCTGCTCGACGCCCCGGTCTACGGCGAAGTGCCGAGCGCCCCCGGCATCTGGGGCGAAATCTACTACCGTCTGCATAAGCTCGCGAAGCGCTGGCATGCGCAGGTGCGTCAGGTCGAGCAGCAGCATTCGCGTTTCATCCAGGCGATCCAGGCGTCGCCGAACGGCGTGGCGATGCTCGACGACCACGATCAGATCGAGTGGTGCAACGCGATCTCCGAACTCCATTTCGGGCTCGATGCGAAACGAGATCTGCGTCAGCACATCACGCATCTCGTGCGTCAGCCCGATTTCGTGCGCTATCTGAATTCGCAACGCTACGAGCAGATGCTGATCATGCGCGGCATGGGCGAGAAGCGCCAGAACGTGCTGTCGGTGCAAGTGTTTCCGTATGGCGAGAATCGCAAGCTGGTGCTGTCGCAGGACATCACCGAGCTGGAGCGTACCGACGCGATGCGGCGCGACTTCGTCGCCAACGTGTCGCATGAATTGAAGACGCCGTTGACTGTGTTGTCGGGTTTTCTCGAGACGATGCGGGAGCTGCCGCTAAGCGAAGCCGAGCGCGGGCGCTACCTCGAACTGATGGAACAGCAGGCCTCGCGCATGCGCCATATCGTCAACGACTTGCTGGTGCTCGCGAAGCTCGAAGGCGACAACAAGCCGCCGAGCGATCAGATGATCGATATGCGCGCGGTGCTGCGGCATCTGCGGGACGACGCGCAAAGCCTGTCGAGCGACCATCACAAGATCGCGTTCGACGCCGACGAAGGGCTCACCGTCACTGGCGTGGAAACGGAAATTCTCAGCGCGCTGGGCAACCTCGTGACCAATGCGATCCGCTATACGCCGGACGGCGGTGCGATCAAGGTGAGTTGGCAGGCCAACGGCGGCAGTGCAGTGTTTTCGGTTACGGACAGCGGCCTGGGGATTCCAGCCGCGGACATTCCACGTCTGACCGAGCGCTTCTATCGCGTCGACCGTAGCCGCTCGCGCGATACAGGCGGCACGGGCCTGGGTCTCGCCATCGTCAAGCATGTGCTGCAACGGCACGATGCGCAGCTCGACGTGAAGAGCGAAGAGGGACGTGGCAGCACGTTCACCGTGCGTTTTCCGGTGTTTCGCACGGCGCGTCGGCAACCGGCACCGGTTTGAAAACGTTGGTCTGAAAAAAAGCCCGCCTGGAGCAAGACAAGGCGGGCTTTTTTTTATGCGCAGCGCCGCTTGCTTCAGCGGAGCGTGAACGCAATCAGGCAATCACAAACTCACGAACAGAATTTCCCTAGCAGACTCATCTGCGCATTGCGCGAGGATTTGCCCGGCCGGCGGCGCCGATAGTGGCCGTCGCTTTGCATCAGCCACGCGGACTGGTTGTCGCCGAGAAAGGCCGACAGCCCTTCAGCAATCACACGCCGCTTCAAGCGACGGTTGTTGACCGGAAACGCCACTTCCACACGGCGGAAGAAGTTACGGTCCATCCAGTCGGCGCTCGACAGATACACCTGTTCCTTGCCGCCGTCGTAGAAGTAGAAGATGCGGTGATGCTCGAGGAAACGCCCGACGATCGAGCGCACCGTGATGTTCTCCGACAAACCCGGCACACCCGGTTGCAACGAACACACGCCACGTACGATCAGATCGATCTTCACGCCCGCCTGTGACGCTTCGTACAGCTCGGCAATCACGGTCGGTTCGAGCAGCGCGTTCATCTTCGCGACGATGCGCGCTTTCTTGCCGGCGCGCGCATGCTCGGCTTCCGCGCGAATCGCTTCGACCAGTTTCGGATGCAGCGTGAACGGCGACTGCCACAACTCGTGCAGCGACAGTTCACCACCGATACCGGTTAGTTGCTGAAACACGTGGTGCACGTCTTCGCAGATCTTCTGATCCGCGGTCATCAGCGCGAAGTCAGTGTAAAGACGTGCGGTGCGCGGGTGATAGTTGCCGGTGCCCAGGTGCACGTAACGCTTGAGCGTGGTCCTGCCGCCCGACGAGACACGCCGCACGATCAGCATCATCTTCGCGTGGCACTTGTGGCCCACCACGCCGTACACGACGTGCGCGCCCACCGCTTCAAGCTGCGACGCCCAGTTGATGTTGGTTTCTTCGTCGAAGCGCGCGAGCAGTTCGACCACCACCGTCACTTCCTTGCCGTTGCGCGCCGCTTGCATCAGCGCATCCATCAGCGGCGAGTCGGTGCCGGTGCGATAGATGGTCTGCTTGATGGCCATCACGTTCGGGTCTTTAGCTGCCTGCAGCAGCAACTCGAGCACCGGTTGAAAGCTCTCATAAGGATGATGCAGCAGCACGTCCCCCTGATCGATCACGTCGAACATGCTGGTGCTGTTGGCGATCTGCGGCGGGATCGCTGGAATATGCGGAACGAATTTCAGGTCGGGCCGGTCCACCATCTCCGGCAATTGCATCAACCGCACCAGATTGACGGGACCGTCCGCGAAATAGCAATCCTTGGTGGTGAGGCCGCTTTCGTCGAGCAGGCGCCGCACGACATGCGTGGGCGTCTCCGCCGACACTTCGAGCCGCACCGCGTTGCCCAGATGGCGCGCCGGCAGTTCGCCCTGCAGCGCGACACGCAGATTGGTGATTTCGTCTTCGTCGACGAACAGTTCGCTATTGCGTGTGATGCGAAACTGGTTGCAGGTGCGCACCACCAGGTTCGGGAAAAGCTCGCCGACAAAGCGCTGCAGCAACGAGCTCAGCAGCACGAAACCATGCGGATAGCCCGACAGTTCCTGCGGCATGCGCACGAGCCGCGGCAAGGCGCGCGGCGCTTGCACGATGCCCATCATCGCCTGGCGGCCGAACGCATCCTTGCCTTCGAGTTCGACGACGAAGTTCAGGCTCTTGTTGAGCACGCGCGGAAACGGGTGAGCCGGATCGAGGCCGATCGGCGTGAGCACCGGCAGCAGTTCGTCGAAGAAGTAATTGCGCGCCCATTCGGTCTGCGCTTCGTTCCACGCTTCAGTGCCGTGAAAATAGATGCCTTCTGCTTCGAGCGCGGTGAGCACCGTGTCGTGCAACATGGTGTACTGGCGATGCACGAGCCTCTGCGCGCGCTCGACCACGAGGTCGTACACGTGCTGCAGCGACATGCCGTCCGGCGACAGCGCGCCCGGGTTGTCGCGCATCTGTTCCTGCAGTCCGGCCATGCGGACTTCGAAGAATTCGTCGAGGTTGCTACTGGTGATGCAGATGAAACGCAGGCGTTCGAGCAAAGGGACGGCAGGGTCGGCAGCTTGTGCCAACACACGCTCGTTGAAACCCAGAATGCCCAGCTCGCGATTCAATAAGGGGTAGCGGATGGACATCGGCAGCGAGAATGGAATGTCAGGAAGGGAGACGTAAAGACGCTCGGAAATTCTCACAGTATGATGACGTTGTTATGACATTCTCGAAGTTATAAATTCTACGCCGTATTCATTGCGTGTCGTAATTATGACGCAGTGTGTGTGGGACCATAGGGCACCCCCATTACTGCGAGGCGACATCGTGAGGTCCGGTACGCTTAGAATGGCGTCTTTGAACAGCGCGGCCGGCCACAAGGCGCCCAAGGCATCGGGTGGGCATCCGGCACCTTTCGCATCCACCGCCGCCGCGCTCGCGCGCATGGAGTCCGCTTACTCGATGGTCACTACTCCACAACTCCTCGCTGCAGTCGATCTCGGCTCGAACAGCTTCCGCCTGATCGTGGGCCGGGTCGAGGAAACCGACGCGGGCAGCCAGATTTATCAGGTCGACGCCTTGCGCGAGCCGGTGCGCCTTGCGGCCGGCCTGTCGCGCGACAAGATGCTCGACCGCGCCTCGCAAGTGCGCGGCTGGGACGCGCTCAAGCGCTTCGGCGAACGCCTGCGCGACTTTCATCCCGATCATGTTCGCGCCGTCGCCACCAATACGTTGCGCATCGCCAAGAACGCGGGCGAGTTTCTCGGCGAAGCGCAAGCCGCGCTGGGTTTTCCTATCGAAGTGATCGCCGGGCGTGAAGAAGCGCGCCTGATTTATGCAGGGGCTGCACACTCCGTGCCCGCGAGCGCGGGCAAGCGTCTCGTGGTGGATATCGGCGGCGGCTCGACGGAATTCATCATCGGTTCGCACTACACGCCGATCAAGATGGAGAGCCTGTATATCGGCTGCGTGAGCCACAGCCGCGCATTCTTCCCGGCGGGCAATGTCGACGAATACACGATGCGCCAGGCCGAACTCGCCGCGAGCCGTGAAATTCAGATCATTTCCGCCGAATACAAGAAAACCGGCTGGGAACAGGCGATTGGCTCGTCCGGCACCGCGCGGGCGCTCGCCGAACTCGTCGAGGCGAATGGCTTCAACGATCCGGGCGTCACGCACGGCATCTCGCGCGGTGGGCTGGAGCGCCTCAAGCGCGCGCTGATCAAGGCGGAAAACGTCAATCGTCTGAAGCTGGTCGCGTTGAAGGGCGATCGTATTCCGGTGCTGGCCGGTGGCCTGTCGATCATGATCGCGGTGTTCGACGAACTCGGCGTCGACTACGTCGATACGACAGACGGTGCGCTGCGCCTCGGCGTGCTGTACGACTTGCTGGGCCGTTCGCAACACGAGGACATGCGCACGGTGACGGTGGAAGGCTTCATGCGCCGTTACGGTGTGGACCGCGCGCAGGCCGGGCGTATCGGTGAACTCGCGGTGCGTTTTTACGACCAGTTTGCCGAACCGGATGAAGAACGCCGCGCCGAGAACCGCATGTTCCTCGGCTGGGCCGCGGCCTTGCATGAAATCGGCCTGTCGATTTCGCACAGCGCCTATCACAAGCATTCCGCCTATATCGCCAGCAACGCCGACATGCCGGGCTTTTCGCGCACCGACCAGGCGCGGCTCGCCGCGCTGGTGCTCGGCCACGCGGGGAAACTCGGCAAGCTCTCACAAACGCGCGAAGTGGAATGGCCGCTGCTGTTCTGCCTGCGGCTCGCGGCGCTGCTGTGCCGCCGGCGTGCGGATGTCGGCTTGCCGGGTATCGCGGTTGCGCAGGTCAACGGCGGCTACGAAGTGCGTTTGCCGAACGAGTGGGTGGCTAACAATCCGCTGACGGATTACAGCCTGATCCAGGAAGCCGCGGAATGGGAGAAGGTCGGCATTCCCTATCGCGTGGTTTATACGGACGATTGAGCATCATGCGCGGTAAATGAAAAAGCCCGGCGGATTAGCCGGGCTTTTTTTATGCGCTTCGGTTTTCAGTCGCTCAGCCGCCGGTTGAATCTGCCGGGCGGCTCGCGTGCGCCACTCAGTTCAATTCAGCGCGGTGTTGCGTCGCCGAGGAAGTGCCGCGCATAACGCGCGTTGATATCCGTCAGACGCAACAGCGTCAGAAAGTCGGCCGTGTTGAAGTCAGGATCCCAGGCCGGTGCGCCGCAAATCTTCGCGCCGAGGCGCAGATAGCCCTTCACCAGCGGCGGCGGTGCGACGTCGGCGCCGGTTTGCAATTCTTCCACCGGCAGCGGCGTGTGCGGGAACGCGCGATATTCCGGCGCCGTCATCGCGTTGTCGCGCAGCGAGCAGTAAAGATTCGCCGCGTAGTGGCCGCCGTCGACCATCGCGACGCTCGCGCAGCCGAGCATCGTCTCGTAGCCGTTGTGCTTCATGTACGCGGCGAGCCCTGCCCACAACGACATGATCACCGAGCCGCTGCGATAGTCAGGGTGCACGCACGAGCGGCCCACTTCGACCATCTTGGCGCGCAGGTGCGTGAGACGTGACACGTCGAATTCGCTTTCGGCATACAGGCGGCCGATACGGGCGGCCTGGTGCGGCGGCAGCGCGCGATAAGTGCCGACCACCTTCAGCGTGTCGAGATCGCGCACCAGCAGGTGATCGCAGTACGAATCGAACACATCGACGTCGAGGCCGGCCGGACCCGTCAGACGGGCGCCCATTTCATCGGCGAATACACGGTAGCGCAGACGCTGGGCTTCGCGCAGTTGCTCGTCGGTGCGTGCCCACGTCACTTGCAGGCGATGCTGGGCGGTGACTGTCTCTTCGGCGCGCGGCAGGCGGCGCGTTTCGAAGATCGAAGCCAGGGGCAGGGTGGGCGTCGGCAGTTCTCGCATGTGGCGTCCTGGTCGAAAAAAGGGAGATTTCTTTTTTCGCCAATGTAGTAACGCCTGGTGACGCTCGCATGGCAAAGCTGTGACGATTGGATGACTGCCCGTAAGCTGCGTGCGCGCGGCTTGTAATGTCGTGGGTAGGGCAGGTCATGTGTTGTTTCCGCGCGACCCGTGGGAGTGGCGGGCGCAACAGGGCCTCTTGAGTACCAGGTTGCGTGAGCTGATCGCCTCAGATCAGATCGGGGCTCATCGCCGCGCGCAGCACGGCCTGGTCGTCGCCGTCGCGCTCACGGCTTTCGATCCACCACAGGCCGGCTTTCTTCAATGGCCAACTCGCCCCGCTGTTGCCGAGCAAACGTGCCGCCACGTGGCCGAGCGTCGGTTGATGGCCGACGATCACGACAGTCGGTGCGATGCCTTTTGACCAGCCGGCGGCCTCGAGCACATCGTCTGCGCTGGCGTTAGGCGCGAGTTCGCGCACCACGCGATATTGGTCGCTCAAGGTTTCCGCGGTCTGGATGGTGCGCACCGCAGGACTCGCGAGGACCACAGCGTCTTCGGGCAGGCGGGTGCGCAGCCATTTGGCGACGTTTTGCGCCTGTTTGCGGCCCCGCGTGGTGAGTGCGCGGGCGAGATCGCTAGCGGCGAAATCTTCGGCTTCGGCGTGACGCCAGAGGATCAGATTCATGTGTGTCTCCTTGACTCTGGTTGCGGCGTGGATAACAGCGCCGGGTTTTCAATCACTGTCGCATGCGAGCTTGTGAGGGCGCAAGGCGATGGCGCGTGCCGAACGGTCACATCAGTTCGCGTGAACCTCTCGCGCCCAAAAAGCAAAAACCCGCGAAGCCGAAGGCTACGCGGGTTTCGTATTGCTTTTCGTGGTCGGAGCGAAAGGATTCGAACCTTCGACCCTCTGATCCCAAATCAGATGCGCTACCAGGCTGCGCTACGCTCCGACGAATCCGAGATTCTACGTGGCATTGGGTGCCAGAGTCAATCACGAATTGCGCCGGGGTGAAAAAAGGTGCCAGTGTGGCGCGCCGGTTTATCTGTTCAATGCCGGCGACGCATCCAGTGCGGCATGTGCTGGTGCGTGATCCAGTGATGCAGCATGCCTTCGCCGTCATGTTCGCGCCGGTAGGTTCTCGATTCGAAAATCGACAGTGCGAGCAGCACGAGCAGGCCTATTGCAAGTCCGATCAGACCTGCGATCGATTCAGCGTCCATGGCAGTCTCCTATGACACGCAGCCGTGCCTCTATAGTAGGACACGCGTAACAAAATGGCAGGGGTAGCAGGGTGACGCGGCCTGCCGCGACATCGTCGAATGTGAATTGCAGGTAGACTCTCGGCGCTTCGTTGCCGTTATTGTCATTCTGTTTCGAGAGTCTATGAACCGCGTTTTGTTGATTGTATTGATGCTGGCTGCAGGGCTCGCCGGCTGTGCCAACGATCCTTCCGGCCATCATGGCGGCCCGCCGCCGAAAGATCCTGTCGACTATCACGGTGTGCCTACCGACGACCGTCCGCCCGTCATGGCGCCCGCGCCCTGAGCGCTTTTAGGGAATGAAAGCGAAGCACCGGCGCGGGCACGTCGGCGCTTCTGACCCGCGCAGAGAATTCGCGCGAACGGCGCGGGCTGCAATCATTCTAGGGCGACGCGCACGCGTGATATGTGTGCGCTTGTTTCAAGCCGTAACGATGTGCTGCGTGTGCGGCGTTGTCGTTCAGACCGCCGCCACCGCCATGCCCCGCATGACACCCGGCAAAAAGCGCGCGAGCGTCACACCGCGCGCGGCCATGAAGATCAGCATCGCGGCCCACAAACCGTGGTTGCCGTACAGCGCCAGCAAGGCCCACGAGGCCGCCACGAACACCGCGAACGAGACCACCATCGACGTCATCAACTCATGCGTGCGCGTGGCGCCGATGAACACGCCGTCGAGCAGAAAGCCCCACACTGAAATCACCGGCAAGAGCGCGGCCCACGGCAGATAAGTTTCGGCCGTGGCGCGCACAAGGGCCTGATTGGTCAGACCTTCGATGACCCATGAGCCCGCGCCCCAGTACACCAGCGAGAAGCCCAGCGCGCCGAGCGCGGACCACAGTGCCGTCACCTTGATGGCCTGCGCGAAAGCGTGCCGGTCGCGCGCGCCGATCGCAGCGCCTACCAGCGCCTCAGCCGCGTGAGCGAAGCCGTCGAGGCCATACGCCATGAAGGTCTGAAAATTGAGCAGCAGTGCGTTGGCGGCGAGCGTGGCGTCACCTTGCTTCGCGCCGAGATGCGCGAACCAGCCGAACGACGACAGCAGACAGAGCGTGCGTACGAAGATATCGCGATTCAACACCACGAGGCGCTTGAGGGCCGCAGCGTCGAAGAGGGCCGCGCGGTTCAGCGCAGGCAAACCGCGCGGCCGGCCGTGCCACAACAACGCGGCGCCGAACAGGAAGCCGAGTGCGTCGGCAGTGGCCGTGGCCGCGCCGATGCCGGCCACGCCCCAATCGAATACGTACACGTACAACAGCACCGCCGCGATGTTCACACTGTTGATGAACACTTGCGACAGCAGCGCAAGCCGCACCTGCTGCGTACCGAGCAGCCAGCCGAGCACTACGTAGTTGCCGAGCGCGAGCGGCGCGGCCCAGATACGCGCGTGGCAGTAGATTTGCGCGTGGCGCTGCACCGCCTCACTGCCGCCGATCACGCGCAATGCGTAATCGATCAACGGCGCCTGCAGCAGAAGCACCGCAGCGCCGATCGCCGCCGCCAGCAACAATGCACGTACGACGTTATTGCGCAGCTCGGCTTGGTCTCTCGCGCCGTGCGCCTGCGCGACGAGGCCGGTGGTGCCCATGCGCAGGAAGCCGAAGCCCCAGAACACGAAGTTGAAGAACAGGCCGCCAAGCGCGACGCCGCCGAGATAGGACGCGCCGTCCAGATGACCGGCGACGGCGGTGTCGACTGCGCCGAGAATCGGCTGGGTGAGATTGGCGAGGACGATGGGAAACGCCAGCGTCATCACCCGGCGGTGCCAGTGCACCGGGACGGCGGGAGCCGTCGCGCTCGCACCGCTCCCCGAGGGGACTTCCTTCGGGGCGTGCGCGGGGTCGCTCAATTACGTTCCTGCACGCACACCCATGGCGAGACGACTACTGCCCAGAGGTCGGGATCGCGCGCGGCGAAATCGGCGGCGGTTTCCGCCTGCACGCGTTCGACGAGGCCCGAAGACAGCCATTGCGTGACCTGCGTGGTGTCGTCGCTGGCGATGGCTTCGGCGACGCTCACCAGATCGAGGTCGCGTGCGACGCGCAGCAGCATGCCGCGCGCGAAAAAACGTTCGAGTTCGGTCCAGCCGATTTTGGCGGTTTCGGCGAGCAGCTGGGCGTACAGCGGGCTATGGGTGGCGTCGTTGGAAGTCATCGTGAGCGGGTTCTGACGGGGCCGTTACTATAAACCATCGGCGCGGATCGCCAGGGCGGCGCGCGTTCCGGTACGCTTGAGGTCTTTCGGCAAAATTCATTCTGAACCTTCATGTCACTGGATTCAACGGCGCGCGCTGCGGGCGCGCAAGCTTGTGTAGTGGCGGACGCCACACTCACGCGCACCGATGTGGAGCGCCTCATTGCTGCGAGCTTGGGCGGCAATAGAGAGCCGCTCCATTTCACCGACTGCGATTTCGAAGGCGCCGATCTGTCGCGACTCGATCTGCGCGGCGCTGAGTTTCATCGCTGTACGATCGTCGAAACGTCGTTTTTCGGCGCGACGCTGTCGCACACGCGCTGGGTTCGTTGCCGCGGCCGCCAGGCGGATTTCGCGTCAGCCGATCTGGTCGATGCGGCGTTCCAGTCGAGTGATCTGAACAACACCAGCTGGCGGCGCACCAAGCTTGCCTCGGCGTCGTTCCACAGCTGCAAGCTGACGGGCGCCAATTTCGAAGCCTGTACGGCGCTCGGCTTGAGCTTTGTCGAGACCTTGCTGGTGGGTGCGCATTTGCGCGGCCTGTCGTTTCGCAAGGCCACTCTCCAGCAACTCGATTTCTCCGACGCCGATCTGGCCGGCGTCGATTTCCGCGAGGCGATCTTCGACGGCGGCAGCTTGAAGGATGCCCATCTGAAAGGCGCGCGCTTTGACGGCGCGGACCTGCGTGAGGCGGATCTGAGCGGCGTGCGGCTCGTCGATGCGGCGCTGTTCAAGGGCGCGACGATTTCGCATCAGCAGGCGGCGGTGCTCGTGACCGAGCTGGGCCTGCGAGTGATGTGATTGCGCTGCAAGCTGGCCGATTTTAGCCATTCGGCCAGCTTGAACGAATCAATGCCTGTGCTTATCATCTAATCTTTGATTCATTAACTGCAGTCGATTTTCAAGCTCGCAATTTGTCAGCGGATTTGAAGATTTTTAATGTATTCGCTATTCGCGAATTTGTTATGAAGAAACGTGATTTCTTATTCGTGCCGCTCGATAATCGCTAATGTATCTGTATGGTGCGTTGGCGCACTAAAGGTTCGCAATACATAAAGCGTCCGGATCATGCTGGGCGGGGCTGGCGGGAATCGAACAGTGGGCTTTCATCAGGCTTTTCCGGTAGTGCGCGGGTAGGTGATTGATTTATAAGGCCTGGCGAACTACGCGCACGACTTAGACTTGCCGCTTTTATGAGGTTTCATACGGGGCAGACAAGGCTATTTACCTCGCCTATTTCCGACATTTTCTCTTCACGTAATGCGGACTCCGTACGCCGCGTCACATTGCCCGCGAAATTAATAGATTGCGCTTGTAAAAGGGGGTTGTTAGATTTCCTTCTGGCGCATGGTGAACCGGTCCTTTGCCGATATGCGCCGAACCCCCGTTAGCCCGGCCTCGTGCCGGGCTTTTTTTTCTCTGGCCAATTGCGCTCGGCGGGCTGTTCGCATTCGCCGCACGCGTCAATCCGCGCTCTGGCCGCTGGCGCCGCCGCCAGATCGAGCGGCCTTAACGCCTGCGTTATTGCGTTACCGGTTTGCTTTCTACTGCTTGCAGCGAACCACCATCGACCGGTTCTTGACGTTCGCACCGAAAATTCCGCCGACCGAGCCGCCCGAGGTCGCGCCGTTGTCGACGTCCTTCGAAACGACGTCGTAGCCGTAGTTGCCGCAGACCTCACCCGCGCGTTTGTAGCACTCGGCCCAACTGGAGCTCGCGTCACTGCCGCTGCAGTTGATCGCAAAGCCCGTATCGCCGCTCGGCAGGTAAGTCATGGTGGTGGTGCTGGAACAGCCGCCGAGGCTGCCGAGCGTCAGCAGGCCGAGGCCGATCGCCGCGGCCGTTGTTAAAGACGCCAGTGCGCTCTTCATTGCAGATTCCTTACAGATAACAGGGGAAGACGCGGCGTGTAGCCGCGTCATGCATGGGATTGGGCGTTTTATAGCACGCGCGGTTCCCTTGACTGCTGTTGCAGGGCGCGTGCCCGAAGCCGGGCGGCTAGCGCGCCGGCAGTGCCCGCGACGGGTCGATCGAGCGGCCCTGATAGCGCAGTTCGAAGTGCAGCATGACACGGTCGGTGTCGGTGTCGCCCATTTCGGCGATCTTATCGCCGCGGGCGACCGACTGGCCTTCCTTCACCAGCAGCACGCGGTTGTGCGCGTAGGCCGTCAGATAGTCGGCGTTGTGTTTGAGGATCAGCAGGTTGCCGTAACCGCGCAAGCCGTTACCCGCATAGACCACCGTGCCGGATGCCGCGGCAACCACCGGGGTGCCCGCCGCCGCCGAAATATCGATGCCCTTCGAATTGGAGCCGTCGAAGCGCCGGATCACCGTGCCGTCAGCGGGCCAAATCAGCGAGATCGACGGAGCCGGTGCCGACGACGGCGCGCTATCGGCGGGTGCCGCGCGGGGCGCCGCCGAAGCGCTCGCGCTTCCTGCACCGCTGCTACGCGTTGCACCACCCGCGGCGCCACCTGTGGACGCCACATTGCCCGGCGGCGCGACACGCAGCACCTGTCCAACCTCGATGCTGTCCGGGTTGGTCAGGTTGTTCCAGCGCACGATGTTTTGCACCGGTTGCCGGCTGCTGCGGGCGATCTTCGACAGCGTATCGCCCCGTTCGACGCGGTAAAAGCCTGGCCCCACCGGAGCGGACCCGCAGGCGGCAAGCACCGCCAGCAAAGACACGCAGGCGAGCCGTTTCATTCTTGTTGTGTTAAGCATTGGACCTCGCAAAGCGCTGCCACGCGCCGATCCCGATCACGCGGCAGGTAGATGCAAAGCGTCCGATTCTAACGGTTTTGCGCTGCAGCATCCGAAAAACGGATGTCGAGGCGGGCGCACAAGGCGGGAACGCGGCGAAAAGCCGCGTAACCCGTTACGTCGCGAAGAGGGGAAAACCTGCCCTCAGCGCAGCTTGCTGACGTTGATACGCAGTGTGGCCGTCTCGGTTTGTCCCGGTTCGAGCCAGCGCAGTCCCAGGCCGTTGTGGATCGCATCCGGCAGACCCAACCACGGCTCGACGCAGTAGAAGTCCGACTCAGCGGCTTCGGTCCATGTCGTGACCGCGTACCAGGGCACCGAATCCGGCCGTTGCAGATCGATCGTGATGACCCGGTTCAGTCCGGGCGCGACGAGCCGCACCGGTTGGTCCGGCACACCGACGAGGCAATGGAAGCGGTCGAGAATGCGCGCCTCGTCGAGCGTGTAGCGGGCCGCGCCCGGCTCGGTTGCGCTGATCGAGCCGTCGCTCTGCTGGTAGCACCGTTCGGTGGGCGGCAGTTCCAGCGAGGTCTCGGCGCGCTGCGTGTGCGGCAGCGTGAAATAGAAGTGATGACCGGCGTAGTAGGGCAGCCGCGTGTCGCCAGTATTGGCGGTGCTCAGCATGACTTCCAGCGTATGCGTATCGACGAGCCGGTATGTCGCTTCGAAACGGAAGCCGAACGGGTAGCCGCTACGCGTCGCGTCGCTGTCGGCGAGGGTCATGCGCAAACCGGCGCCGTTTACGTCGGCGTGGGCTTCGAAGGGCAGGTCGCGTGCGAAACCGTGCATCGGCAATTCGCGCACCGTGCCTTCTGCGTCACGCCAGAAGCCGATCTTGCCGTCGACGCGATGCCGGCCCAGAAACGGAAACAGCAACGGGTTGCCGCCGCGAATCCTGGCAGGCTGGCTCCAGTCGGCGTTCTCCGGCCAATGAATGACCTCCTCGCCGTCGATGATCCACGACAAAAGACGGCCACCGGCTTGCGGCGAGAAACGGAGCACGGAGGCGTCCTGGGCGATCTCGAGAATGTCCTGTTGCGGGGAGAGGGGCATGGTCGATGGGCTGGTTGAGAAAAGGTTAGGTGACGTTCAAACGTGGATTGAGCGCGGCTCGAAGGCGGGTTGTGAACGTTCGAATGGCGCTGCATAACAGCTCGCGAAGCAACGATTTTGCGCTGCTTTGCGCTACGGGGAAACCCTTCTCGGGAAATTGCGGGTGGCCGGGAAGCACTATCCTTGTCGATAATCCACTGACTGCCCGGTCCCTTCAACGACCGGGAGAGATCGGCTCAGGAGGCTTTATGGATCTCGCAATGGCAATGGGTGTGGCGCTGTTCGGCATGTTCGCGGCAAGCACGGTCTACTTTTTCTACAAGCTCGAGCGCTAGTCCAGCCATCTGCTTCGCCTTCTGCCGGGCCGTCAATGCGGGCCTGGTAACGGGTCTAGTACCACGGACCTGGCGCAACTCTCGCGCATCAGTACATTGAATTTCTCATGAACGCAGGGCGGCCACCGGCGGCGCTCTGTTTCTTTTGCTGCGACGTAACAACCGTTTCCAGTTGTGACGCAGCGCATCAATATTTCCCCGAATGCGGTTCAAACGCTTGGCGCTGACTTTGCAGCCAGGCATAATCGGTGCGCTTTTGACGCGTCGTCGATTTCCTTGTGCGGCGCGCTGTTCCCCGACATTTTCCTTACAAGGACCGCCGCGTGAACCTGTCGTTTCTGATTTTCCTGAGCGTGCTGCAAGGCGTCACCGAACTGTTCCCGGTCAGCAGCCTCGGCCACACCTTGCTCGTGCCTGGCCTGTTCGGCATGCATATCGACAAGCACGCGCCGCAGCTGCTGCCGTTCCTCGTCGCGTTGCACCTCGGTACGGCGTTCGCGCTGCTGTGGTACTTCCGCAAGCGCTGGTGCGCGCTGGTGCGTGGCTTCTTCGCTTCGTTCGGCGGCCGTCGCAACGACGACGCGCACATGATGTGGGCGCTCATCATCGGCACGATTCCGGCGGGCCTCGTCGGGCTGATCCTTGAGAAACGTCTCGAACTGATTTTTCACGATCTGCGCATTGTCGCAGCCGCCCTGATCGTAAACGGCGTGCTGCTGTGGTTTGGCGATCGCCTGCAACGTTCACGCGCGCATCTGGCGCCGGAGAAGCTGACCTTCCGTCAGGCGTTTTTCGTGGGTCTCGCGCAGATCGGCGCGTTGATTCCGGGCTTCTCGCGCAGCGGTCTGACGATGATCGCCGGCAATGCGGCCGGCCTGACGACCGAGAAGGCCGCCGAGTTCTCGTTCCTGCTCGGCACGCCGATCATCTTCGCTGCCGGCGTGCTCGAATTGCCGAAACTGTTTCATGCTCCGGACCAGCTCGCCGATGCCTTGCTCGGCGGCGTGCTGACCGCAATTGCCGCGTATCTCAGCGTGCGTTTCCTGATGCGTTATTTCGAAGGCCGCGGACGTCTGGCTTCGTTCGGCGTGTACTGCGTGATCGCCGGGATCGTGTTCCTCGGCTGGTTCATGCTGCATCCGCAGCCGGTCTGATTGCGCTCGGAATGCCCGCTACAGCCCGCCACGTGCTGGCGCGCGACTGGCGGGTAAGAAGCGATCGGTTATAATCCGGGCCCGGCTCAACGAGTCGGGCCCGTTTGTTTTGTGATGCGGCGTGGTGATTGCCGATCAGGGTTGCCGTGTGCCGGATCGGATTTCCACAGTCCCCGGCCCGGTCAGTTAGAATTTCGGTATCCCATGAACCCTGTGGCGGTCATACAGCACAGGTTCCAATGCCCTCTACGGGTTCTCATTGCGGGCGATGCAGGTTGGTCACGTTTGTGTTTGCATCGCCTCACGTCAATACGGCAGTAGCTCAGCTGGATAGAGCATCGGCCTTCTAAGCCGAGGGTGGGGGGTTCGAGTCCCTCCTGCCGTACTTCAAAAGCCTTGCGCCGCGCATCGAAGCCTCACCGCTGCGATGCGCGCGAGGCCGTTTACTCCGCCGGTTGCACGTCGATGGAATCGACCCGGTTCGGATAGAACGCCAGATGCTGGGCGATCTCTTTCACGGGCGCGTAGGGCGACTCGTAGGTCCAGACCGCATTCACTGCCCGCTCGCCGCCAAGCGGAATGCTGTAGTACGCGCAATCGCCTTTGTATGGGCAATACGTTGCGTGATCGGTACGTTCCAGCAGCGTCATCTCGACGTCATTGCGCGGGATGTAATACACCGGCGGATACGCCGCCTCGCGCAGCACGAGTGCATTGCGCGTGTCCGCGATCACGCGGCCGGCGACCGTCACCACCACGTGGGCTTTGTCCGGCTCGATCGTAATCGGATGATCGGGGCCGGGTACCTTGATGATTTTTTCCGTCATGCTGTCGAACTCCTGAATAGGTGGGCAAGCCTGCAACACGTTGCTATGGGTTTCGAGCCGCCATCGGCGGGAATGATCGAGTCCTGCGTCGAAGCATACGCCGGTCGTGCAAACGCGTTGTGTCGCTGTTTGCGTCGATAACGAGTCGCGCGCGCCGTGGGGTGATCCGTGCGACGAACACAAAAAAGGGCAGCCGAAGCTGCCCCGTCAAGATTCCACCGTCAGGCGGGTCGTTGCTAACGGATTACTGCCTGACGTTCAGTGCGGCCGTCAGGTCGCCCATCGGCTTGCTGCCGTTGCTGACCAGCGCGGCATCGCGCGTCGAGATGCCCGGCAGCGTCGGCAGCGAGTAACGGCGCGTGATGAAACGCAGGATCGACGTCGTGTCGTACTGCGTGTGATCGACGAAACCCTTCTTTGCGAACGGCGAAATGATCAGCGCCGGAATCCGCGTGCCCGGACCCCAACGGTCGGCCTTCGGCGGCGCGACGTGGTCCCAGAAGCCGCCGTTTTCGTCGTAGGTCACGACCACCAGCATGTTGTTCCACTGCGGGCTTTTCTGCAGATGCGAGATCACGTCGGCGATATGCTGGTCGCCTGAGGCGACGTCGGTGTAACCCGCGTGCTCGTTCAGGTTGCCCTGCGGCTTGTAGAACGACACTTGCGGCAGCGTGCCGGCGTCGATCGCTTTGATGAACTCGGAGCCTGCCAGGCCGCCGTCGAGCAAATGCTGCGAACGGTTCGCGGAACCCGGTGCGAGATCGGCGAAGTAGTTGAACGGCTGGTGATGCGGCTGGAAATTCGGCGCCGTCAGGTTCGCGCCGTAGATCACATTCGTCGCGCCGGTTTGCGCCGCCGAGACCGCCGCACCCCACGCACCGCCGTACCACGCCCACGACACCTTCGCGTTGTTCAGCAGATCGCCGATGTGCTGCTGCGTTTGCGCCGGCAACGTGGTGGCCGAAGTCGGGTCGGCCAGGTTGGCGTCGCCGCCCGAAGCCGCCTTGTTGCCGCTCGGCTGATACGGCGGCTGCATCGTGTTGATCGCGTAGAAGTCAGGCGTCAGGTTGCCTGACAGCACGAATTTCGGCGGGCCGCTCAGCGCCGAAGCCGGCGAGTTGGTCGCGAGCTTCAGCGTGACGCCGTCGCTTTCGACCGACGAGATCGAGGCGGCTGCCGGGCTCTTGTCCGCATTCGGATAAGCAGGCGTGCATGAGCAGATCAGCCACTGGTGATTCAGGAACGAACCGCCGAACGCGCCCATGAAGAAGTTGTCGGCCAGCGTGTATTGCTGGGCGATTTTCCACAACGGCAGCTTGTCCGCGTTGAGCGTGTAGTGACCCATGACGAGGCCGCCGGAATCCGCCCACGCGGCGAACTTGTCGTTCTTGCCGCCATTGATCTGCATCTGGTTTTCATAGAAGCGGTGATACAGATCGCGCGTCGTGGCGGTGATCGGCGTGTTGAAACCATTCGGGTCGTCGATGGCGAACGGGCTGTTCGGCAGGTTGGCCGTCATCGCTTGCGTTACGACCGGCGTCACGCCGGTTTGGGTCAGACCGTTCCACACTTGCGGCAGCGTCGCGAGCGCCGTACCGTTGCGGTCCAACTGTGTGGCGCTCGCCGCCGTCACGTTCTGCAGACCGTTGGCGCCGGGGAAGTTGCCGTACAGATTGTCGAAGCTGCGATTCTCCGCGTAGATCACCACGACCGTCTTGATCGACGTGATGTCCGGTGGCGCGGTGACATTGTCGCCGCCGCACGCATACAGACTCAACGCTGCCGCGATCGCGATAGGCGCCGCGCAGATCAGTTTCTTGTTCATTTGGTATGTGTTCTCTCTCTCGCGTTGGGGACGGGCCGCGTGCATTGCTTACACGGATGGCCGCGAGCGAAAGTTTGAACAAGGAATTTGACAGAAACATGTAACTAATTACGAATAGCTTGGGTTTCGATATTTTCGTCGGCTGTATGTCATTTAAACGACATGTCGATGAAATACGCTCGCGGACTTCAATATCGCAAACTCACATCATTCATATGCGGCCTGGTCTCGCGGGGATTCGAAAAACGACGGTTCGGCCGCAGGCATGGCGGCGCGTGGGGACGCTGGGCATTGGCGCGGTGCTGGCGATGGCGCTCGCGGCCATGACCGTGACGCTGGCCGCGTGTGATGCAGGCTCGCAGACAGCGGGAGCCAAGGCCGAAATTGGGACCCAGGCGAGTGCGTCGCCGGCGTCCACGTCCACGTCTACGCCGGCCTCTGCCGTCAAGGTGGCGGCCCATGAAGCCGGTCAGACCCGCGCGCAAGTCTACGAATCCGTGCGGCAGATGACGGCCCTCGGCAAGCAACTGTTCTTCGACGCGTCGCTATCCGGCTCGGGCAAGCTGGCCTGCGCGTCGTGCCACAGCCCCGATCACGGCTTTTCGCCGGCGAATTCGCTGTCGGTACAACTGGGCGGCAACGATATGCACCGCACCGGCATGCGCGCCGCGCCGACGCTCAAGTACCTGCAGTCGGTGCCGGCGTTCGCCGAGCACTATCACGAGTCGGACGACGAAGGCGATGAGAGCGTGGATGCCGGGCCGACCGGCGGCTTGACGTGGGACGGGCGGGTCGACCGCGGCTCGGACCAGGCGCGTATTCCGCTGCTGTCGTCGTTCGAAATGGGCAGCACACCGGCGAAGGTCACGGCGGCGGTGAAGGCCGCGCCGTATGCGGAGGCTTTCCGCACGGCATTCGGCGCGCATATTTTCGATAGCGACGAAGCCACCTTCAACGCCGTGCTGCAAGCGCTGGAAACCTTCGAACAGGCGCCGGAGATTTTCTACCCGTACACCAGCAAGTACGACGCGTATCTGGCGGGCAAAACGCAACTGACCAAGGCCGAACTACACGGTCTGGAAGTCTTTAACGACGAAAAGAAGGGCAATTGCGCGAGCTGCCACATCAGCCAGCGCACCATGGACGGTGCGCCCCCACAGTTCAGCGACTTCGGTCTGATTGCGATCGGCGTGCCGCGCAACCGTGCGCTGCAGGTGAATCGCGATCCGCATTTCTACGACCTCGGCGCATGCGGGCCGGAGCGTACCGACCTGAAGGGCCGCGCCGAGTTCTGCGGCATCTTCCGCACGCCGACGCTGCGCAACGTCGCGTTGAAGAAGAGTTTCTTCCACAACGGCATCTATCATTCGCTGGATCAGGCAGTGCGTTTTTATGCGCAACGCGACACAAACCCGGAAAAGTTTTATCCGGTCGTGAAGGGCAAAGTGCAGAAGTTCGACGATCTGCCGCAGCGTTACTGGACCAACCTGAATACCGATCCGCCGTTCGATCGCAAGCCGGGTGACAAACCGGTGCTCGACGAGGCTGAAATCAAGGACGTGGTGGCGTTTTTGAATACGCTCACGGATGGATATAAGGCGGGAAATAAAGCGGGAAATCAAGCAGCCGCGAATTGATCGCCGGGTGATGGGCGCGTGGCCGGTTGAGCGGCATGTGCCGCCGCGGGCGGGGTCAGTAGCCTGCGCCGGCAATGATGTAATAGCAGCCGACCAGCAGAAGTGCGAACGACACGAGGAGGCAGGCAATGCCGGCGCGTGTCAGCAGATTTGGCCAGCGTGCGCGAGGGAGGCTGTCCATTCGCACGATGCGCCGCGCAAGACCCGGATCGCGGCCGATGGCGAACGGCACCAGCGCGACGCAAAAGAGCGCGAGCGCGACGGTGAAGGTTTCGAGAGCAGACGAGATGTCCATAGGGCGGCAGTGGAAGCTTGATCAGCGCTACAGCGCAACAGACCTATCTTAAGAAAACGCTCCATAAGAAGATATGAGACGCGTCCTAAAAAGTCTGAGCGGTCGTCGCGCCAGTTCGTTCCCCAGAGCAGGGAGCTGGTCGCTACACGTTGCCGTAGGCCGTTGCGACGCCGCATCCGGGCGGCTACTTCGAGGGCGACATGCTATGCTTTTGGGGTCCAGATCACGAGCTGCCGTGAGCGCGCTCGAGACCGCCGAACCACTCTTCGAGGAGAACCCTTCATGTCGATGCGACCCCGTGCCCTGTTTCACCTGACCGTCGGTGGCCTGCTGCTTGGCGGCGCCATCGGTGCGCAAGCGGCGAACCTCGGGTTTCTGAACGACACGCCGATCAGCTACATGAAGCAACGCGACGTCGACTCGATCAAGAACGCCGTGTTCGCTGCCTTGAACGACAAGCAGGACGGCGAGAGCGTGAGCTGGGTCAATGAAGGCACCGGCAATAGCGTGAAGATCGACGCAACGATCAGCATCGCCAGCACCGCGAAGGATGGCGAACGCACCTGCCGCGACGTCGGCGTCGTGCTGAATGCGAAAGGGCAGTCGATGAACCTGCGTCCGCAGTTCTGCAAACAGGGCAGCGGCAACTGGCAATTGCAGAAAAAGCACTGAGCGTGCGGGCGGGTATGACAATGCGCGCCGGCTTGCCGCCGGCGCAGCCTGAAGCCGTGCGCCCCTGCGGCGCATTGCGTCGATGAGCGCGCGGGTCGTCTCGTGCGGCATCGTGCTGCTCGACCCGGACGGCCGGGTGCTGCTCGCGCACGCCACCGAAACGTCTCACTGGGACATTCCGAAAGGGCACGGCGAAGAGGGCGAGGCGCCACACGTCACGGCGTTACGCGAGATGGTCGAGGAGACCGGTATCGTGATCGAAGCCGGCCGCCTGAAGGATCTCGGACTGTTCGTCTACCGGCGCGACAAGGATCTGCATCTGTTCGCGGCGCGTGCGACGGCCGACGAACTCGATCTGTCTTCGTGCATCTGCACGTCGCTGTTTCCGCGCCGCTCCGACGGCACGCTGATTCCCGAAATGGACGCATATCGCTGGACCGCACCGGACGAAGTCGAGCGGTATGCGAGCCGCAGTCTCACACGGCTTTTTCAGACCACGCTTTCACTCGCGGAACTGCATCGAACGCTATAGCGCGGTGGATGGGTTGTTCGGGCTGTGGCGCTGGCATTAGCCGCCACCCGTACCCGCCACGCGCACGGCCGACACGCTCAGTCGAGCGCGCGGTCGTTCGGATGCGCGAACAGCGTGCGGTTCTGTTCCGACAACGGAAAATTCAGATTGATGCCGTGCGGCGGAATCGGCTGGGTGAACCACTGGTTGTATAGACGCTCGGCGTCGCCGGCAAGCTGGCCGCGTGCGATCACTCCGTTCACGAGCGTGCGCAGCGGCTCGTCGCCCTTGCGGAACATGCAGGCGTAGACCTCATAGCCGAGCGGCGTGCCGGTTACCACGAAGTCTTCGGGGTGCGGGTCGGTCGATTTGAAACCGTACACGATCGGCTCGTCCATCACGAAGGCCACGGCCCGGTCGTCCTTGACCGCGCTGAATGCTTCCGCATGGTCACGCGCGCTCGTGATGCGCATGTTCAGATGCTTCTCGGTGTTCAGGCGGCGCAGCAGGCGCTCGTCGGAGGTGCCCGCGGTCGTCACGACCGTCTTGCTGGCCAGATCCGGAAAATCCGCAATGCCGCTGCTCTTGCGCGCGATCATGCGCACCGCGTACTGGAAGAAGCTGTTCGAGAACGCGGCCGCGCTTTCGCGTTCCACCGTATGCGTGGTCGAGCCGCATTCCAGATCGATCTGGTTGTTCAGCAACATCGGCGTGCGGTTCGACGAGGTCACGGTGATTTCGTGCACCTTCAGTTGCGGCAGGCCGAGCGTTTTCTTGATTTCGTCGACGATTTGCAGCGCGATGGTCTGCGAGTAGCCGACCGTGCGCGTGCCGTCGAAGTAGGAGAAGGGAATCGACGCTTCTCGCACGCCGAGTACGACCACGCCATCGTCGTGGATTTTCTTCAGCGTGCCGGTGAGTTCGTCCGCTTGAGCGGCGCAGGCGAGCGATGCCGCGCCGAACGCGACCAGCGCTACGAATACGCTGTGCATGCTATGCGTGGCGCGTGCGGCTCGGGTTGTGTGCGTAACAGGAACGGCACGCGTATGAGCCGCGCCTCGCGCCGTGTCCCATGCACTTACCCCGCGACGGGCTGCAACTTTCATCGGGTCTCCTGGACTCGCACGTGCACGGATGCCGCGCTGTCACTGTCGATGGAACATGATGCAACGAAAACGGCGTGCATCCCGCTTGCGAAATGCACGCCGTAATTGACGTCGGCCAGGCAACGTCAGATGCGCTTCGCGCTGTAGTGGCTCCAGCTTACGCCGGCTTGCCCCAACTGTCGCGCAAGCTGACGATGCGATTGAATACGGGTTTGCCCGGTTTCGAATCGACGCGGTCGGCGACGAAATAGCCGTGGCGCTCGAACTGATAGCGCTGTTCGGGCAGCGCGTCGCGCGCACCCGGTTCCAGGTAGGCGTTGACCACGCGCTTTGAATCCGGATTCAGCGCTTCGAGGAAGTCGCGGCCGCCGGCGTCCGGTTGAGGTTCCTTGAACAGACGGTCGTAGATGCGCACTTCGGCCGGGACTGCGCCTGCCGCGCTGACCCAGTGAATGTTGCCCTTGACCTTATAGGTGTTCGCGCCTTCCGTGCCCGATTTGCTGTCCGGGAAGTAGTTGCAGTGGACTGCGACGATGTTGCCGTTCTCGTCCTTGTCCGCGCCGATGCATTCGATCACATAGCCGTAGCGCAGGCGCACCTTGTTGCCCGGGAACAGGCGGAAGTAGCCCTTCGGCGGCGTTTCGGTGAAGTCCTCGCGTTCGATCCACAGTTCGCGCGAGATCGGGAATTCTCGAACCCCCATTTCCGGGTGATGCGGATGGACCGGCGCATTGCACGGCTCGGTCACGCCTTCAGGGAAGTTGTCGATGATCAGCTTGACCGGATCGAGCACGGCAGCAGTGCGCGGCGCCTTGTCGTCCAGATCGTCGCGCAGCGCGCCTTCGAACACGCTCATGTCGATCCACGAATCGACCTTGGTGACGCCGATGCGCTCGCAGAACAACTGGATCGCTTCCGGCGTGAAACCGCGGCGGCGCACACCGACGATGGTCGGCATGCGCGGATCGTCCCAGCCCTCGACATGGCCTTCGGTCACCAGTTGCAGCAGCTTGCGCTTGCTGGTGATCGCATAGGTCAGGTTCAGGCGCGAAAACTCGATTTGTTGCGGCAGCGGGCGCGTGAAGATTCCGGCTTCGGCCAGCTCGTTCAGAATCCAGTCGTACAGCGGACGGTGGTCTTCGAATTCGAGCGTGCACAGCGAATGCGTGATGTTTTCCAGCGCGTCCGAAATGCAGTGCGTGTAGTCGTACATCGGGTACACGCACCATGTGTCGCCGGTGCGGTAATGATGCGCGAAGCGGATGCGGTAGATGACCGGGTCACGCATGTTGAAGTTCGGCGACGACATGTCGATCTTCGCGCGCAGCACGTGTTCGCCTTCCTTGAACTCGCCGGCTTTCATGCGGCGGAACAGGTCGAGGTTTTCCTGCACCGAACGGTCGCGGAAGCGCGACGGCGTACCGACTTCGGAAGCCGAGCCGCGGTTCGCGCGCATTTCTTCGGCCGACTGGCTGTCCACGTAGGCCTTGCCGCGTTCGATCAGCAGTTCGGCGAATTCGTACAGTTTGTCGTAGTAGTCGCTCGCGAAGTAGAGCTGTTCCTTGCCGCCTTTTTCCCACTCGAAACCGAGCCAGCGCACGGAGTCGATGATTGAGTCGACGTACTCGACGCTTTCCTTTTCCGGATTTGTATCGTCGAAGCGCAGATGGCACACGCCGCCGTAGCTGCGCGCCACGCCGAAGTTCAGGCAGATGCTCTTGGCGTGACCGATGTGCAGGTAGCCGTTCGGCTCGGGCGGAAAGCGCGTTTCGACGCGCTGCTCCCACTTGCCGGTGCGGTTGTCTTCGTCAATGATGTTGCGGATGAAATTGGATGCCGCTGGCGCGTCGTTGCGTTCGGTATTCATGCGAGAAGGTGAAAGTCTGTCGGGGACGCGCAATGCGCCCACTTATCCGTCAATTCTACCTGACGCGTTCGCTCGCGGCAGGCGAGTGCGGCGCGCAGCCAACGTTTGAGCGGTTTCGGGCGGTTTTTGGGGGCAGGACGAGATCCTGCAAGCTGCGTTTAATGTGCTGTAACAGGAGGTAAAACGTTTTGTTTGCGCGGTCCGTGGCGACTTACGATGCGGGCGGCGCACTCTCCACGCGCCGCGCACGGGCAACATGATGTTCGCCCACGGATTTTTCCCCCGGCGCCACTTTGCGCCCGTGCGGCGCAAGCCAGACAGCCTCGCCGCACACCCGCGCCCCCGTTCAAGCCGTTTCGGATTGCGCTGCCTGTACCCGCCGCGTAGCGCCGAGCGCAGTGCTGCCGGGTGTGCAGGCCGCCTCACCCATTGAGCCGCCCTGGCATGGACGCTTTTCGTTCGTGCAACATGGCGCTCCTAGTTCCCGGAGTTTCTCGGATGTCCGTCCCGTCACATGACGCGCCTCGCGCGCCTTTTGCCCCTTTGTCTTTCGCACGGATCGTGACGGCTACGGCCGTGTTCGCCGCGCTCGCCGGCAGCGTCGTCGCGCCGGCCCCCGCGCTCGCGAAAACGCCGCCGCCAAAGGCCGTGCTGGACGCGTCGGCGGTGGCCGTGCCGGATCGCTACAGCGCCGACACCGCCCAGCAGATCTTCGCCGCCGGCGGCAACGCCGTGGACGCCGCGGTGGCGATCGCCTTCACGCTGGCCGTGACCTGTCCGGACGCGGGCAATATCGGCGGCGGCGGGTTTATGACCCTGTTCATGGACGGCAAGCCGTATTTTCTCGATTACCGCGAGCGCGCGCCGCAACAGGCGACCCGCGATATGTACATCGACGATAAAGGCAACCTCGTGCCGGGTATGAGCCTCGTCGGCCATCGCGCGGTGGGCGTGCCGGGCACCGTCGAGGGTATGTGGGAAGCGCAGCAGCGTTTCGGTAAGCTGAAATGGAAGCAGGTGCTGGCGCCCGCGATCCGTTACGCCACCGACGGCTTCCAGGTCGACCAGGGGTTGCAGCAGCGTCACGACGCGGCGGCGAAGAGTTTCGCCGGCAAGACCAATTTCGACGCCTACTTCTCGAACCTGAAGGCGGGCGTGATGTATCGCCAGCCGGAACTCGCGCAAACCCTCTCGCGCATCGCCAGCGACGGCGGCCGTGAATTCTACGAAGGCCGCACCGCCGATCTGATCGCGCAGCAGATGTACGGCCACGGTCTGGTCACGAAGCCGGACCTGGTTCAATACAAGGCTGTCTGGCGTCAGCCGCTCACCGCCGACTGGAACGGCTACCAGGTCGTGACCGCGCCGCCGCCGAGTTCGGGCGGCGTCGGGCTGATCCAGATGCTGAAGATGAAGGCAGATCTGAAGCCGGCGTTCGAAGGCCTTGAGTTGAACTCCGAGCCGTATATCCATCTGATCGCGCAGATCGAAGACCGCGTGTTCGCTGACCGCCAGCAATACATTGGCGACCCCGATTCGTACAAGGTGCCGGTCGACAAACTGACCAGCGACGCCTACCTCGCGCAACGCGCCGATGAAGTGAAACCCGACGAAGTGCCGGGCGCCACGCCCGTTAAAGGCGGCCTCGGCGACGTGATGCCGGAGAAAGCGCAAACCACGCATTTTTCGGTGGTCGACAAGTGGGGTAACGCCGTGTCGAACACCTACACGCTGAACGGGGATTTCGGTTCCGGCGTGGTGGTGGACGGCGGCGGCTTCCTGCTCAATGACGCGATGGACGACTTCGTCACCAAACCGGCTGCCGCCGGCACGCCCGGCGCAACGGCTGACGATCTGAACACGGTGGCTCCGGGACGCCGGCCGCTTTCGTCGATGACGCCGACCATCCTGTTGAAGGACAACAAGGTGTCGCTCGTGATCGGCACGCCGGGGGGCTCGCGAATCCTGACGTCGATCTTCCAGGTCATGACTAACCTGTACGATTTCAACATGGCGCCTGCCGACGCTTTGGCTGCGATGCGGTTCCATCATCAGTTGTTGCCGCCTAAGACGATCTATTTCGAGCCGTATCATCCGATCACGGGCGAGTTGGCAGATCAGCTAAAAGCCAGAGGCTACGCGCTGGAAGGGCAGTCGTTTAACGGTGATGTGCAGATGATTCGCGTTGAAGGGACGACGCCTGAGCCGGCGGCGGATCCGCGCGGCGTGGGTGTGGGTCGTGTGATGCATTGAGTGAAAGCGAACTTGAAAAACGAACTGCGACGGGGAACGCAATGAGCGGACAAAAACTAAACGTACTTGTGCTGCCAGGCTATCAGAATTCCGGCACGGGCCACTGGCAGACGCTTTGGGAAGCACTCGATCCCGCCTTCGCGCGCGTGCAGATGCCCGACTGGGACCATCCGACGCGCGACGCGTGGTGCCGCACGCTCGACGCCGCAGTGGCCGCAGCCGAATCGCCGGTGGTGTTCGCCGCGCACAGCCTTGGCTGCCTCGCGACCGCTTTCTGGGCGTCGCAGTACGCGAGCACTGAGCAGTTGGCCAAAGTGGCCGGTGCATTACTGGTGGCCGTGCCCGATCCCTCCGGGGCACATTTTCCGCAGGACGCCAGCGGCTTTGCACCGGTGCCTCTTGTGCGCCTGCCGTTCGCGAGCATCGTCGTGTCGAGCAGCGACGATCCATACGGCGGCGTGCCGTTTTCGCAGACGTGTGCGAGCGCGTGGGGCAGCCGCTGGATCGACATCGGGCCGCGCGGCCACATCAATGCCGACAGCGGCCTCGGCGATTGGGAAGAGGGGCGGCGCTGGCTGGCTTCGTTAGGCGAGCAGCGGTGATCGCCTGATTTGCTGAGATTCGAGCGGCGAGTGAGCTGGCCACCATCGCCAGCTCCGCTGAAAACTGCCACCGGCTCAGCCGACTGCCAGACCACTCGCCCACAACGCAGCCGGGCCTCAAATCACCGACTGGTCCCGCAACACCGCAATCCGTGCCTCGTCATAGCCGAGCACATCGCGCAGGATGCTGTCGGTGTGCTCGCCGAGCGTCGGCGGATGGGAGAGCGCTTCGGGCGGCGTGCCGCTCATATTGATCGGATTGCGCACCAGTTTGACCGTGCCGCCCGACGGATGCGGCAGATCGACCTGCAGCCCGCGCGCCACCACCTGCTCGTTCTCGAACACTTCGCCCAGATCGTTGATAGGTCCGCACGGCACACCGGCTGCTTCCAGGGCGGCAATCCATTGTTGTTTGCCCTGCAGACGCACCATGTCGGCCAGAATCGGCACGAGGATGTCGCGGTTGCGCACGCGCGCCGGATTGGTCGCGAATCGCTCGTCAATGGCGAGTTCGGCGCGCCCACCCGCCTCGACGAATTTCCGGAACTGGCCGTCGTTGCCGACCGCGACGATGATCCAGCCGTCGCTCGTCTGGAAGGTCTGATAGGGGACGATGTTCGGATGCGCATTGCCCCAGCGCACGGGCGGCTGGCCGCTCGCCAGGTAATTCGAATTCATGTTGGCCAGCATGGCCACCTGCACGTCGAGCAGCGCCATGTCGATGTATTGACCTTCGCCCGTGCGGTCGCGATGCGTAAGCGCCGTGAGCACGGCGATGGTCGAATACATGCCGGTCATCAGATCGGCGATCGCGACGCCGGCCTTTTGCGGACCGCCGCCCGGCTGGCCGTCGCGCTCGCCGGTGATGCTCATGAAGCCGCCGATGCCTTGCACGATGAAGTCGTAGCCGGCGCGCTGCGCATACGGGCCGGTCTGCCCGAAGCCGGTCACCGAGCAGTAGATCAGATCGGGCTTTACTTCCTTCAGCGACGCGTAATCGAGGCCGTACTTCTTCAACTGCCCGACCTTGTAGTTCTCCAGCACCACGTCGCTTTGCGCGGCCAGTTCGCGGATGATCCGCTGGCCTTCGGGCGAAGCGATGTCGACGGTGACCGAGCGCTTGTTGCGATTGGCCGCGAGGTAATAGGCGGCCTCGCGTGTGTCGGCGCCTTCCGGCGTTTTCAGGTACGGCGGCCCCCAGTGGCGCGTGTCGTCGCCGACTTCGGGCCGTTCGATCTTGATCACGTCGGCGCCGAAATCGGCAAGCGTCTGCGCGCACCAAGGCCCGGCGAGCACGCGTGTGAGGTCCAGCACGCGGATATGACTGAGAGCGCCCATATTCTTCAATGTCTCCTTTGTCGACCGGAGTTAGCGCTTTAGCGCTTACTCCGGTCCCATGCCAAAGCGGCGCGCGTGGCGCCGCGGATGGGGGCAATCTTAAGCGATTCCCGTGCGCAGGCGCACTCGGCCGAACGGCATAGGACGCGCGGCGCGTCTTGACATGTCACTCGCTACCCGGCCAAACCTGGCCGAATGGCTATCGGGATCAAGGCGGGACAGGGCCGTCGCCGCGCACGGGCCCCGATCCCGTATAATCAGTCGTTTAAGAAACAAACAGTTGGCGCATCCCCATGATGCCGCCGGTAACAGCCAGGGAACTGGCAAACCCGTCCCCCGCACGCTATGAAAGCCGCCGAAATCCGCGAGAAATTCCTCAAGTTCTTCGAATCGAAGGGCCATACGATCGTTCGCTCGTCGAGCCTTGTGCCCGGCAACGACCCGACACTGCTCTTCACCAATTCGGGAATGGTGCAGTTCAAAGATGTGTTCCTCGGCGCGGAATCGCGTCCGTATGCGCGCGCCACAACCGCGCAGCGCAGCGTGCGCGCTGGCGGCAAGCACAACGATCTGGAAAACGTCGGCTACACCGCGCGTCACCACACGTTCTTCGAAATGCTGGGCAACTTCTCGTTCGGCGACTACTTCAAGCGCGACGCGATCCACTACGCGTGGGAATTGCTGACCGGCGTGTACCAGCTGCCGAAAGACAAGCTGTGGGTCACCGTCTATCACGAAGACGACGAAGCGCACGACATCTGGGCAAAGGAAGTCGGCGTGCCGGTCGAGCGCATCATCCGCATCGGCGACAACAAAGGCGCGCGCTACGCGTCTGACAACTTCTGGCAGATGGCCGACGTCGGGCCGTGCGGCCCTTGCTCGGAAATTTTCTACGACCACGGTCCGGAAATCTGGGGTGGCCCGCCGGGATCGCCTGAGGAAGACGGCGACCGTTATATCGAGATCTGGAATCTCGTGTTCATGCAATTCAGCCGCGACGCCCAGGGCAACATGACGCCGCTGCCCAAGCAGTGCGTCGACACCGGCATGGGGCTCGAGCGTATCGCCGCGGTTCTGCAGCACGTTCACAGCAACTATGAGATCGACCTGTTCCAGGCGCTCATCAAGGCCGCGGGCCGCGAAACCGGCGTGACCGATCTGACGAACAACTCGCTGAAGGTGATCGCCGATCACATCCGCGCCTGCTCGTTCCTGATCGTCGACGGTGTGATTCCAGGCAACGAAGGCCGCGGCTACGTGCTGCGCCGTATCGTGCGCCGCGCGATCCGCCACGGCTACAAGCTGGGCAAGAAGGGTTCGTTCTTCCACCGCATGGTGCCGGACCTCGTCGCGCAAATGGGCGGCGCCTATCCGGAACTGAAGGAAGCCGAGCAACGCGTGACCGACGTGCTGCGTCAGGAAGAAGAGCGCTTCTTCGAGACTATCGAGCACGGCATGTCGATTCTCGAAAGCGCGCTGGCCGATCTGGAAGCCAAGGGCGGCAAGACGCTCGACGGCGAACTCGCGTTCAAGCTGCACGACACCTACGGCTTCCCGCTGGATCTGACGGCAGACGTCTGCCGCGAGCGCGAAGTGACGGTCGACGAAGCCGCCTTCGACGAAGCCATGGCGCGTCAGCGCGAACAGGCGCGCGCGACGGGCAAGTTCAAGATGGCGCAGGGCCTCGAATACTCGGGCGCGAAGACCACGTTCCACGGCTACGAAGAAATCATCTTCGACGACGCGAAAGTGATCGCGCTGTATGTCGACGGTGCGTCGGTCAAGGAAGTGAGCAACGGCCAGCAGGCGGTCGTCGTGCTCGACCACACGCCGTTCTACGCGGAGTCGGGTGGTCAGGTCGGCGACCAGGGTGTGCTGGCTAACGCGAGCGTGCGCTTTGCGGTAGCCGATACGCTGAAGGTACAGGCGGACGTGGTCGGCCATCACGGCACCCTCGAGCAGGGCACGCTGAAAGTCGGCGACGTCGTGAAGGCGGAAATCGATGCGGTGCGTCGCGCCCGCACCGAGCGCAACCACTCGGCCACCCACCTGATGCACAAGGCGCTGCGCGAAGTACTCGGTTCGCACGTGCAGCAGAAGGGTTCGCTGGTCGATGCGGACAAAACCCGTTTCGACTTCGCACACAACGCGCCGATGACTGACGAACAGATCCGTCAGGTCGAAGCGATCGTCAACGCGGAAGTGCTGGCGAACGCGCCGGGTATCGTGCGCGTGATGCCGTTCGACGAAGCGGTGAAGGGCGGCGCGATGGCGCTGTTCGGCGAAAAATACGGCGACGAAGTACGTGTGCTCGACCTCGGCTTTTCGCGCGAGTTGTGCGGCGGTACGCACGTGCATCGCACGGGCGACATCGGACTCTTCAAGATCGTCATGGAAGGCGGCGTGGCTGCCGGTATCCGTCGCGTGGAAGCGATCACGGGCGACAACGCTGTGCGCTTCGTGCAGGATCTCGACGCGCGGATCAATGCGGCAGCGGCCGTGTTGAAGGCGCAGCCGTCGGAATTGACGCAGCGGATCGTGCAGGTGCAGGACCAGGTGAAGTCGCTGGAGAAGGAACTGAGCGCATTGAAGTCGAAGATGGCTTCGAGCCAGGGCGATGAGCTTGCCGGTCAGGCAATCGAAGTGGCCGGCGTGCATGTGCTGGCTGCAACGCTCGAGGGCGCGGACGTGAAAACGTTGCGCGAGACGGTCGACAAGCTGAAGGACAAGCTGAAGAGCGCGGCGATCGTGCTGGCCTCGGTCGAGGGCGGCAAGGTGAGCCTGATCGCCGGTGTGACGGCGGACGCCAGCAAGAAGGTCAAGGCTGGTGAACTGGTCAACTTCGTTGCCCAGCAAGTCGGCGGCAAGGGCGGCGGGCGGCCGGATATGGCGCAAGCGGGTGGCACCGAACCGGCGAATCTGCCGGCGGCACTGGCAGGTGTGAAGGGTTGGGTCGAAGCCCAGCTTTGATTTGAGTTTGATTGGGCCATGCGGGACGCTGGTGGTTTTGGCGTCCCACGTGGCCCAAGTTGTTTCTGGCCTTGGCGTGTCGTAGCGTGTCTTGCCGCGCATCAACCTTGCCGATAGCGTTGGCGGTTAGCGTTCCCAGCCACGCAGACAAAGCATCAAGTAAAAATTCAAGCAACGCCTACCGGTGTAGTGGCAGGCAACTCCACCGTATCCTCTGCCGACACAAGCGTTTGCCGCAGCGCATTGAGCGCGGACGAAAAATGCCCTCGTCGCCAGACGAGCAGTGTCTCGATCACACCAATATCCGGAAGCTCATGAACCGCGATATTGCTCGCATCCGTTTGCAGATTGAGCACGGATCGCGGCGCCACGGCCACCCCCGCGCCGGCGGCGACACAAGCCACGATCGCATGATACGAACCGAGCTCCAGAACGCGAGCCGGCCTCACGCCATGCTCCAGATACCACTTCTCGATATACGCGCGGTAAGCGCAGCCGCGTTCGAACGCGATCAGCGTCGATAAAGCAATATCCCGTACTTCGCGAATCGGCCGATGGCCACGCGGCGACAGCATCACCAGCTCTTCGCGAAAAACCGGCACCGTCTCGAACAATTCGCCGAGCGCGGCAGGATCCTGCGGCGTCGCCACAAGCGCTGCATCCACCTCGAATTCGCGCACCCGCTCGATCAGCTTGCCGGTCGTACCGGTTTCGAGCTCCAGTGCGACATCCGGCCACCGCTGGTGATAACTCGCGAGCAATCCGGGCAGACGCGTTGCCGCGACGCTTTCCATCGTGCCCAAACGCAGGCGTCCACTCGGCCGATCTTCGCGCACGGCATGGCGCGCCTCGTCGGCGAGCGCGAGCAAACGCTCCGCGTAGGGCAGCAGTGTCTCGCCCGCCGGGGTCAGAACAAGGCGCCGCCCGTCACGGATGAACAGGTCGGTGCCCAGTTGCTCCTCGAGTTGCTTGATGCGCGTCGTGACGTTCGATTGCACGCGATTGAGCTTGGCAGCGGCGCGCGTCACGCCGTTTTCCCGCACCACAGCACGAAAAATGGTCAAAGCGGCCAGATCCACGATTCTCTCCTGGCGATGGTTGATATCCTAATTATTCATTTTTCGTGATTGAAAGGTCAAGCTAATATGGATTCAACAAACCGGCAGCTGCCGGCCCGCTTCCACTATCCGTGATGCTCATGATCGATCTCGCTTCCAGCGCGCAAGACACCGCTACCGAACGTCACGCCGCCCGCCGCGCGGCGCTTGCCTGCATGATTACCTTGGCCGTGGTGCTCGGTATCGGCCGTTTTGCGTTCACGCCGCTCCTGCCGCTGATGCTTCACGGCAGCGCGCTCGGGCAGCCGCAGATCGACATCCAGCACGGCGGCTGGCTCGCATCGGCCAACTACGCAGGCTATTTCGTCGGCGCGATCACCTGCGCGGCGCTGCGGGTCGAGCCGGCTCGCATGGTGCGCGTGGGACTTGTCGCGACGGTCCTGCTGACGCTGGCGATGGGCGTAACAAGCCAATTCTGGGTATGGGCCGTCGTGCGCTTCGTCGCCGGCGCGGTCAGCGCCTGGACCTTCGTGTTCGCCTCGCAGTGGGGCTTGCGGCGCCTCGCCGAACTCGGCGCGCATGGGTGGGGAGGGGTGATCTATACGGGCCCGGGCATGGGCATTGTCGGAACGGGTCTGCTGGTTAGCGCTGCGGGCGGCTATGGCGCGACGGTCGGTTGGATCGGTTTCGGACTCATCGGGGCGGTGCTTTCGATCCTGGTTTGGCCCGTGTTCCGGACCGCCCCAGGAGACGCGACGCGCGCCACAGGCCCGGCAACCACTGCCACTCGGCGAGCCTCGCCCGCAGGTCAGCGCGCCTCTACAAACCACGCCTGGCACCGCGCTGACGCCTTCTGGCTGATCCTGCTCTACGGCGTGCCCGGCTTCGGCTACATCATCACCGCGACGTTCCTGCCGGTGATCGCGCGCCATGCGCTGCCGGGTTCGTCCTGGCCCGATCTGTTCTGGCCGATGTTCGGCGCGGCCCTGATCGTCGGTGCGCTGCTCGCGGCCCGCCTGCCGGTGCATTGGGACAATCGCACGCTGCTCGCCGGTTGTTACGTGCTGCAAGCCGCCGGTATTGCGCTCGGCATCGTCTGGCCCACGGCGGGCGGTTTCTCGCTCGGCAGCATCCTGATCGGCCTGCCATTTACGGCCATCACCCTGTTCGCGATGCGTGAGGCGCGGCGTCTGCTTGGCGACGAAGCGGCGGGCCTGATGGGTTATGCGACGGCGGCGTACGGCGTGGGGCAGATTGTCGGCCCGCTGGTGGCCGCGCCGGTCGCCGAGCACACGGGGTCTTTTTCGCCGGCCTTGTGGCTGGCGGCGGGGACGCTGCTGTTGGGCGCGGTCGGCCTGATCGTCGTGGCACACATGCCGCGAGGCCGTGGCCGCATGCCCGATTGCGGCTGCAACTAACGGTCTTTCCGGTTGGCCCATTCCGCGGCGTCAAAAGAACCCGTGCACGCACAAGCTCAAGCACCAGCAAGGCAAGTTCGTCCCCCGCCTTGCGAGGAACGTATGGGCCCGTTGAACCGCCCGCGAGGCCAATTCCAGGCCAAAAAACAAATAACTCACCGGCGCACTAAAATGACGGCTTTCCCGTCATCTCAGCGCGCCCGTCGCCGGGCGCGTCGCCAGCCATGCAACATTTCGCGTCCGACAACTACGCCGGCATCTGTCCCGAAGCGCTCAACGCGCTGATCGCCGCCAACAACAGCGGTCACGAACCCGCTTACGGCGACGACTCCTGGACCAACCAGGTTTGCGACCGTCTGCGGGATCTGTTCCAGACCGATTGCGAAGTGTTTTTCGTGTTCAACGGCACGGCCGCCAATTCGCTGGCGCTGGCGTCGCTGTGCCAGTCGTATCACTCGGTGATCTGTCACGAACTCGCGCACATCGAAACCGATGAATGCGGCGGCCCGGAATTCTTCTCCGGCGGCTCGAAGCTGCTGACCGCGCCGGGCGTCGGCGGCAAGCTCACGCCGGATGCGATCGAAGCGGTCGTCACGCGCCGCGCCGATATTCATTACCCGAAGCCGAAGGTCGTCACGCTGACTCAATCGACGGAAGTAGGCACCGTCTACACCGTCGAGGAAGTGCGCGCGATCGCGGCCATCGCCAAGCGGCGTCATCTGAAAGTGCATATGGACGGCGCGCGCTTTGCGAACGCGGTCGCGGCGCTCGACGTGCATCCGTCCGAGATCACGTGGCGCGCGGGCGTCGACGTGCTGTGCTTCGGCGGGACCAAGAACGGTTTGCCGGTCGGTGAGGCTGTGGTGTTCTTCGACCGCTCGCTCGCCGACGATTTCGCCTACCGTCTGAAGCAGGCCGGCCAACTCGCCTCGAAAATGCGCTTCATCTCCGCGCCGTGGCTCGGACTGCTGGACAACGACGTCTGGCTGCGCAATGGGCGTCATGCGAATGCAATGGCGGCCTTGCTGGAAACGCGGTTGCAGGAAATTCCCGGTGTGAGCATCATGTTTCCGCGAGAATCGAACGCGGTCTTTGCGCAATTGCCGGCGCAGGCCGCCAAGGCAATGCGTGCGCGCGGCTGGAAGTTTTACGAGTTCATCGGCGCGGGCGGTTGCCGGCTGATGTGCGCCTGGGATACGCAGCCGGAAACCGTCGAACGTTTCGCCGCGGAAGTACGCGATTTGTGCCTGGCCTGAAACCGCAATGACCGCGCGTGCGACCAGCCTGGCATCGTGAGCTTGAACCGGAAGCTGGAACCAGGAACGAGGCGTACAAACAGCATCGCGCACGAGTTGCTGAACCCGCCGCAGTACGACATTCAACACTGAACAACGCTGCACACAAACCATAAAAGACGCCCCACTCGCCATGACCGAACATCGATTTTGTCCGCGCTGCGCTACGCCTTTGATCGAGCGCGCCGATGCCGAACACGAAGGCGGCCGGATCCGCCAGATCTGCCCTGATACGGAATGCGGCTACGTCCATTGGAACAATCCGCTGCCGGTGGTGGCCGCGATCGTCGAGTACGAGGGCAAGATTCTGCTCGCACGCAACGCCGCCTGGCCGGAAGGCATGTTCGCGCTGATCACCGGCTTTCTGGAAAACGGCGAGACGCCGGAAGAGGGCATTGCCCGCGAAGTGCTGGAAGAAACCTCGCTGCACGCGGAGACGGTCGAATTGATCGGCGTGTACGAATTCATCCGCAAAAACGAACTGATCATCGCGTATCACGTGAAGGCATACGGCACGGTCGCGCTGTCGCCGGAATTGCTCGAATACCGGCTGGTCGAGCCGGCCAAATTGCGTCCATGGCGTGCGGGCACCGGTCAGGCGCTCGGCGAATGGATGCGGCGGCGCGGCTTGCCGTTCGAGTTCGTCGAAAAACCGGGGCAGTAAGCGATGAACAAACCCGCACCGGCCACGCGCAGCGCCTACCCGCATTTTCTGCCGATCACCACGCGCTGGATGGATAACGACGTCTATGGCCACGTCAACAATGTCGTCTATTACAGCTACTTCGACACGGTGGTGAACGAGTATTTGATCCGCGCCGGCGTGCTCGATTTCGAGCATGGCGCGACGATCGGCCTCGTGGTCGAGACGCATTGCAATTACTTCGCGCCGCTGGTGTTTCCCGAACACGTCGAAGCGGGCTTGCGGGTCGTGCGCCTCGGCACCTCGAGCGTGCGCTACGAGGTGGGCCTCTTCAAGGCGGGCGAAGATCAACCCGTCGCTCAAGGGCATTTCGTGCACGTGTATGTGGATCGCGTCACGCGTCGCCCGGTGAGCTTGGCCGCCGACTTGCGCGCGGCGCTCGAACCGCTGACCGTCGCTGTGCAGGCGGAATAGGCGCGTGCAGTCGTTCGTCATCAATCTGCTGAACGGTGTCAGTTACGGCCTGCTGCTGTTCATGCTGTCGGCGGGTTTGACGCTGATTTTCAGCATGCTCGGCGTGCTGAATTTCGCGCACGCGAGCTTCTACATGCTCGGCGCGTACGTCGGTTTTTCGGTGGCGGCGCATGCGGGTTTCTGGAGTGCGCTCGTAATCGCTCCGCTGATCGTCGGCCTGATCGGTGCGGCGTTGGAGCGCTGGCTGTTGCGCCGCGTGCGTGTGCACGGTCATCTCCCCGAGTTGCTGCTGACTTTCGGCGCCGCGTATCTGCTCGGTGAGCTGGTCAAGCTCGGCTGGGGCTTGAGTCCGCTTAGCGCGACTGTTCCGGCCGTGCTCGACGGACCGTTGTTCACCCTCTACGGCGCCGCTTTTGCACGCTATCGGGCCTTCATGATGGCGGTATCGCTGGCGATGCTGGCGGTGCTCTACGCGGTGTTGCGCGTGTCGAAGGCGGGGTTGATCGTACGCGCCGCGCTCACGCATGCGAGCGCTGTCGAGGCGCTCGGCCACAACGTGCCGCGCGTGTTCACCGGCGTGTTCGCGGCGGGCACGGCGCTCGCCGCACTGGCCGGCGTGATCGGCGCGCCGCTCTTCGTGATCGAACCGTCGATGGCGGAGTCGCTCGGCTCGATCGTCTTCGTGGTGGTCGTGATCGGCGGCCTCGGCTCGTTGAGCGGGGCGCTGGCGGCATCGCTGATCGTCGGTTGCGTGCAGACCTTCGCGGTAGCGAGCGACGTGTCGCTGGGCGATCTCACAGCCGTATTCGGAGGCGTGCTGCCGGACGCATGGGACACGCTGACGCTGGCGCAACTCGCCCCTTTGATTCCCTATCTGCTGCTAGTCGCCATGCTGGCGCTGCGCCCGCGTGGACTGTTCGGACGGCATGACGATCATGCGTGAGCCGCCCGAGAAGTTTGTTGTGCCGGCAGTCAAGCCGCGCTCGATGTTGCACAGATTCGCGCCGTGGCTCGCGCTTGTTTTGTTCCTCGCCGTGCCGCCTTTTGTCTGGCCGCAAAGCTGGCTCCTCGCCTATCTCGCGCAAACCGCGACGATGATCGTATTCGCGCTCTCGTATAACTTGCTGCTTGGCGAAACGGGTTTGCTTTCTTTCGGTCATGCCGCTTATTCCGGCCTCGGCGCGCTCATCGCGGCGCAAGTGTTCAATCGCATCGGTGCACCGTTGGTGCTGTTGCCGCTGATCGGCGGCATCGGCGGCGCATTGTGCGGCGTGCTGTTCGGTTTCGTGTCGACGCGGCGTGCAGGGACGGCCTTCGCGATGATCACGCTCGGCATCGGCGAACTCGTCGCTGCGGCCGCGTGGACGCTGCCCGACTGGTTCGGCGGCGAGGCGGGCGTGCCGATCGATCGCGCGAGTGGACCGATGCTCGCAAGCTGGAGTTTCGGCCCGGCGCGCGAGGCCTATGCGCTGATCGCGCTGTGGTGCGTGCTGGCGAGCGTCGCGATGTTCGCGTTGTCGCGCACACCGTTCATGCGGCTCGCCAACGCCGTGCGCGACAACCCGGCGCGCGCTGCCGCGATCGGCTGCTATCCGCGCCGCATCCGCTACGGCGTGGTGGTGATGTCGGCTTTTTTTGCGGGCATCGCAGGCACCCTGGGGCTGATCAATGTCGAACTGGTGTCGACGGAAAGCGTCGGCATGATGCGCTCGGGCGCCGTGCTGATCGCGACGGTGATCGGCGGCACAGGTGCGTTTTTCGGACCGGTCGCGGGGGCGATCGTGCTGACGTTTTTCAGCGTCGCGGTGGCGAGCGTGACGCGGGCGTGGCTGTTCTATCTGGGCCTGTTCTTTATCGTGATCGTGGTGGCTTCGCCGGATGGACTGGCGGGCTTCATGCAGCGGCACACGGCACGCGTCGCTGCTTACGGTTGGCGCGTGTGCGGCAAGGCGTATCTATGGGGCGCGGCTTCGGCGGTGCTATGGACGCTGGCCGTCGTGCTCGCGGTGCAGTGGGCGTATGCCGTGCAATTCGGCGCTGCCGATGGCGCGGCGTTCAGCGTTATCGGCGTGCCGCTGGAGCCGGCCTCGCCGCATCTCTGGCTCGGCGTCGTGGTGTGCATGTTGGCCGCGCCAGGCGCACTTGCCGCGCACTATGCACATCGCGCGCAAGCACGTCTTGCCGGGCGCGCCAGCGCCACGCCGATCACCGGAGACGCGCGATGATCCCGGCCCTCGCGGTCTACGGCGTCGAAAAGCGCATCGGCGCCACGCGGATTCTGCGCGGTGTCGATCTTGCGATCGAGCCCGGTGAGCGTCATGCATTGATCGGGCCGAACGGCGCGGGCAAGTCGACGCTATTCAATCTGATTGCCGGCGGCGCGCGCCCGAACGCCGGGCGCATCGATCTGTTCGGCGCGGAGATCACGCGTCTTGCGCCTGCCGCCATCACGCGCCGGGGCCTCGCGCGCAGCTTTCAGACCACCAGCGTGTTCGCACGACTCAGCGTATTCGACAACCTGCGCTGCGCGGCCATGCTGGCCGAGCGCGACCGCACGCGCTGGTGGCAGCGTTTCAGCGGCTCACGCACGGTCGATGCGCGCGCCGAGCAGGTGCTCGAAGCCGTGGGGCTGAGTGCGCGCAGACATATCGAGGCCGGCACGCTCAGCTATGCCGAACAACGCGCGCTCGACCTCGGCCTTGCGCTTGCAGGCGGCGCGCACACCTTGCTGCTCGACGAGCCCACTGCCGGCATGAACCGCGCCGAAGCGGCGCGCGCCATTGAACTGATTCGCGCGACCACCGCCGGCCGTACGTTGCTGATGGTCGAGCACGACATGGACGCCGTGTTCGCGATTGCCGACCGTGTGTCGGTGCTGGTGCAAGGCCGGATCATCGCGACCGGCACGCCGGCGGCGATTCGCGCGGATGCGGCTGTGCGCGCTGCGTATCTTGGCGACAGCGTCCACCCATGACTGCCCTGCTCGACATTCAACAGCTGAACGCCTGGTATGGAGCGAGCCAGACCCTGCACGGCGTCAACTTGCGGATCGACGCCGGCGAAGTCGTCGCGCTGGTCGGGCGCAACGGCTCCGGACGCTCGACGCTCGCGCGCGCGATCATGGGCCTCGTGCGCAGCGAGGGCGAGTTGCGTTTTGCCGGCCATGCGCTCGGCGGGCTGCGCACCTTCGAAATCGCTCGCCTGGGACTCGGGTACGTGCCTGAGCATCGCGACGTTTTTCCGACGCTGAGCGTCCACGAAAATCTGCAACTCGGTGTGGCGCCGCAAGCGCGCGGCCGTGCCCCGCGCTTCGCCTTTGACGACGCCTACGAACTGTTCCCCGTCTTGCGCGAGAGAAAGCGCACGCGAGCCGGCGTGTTATCGGGCGGCGAGCAACAGATGCTGACGCTCGCCCGGGCATTGCTCGGCGACCCCGACCTGCTGGTCATCGACGAACCCGGCGAAGGGCTGGCTAGCCTGGTGATGGAGCAAGTCGCGCGGTGCCTGCGGACGCTGCGTGATCGTGGCGTGGCGATGCTGCTGATCGAACAGCGGCTCGTTATTGCGCAAGACATCGCCAGCAGGGTTGCGGTGATGGGGCACGGCGAAATTGTTTTCGACGATGCGCTCGCGTCGTTTGTGAAGCGGCCGGACGTTATGCAGGAATGGCTCGGCGTGGGTTAGTCGCGATGTGTAGCGGAGCTGCGCTTAACCGCTAGTTCACCGGCATCACTGCGACTCACTCAAGGACAGCTCCGAAAGGGCGCCCAAGCCCGGTTTCGCGAAGCCGAACCTGAGCATCCCTGGCAGCCATCCCGCTGCAGTTTTATTGCGGCGCCGCATTCGAATTTGCGGCCATTTTGTTGTCCTGACGCGTACGTCATGCGCTCCGCGATGCACGCGTCCCTCGTTCCACGTCCGAATCGCGTTCTGAATGCCGTTTGAATCCCGTCTGCGTACAGCGCGCTCAAGCCTGATGCGTGGGGCTTTCCCGTGACTTGTCGTAGCGATTCAAACGCTTGATCGTTTGGTGAGCGTCCTCCAGAAATCTTGTCGGCAGCGCGCTGACAAATCAAGACAATCAGGTCAAAGGCGCGCAACGGCGGCACGGTGTTTAAAGCCGACGTATGTGCGACCGACCATGCCGTGCCGGACGCGCACAAGACGCGCCGCGGCCTCAGGAGGAGACATCATGAAACAGACAGACGCATTGGGCGAAACATCGGCTGACGGCGTGCAGGCGGAGCCCGCGCTGCGACCGCTTCAAAGAATGTTGTCGCGTCGAGTGGCGCGCTCGCCGCTCGCAGAAACGTGGCGCACGCGAGCTGGCGCCAGTGCCGCGCTGGTGACGGCTGCACTGCTGATGTCCGCGTGCGCCGACGCGAGTTCCACGACCGGCGATGCGGCGTCCGCACCGTCGAGACAAACGAGCGCGGCAGCGAACGCTGTGAGCAACAACGACAGCCTGTTGACGGCAAAATCTCAACCGGATGCTCCGGGACCCACCGCTAACGCCACGAACGGCGTCGCTACTGCTTCGAGCGGCACCTCCGTTGCGAGCACCGATCAACCTGCCTCCGCATCGCGCCCCTCGCTTGAACTCGTCAAGGCCAAACAGCTTGCTGCCGAACAGCGCGTCGCCGCACGCGTGCCGGCCGCGAGCGGCATGACCGAGAAGCGCAGCCGTCCGCTGACGCTGCGCGATTCCGGCATCGACGGCTCGTTGATGTTCGCGCGCGACGTCGACTTTCGCGTGACTGGCGACATCGGCTTCATGATTCACGACATGGCGGCGACGCTGACTCCGGCGCGCGCCGGCCAACCGATCGTGTTCGACGATCCGACCAGCGTGACGATCAATGTCCACCGCGGCGATGTGACGCTCGACAGCGCTAAGCTCACCGCGATCTTCAATCGCTATCTGTTCCAGTACCAGGGCTCGCCGTTGCGCAATATGCGAGTGGTGCCGCAAGACGGCGGCACTTTGCGCATCACGGGCGAAATGCATCGCGACACGTGGGTGCCGATCGTGCTGATCGGTTCGCTGTCGATGCGCAACGCCGACGACCTCGTGTTCCATGCCGATCACGTCGAAGTGGCCGGCGTCGGCGCCGACAAGCTGATGCAGGCCGCGCACGTGAAGATGGCCGACCTGTTGAAAGTGGACACACCGATCGCGCGTCTCGACGGCGACGACGTCGTGATGCAGGTGGCCAAACTCACGCCGCCGCCCGCGTTGCGCATGACCATCACGCAGATCAGCATCAGTGCCGCAGGTGTGCGCTTCACGCTCGACGACCGCACGGTGCCGAAGATCGACTGGCCCGCGACGATGCCACCGCGCGGCATGCTGGTGCAGGGCGGCGACGTGAAGTTCATGCGTTCGATGCCGATGAACATCGACATGGCGCTAACCCCGCTTGATACGAATGCACCCTTCGTGCTCGACCTGTATCACTATCGAGACCAGATGGCGGCGGGCTACTTCACCTTCGACGAAGCGGGCGCACTGGACGTGCACTTGCCGTCATATCCGACGCTAGCCAGCGCGTCGAAAGATGCGCCGACGCAAATGGGCAGCGCGAGCGCACGCTTTAACGACAGTTTCATTCGCGCGCAGCAGGCGTCGCTCGCGCAGGCGCGCCAGGTCTGGCAACACGTGCCGCAGACGTTGCGGACGGCGTCGGTTGCACGCGCGATCCCGGTCGGCACACGGGCGGCGTTTGCCGGTCAGAGCATGGCGACGCCTGGCTCCGCGATCAGCGACGAGCGACACTCGTCCGGACCTGCGCCGTTGATTCACGTCGAGAATGTGGACTTCTACGTATCGGGCCGAATCGGTTTTCATGTGCGATCGCTGGATGCGCAGATGGTGCCGAAGAAGCCGGGTCAACCGGTCGACCTCGACGATCCGGACCAGTACGACATTCGCATCATTGGCGGCGAAGTGGTCGAGCCGTGGCCGGCGATGGCGGCGTTGTTCAACGACTATCTGCTCGACTATGAGCCGCGTTCGCTGAACGATTTGCAGCTGAAGCCGGTGGACGGCAAGTTGGAAGTGACGGGTGGCATCAAGTTGTGGAATCACTTTCCTGGCGTGTGGTTGCCGACGACGATGAGCGGCACGATCGTGGCTAAGGATGAGCGGCATCTCGTCTATGAGCCGACCTCGGTGAAGGTGTTGGGCGTGCCGCAGGCGGGGTTGCTGCGGGCGCTGGATATTCCGTTGGCGTCGTTGACGCCGTTTACGCGCAAGGGTGTGGCGTTGAAGGGTAACGAACTGGTGTTCGATCAGTACACCGTGTTTCCGCCGCCCGTTTTGCAGGGGCGGCTGGCTAGTGCGACGGTGACTGATGAGGGGTTGGTGTTGAAGTTCAAGCGGGATGCATCCGTTGTTGCTGCGAGGCCGCCTGTTGGGGCGGCGAAGAGTTTTGTGTGGATCGAGTCTGGGGATGTGAAGATGTTTAATTCGTTGGTCACGAATGCGAGGACTTTTATTCGGGATAGTTCTAATCCTGGGGTTATGAGGTTTGATCTTTATGGGTATAGGAGGGATGTTTCTAAGGGGACTGTGAGGATGGGGGGGGATGGGGGATTGGAGGTGGATCTGGCTGCTAGGAAATAGTTAGGGTTTTTTGCCTTTTGCGGCGGCATTGGCCGTGTTCTTGGGGCTTTGGCCTTTCCTTGTTTTGTTAGTGGTCTATTAGTGTTCCCCCTGTGCGGGGGGGCACCTACTTTTCTTTGCCGCCGCAAAGAAAAGTAGGCAAAAGAAAGCGGCTAGAAGCCCCTGCTAAGTGGGCACCGTGGTCTGCACAGGGTAGTGGTGCGACTGGAATCTGTGTTCGTGCCGCTGCATAAGCTTGTGACAAGGGCGTCATACTTCCGGCGGCGCTGCGCGCGCCGAAGAGCCATTCATAAAACCGATCGCTACGTTTTAACGTTCGCGTCTCGCACGGGGTTCCGGAGTGAGTGCAGTGGCGCCTCGCCGAGGCGAAGCCGATGGCTCGCACAAACCTCAATCGAAGCCCGTGGTTTCCTATGCAGACCCGTCCGCGACGCACGCAGTGCGGAGTGGGAGCTGATGAGTCCTTTGTCACTAACGCCGAATGTGAGAGAACACGGATTCCAGTCGCACCACTACCCGTGGCAGACCACGGTGCCCACTTAGCAGGGGCTTCTAGCCGCTTTCTTTGCTTATCTTTCTTTGCGGCGGCAAAGAAAGTAAGTGCCGCCCCGCACAGGGGCAACACTAATAGACCACTAACAAATCAAGGAAAGGCCAAAGCCCCAGGAACACGGCCAATGCCGCCGCAAAAGGCAAAACCCCCTAACTGTCCTTATTAATAATCCACTCATGCGCCGGATCATTCCGAAAATGCCAGGTCCGCTGCCCCCCAGCCATCACATTCAAATAATAAGACTCATACCCATAGGGAACAACAACAGGATGATACCCACGCGGCACCATCACGACGTCGTGATTCTCCACCGCCATCGACTCATCGATATCCCGCATATCCGTATACACACGCTGAAAAGCAAACCCTTGCGGCGGATCGAGCCGATGATAATAAGTCTCTTCGAGCGAACTCTCATGAGGCACATTATCCGTATCGTGCTTATGCGGCGGATAGCTTGAAGCATGCCCCCCAGGCGTCCGAACCTCGACAACCAGCAAAGACTCCGCAAGCTCAGTCTGCGGAAGAATATCGCATACGTAACGCGTATTCAGCCCCTTCCCACGCGTGGAACGCTTCATCGTAGAAGGCTCGATCAACCTCGCCGGATACGCCCCTTTGCCGGGCGCACTCGCCACACCAACCTCAGCATCGCGACAGGCGCGAACCGTCACCCGCACACCAGGCGGCAAATACACCGCATACGGCGCGGAATCCTCAAACACGCTATCGCGTGAACCCAGCGAACTCCATTTCTCATCGGGAGTTTCAATATCCACCGCGCCTGTCAGCACGACGACACACACCTCACGAGCCGGTTCAAACACATGCACGACTTCATCCGCGCCTAGCCGGTAAGCCGCAAATCCCACATACCGCCAGCACGCCGACTCAGGCGTCACCCGCGCGATCGTTTGGCCCTCGCGCTGCGCCTTGACCAATAAACTCATGCTGCCTCCTGCTCAGTCCCGCCACCGGCGTCGAGCGGCGCATCGACCAGCGCTCGCAAGGTCCGGAATCCTTTTTGCGCATACTCGTACGATGGCGCCACCACCGGGTCCTGTTCCGCTTCAACCACGAGCCAGCCACGATAGCCATGCCGCTTCAATCGATCGATGATCGCCGGGAAGTTCACCGCGCCATCGCCCGGTACCGTGAAGGCACCAGCGATCACGGCGTCGAGGAAACTCCAGTTGCGATTGCGCGCCAGTTTCATTACCGCGGGCCGTACGTCCTTGCAGTGGACGTGGCACACGCGCCCGATGTGTTTGTCGAGCACCGCGAGCGGATCGCCACCGGCAAACGTGATGTGTCCGGCGTCGAATAGCAGGCCGACGGCGTCGCTCGTGCGCGACATCAGTTGATCGACATCAGCCGGTGTTTCGACATATGCGCCCATGTGATGATGGTACGCCAGCCGCACGCCGCGGCTTAGGGTGTAGCGCGCGAATTCATCGACGCGCGCCGCATACGCGGCCCACTGCGCTTCGCTGAAAAAACGCGGGCGTTGATAGAGCGGTTGCGGTGCGCCCTGGATCGAATCGGCGACTTCGCCATAGACCATCGCCGTCGCGCCGTTCTGTGCGAGCAGGTCGAGATGCGGGCCGACGGAGGCGATTTCCTCTTCCACGCCGCGTCGCGCGAGCCGGCCGGAGTACCAGCCGGATACTAAGGCCAGATCGTATTGGGCAAGCAGCGTCTTCAGCGCCTGCGGTTCGCGCGGAAACTTGTTGCCGAGTTCGAAACCCTGGTAGCCGATCTGGCGTCCTTCGGTCAGTGCAACTTCAAGCGGTGTTTCGCCGCCGAGCGAAGGCAGGTCGTCGTTCATCCACGATAAGGGGTTGATGCCGATACGTACGTCGAAAGCAGTCATGCGGGCGTCCTCATTCGTTGTCGATGTGGCCGGGGCGGTCGCTGGGGTCGGTGGGCGCCGCGCGGGCGGCGAGTTGCGCGTCGTATTGCGAGCGTGCAGCGCGCACAGTGTCGCGCGCCGATACCTCGGGCACGGCGACTTCCCACCACCAGCCGCCGTCGTTCGTGGTGCGGGCGGGGTCAGTGTCGATACTGATCACGTAGGTGCGATCGGCGGCGCGCGCTCGTTGCAGCGCGTCTTCCAGTTCGCCGATATTCGCGACGTGTTCGGCCTCTGCTCCGAGCGCGCGTGCATGGGCAGCGAAGTCGATCTTCGGTGCGCCAAGCGGGCCCTGCATGCAGTCGTCGAGCAGGTTGTTGAACGGTGCGCCACCGCAAGCCTGCTGCAAGCGGTTAATGCAGCCGTAGCCGCGATTGTCGAGCACCACCACGATCAGCTTCGCGCCGATCATCACCGAAGTCGCGATCTCGCTGTTCATCATCAAATAGCTGCCGTCGCCGAGCATCACGATCACTTCACGTGCGGGCCGTGCGAGCTTGGCGCCGAGGCCGCCGGCAATCTCGTAGCCCATGCATGAGTAGCCGTATTCGACGTGGTAAGCGCCCGGTTTGCCGGCGCGCCACAGCTTGTGCAATTCGGCCGGCAAGGTGCCCGCCGCGCACACGACGATATCGTCCGTCGCGGAACGCGCGCTCGAACGCTGCACCGCGCCGATCACGTCGCCTTCATACGGCAGCACGGTGTCGCGTTGCGGCGCATGCGTGAGCGTGCTCACGGTGTCGCGCCAGCTTGCCGCGAGTTTGTGGGCGCGCGCGGTCCATGTACGGTCCGCGTGCCAGCCTTGCATGGATTCGGCGAGCGCATCCAGCGCAAGACGTGCGTCGGCCTCGACCACCAGCGCGCGATGCTTGAGGCCGTCGAACGGATTCGCGTTGATGCCGATCACGTCGGCCTGGGTGAACAATGTGTTCGAGCCGGTGGTGAAGTCCTGCAAGCGGGTGCCGATTGCCAGCACGCAGTCGGCATCGTGGGCGAGTGCATTGGCGGCGGGCGAGCCGGTCACGCCCAACGCGCCGGCGTTCAACGGATCGTTCCACGCGAGCGAACCCTTGCCGGCCTGCGTTTCAGCAACCGGGATGCCGTGTGCGGCGGCGAAGCGGTGCAGCGCGTCGGTCGCACGGCCATAGAGCACCCCGCCGCCCGCGACGATCAATGGACGCTTGGCGCGGCGCAGATGGGCAACTGCCGCGTTGATATCGTCAGCGCGCGGCGCGGGGGAGTGGAACGTGACGACGCGCGGCGTAAAGAAGTCGGCAGGGAAATCCCATGCTTGCGCTTGCACGTCCTGCGGCAGCGCGAGCGTCACAGGACCGCACAAGGCCGCGTCGGTGAGCACGCGCAAGGCGCGCGGCAATGCATTGAGCAATTGCGCCGGGTGCACGATGCGGTCGAAGTAGCGCGACACCGGTTTGAACGCATCGTTGGCAGAGACGCCGCCATCGTGGAAATCTTCAACCTGCTGCAACACCGGATCGGGCGCGCGCGAGATGAACACATCGCCGGGTAACAGCAGCACGGGCAGACGGTTCACATGCGCGAGCGCGGCCGCGGTGACCAGGTTGGTCGCACCGGGGCCGATCGACGTCGTGACGGCCATCATACGGCGACGGAAATGCGCCTTCGCATAGGCAATCGCGCTGTGCGCCATCGCCTGTTCGTTGTGAGCGCGTAGCGTGGGCAACGCTTCGCGGTGCTGATACAAGGCTTCGCCCATGCCGGCCACATTGCCGTGCCCGAAGATCGCGAATACGCCGCCAAAGAGCGGTTCGGTGCCGCCGCCGTCTTCCGTCGTGACCCGTTGTGCGGCGAGGTAGCGAACCAACGCTTGGGCGGTCGTCAGGCGGACGGTGCCGCCCGACGGCGCGTGGGCCTGGGTGGCGTCGTTGGCGGACGCCGCATCGTGATGCAATACGCGCTGGTTCATGCCGCCTGCTCCTGATGTGCATGGTCCGCCGTGGTGGGCTGCGTGCTTGTCGTTCCACGCGTGGCACGCCACGACGCGATCAGCGTTTCGAATGTGCGGCGCACGCGCGCGATCAGCTCATCGTCACCGATCTCACCGGCGAGCCACGCATGGCTCGGCTCGTGAAAGATCGTACGACCCACGGTAAAGCCGCGGCATGTCGCCGATTGCGCCGCCGCGCGAAAGCCCTCGTTCAATTGCTCGACACCCGCTGACAAACCGAGCAACACCACGCCCCGGCAGTACGGATCGCGCTCGGCGATCAACGCGTCGACGGCTTGCCATTGCGCGGCGTCCATCGGTTCGAGTTTCCACCATTCCGGATAGATGCCGATGTTGTACAGCCGCTTCAACGCGCGATAGACGATGTCCGGTGCTTGCGGCAGATGCGCGTGTTTCGGCGGAATCACTTCGAGTAGCAATTCGTGGCCGCTTGCTTGTGTCGCGTCGTAAAGCGCACGCAGCTGCGCTTCCTGTTCGAGGCGTTGTTCGATCGGTTCGTCGGGATGGAATTGCACGAGGCACTTCGCAATGTGTTCCTGCGGCCATGCAATCAGCGTCGTGCCGATCGAGCGTCCGTGGTCGAACACGAGCGGCACGGAACCGGGCAGCTCAACCGGCCGGCCGATCCACCAGCCGCGTCCGGTGGCGGCGTTCAATGCGTCCTGACCGTAGCGGTCGTCGCTCAGGATGCCGATGCGGCCTTGCAGCCCCAAGGCGGTTTCCGTCTGCGCGACAGCTTCGACGAACAGGCCCTTCAGTTGCACGATACGCGCTTCGTCGGCGCCGGTCTGCTGGGCAAGCTCGAAGAACTGGTTGCGGTGGTCGAACGCGAAGCCGAGCACTTCGTCCCATTGTTTGCGGGCAGGGGACACACGATGCAGGCGTGCGAGCGTTGCATCGCGGTCGGGACGGCGCATGCGTTGCGGATCGGCCTTGGCTTCGCGCAGGAAGTAGTCCAGTTCGGCGGGCGTCGGCATTGCAGGCGCACAGCCGTGACGCGACACGACCAGCGCGCCGCTTGCATTCGCCGCACGGGCGCACGCTTCGAGTGGCTGATCGCGCAACCATCCGGAGAGAAAGCCCGAGGCGAATGCATCGCCCGCGCCGAGTACATTCAAAACTTCCACCTCGACGCCGCCGTGAATAGGCAAATCGTCGAGCGTTGCGGGTACTTTGCCGTCGATGATCTGGCAGCCCATCGGCCCGCGCTTCAGAACCAGCGTGGCCGGCGTCACAGCGCGCACCATCGCGAGTGCGTCGACGAGCTCGGTCTTGCCGCCGGCGATGCGAAACTCCTCCTCAGTGCCGATCACCAGATCGAACAACGGCAGAATGCGCTGCAAGTGCGCGGTTACGCCTTCGCTCGCGACGAAGCGGGTTTCACCGTCCGCCTTACCTGTGAGGCCCCACAACACCGGGCGATAGTCGATATCGAGCACGGTGCGCACGTTATTGCGTCGCGCGTAATCCAGCGCGCGGCGGCTCGTGCGATTCACCTGCTCGGTCGAAAAGTGCGTGCCGGTAATCAGCAGCGCTTTCGACGACGCAATGTACGCCTCGTCGAAATCCGCTTCATCTACCGCCATATCCGCGCAGTTCTCGCGATAGAAGATCAGCGGAAAGGTATCGCGATCTTTCAGGCCGAGCAGAACGAGGGCGGTCAGGCGTTCCTGATCGACGCGGACATGACTGACGTCGCAGCCTTCCTTCGTCAAGGTCTCGGTGAGAAAACGCCCCATGTGATCGTTGCCGACGCGCGCGAGCATCGACGATGCAAGCCCGAGGCGCGCGCAACCGAACGCGATATTCGCCGATGAACCGCCAAGATACTTGGCGAAACTCGACACGTCTTCGAGTCGCGCGCCGACCTGCTGCGCGTACAGATCGACGGCAAGACGGCCAAGACAGACGATGTCGCGGCTGCGGTCCGGTGCGAAACGGCTGGCCGTTGTCGCTGACGTTGCCCCTGAAGCGGAAGCGAGCCCGCCACCGTTCACGATCCCGGTCCCGCTGGATGTGCTGGAATGATTCATGAATATTCCTGAATAGCTGAGCGCGGGCGTGAGGCGCAACATGCGCCGGAAGCCCGCGCGAATGAATCAGATCGTCGCGCCGTCGAGTTCGCCGATCATCTTCTGCATTTCGGCGCCGCCGGCCATCATGTCGAGTACTTCGTCCTTGCTGATGGTGTCCTTCGTGAACGTGCCGAGCGATTTGCCGCGATTGAGCAGCGTGAACGAATCGCCGATCGGATACGCGTGGTGCACGTTGTGCGTGATGAAGATCACCGAGATGCCTTTTGCACGCGCCGTGTGAATCAGCTTCAGCACGTTGAAGCTCTGCTTGACGCCGAGCGCGGCAGTCGGCTCGTCGAGAATCAGCACGCGTGCGCCGAAGTGAATCGCTCGCGCGATCGCAAGGCACTGCTTTTCGCCACCGGACATCGTTCCAATCGGTTGATGCGGGTCGCGCACGTTGATGCCCATTTCGGCGAGCTTGTCGCGTGCGGTGGTGGCGCTGGTTTCGAGGTCCATCACGTTCAGAAAGCCGAACAGTTTCTTCTGCGGCTCGCGGCCCATGAAGAAATTGCGCGCCACGGAGAGCAAGGGCACTAGCGCCAGATCCTGATAGACGGTGGCGATGCCGAGATCGAGCGCATCTTTCGGCGATTCGAACAGCACCGGTTTGCCATCCACCAGATATTGACCGGAGGAGGGTCGATGCACGCCAGCGAGCGTCTTGATCAGCGTCGACTTACCCGCGCCGTTATCGCCGAGCAGGCAATGCACTTCGCCGCGCTTCAGACGCAAGGTCACGCCGCTTAGCGCGATGACCTGGCCGAAGTACTTGCTGACGTCTTCGAGTGCGAGGATCACGTCGTCCTGCGGCTTGGCCGCGGTGTTCACGGTATTCGTATCGGACATGGTCGTCTCCTCGTTACGATTGCGCGACGCGGCGGCGCACGTAGTGATTGAACAGCACGGCGATCAGCAGCATCACGCCGAGGAACACGCGGAACCAGTCGGAATCGACATTCGTATAGGTAATGCCGATCTGCACGACGCCGAAGATCAATGCGCCGAAGCAGGCGCCGATCACCGAGCCGTAGCCGCCGGTCAGCAGCGTGCCGCCGATCACCGCCGCGATGATGGCTTCGAATTCGGCCTGCAACCCGCGGTCGGCCGCGGCCGAGCCGATGTCGCACACTTGCAGCACGGCGAACAGGCACGCGCAAAACGCGGTCAGCACGAACAGCGAAATCTTCACGCGCCGCACCGGCACGCCGACGTTCTTTGCCGCGTTGGCGTCGCCGCCAACCGCGAAAATCCAGTTGCCGAAGCGGGTCTTGGCGAGGGTGAAGGCACAGACCGCGGCCAGCGCGAACCACCAGAGCAGCACCTTCGGAATGCCCGGCACGAGCGGATTGCCGTTATCGAGCAGCTTCACGACGCCGATATGGCCGAGCCAGACGAACAGACCCTTGAACGCGACACCCTGGAACAGGGTATGGGCGAGCCAGTCGTGAGCCGCGACGTCGCCTACGCCGGAGATGATCGTGCGGTCGGCGAACATGACCGACAGGGCCAGTGTGAGCCCGCGCAGGATGAACAGGAATGCCAGCGTCACGATGAATGACGGCAGCCGTGTACGCATCACCAGATAGCCGTTGAGCGCGCCGAGCAGCATCGATCCGGCGAACGCAAACACGATCGACAAGGCAATCGGCCAGTGGAAATACATCGTGGGCAGCGCGACCATCATGCCCGAGAAGCCGATCATCGAGCCGATCGACAGATCGAATTCACCGGCGATCATCAACAGGCATGCACCGACTGCGATCAGGCCGAGATACGCGGCCACTTGCGACCAGTTCATCACGCCGTCGAGGTTGAACATGCCGGAGTTGCCGGCCGCAATCCCAAACACGAGGAACACCATCACGGTGCCGGCGAGGGCGGCGAATTCCGGACGGTTCAGCAGATGCCGGAACCACGATTCCTGGCGCACGCGCTCATCGGCCGCCGCGGGTGCACCGCCGGACGTTGACGTCGTCGCGGTGTTCGAAGGGGGCTGCTTGCGGGGATGAGGGTGGAAGGGGTTGGCTACGCCCATTGAAGCTCTCCTTGATGCGCCCGGCTTTTCGCAGTCGTCAAAGGACTGCAATCGGACCGCATGGCGCGTAATGCACGTAAAACGTGGTGAATGCAGGCGTGGGGCGGCCTGGCCAGTTGCGGCCGGCCGCGTCCACTTTCTTCATACCTGCCGGAACGGTTCTCCCGTGTCCGTACGTCCAGCGAAATGCGTTAGCGGTACTGCCCTGCGTACTTGACCACCTTGTCGATGTTGGCCTTGGTGATGAAACCCGGGCCGGAACCGATATTGCGCGGCCCATAGGCGGGCTGCAGGCCGTACGTGGTGAGACGTTGCTGGAACTTCGGATTGGCCTGCAGGATCTGGCGGATCTTCGCCGGATCTGTGGTGTGTTCCTTCTTCACGATGGCCAGTACGGCAACCGGGATATAGCCCTGCAGGTAGGGTTGCTGGTCGATGGCGAACTGGATCGTGCCGTCCTGGATGCCCTTGGCGATGTCATTGTCGAAGTCGAATGTCGCGAACCAGACTTTGCCGGCGAGGCCCATCTGCTGCAGCGCCTTCATCGTCGGCGCAGCCGACAGCGGACCGAGCGTGAGCACCGCCTGGGTGTTCGGGTGATTGCGCAGATACGCGCTCACTTTCGATTGCACACCAGTCGGGTCCTGGCCCGCGTCGAGCGTGGAGGACTTGAAGTCGACCCCGATCGCCTCGGCAAAGCCGCGGCAGCGTTCGAACGAAGCCGGGTTGGTTGCGTAGTGGTTCACGCACAGGAACGACTTGATGCCCGCTGCCTTCGCTTTCTGGCCCGCCGCTTTGCCCGCGGCGTATTCAGGCTGACCGACGTGCATGATCGCGCCAAGCTGCGCGCTTTGCTCCTCAGTGCCGGAATTGATCGTGACGAGCGGAATGTGCTTCTCGGTGACCTTGGCGAGCGAACTCTTGAGCACGTCAAAGTCGGCGATGGAAACGATCACGCCGTCGTAGTTGCGCGCGGCGGCCTGTTCGACGAGGCGCGCCATATCGGCGATGTCGCCGTTCGGCGGATTGCGGTAGTCGGTCTCGACGTTGAAATCCTCGTCGGCCTGTTTGATGGCGTTCTTGATGGTGTTCCACCACGAATCCGAATCCGGCGCGTGGCTGATCAGCACGAAGTGAGCGTCAGCCGCGCGGGCGGCCGACGCCGCACCGAATCCCGTCGCCAACGTCAATGCCGCCACCAGAATCCTGAGCGTAGCCTTGCCCTTGCAAAGTCTCATTGTCTCCACCTTTCTCGGTCTGTCGTTATTGAAGGGAGCGTCTGGCGGGCGGCTTTCCGATTGCGTGCGTTGCGGCAGACGTCAGCCGATGCACCATCGCTCACGACCAAGATTAGGCCATCTTCCGAAGCGTTGCAATGAAAATTTCATGACAAATAAAAATGGAAAATACATTCCATTTGACGGGGCGCCTGCCTATAATCGGCAGCGTCAGGATGCCGTGTGGCGCGCGCTGGAAGCGTCTTCTGCACTGCAATAAAGCAACGAAGAGAGAGCCATGGCGGAAGAGAGCACCGAAGACTTGCCGAGCGTCGAAGAATTGATGCAGCGCATCGCGGAAAACTACGAGGCGCTGCCGCGGCAATTGAAGAATGTCGCGACGTATATCGAGCAGCATCGCTCGAGCGTGATGGTGGATCGCACCAGCGATATCGCCGCGAGTTGCGGCGTGCATCCGTCCGCGGTGGTGCGTTTTGCGCAGCGCTTCGGCTTTTCCGGTTTCTCCGATCTGCAGGCGGTGTTTCGTCAGGCGTACACGGGTCAGGGGACGTCCTCGCCGAGCTATCAGCAGCGGATTCGCAAGCTGATCGACGAGAAGCCCGGTGCGTTGTCCGGCGGTTCCGTGGCGCGCGAATTCATCGCGGCCTCGCGCGGCGGTCTTGAAGAACTCGAAGCCGGCCTCGACGACCAGCAGTTCGACGCCGCCGTGAAGATGCTGCAGCAGGCCGACAACATCTACGTTATTGGCGTGCGGCGTTCGTTTCCGGTGGCAAGCTACATCGTCTACGCGTTGCAGCACACGCCCAAGCGCGTGCATCTGGTATCCGGCTTTGGCGGCATGTACCGCGAACAGATTCGCAGCGTGAAGAAGAGCGACGTGGTGATCGCGATCAGCTTCGCACCGTATGGCAAGGAAACGCAGTACTGCCTGCGGGTGGCGCATCACCATCAGGCTAAGACGCTGGTTATTACGGATAGCCAACTATCACCGCTGGCGCGTTACGCCACCATCCAACTGTATGTGAAAGAGGGCAGCGCGTTTGCGTTCCGCTCGCTGACCAGCACGATCTGTTTGTGCCAGGCGTTGTTCATCGCGCTCGCGTACAAGCTCGAACTGAACGTAGAAGAATCCAAAGAGACTGGAGGATACGATGACTGAGGCGGTAAAGACGATCGACGTAGCGGTATTCGGCGCGGGCCGTATCGGCAAGATTCATGCGGCGAATCTGGCGCGGCAGCCAGGCGTGCGGCTCAAGTATGTGGTCGATGTGAATCGCGAGGCGGCTGCGGCGCTCGCCGCCGAGCACGGTGCGCAGGTTGCGGATATCGACGGCGCGATGGGCGATGCGTCGATCGGCGCGACGGTGATCTGTTCGAGCACGGACACGCACGCGGATCTGATCATGAAATCAGCCGCGCAGAAGAAGCATGTGTTCTGCGAGAAGCCGGTCGATCTGACTTTGGAGCGGGCGCGTGCCTGCGCCGATGCGGTGGAGCGCGCGGGCGTGGTTTGCATGATCGGCTTTCAGCGCCGCTTCGACCCGACCTTTTCCGCGTTGAAAGCGCGCATCGATGCGGGCGAAATCGGCACGCCGGAAATGCTGGTGGTGACGAGCCGCGATCCGGGCGCACCGCCGGTCGAGTACATCAAGCACTCGGGTGGCATCTTCAAGGACATGCTGATTCACGACTTCGACATCTTCCGCTGGATTCTCGATGACGAAGCCGACACGCTGCACGCCACGGGGAGTTGTCTTTCGGATCCGGCGATTGCCGAAGCGGGCGATATCGATTCGACCGCGGTGACGATCCGCACGAAGCACGGACGTCTGTGCCAGATCAATACCGCGCGCCGCGCGGCCTATGGGTATGACCAGCGTTTCGAAGTGCTCGGCAGCACCGGCATGCTGCAGGCGGGCAATGTGCGACCCACCGAGGTCACCGCGTACTCAAAAACCGAAGTGTCGAGCGATGTGCCCGAGGCGTTTTTCCTCGAGCGCTATCGTGCGGCGTACGCACTGGAAATCGCGCATTTCTTCGACGCGGTCACGCACGGCAAACCGGTGCGAACCACCGTCGCCGACGGCCTTAAGGCGCTCGAACTCGCCGACGCCGCGACGCGCTCGTGGCGCGAGGGTCGCGCGGTGAGACTCGGGGAGGCATTGTGATGAATGCGACGACTGGGCGACTTCGTTTGGGTGTGGTGGGCTTGGGACGGTTGGGCAAGCGCCACGCGGAAAATCTGGCGTATCGCGTGCCGGGTGCGACGCTCGTGGCCGCTTGCAGTCCGGTGGAAGAGGAGAGGGCGTGGGCGCGCGAGACTTTACCCGAACCGCGTCTCTACGCCGACTATGCGGACCTGCTCGCCGATCGCGACGTGGACGCGGTGTGGCTTGTCACGCCGTCGTCCTTGCACGCGCAGCAGATTATCGATGCATTGCGCGCCGGCAAACATGTGTTCTGCGAGAAGCCGCTGTCGCTGGATCTCGCCGAGTGCGAGCGCGTCTTGGCTGAAGCCGCGCGCTATCCGCATCTGCAGGCCACCATCGGCTTCATGCGGCGTTTCGATCCGAGCTACAAGGATGCGTTCGACAAGATCGAAGCCGGCAAGATCGGACGGCCGTTTCTGGTGCGCTCGCAAACCACCGATCAGAACGACACCAACGGTTTCTTCGTGCGTTTCTCGGCGACCTCCGGTGGGATCTTTCTGGATTGCACGGTGCATGACATCGACGTCGCGCGCTGGCTGCTCGGCAAACCGCGCGCCAAACGCGTGTTTGCGGCGGGCGCGGTCGCATTGCACGAGGGGCTGCGGGAATTCGGCGACGTCGATAACGGCGTGGCGATCTGCGAATTCGAGGATGGCAAGCTCGCGATGTTCTACGCGTCGCGCACGCAAGCTCACGGTAACGACACGCATAGCGAGGTGATCGGCACTGCCGGCGCGCTGGCGATTGGCCACAATCCACGGGCAAATCGCGTCGAGATCTACGACGCAACGGGCATTCGCAACGAATGCACACCGACGTTCTTCGATCGCTTCGAGGATGCGTTTTTGCATGAGGCGCGCGCCTTCGTGGCGGCGGTGCAGGGCGGCGCGGCATCGAATGCCCAAGCAGGCGCTACGCTGGCCGACGCGCTCGAAGCGACTCGGATCGGCATGGCGTTGCGGCAGTCGCTGCAGAGCGGAGAGGCGGTCACGTTGTAACCCCCAAGGCACCAAAGCGCCGCCGGATGACGGAAATCGACACGACAGCGTCACTTCCGGCGGCTAAACGACACCTGCTGTAGAATTTGACCCTCTGTCCGGCGTCGCTTATGACGCCTCATCCCGAAGGTCATCGTCGATGCAAATTCAGGTTCACAAGGAAGTCGATGCGCGCGGGCTGATGTGCCCGCTGCCCATCTTGCGCGCCAAGAAGGCGCTCGCCGACATGGAAAGCGGCCAGATTCTCAAGGTGTTAGCCACCGACCCGGGCTCGCAGCGCGATTTCGCCGCATTCGCGAAGCAAACCGGCAACGAAATCGTCGAAAGCTCGTCGCACGACAAGGTTTTCACGTTTCTGATGAAGCGCCGCTGAAACACGAACGAAAATACCAAACAAAAGGCGCTGTGCCCGCAATTGCGGGGCACAGCGCCTTTTTTACGTCTGACTAACCTGACTACTGCTTATCGCGAGAGGCTAACAGCGCAAGGATTCTGCGCGGCTGTCCCGTTGCTCAGCCTTCCAGCACCGGCGAACGAGTACGCAGATATTCTTCGAAATCGGCTGCCACTTCCGGGTGACGCAACGCGAACTCAACCGTCGCTTTCAGATAACCCAGCTTGCTGCCGCAGTCGAAACGCGTGCCGTGGTACTTGTACGCCAGCACTTGCTCATCGGCGAGCAGCGACTGAATCGCGTCCGTCAGCTGCAATTCGCCGCCTGCGCCCGGCTTCAGCGCGCGCAGATGTTCGAAAATACGCGGCTTCAGCACATAGCGGCCTACCACGCCGAGATTCGACGGCGCGACGTCCGGCTCCGGCTTTTCGACGATGCCCGACATCTTGATGATCGAGTCTTCCCACTCCTTGCCGTCGACGATACCGTACGACTTCGTCTCCGAGTGCGGGATCTCTTCGACACCGATCACCGAGCTGTGATAGTGGTCGAACACCTCGATCATTTGCGTCATGACAGGCGGCTTGCCGTACAGCAAGTCGTCCGCGAGGATGACGGCGAACGGGTTGTCGCCCACCAGCTTTTCGGCGCACATCACCGCGTGGCCGAGGCCCAGCGCTTCCGGCTGACGCACGTAGAAACAGTCCACATGGCTCGGCTTGATGCTGCGCACCAATTCCAGCAGCTTGTCCTTGCCGCGCGCCTGGAGTTCGGCCTCGATTTCGTATGACTTATCGAAATGGTCCTCGATCGCGCGCTTGCTGCGGCCCGTCACAAAGATCATTTCGGTGATGCCGGCCGCCATTGCCTCTTCCACCGCGTATTGAATCAGCGGCTTGTCGACGATCGGCAGCATCTCCTTCGGGCTTGCCTTCGTGGCAGGGAGGAACCGGGTGCCAAGACCTGCTACCGGAAAAACCGCTTTTGTAACTTTTAGCATGTGATTACCCTGAATCCTCTGGTTTAGCTTTGCGCCCCGTCAGCCCGCAACGGGGCGGACAAGGCGCGTCGATCAGGCCGGCAAACGCGCCAACTGGGCTTTCAGCTTGCCGATAGTGGTTTCGAATTCTGCCAGCCTTTTCTGCTCCTGCTCAACGACTGCCGGTGGCGCCTTAGCCACAAAGCTTTCATTCTGCAATTTGGCATTGCACTTGATGACTTCCGTGCCAAGCCGCGCAATCTCCTTCGACAGACGCTCGCGTTCCACCGCAACGTCGATTTCCACCTTCAGCACAAGCTTGTCATTCCCTACGATAGCAATTGGCGCGCCATCTGCCTGCGCGTCCAGCGTTGCCTCGTCGGCAATGATCTGCACCTCCGACAAACGGGCCAATGCCTGAGCGTACGGAGCGAAAGTTGCGAGGCGCTCCGCGTTGCCGGTAGCGAGCAACGGCACCTTGACCGCCGGCGACAGATTCATCTCGCCACGCAGATTCCGGCACGCATCGATCACTGCTTTCAGGTCGGCCGCCCATTGCTCAGCGTCTTCGTCAATCTTCGACGGCTCCGCAACGGGGTAGGGCTGCACCATGATGGACGCTTCGCCCTCGGCTTTGCCTTCGGGATAACGTCCAGCCAACGGCGCAACTTTTTGCCACAGCGCTTCGGTGATGAACGGAATCACGGGATGCGCGAGGCGCAACACCGTCTCGAGCACGCGCAGCAGCGTGCGGCGCGTTGCGCGCTGCTGGTTCGGCTGACCCGTCTGGATCTGAACCTTGGCGAGTTCGAGATACCAGTCACAGTATTCGTCCCATACGAACTTGTATAGGGCGTTGGCCACATTGTCAAAACGATAGTCAGCGAAACCCTTGGCGACTTCCGCTTCCACGCGCTGCAGGCGCGAGACGATCCAGCGATCGGCCGCAGAGAAATTCAGGTGGCCGTCCGGACCGCATTCGCCACATTGTTCCGGCTTGCCGAAACCGCAATCGTGGCCTTCGCAGTTCATCAGCACGAAGCGGGTGGCATTCCACAGCTTGTTGCAGAAGTTGCGATAGCCTTCGCAGCGCGCCAGGTCGAAGTTGACGTTGCGGCCGAGCGTGGCCATCGACGCCATCGTGAAGCGCAGTGCGTCGGTGCCGAACGCCGGAATGCCCTCCGGGAATTCCTTGCGGGTTTTCTTTTCGATCGACGCAGCCTGCTTCGGATTCATCAGGCCGGTGGTGCGCTTGGCGACCAGCGCGTCGAGGTCGATGCCGTCGACGATATCGATCGGGTCGAGCGTGTTGCCCTTGCTCTTCGACATCTTCTGGCCCTCGGCGTCGCGCACGAGACCGTGCACGTAGACCGTGTCGAACGGCACCTTGCCGGTGAAGTGCGTGGTCATCATGACCATGCGCGCGACCCAGAAGAAGATGATGTCGAAACCGGTGACCAGCACCGACGAAGGCATGAAATGCTTCAGCTCCGGCGTCTCGGCAGGCCAGCCGAGCGACGAGAACGGCACTAGCGCCGACGAGAACCACGTGTCGAGCACGTCTTCGTCGCGCTTGAGCGGGCCCGTGTAACCGGCTTCCGCGGCCTTCTCGCGCGCACCTTCTTCGGTCTTGGCGACGAAGATTTCGCCGTTTTCGCCATACCACGCCGGGATCTGATGGCCCCACCAGAGTTGGCGCGAGATACACCAGTCCTGGATATTTTCGAGCCACTGGTAGTACGTGGTGGACCAGTTTTCCGGCACGAACTTGATTTCGCCGCTGCGAACCACGTCCAGCGCCGTTTCCGCGATCGATTTACCCGGGTTGAAGGTGCCTTCCGGCGCCGGCTTGCTCATCGCGACGAACCACTGGTCCGTCAGCATCGGCTCGATCACGACGCCCGTGCGGTCGCCGCGCGGCACCATCAGCTTGTGCGGCTTGACTGATTCGAGCGCGCCGAGGGCTTCGAGGTCGGCCACGACCTCTTTGCGGGCTGCGAAACGGTCCTGACCGCGATATTTTTCCGGCGCGTTGTCGTTGATCTTCGCGTCGAGCGTGAGGATCTCGATCATGGGCAGCTTGTGGCGCAGGCCGACCTGATAGTCGTTGAAATCGTGCGCGGGCGTGACCTTGACCACGCCGGTGCCGAAGTCGCGGTCGACGTAGTCGTCGGCGATGATCGGGACTTCGCGGCCGGAGAGCGGCAGCGTGACCGTTTTGCCGATCAGATGGGCATAGCGCTCGTCTTCCGGATGGACCATCACGGCGGTGTCACCGAGCATGGTTTCCGGGCGCGTGGTGGCGACCGTCAGATGGCCCGAGCCGTCCGTGAGCGGGTACTGGATGTGCCAGAGGTGGCCGTTTTCTTCTTCGCTGACCACTTCGAGATCGGAGACGGCGGTGAGCAGCACCGGATCCCAGTTCACGAGGCGCTTGCCGCGGTAGATCAGGCCTTGTTCATACAGGCGTACGAACACGTCGCGCACGGCGGCCGACATTTTGTCGTCCATCGTGAAGTATTCGCGCGACCAGTCGATCGACGCGCCGAGGCGGCGCACCTGATTCGTGATGGTCGAGCCGGATTCCTGCTTCCATTCCCAGACGCGTTCGGTGAACTTTTCGCGGCCGAGGTCATGACGGGAGACGCCTTTCGCATCCAGTTGGCGTTCGACGACGATTTGCGTGGCGATGCCCGCGTGGTCCGTGCCCGGCACCCAGAGGGTGTTTTCGCCGAGCATGCGGTGATAGCGGGTGAGGCCGTCCATGATCGTCTGGTTGAACGCGTGACCCATGTGGAGGGTGCCGGTGACGTTCGGCGGCGGCAGCTGGATCGAGAAGTCTTTCTTGTTTTCGTCGAAGGTGGCCTTTGCGTAGGCGCGCTTTTCCCATTCGGGGCCCCAGTGGGCCTCGATGGTGTGGGGCTCGAAGCTTTTGGCAAGTGTGGAGGTGGGGTCGCTCGGGGTCTCGCTCATTTCTGTCCGTCTGCTGGTGGATGCAAAGAATGTTCAATTATAAGCGGCGATGCCGGTGGGGGCCCCTGGGGGGCGGTTTTTGCCTGCGGGGCGCTTGTTTGTCAGTGCTCCAGAGGCTTTGGCCTTTCCTTGCATTGTTAGTGGTCTATTAGCGTTGCCCCTGTGCGGGGCGGCACCTACTTCTCTTTGCCGGCTGCAAAGAGAAGTAGGCAAGAGAAAGCAGCTCAAACCGCTAATGCTAAGTGGGCACCGTGGTTTGCTAGGGGTAGTGGTGCGACTGGAATCCGTGTTCTCTCACATTCGGCGTTAGTGACAAAGGAGTCATCAGCTCCCACTCCGCACTGCGTGCGTCGCGGACGGGTCTGCATGGGAAACCGCCGGCTTCGGTTTTGGTTTGTGGGGCCATCGGCTTCGCCTCGGCGAGGCGCCGCTGCACTCACTCTGAAACCCCGTGCGAGACGCAAACGTTAAAACGTGGCGATCGGTTTTATGAATGGCTCTTCGGCGCGCGTAGCGCCGCCGGAAGTATGACGCCCTTGTCACAAGCCTATGCACGGGCACGAACACAGATTCCAGATGCACCACTACCCGTAGCAGACCACGGTGCCCACTTAGCAGGGGCTTCTAGCCGCTTTCTTTGCTTATCTTTCTTTGCGGCGGCAAAGAAAGTAAGTGCCGCCCCGCACAGGGGCAACGCTAATAGACCACTAACAATGCAAGGAAAGGCCAAAGCGCTAAGAACACGGAAAAAAGCGCCGCGAAGGCAAAAAACCCCCAAAAAAACCCAACCCCCGGAGGGGCATATAATGTCGAACGCCCTCGCCGTCCTCCCAAAAAATGCCCGATCTGCTAGCCAATCTAAACCCCGAACAACACGCCGCCGTCACGCTCCCCAACGAGCCCGCACTCATCCTTGCCGGCGCGGGCAGCGGCAAAACCCGCGTCCTCATCACCCGCATCGCGTGGCTCATCCAGCACGGTCTGGCGTCGCCCGCCACCATCCTGGCGGTGACCTTCACCAATAAGGCCGCCCGCGAAATGATGTCGCGTCTTTCGGCGCTTCTGCCGATCGACACCCGTGGCATGTGGATCGGCACCTTCCACGGCCTCTGCAACCGCATGCTCCGCGCGCATCATCGCGATGCGGGCCTGCCGGCCACCTTCCAGATTCTCGATACCGCGGACCAGCTCTCCGCGATCAAGCGTCTGATGAAGGGCCTCAACATCGACGATGAAAAGTACCCGGCGAAAAATCTCCAGTACTTCATCAACAATTCCAAAGAACAAGGCCTGCGCCCGAAAGACGTCGACGCCACCGACAACTTCAACCGCAAATTCGTCGAACTCTACGAAGCCTACGATCAGCAATGCCAGCGCGAAGGTGTCGTCGATTTTCCGGAGCTGCTGTTGCGCTGCTTTGAACTGCTCGCGCACAATCCGCCGCTGCGCGCCCACTATCAGGCGCGCTTCAGGCACATCCTCGTCGACGAGTTCCAGGACACCAACAAGCTGCAATACGCGTGGCTGAAAATGCTGGCCGGGCAGACCAACTCGATCTTCGCCGTCGGCGACGACGACCAGTCGATCTACGCCTTCCGCGGCGCGAACGTCGGCAACATGCGCGACTTCGAACACGAGTTCAACGTCCGGCACATGATCAAGCTGGAGCAGAACTACCGCTCGCACGGCCATATTCTCGATGCGGCCAATCAGCTGATCGCCAATAACTCGCGGCGTCTGGGCAAGAATCTGCGCACTGACGCGGGTCACGGCGAACCGGTGCGCGTCTATGAGTCCGCAACTGATACGCAGGAAGCCGGCTGGATCGTCGAGGAAATCAAGGCGCTGATCAGCACGGGCACCTCGCGCAGCGAAATCGCCATCCTGTATCGCAGCAACGCGCAGTCGCGCACGATCGAACACACGCTGGTCAATGCGGGCATCGCGTACCGCGTGTACGGCGGTCTGCGCTTTTTCGAGCGTCAGGAAGTCAAGCACGCGCTCGCCTATCTGCGCCTGATCGACAATCCGAACGACGACACCGCGTTCGCCCGCGTCGTCAATTTCCCCACCCGTGGCATCGGCGCGCGCTCGATCGAACAGCTTGCCGACGCGGCGCGTCTATACAACTGCTCGATGGCTGCGGCGATTCCGTATGTCGCGGGTAAGGCGGGGTCGAGCCTCGCGAGTTTCGCAAACCTGATCGGCAAGATGCGCGCCGAAACGCAACAAATGAGTCTGCCGGAAACCGTCGAATACGTGGTCCGCACGAGCGGTCTCACGGAGTTCTATCAGAACGAACGTGAAGGCCAGGACCGGCTGGAGAACTTGCAGGAACTGGTCAACGCGGCCGCTGCTTTCGTCAGCGAAGAAGGCTACGGCATGGATACGCCCGCGCGCTCGATTCCGCTGCGTCCAGGCGCGACCACGGCGCCTGAGCTGGCCGTCGCCACGGATGATCCGAATACCGTCGTGCTGGACGCGCCCGGCATCGCCGATCCGGCGCAAAACCCGGACACGATGACGCCGCTCGCCGGTTTCCTGTCGCACGCATCGCTGGAAGCAGGCGACAACCAGGCGCAAGCCGGTCAGGAAGCCGTGCAGTTGATGACGGTGCACGCGGCCAAGGGTCTCGAGTTCACGGCGGTGTTCATCACCGGGCTCGAAGAAGGGCTGTTCCCGCATGAAAACAGTGCGATGGAATCGGACGGCCTGGAAGAAGAGCGTCGTCTGATGTACGTGGCGATCACGCGGGCCAAGGAGCGTTTGTATCTGTCGTTCGCGCAGAGCCGGATGCTGCACGGCCAGACGCGCTACAACATCCGCTCGCGCTTCTTCGACGAACTGCCGCAGGAAACGCTCAAGTGGCTCACGCCGAAGGTCGAGGCAGGCGCGCGCTGGGGCGGGCGTTCGGATAACGCCGGTTACGGTCGCGACTGGTTCGCGCGGTCGGGTTACACGGGCGCGGTGTCGTCGACGCCGGCGCCGTTGCCGGCCTTTGCGAACGAACAGCGCGCAGCTGAAACGGGTTTCCGCGTCGGCCAGCAGGTGTTCCACACCAAGTTCGGGGAAGGCACGATCACCGCACTGGAAGGCGGTGGCACGGATGCCAAGGCCCAGGTCAAATTCAAGCGGCACGGCGAGAAGTGGCTGGCGCTTGCGGTCGCTAAATTGCAGGCGGTCGAATGAGCGCGGGCGGCATCGATCCAAACCGCGGCGGTGCGCCGGTTTCGCATCGTCCGCTAGGCATTCTGGCGGCCTTGCCGCAGGAACTCGGCGATCTGATCGAAGCGATGCGCGCCGAATCCGGCGTGCGCACCATCACTCACGGTCAGCGTGACTATCACCTCGGCACCGTGCATGGCGCGCCTTGCGTCGTGACGCTGGCGCGCGTCGGCAAGGTCGCGGCGGCAGCCACGGTCAGCGCCCTGATCCATGCGTTCGATGTCGAAGCGGTCGTGTTCACCGGCGTGGCGGGAGGCGTGGGGACTGAGGTGCGGGTCGGCGACATCGTCGTCGCCAACGTGCTGATGCAGCACGATCTCGACGCGTCGCCCCTGTTTCCACGCTTCGAAGTGCCGTTGCTCGGCGTGTCGCGCTTTGCAGCCGATGCGGTGCTTGCCGATCAACTGGCCGCTGCGTGTGAGCGTTTTGTTGCTGAAGAGGGCGCTGCGTCGGCTGCGCGCTTCGGCACGCGCGAGCCGCGCGTACATCGCGGGTTGATTATCAGCGGCGATCAGTTCGTCGCGAGTGCAACGGGCGTCAAAGCCTTGCGCGATGCGCTGCCGGATGCGCTTGCGGTGGAGATGGAAGGCGCGGCGATCGCACAGGTCTGTTACGAGTACGGTGTGCCGTGCGCGGTAGTGCGGACCATCTCCGACACCGCCGACGATCACGCACCGCAATCGTTCGTGTCGTTTCTCACGGCGATTGCCGGGACGTATTCGAATGCGATTCTGAAGCGGTTTCTGGAGGCGCGTCGGGTGGCGTGACATGTTCGCCGTTGGTACGCGCAGGGCGCTGATCAGCCGGCAGTCACACGAATGAGCGGCGCATGACTGCGTCGCCCTTTCACCGCACGATCAGCCTCGCCGCTCGCTAGTGCTTCGTTGAATCCCCCAGCGCCTCCCGCACCTGCTGCAAAGCCGCCGGATCCTCGATCGTCGGCAGATCACCGGGTTCGCGTCCCTCGGCCAGCGCCGCAATCGCGCGGCGTAGCAGCTTGCCCGAGCGTGTCTTCGGCAGCATCGACACCACCACCACGCGCGCCGGCCGCGCGATCGCGCCGAGTTGGCGGTCCACCGTCGCGGTGAGTTCGGCTTCCAGCTTCGCTCGTGCCTTCTCGCTCGCGTAGGCTTGCGCGTCGCGCAGCACCACGAAGGCCATCGCCGTCTGACCCTTCAGCGCATCCGTCACGCCGACCACCGCCACTTCCGCGACCGCCGCGTGGCTCGACAACGCTTCCTCGATCTCGCGCGTGCCGAGCCGATGGCCGGCCACGTTGATCACGTCGTCGGTGCGGCCGAGAATCGTCACGTATCCGTCTTCATCCTGAATGCCCCAGTCGAAGGTTGAATAAGCCTGCTGGTTCGGAATGCTCGACCAGTACGTGCTGACAAAGCGCTTGTCGTCGCCCCATACCGTCGACATGCAGCCCGGCGGCAGCGGATAGCCCAGCGTGAGCACGCCTTTTTCGCCGGGCGGGCAGGGCTCGCCCGTCAGTTCGTTACGCAAGGTCAGATTGAAGCCGGCCGACGGCACGCCTGGCGAACCGAGCTTGGTGGGCAGGGCTTCGACGCCGCGCGGAATCGCCAGCATCGGCCAGCCGGTCTCGGTCTGCCAGTAGTTGTCGATCACGGGCTTGCCGAGCGCGTCGGCGATCCATGCGGCGGTCGGTTCGTCGAGCGGCTCGCCGGCGAGGAACAGCGCGCGCAGGCTCGATAGATCGGATTTTTTCAGCAGCGCCGGGTCCTGCTTTTTCAGCACGCGTAACGCAGTCGGCGCAGTGAACATCAGATTGATCTTGTGCTGTTCGACGAGGCGCCACCAGATGCCGCCATCCGGACGAATCGGCGTGCCTTCGTACATCACCGTGGTAAGGCCCGCGATCAGCGGCGCATAGACGATGTAGCTATGGCCGACCACCCAGCCCACGTCCGACGCGGTGAACATCGTGTCGCCGGGCTTGCCCTGAAAGATGTGTTCCATCGATGCCGCCAGCGCCACCGCATAGCCGCCGACGTCGCGTTGCACGCCCTTCGGCTTGCCGGTGGTGCCCGACGTGTACAGCACATACGAGGGTTCGTTCGATTCGAGCCATTCGCACGGCACGTGGGCGTCGAAAAATTTCTCGCGCAGCGGCTCGTAGGCGACGAGGTAGCTCGCGTTGAGGCGCTCGGGCGCGAGTTGCCGGTCGATCAACAGCACGTGCGGCGTCTTGTGGGTCGCGCGCGCCAGTGCTTCGTCCACCAGTGGCGTGTAGTCGATCACTTTGCCGCCGCGCGCGCCTGCGTCGGCGGTGACGATCAGGACAGGTTTCGCATCGTCGATGCGGGCCGCCAGATTAGGCGCCGCGAAGCCGCCGAACACCACCGAGTGAATCGCGCCGAGCCGCGCGCACGCGAGCATCGCGAACAGCGCTTCCGGGATCATCGGCAGATAAAGCAGCACGACGTCGCCGCGCTTCACACCCAGCGAGCGCATCACCGCGGCCATACGGTTGATTTCCGCGTACAGCTCGGCGTAGGTGTAGCGCCGCTCGATGCCGGTTTCCGTCGACACGTACACCAGTGCGTTCTGCTGCGGGCGCTCGGCCATATGCCGGTCCACCGCGTTATGGCACAGGTTCGTGCGACCGCCGACGAACCAGCGCGCGAAAGGCGGATTCGAGCGGTCGAGCACGGTATCGAACGGCGTTTGCCAATGAATCCGCTGCGCCTCGTCACGCCAGAATTCCTCGGGCTGCTCGATCGAACGGCGGTGGAAGTCGCGGTAGGTGGTCATCGGCGGCGATCCTTCTGCTGCGTGAGTGAACGGATGGCGAGTCGTACGGCTCGGGGCGGCTGCCGGGCGCGGCGAGAGGGCAGCAGTGCGTACATCCGCACAAGCATAGAGCAGGCGTCACCTTGCGGACAACGCGGGTTCACCATGAGGGGGCGGCCCAACGGAAAAAGGCGCCGTAGCGCCTTTTTCTTCATGCAGCCAGAAGAGATCCCATTACGCTTTTGCGCGCTTGCCTTCGACATCCGGCAGAAACACCGTCAACAGGCCGATCAGCGGCAGGAACGAGCAGACCTTATACACATAGGTGATGCTGGTGGCGTCGGCCAACTGCCCGAGCACGGCAGCGCCGATCCCGCCCATGCCGAACGCGAGACCGAAGAAGAGGCCCGCGATCATCCCCACCTTGCCGGGGACCAGTTCCTGCGCATAGACGAGGATCGCCGAGAACGCGGAAGCCAGCACGATACCGATGATCACCGTCAGCACGCCGGTCCAGAACAGGTTGGCGTACGGCAGCAGCAGCGTGAACGGCGCGACGCCGAGGATCGACACCCAGATCACATACTTGCGGCCGATCCTGTCGCCGATCGGACCACCGATCACCGTGCCCGCCGCAACCGCCGCGAGGAACACGAACAGGTGAACCTGAGCGGCCTGCACCGGCAGATGGAACTTGTCGATCAGATAGAACGTGAAGTAGCTGTTGATACTGGCGAGGTAGAAGTACTTCGAGAACACCAGCAGCATCAGTACGCCCATTGCGAACATGACCTGGTTGCGCGACAGGGTTGCGTGGCCGGTCTGGCTGCGCGCCTTCTTCACGGCCGGATGCTGCTTGTACCAGCGGCCGATCTGCGTGAGCACGACGATCGCGACCAGCGCCGCCACCGAGAACCACGCGATGCTGCGCTGGCCGTGCGGAATCACGATCAACGCGGCGAGCAGCGGCCCGAGCGACGAACCCGCATTGCCGCCCACCTGGAACAGCGACTGCGCCAGACCGTGACGGCCGCCCGAGGCCATGCGCGCCACCCGCGACGACTCCGGATGGAACACCGACGAGCCGCAGCCGACCAGCGCCGCCGCGACCAGCAACACGCCGAAACTCGGCGCGACCGACATCAGCAGCAGGCCGGCGAGCGTAAAGCCCATGCCGACGGGCAGCGAATACGGCTTCGGATGCTTGTCGGTATAGCTGCCGACCAGCGGCTGCAGCAGCGACGCGGTGATCTGGTAAGTCAGCGTAATCAACCCGATTTGCCCGAACGACAGCGAAAAGTTGTCTTTCAGCATCGGGTAGATCGCCAGGATCAACGACTGGATCATGTCGTTGAGCAGGTGCGAAAAGCTGATCGCACCCAGCACGGAATAGACCGTGCGCTGGACCTTGGCAGCCGGCTGCGCGCCAGCGGGGGAGGCTGAAGCGCCGGCGAGGGTGCTTTTATCGAGGCTCGTTTCCATACGCTAGATGAGAGAGGAGAAAGGGTGTGCGGTCATGATTTCAGGCTGCCGGCGCGTCGCGATCTCAGGCGTTCGCATGCCTGTGCGTGACCTGCCGGGTTGCCGCGGCATTTCGACGCGGCGCCGGGCCTTGTCAGCTATTTGTCGAAGTTTAATGTGGCTCGCACGAATTGTAAGGACAAGTTTTGTCGAGAATCGGACACGTATTACGCTTCCCATGCGTCATGGATGTGCCGAAACCCAAACGCGGTGCACTGTGGTGGTGCTTGTGTCAAGTGTGTTGCGCAGGGCGACGTGTGGGCGGCACGTCGTCTGATAAATGCGATTCGTGGATTTTTGGCCATGTATAAAACGGTCGCGGGCGCGAAGCTTACAAGGCGACGCGTCGAGGACCGGGCGCGACAATCGGCATGAGACGAGCGGCGTTAAAGATCGCAGACGTTTGTGCCGTAGACCCGGAGAGATAAGTATTAATGCCGGAACCGACCTTTCCGGCAGTTCGAAACGTGGGGACGAGGAATATGAAAGCAGTTTCGCTGGGTGGCCAGACGGGCGCGGGGTTCGTACCGGAAGGAGAAGCGGCGGGCAAGCCGTCGCCATCGCGTGGCCAGGGCAACCGCTCGCGGGCCGTGCGGCTCAAGGGCTTGTCGGTGAAGGCGACGTTGCGGCTGGCGTTTGCCGTGCTGCTGATCGGCACCCTCGCGATCGGCGTGTTTTCGCTGACCCAGATCAGCCGCCTGAATGCTTCCGCACAATCGATCTACGACCAGGGCCACGTCGCGAGCCGCGCCGCCGAAGAGGCGCGTGGCCACATGCTGCGCGCAAGCCGCGCGCAAAAGATGCTGCTGACCGCGACCACAGCCAAGGAACGCGACGAGCTCGGCGCCGACATCGACAAGGGCTTGAGTGGCCTCGCCAGAGAACTCGGCACGCTGCAACAGTACGTCGACACGTCCGACGCCAAGGCCGTCGACCAGCAGAAAAAATTCGCCGCAGCCGTCGCGGTATGGAGTGGCCACTTGCGCGACTTCGTGACCCTCGTAAAAGCCCAACCGCTCGATCTTTCGCAGATGAACTGGCAGGTCGGCACCCAGGACGTCTCCTTGCTGGTCGAGACCGGCAAGCTCGAAAAACTGGTCGACGAACTCGTAGCCCAGCGCGGCACAGCCGCCAAGGCGACTATCGAAGCATCGGGATTTATCTTCCACTCATCGTTCGTGATGCTCGCGGCTATGACGGTCGCGCTGATCGTACTGGCGTTCGGCATTAGCGAGTGGGTAATCCGACGCCTCGCCGGCCAACTCGGCGGCGAGCCGGCATACGCAAAGGAAATCGCGAGCCGGATTGCCGCGGGCGACCTATCGAACCAGATCGCATTGGGCCGCAAGGACAAGTCGAGCATGCTCTACGCGCTACACGACATGCAAAGCGGCCTCGCGACGACGGTGTCCGACATCGCATCCAGCGCGGACGCGATCGCAACCGCATCGGGCGAAATCTCGATGGGCAACCTCGACCTGTCACAGCGCACCGAACAACAGGCAATGGCGCTCGAGCGAACCGCGAGCAGCATGGAGCAGTTGACGTCGACGGTGCGTCAGAACGCCGACAACGCCAAGCAGGCGAGCACCCTAGCCAACAACGCCTCGGAAATTGCGGAGAAGGGTGGCGACGTAGTAAGCCGCGTGGTGGCAACGATGAACGAGATCAACGATAGCGCGCGGAGCATTGGCGACATCATCGGCGTGATCGAGGGGATTGCATTCCAGACCAACATTCTGGCGTTGAACGCCGCGGTGGAAGCCGCACGAGCGGGCGAAGAAGGCCGCGGATTTTCGGTAGTCGCCGCCGAAGTGCGCAACTTGGCTCAACGCAGCGCGGCTGCCGCCAAGGAGATCAAGGGTTTGATCAGCACATCGGTGGAGCGAGTGAGCAACGGCTCGACGCTGGCGCAGGATGCCGGACAAACGATGGACGAAGTGGTAAAGGCGGTGAAACGCGTAACCGACATCATGGGCGAGATTTCGGCGGCATCATCGGAACAGAGCGCGGGAATTGAAGAGATCAATCTTGCGGTAACACAGATGGATTCCGGCACACAACAGAACGCCGCACTAGTGGAACAGGCCACCGCAGCCGCAAGATCACTGGACGATCAGGCCCGCGGCCTGAAGCAGATGGTCGGAAAGTTCAGGCTATAGAGCAGCGCAGCACCGCAACAGAAGAAACGATATTGAGGTACCGCCTCGGCGCGCGCCGCGCCGCCGAGGCGAAGCCGATGGTTCCCGCTGCGCAAAAGCGAAGCCGGTGGTTTCCCATGCAGGCCCGTCCGCGACGCACGCAGTGCGGAGTGGGAGCTGATGAATCCTTTGTCACAAGCGCATGAACATGCGAGGGCCCGGATTCCAGTCGCACCACTACCCGTAGCAGACCACGGTGCCCACTTAGCAGGGGCTTCTAGCCGCTTTCTTTGCTTATCTTTCTTTGCGGCGGCAAAGAAAGTAAGTGCCGCCCCGCACAGGGGCAACACTAATAGACCACTAACAAACCAAGGAAAGGCCAAAGCCCTAAGAACACAGACAACAAGCGCCGCGAAGGCAAAAAAACCTTAGCTTGGCTTAACAACAACAGTACAAGTAATCCCCGCAGCAAGCACAACCCCATTAGGCACAGAATCAATCCTCACCCGCACAGGCACCCGCTGTGCCAATCGAACCCAATTAAAAGTCGGATTAACATCAGCGAGCAGCTCACGGCTTTCCGGATTATCCCGATCATAGATCCCACGAGAGATGCTCTCGACATGCCCCTGCAGGGTCCCCCCACTCATCAACCGAACTTCAGCCTTATCCCCAACACGCACATGAGGCAACTTAGTCTCTTCGAAGTAGCCATAAACCCAAAAAGAATGACTATCAACAATAGCCAACTTAGCTGACCCAGCAGTAGCATAATCCCCACGAAACACATTCAGGTTAGTGACATAACCGTCCACCGGCGCAACAACCCGAGTGCGTTCAAGATTCAACTTAGCCGCATCAAGCGCAGCCAAAGCCTGCTGATAAGAAGCCTCAGCAGCCGAAGCAGTATGAGTCGCATTCTCGCGACTCTCTTTGGAGACAACCAAAGCATCCATATCAGCCCGCCGCTGCGCATCATCCCGCCTCATCTGCAGCTCAGCCTTGCGCGCAGCAACAGCAGCCTGCGCCTGCTCAACAGCAATCTGATAATGCGAAGGATCGACCTGCATCAACAGATCCCCCTTCTTAACCAGTTGATTGTCTTTAACAGGCAAATCCACAACAGCGCCAGAAACATCAGGCGCCACATTCACAATTTCAGCGCGCACGCGCCCATCACGTGTCCACGGCTCATCCATGTAATGAACCCACAACACGCGCCCAATCAAAATCGCGACAATAAAAATAACGGCTGTCGCGACGAAGCCCACAACATTTCGGATGGTCATGTTTCGACTCTGATCAACGATAAACGGCGAGACCCAGCACGCCGCACACACACACGAGCAAGCTGGCCCGGAACAAGGACGGATGCCACACCACGCGATACAGGCCCGTATAGGCGATCACGCGGTCCAGCACCCAGGTAAGCGCGGCGCCCGCGACAAACAGCAGCACAATGGCCGGCACGTAGGCGTCGAAAACGGCGATATCACGTGGCATGACGAACTCCTTCTGACGCGTCGGCACGTCCGCTCATCAGCGGTTCAAGCGGCGATTGCGGATCGAGCAGCGCGGTACGAATGAAATGCAGTTGACTCAGAATGCGTTGCAGCCGATGCCGATCCTCACGCGGCGGCGTGAAGGTGGCGAGCATCAGTTGAACGGCGGCAATCGCATCGGTGGTGGCGGCGAGCGCGCGGTCGAAGCGGTCCGCACGCGGTCGCTCGAACAGCGCGGTCACCGCATCGCGCATCGCACGCAATGTGACGCGCCACGGCATCGACTTCGCGTAGCGCGCGTCGCGAGGCAGCGCCGCCACTTCGCCGCGCAGGTCGATCATCGCGTTGCCCACTTCGAGCACCGCGAAGAGCCAGCGCAAGGTATCGCGTTTGACCTCGGGTTCGTTCTGCGCGAGCGCGTTGATCTGGGACATCAGATCGCGTGCGCCGCTCTCGAAGCGTGAACGCACCCGGCGCATGCCCACGCGGCTCGCCAGCGCCACCTGACGGCGCAAGTCGATCAGCAGGCGGTTGCGCAGCCAGGGCGTCGAGGGCGGCAGCAGCACGGCAAAGGCCACCGCACACACCAGCATCGACAGCACCAGCGCAATCGCATCGTTAATGGTGCCGCTCGGGTCGTAGTGAATCAGGTTGTCCGGGCCGGCGAGGAAACAGAAGAAGATGCAGTAACCGACGCCGTAGCCGGCCAGCGCGGGCCGCGTCGTCATGAATACGCCAAGCAGCAGGAACGGCGTGAGCGCGGCGCACAACAGTGGAAAACCGTCGATGTGCGGATACACGCCGTACACCGCGATCATCCCCATCACTGAGGCGACCAGCGTGCCGGCGGCCATCTGGAACGCGGTGCGCTTCGGATCCGGCGACGCTGATGCCAGCGCGCAGACCGCCGCGGCGTCCAGCGTCAAGGTCGAGCCGCTCGGCCACGCGGTCGCGATCCAGAACGCGCCGAGCACGATCATGACGATGGCCGCGCGCAAACCGGCGACGCCCGCGGCAATTCCATTCGTCTTGGGTTCGTAACGCTCGATCCAGCGCTCGCGTTCATGTATGTCGACGGCAAGCGATGCATAGGTGGCCGCGTACGCGTGCAGATCGTCGATGAAGCGATACAGCAGTTCGGCGCCGGTGTCGAAGTCGAGCAGCGGTGCGTCCGGCTGCGTTTCCAGTGCGGCGCGTGTCTCGCGCACCCGCTTGGGCAGCTCTGCTTTGTACGCGTCGAGCTGCGCGGCGGCGTGGGCGGCATCCGTGGCGCTCAATACCGGTTCGCCGGATTTCGCGAGCAACGGGGCGATTTCCTTGAAGTACGGTTCGAGCGCTTCGACCGCGACCATCGCGCCGCTAGTCTGCGAGTCGCGCAGCCGGTTCATCAACTGATGCAGTGCGTGAAAGCGCGTCGAGGCGGTCATGAACTCGCTGTTCAGACGCGCGAGACGCCCGCCGCGCATCCGTGAATCGGGACCTTCGAACACGGCGACACTGCGCGCGGCTTCGAAACCGACGATGTCGGCGACAAATCTCGCATTGGTCGCTTCGATCTGCGCGCGATCGTTGCGGCCGGCCAACGAGGCCGACACATACTCGACGAACGCCGAGAAACGCGCACGCACGGTGCTGCGCATCTGCAAGCCGGCGAACTGCGGAAACACGAGGCCGCTGACGGCACCCGCGCAGATGATGCCGACCACCACTTCGGCCACCCGCGTGAGCGCGCTGAGAAACGCGCCATCCGGATGCTGTGAAGCGGGAATGCCGATCAGTGCGGCGGTGTAGCCGGCCAGCACGAAACCGTACGACTTGAAGTTGCGATTGCGCGCGGCACCCGCGGTGCAGATGCCGACCCAGATCGCGGTGGTGACGATGAACAGTTCCGGCTGCTGCGCGAACAGGCCGATCAACGCGAGCATCACGACGAGGCCGACCAGCGTGCCGCAGATCCGGTAAAAGCTCTTGGCGAACACCATCCCGCTTTGCGGCTGCATCACGATGAACACGGTGGTCATCGCGGTGCGCGGCTGCGGCAGGTCGAGTTTCATCGCGATGCCGAGCGCGAGGAAGCAGGCGGCGAGCGCTTTGAACAGATAGACCCACGTGAGACCGTCGGTGCGGGCCCAGTCGGCGGCGGCTGAGTAGAGCGCGGCGAACGACGACGCGCGCGAGGGAGAAGGGGGCGCTGACATGGTCGGCTTCTTCACTCAGCCGCGCCGGCGTTGACGCTGGCGGAAGCGTGGTTCGTACTTGCCGCGGCATTATCCGCATGGCCGGCGGAGCCGGTTTGCGCCGGCGCGGCCGACGGTTTGGCCGCGGTGTTCGAACTGGCTGGCGCGGCGTTGCCCTTACCCTTTCCATGCGCCGGCAGCGTCTCGTTCGCCTGCGGACCATTGGCCGGTTCGTCGAGTCCGCCACCCAACGCCGTGACCAGCGACGCATGCGCGCCCAGCCGCTCGGCCTGAATCTTCGCGACGCCTTCCTGCGCGTGCAGCAACTGGCTTTGCGCGATCAGTACGTTCAGATAGTCGGTCAAGCCGCGCCGATAGCCTTCGCGGGCGAGGTCGTAGTTCTTACGCGCCGCTGCGACCGAACGGTCTGCGTCTTGCGCCTGGGTCGCGAGCGAACGGATCCGGATCACCTGATCGGAGATGTCCTTCAGCGCGCCGACGATCGACTGGTTATAGCGATCGACCGCCTCGTCGTACCCAGCCGACGCCGCGCCGAGCTGCGAGCGCAGACGGCCGCCGTCGAAGATCGGCAACGACAGTGCCGGACCCGCGCTCCAGCTATGCGACGGGTCCTTCAGGAACTGGAACAGCGGGCCCATTGCGGCATAGCCGCCGATCGACGCCAGCAGGTTGATGTCCGGATAGAAGCTGGCCTTGGCGACGTCGATGCCGCGCGCTTGCGCCGCGACCGTCCAGCGCGCCGCAACCACGTCGGGCCGGTGGCCGATCAGATCCGCGGGCAGTGCGCTCGGCAGAGCGGCGGGCGAATTGTCGAGCGAGAGCGTCGGACGCTGGATCGCATCGCCCGCGCCCGGCCCCTTGCCGGCCAGCGCGGCCAATTGATTGCGGCCGAGCGCGATCTTTTCCTCGATCTCATCGATCTGGCGTTCGTATTCCGGCATCGGCGTTTCGGCCTGGCTCACTTCGAGCTGGGTGCCGATGCCGCCTTTCAGACGCCGGTTCGCCAGGTCGACGATCTGCTGCTGTTGCTGCAGCGTGGACTTGGCGATATCGAGCAGCGCGTAGTTCAGCGACAGCTCGATGTACGTGCGCACCACGTTGCCTTCCAGTTCGAGCTGGGCGGCGCGGAAGTCCGCCGCGCTTGCATGGGCTGCGTCGAGCGCGCTCTCGGCGGCGTTCTTGTCCTTGCCCCAGAGATCGAGGTTGTATGAGAGACCCAGCGTGCCGGTGTTGTTCCATGACTGCTGGCCTGCGAGCGGGCCCGGGCCGTAGTAGAGGTTGTCGGCCCATTTCTGACGCTGGATCGACAGGCTGCCGTTCACTTGCGGCGATAACGCCGAACGGGCGACACCCGCCATCGACATGGCCTCGCGCACGCGCGCCTGGGCGACAGCGAGACTCGGGTTGCTCGTCTGCGCGGCTTCGATCCACTCATTGAGCTGCGGGTCGTTATAGGCGCGCCACCAGTCAGCGGCAGGCCATTGGGCGTCCGCGTTGGCGGCCCGGATGGCGTTGCCCACGTCGAGCGAGGAGGGCTCCATTCCGCGATCCTGCGGCGCGATGCCTCCGGTACTGGCACAGCCGGCGATTGTTAATAGGATCGTAAGAACCGCGGCTGCGGCGACCCCTTTCTGTACCGGAGACTGCACGATTTCCTCCAAAATTGGCTATAGAAGCATGTGCGTCATTATATTTTTTGATTGATTGGGGAATAACCGGTAAAGATGCAAGGCATTTTTACGCGATATGAGATAATCGCCTTTGCGAATCGTGTAACAATCGCAGCGGATTACTAGGGAAAAGTATGGATACGCTTCAAAACATGCGCGTATTTGTCCGCGTCGTCGAAGCGGGCAGTTTCACGGGTGCCGCGCAACACCTCAACACGACCACGGCGTACGCGTCGCGCGCGGTTTCCGACCTGGAAGCGCACCTGCGCACGCGGCTGTTGAACCGCACCACGCGCCGTATCGCGCTGACCGAGGCGGGTGAGCGCTATCTGCAGCGCTGCGAGCAGATCCTCGCGTACGTGGATCAGGCGGAAGCGGAGGCCGGCGACGCCCACGCGCGCCCGTCCGGCAAGCTCAAGGTCCACGCGATGACAAGCTTCGGCCAGCACTACGTGGTGCCGGCGGTGGGCCGCTATCAGCAACGCTACCCGGACGTGAGCATTGAACTGACGCTCGCGCAGCGCATGCCCGATCTTCTCGACGAAGGTTTTGACGTATCGCTGACATTGGCAATCGGTCTGCCGGATTCGGGGCTCGTGTCGCAGCGACTGTGCAGCGCGTTCAGCATCGCGTGCGCGTCGCCGGCTTATCTGGAGCGGCACGGCGTGCCCGAAAAACCCTCAGACCTCGCGCACCACACGTGTCTGCAAATGGTGACGCCGATATTCCCGACCGACAAATGGATCTTCGACGGCCCGAACGGCGAAGAAACCATCAACCTCGGCCCGACCACTTTTCAGGTGAATGTCGCCGAAGCGATGGCGGTCGCGGTGAGCAGCGGCATGGGGGTCGGGCTGATTCCGATCTACTCGGCGATTAGCGGCCTGCGCAGCGGTGACCTCGTCTGGCTGTTGCCGGAATACACCTCGCAGGAAATGAATCTGTATGCGCTGTATCCGTCACGGCAGTATCTGGACGCGAAAATTCGCACCTGGGTCGAATTTTTGCGCGACGAACTGCCCGCCACGCTGGCCGTCGACCAGGAAGAGTTGCGCCAGTTCGCGCGCAGCTGAAGCGGCGCTACGCGAGCGGTTGACCATTGTTGACGGTTCCAGGCGGCGGTGGCGTGACAGACTGTTACATAAGTGCCGCGTCGCAACATTTCCTTACTTCTGCGCCGGGGTCGATTTGCTAACGTGTGGTTCATGCGCTGCCGGCATCCTGCCGGACGCGTTCAATTAGCCGCTGTTCGGCAAATCGCAAGATCCGCAACAATCGAAGGAAGAGGGATTCATGGATACGCATCTGATGATCGGCGTGGCCGTCATGCTGGGACTGATCGGAATCGCCGCATCGCGCGATTTGCTGCGCCGCCTGCGTGACCAGCAGCCGCAACTGGTGCCGATCAAGGTCGAGCGCCCCGATTTGCAAGGACAGCAGCGCGATCGTTGAAGTTGGCCAGTGCGCCAGGTTGCTGGGCGCGCGGCATTTGAGCTTGCTTTTGTACCTTTTCGGTGTGCCTTGCGCGTGCGTTGCCGCGCCGTTGCGGTCCGGTCGCCGATCAGTGTCGATCCGCGCTCCGCACGTTCAGTGCAGCGCTTCAATCAGGCCCGGCTCGTCATTGAGCGTGCGGTCCACCTCCGGGCTCACCCGGTGCCAGCGGAACCGTGCAGCGGGCAGGCAGGCGCTGCGAGCGAGCTGTTCGAGTTCGTCGAATTGCAGGGCCGGATCCAGCCATCTGCGCGCCGCCTCCGGCGCGAACACCAGCGGGCGTCGGCCGTGCACGTCGATCAGACCCTTGTCGGCGGTGGCCGTCACGATCACCAGTCCCATGCCTTCCGTTTGCAGTTCCGTGCCGCGTACGCTCGATAGCGCCGCGAGGTACATCGGCGCGTCGCTTTTCAGGTGCACGAAGTAGGGTTGGCGGACCGTCGCGTCGGCTTCCGCCGCGTCATTCCCGTGCGGTGTTCCGGGCGCCGCTTCCATGCGCCATTCGAACCAGCCGTCCGCCGGCACCAATACTCGCCCGGTTTTCCACAGATCTTTGAAGTAGCGCGTATGCGGCGCGGTTTCGGCGCGCGCGTTGATGGTCTGCGGCAGATGCTGCTCGCGAGCCCAATCCGGGCAATAACCCCAATGGATCGCGTGCAGCGTCTGGTCCGGGTAGATCGCGAGCGGGTGAGTGCCCGGCGCGAGGTTGTAGCCGGGGCGGCGGTCGGCGTCGTCGAATAGCATGAGCGGATCGGCGAGGCCGAGCTGCCGTGCGTACAGATGCGGATCGCGGTACTGGCTGATTCGACCACACATGAGCGACCTCCGGAGATGACCGGGCTGGCGGGTTTGGCCGAGTCGAAGACCCGAATCCCACGACAACAACAGCGTAGTGCGTGGCGCCTGGCCGCGCTACCCAGATCGGCCCCAAGCCGACGCTATATCTCGACGACTTTGTCCCACGCGAATTGAGGATTTTCCCACTGGCGGGTGCGCCGGTCGAAATAGCCGCGCGGATTGCAGACCACGCGCGTGCCGTTCACCGTGTAATCGAACGGCGTATGCGTATGTCCGTGAATCCACAGGGTAACGGGCGAGCGCACCAGTTCCGGCAAATGATTGACGAAACCGGCCGAGACGCGGTCTTCTGCGTAGCGCTCGGCCAGACTCAGCCGATGCGGCGCGTGATGGGTGACGACGATCGTCTTGCCGTCGAACGGTCGCGCCAGTTCGCCTTCGAGCCAGGCGCGCGCCCGCCGGTGCAGCGCGAGGGAATCGTCCGGGGTGAAGTCGCGCGGCGAATCCTGCGTGTCGTGCGGCCAGTTCATCTGGATCAGGCCGCGGAAGTCGAGCATCACCCGGCGCGATGCATCGATGGACTCGGCGAGCGTGTCCGGATCCGCGCCGTATAACGCGAAGTCGGTCCATAAGGTGGTGCCGAGCACGCGCCAGCGGCCTTGCGGGTCGACCAGTGCGGCATTGTTCAGCACGTGCACGTTGTCGACCTGGGCCGCTGCGTCGTACAGCGCCGTGTCGAGCGCGCTGAATTCGCCGTCGTAGTACTCGTGATTGCCGGGCACATAGACCACCGGCACGGCGCCGTCGAAAGTCTGCGCGGCCCAGCGCGGACCCGCCGCGTGATTGTGGATGTCGCCGGCCAGCACGATCAGATCCGCTTCGGCGTGCGGGACCAGTTCGGGCTCGTCGTTTTCCAGATGCAGATCGGACAACACTCGAATCTTCACGACAGCGACTCCTGCAATTAGCCTCGCACCAGACGGCGAAGGCTTCAAACCCTAGCGTAGCACCTTGCCCGGATTCATCAGGTTCAGCGGATCCAGCGCGCGTTTGACGGCGCGCATCAATTGCACCTCGACGTCCTGCTTGTAATGCATCGCCTCGTCGATCTTCAACTGGCCGAGGCCGTGTTCCGCGCTGATGCTGCCGCGATGCCGGTGCACACTGTCGTACACGATCTGGTTGATCGGGCTTTGCCAGGTGTTAAGGAATGCCTTTGCGTCGACGCCCTCAGGCGCCTGCACGTTGTAGTGCAGATTGCCGTCGCCAAGATGCCCGAACGTGACCATGCGTACGCCCGGCACGGCTTGCGCGATTGCCGCGTCGGTTTCCTCGATGAAGTGGCCGATGCGCGAAATCGGTACCGCGATATCGTGCTTGATGTTCAGGCCTTCCTCAGCTTGCGCGAGCGGGATATGTTCGCGCAGATTCCAGAATGCCCGCGACTGCGCGAGGTTTTCCGCGACTACCGCGTCTTCGACCAGGCCGTCTTCGAGCGCGGTTTCCATCAGTCGCTCGAATAGTCCGCGTGCGTGTTCCTCGCTCTCGCTGTCCGACAGCTCCAACAGCACGACTTGCGCATGCGATTCGGCGAACGGATAGCGCATCTGCTCGAAGTGCCGGCCCACTAGCCGCAGACAGAAATCCGACATCAGTTCGAAGCCGGTCAGCAGCGGCCCGGCGACGCGTTGCGTGAGCGAGAGGAAATCGAGCGCCGCATGCGGCGACGCGAGCGCGGCGAGCGCCGTGACGCGCGCGGCCGGCTGCGGATGCAGCTTGAGCACGGCGGCGGTGATGATGCCGAGCGTGCCTTCCGCGCCGATGAACAGATCGCGCAGGTCGTAACCGGTGTTGTCCTTGCGCAGTCCTCGCAGGCCGTCCCACAGTTCGCCTTGCGCGGTGACCACTTCGAGGCCCAGGCACAGCTCGCGCGTGTTGCCGTAGCGCAGTACGCCGGTGCCGCCCGCGTTGGTGGCGAGATTGCCGCCGATCGTGCAACTGCCTTCTGCGGCGAGGCTCAGGGGAAACAGGCGGCCGGCTTCTTCGGCGTGCTTCTGTACTTCGGCAAGGATGACGCCCGCTTCGACGGTGATCGTGTTGTTGTGCGGATCGATGTCGCGCACGCGATTCAGACGCCGCAGACTGATCACCGCCTGCGCGCCGCTTGCGTCCGGCGTGGCGCCGCCGGCCAGACCGGTGTTGCCGCCTTGCGGCACCAGCGCGATGCGATGTTCGACGGCAAGTTTGACGAGCGCCGCGACTTCGTCAGGCGTGGCCGGGCAGAGCACCGCACAGGCTGCGCTGGTGTAGCGGCGGCGCCAGTCTGTGAGGTAGGGGGCGGTGTCGTGCGGGTCGGTCAGCACCTGGGCGGCGCCGATGACGTTGCGGCAAGCGGTGAGGAAAGCGGCTTGGGTCATGTTGGTCGGTCAGGATGTTCGGCGGCGGATAGATTACGCGGGAGGTGAGGCGAAAAGAAACGTAAAAAGCGACGCGAAAAGCGCTGTTCTCATCGTGTGCTTCCCTCGGCCTGGCCGCTGTTCTGCTGTGCGTTTTCTTGTGTGGCCTGCTTTGCCGCCAGCTTCGCTGCCCGTTTTGCCGCGCGCTTGAACGGCGCGACATAGGCGAGCGTGCAGACGAAGAAAACCACGGAGAGCGCGGTTTCGAGCCAGCCGAGGCGGGCGCTCAGGCCCCGGTCGCTCCAGCCGCGCACGATGCCCTCGGCAAAATACAGCAGGATCAGCATGGACGCCCATTGCAGCGTGTAAAGCCGGTGCCGCCACACGCCGGGCAGGGCGAGCAGCAGTGGCACGGCTTTGAGCACCAGCACCGAGCCGCCCGGGCGCAGCGGCGCGAGCCACCATTCCCACGCGACTGACAAAACGATCAGCGCGAGCAAGGCGGTGGTGGCGCCGAAAGCGACGGCGCGTTTTTGCTGCACCGGCAGGGCGGCTGTATTCACGGCCGCTCGCTCATGGAGGCCGCCGTGCGGGCAACGCGGGCGCCGAGGGCAATCGCAAGCGTTTTTTCGTCGGCGGAGATGCCCTGTTCGGCCGTGCCCGCGCGTGCGAAGTGCGACGCGCCGTAGGGCGTGCCGCCGGTTTGCGTAGTGGAGAGCGCGCTCTCGGTGTACGGAATGCCGACGATCAGCATGCCGTGGTGCAGAAGCGGCAGCATCATGGATAGCAGCGTGGACTCCTGGCCGCCGTGCAAGCTGCCGGTGGACGTGAACACGCAGGCCGGTTTGCCGGACAACGCGCCAGAAAGCCACTGCGGCGTGGTGCCGTCGAGAAAATATTTCAGCGACGCCGCCATGTTGCCGAAGCGGGTGGGCGAACCGAGCGCGAGACCGGCGCATTCTTCGAGGTCGCGCAGTTCGACGTAGGGCGGCCCTTCAGCGGGAATGTCCGGCTGGGTTGCTTCGCAGACGGTGGAAACCGCCGGCACGGTGCGCACACGCGCCTGCATGCCGGGGACGCTGTCGACGCCGTGCGCGATCGCCAGCGCAAGCTCGCGCGTGGCGCCGTGACGGCTGTAATAGAGCACGAGAATGTCTTTCATAGGCCTCATCGGTGAACGGGTATTATAGGGGCTGGGTCCGCTGCACAGGCCATCCATAGCCATTCGGCCAGGCCTCGGGCACGGTCCTGAAACACCGTTTTATGAAGCAAGGAGGTGGGTTTGTTGTCCAGGGTGCGTTTCGATCTCGACACGCTCAAACGGCTCGCGCAGTTTGCGGCGAAGCGCAGTAGCGAAGACCGCATTCCGCAGGTGGCCGGCAGCCTCACGTTCACCACCATGCTCTCGCTAGTGCCGCTCGCCACGGTCGCGTTTGCGCTGTTCACGGCGTTTCCGATTTTCAGCTCGTTTCAGATGTCGCTGCAGATTTTCCTCGCCGACCATCTGATGCCTGCGCAGCTCAACAGTCAGATTTTCGATTATCTGAATCAGTTCGCGTCGAAGGCCAAGGGCCTTACGACCATCGGCATGATTTTTCTGTTCGTCACCGCCGTGATGACGATGATGACCGTGGAATCCGCGTTCAACGTGATCTGGCGGGTGCGCAAGGCGCGGCCGATCGCGCAGCGCATCCTGGTCTACTGGGCGATCATTACGCTCGGCCCGATTCTGATTGGCGTGAGCCTGTCGATTTCTTCCTATCTGTTCACCCGGTCCATGGCGGTCACGGCCGTCCAGCATATTCCGTCGGTGATCGACTGGGCGCTGACCGGCGCCGCGCTGCCGTTGACGGCGCTCGCCTTCACGATGCTTTACGTATTTCTGCCGAACTGCCGGGTGGAGTGGCGCGACGCGGTGATCGGCGGGATTACTGCCGCGATCGCCTTCGAACTCGCCAAGCGCGGCTTTGGCTACTACGTACGCCGCATTCCCACCTACACCGCGGTGTACGGTGCGTTTGCCGCTGTGCCGTTATTCCTGCTGTGGATGTACCTGTGCTGGTTCATTGCGCTGGCCGGCGCGATGATCGCATCGGCGTTACCGGCAATCCGCATTGGCCAGTTTCACCGGCCGACTTTCGAGGGCAGCGATCTGTTCGATTCGCTTGAACTCCTCGCGCGGCTCTCGGAAGCACGCGATGCGGGTAAGCGCGGCTACACGATGCCGGAGATCTCGCGAATGCTTCGTCGCGACATGGATACCACGGTCAGGCTGCTGCTAAAACTCGAGGAGATCGAGTGGATCGCGCGCTTGCAGGACGACGACACGCGTCCGTACTTCCTGCTGCTGGCAAATCCCGCGCAGATCACCGTCGAGCGTCTGTTCGACCTGTTCGTGATCGATCGGGCGGAACTCGAATATCAGCTTGAACTGAACTCTACGCGCGTGGATGGCCAGACGCTTCTGGCGGCGTTGGAAAACGACAAGCTGAAAGTGACGCTCGCTGTGCTGCTGGCGGCGCGTGCTGCCGCGCGGGCAGCGCGTGTGCAGGAAAGTGAGCAGGGTACTTCTTCAATGCCGCATCAGGCTGCATGAGCAGGCCGCCTGAAGCGGCGGCAAACCTACAGCGAAATCTTCCCCACGCAGATGTCCTTGAACATCACCCAATCGCCCATCAGGCTATAAAACGGATGCCGGAAGGTAGCCGGCCGGTTCTTCTCGAAGAAGAAATGCCCGACCCAGGCAAAGCCGTATCCGCAGATCACGGCAGCCGGCAGCCATAGCCAGTCACCGGTGGCGAGCGCCATGGCGAGGCACCCGATCACGCCGAGCGACCCCACGAAATGCAGCCGCCGCGATACCGTGTTGCGATGCTCGCTCAGGTAGTACGGGTAGAACTCCGCGAAACTCGCGAAGTGATCGGTGTGCGCGGTTTGAGCCATCACGGCCTCCGAATGTCGACGCTACTCGATTCCGTGCCCGTCGCTCCCAGGTTGCTTCGCCGCGCGCGGGCATGCTCGGAACGCGCTCGAAACAGGACAGGCTTGGCCCATTGTGCGGCTATCGGACCATGCGCGCAACTAGGCCATTCGGCCGATGGCGCGTCTCCACGTGCCCGGCTATCGTGACGACTCGCAGCGACTATCGAACGCCGGTTGGAACCGCGCCTGCGGCTTTCGAGGCGAAGCTGAAAAGCGCGTCGAGCGTGGCATCCGGGTGTTCGGTCATCAAGGCATGGCCGGCCTCGAGCGTGACGGTGTCGACCGGTACGCCGGCCTGGGAGAGCGTGGCGGCGAGCGCTTTGGCCGCACGCGGCGGCGTCATCGCATCGCGTCGGCCCACGATCAGGCGCGTCGGGCAACGGACCTCGGTGGCGCGTGTGAGGCCGTCCGCGTAGCTATTGCAGGCCGTGAAGTCGGTGTGGAACAGCTGCGGCTCGCCACTCGCCGAGACACGCTCCATCAGCCGCTGGTTCATGCCGTGCAGCCAGAAGCCCGGGCCGGGGCACGACGGCTTGGCGGCGAGCGTCGAATGCGACCATTGATTGACCATGTCGATTGCATCGGGCTCGCGATGCAGGGCGGCGTCGAGCAAGGCGTCGGAGACAGCCATCGGCACGGCGGTGGCGAGCAGCGCGAGGTGCGTCGCGCGTTCCGGATAGCGGCCGGCGAAGTCGAGGGCGATCAGCGAGCCCATGCTGTGGCCGGCCACGAAGGCGCGTTGCACACCGGCGGCGTCGAGCAGGGCGGCCAGCCAGTCGGCCATTGCGGTCACGGTGGTGAGCGCCGGGCCGGCGCTGCGGCAGTGACCGGGTAGATCGACCGCCAGTACGCTGAAGCCGTGATGCGCGAAGTAACGCGTTTGCAATGCCCACACGCTATGGTCATGCTCGGCGCCGTGGATGAACACCGCCGTCGGCAGACTAGGATCGAAGGGTTTGCCGCCGGCGTACGCGTAGGCGGGCTTGCCTTGAACGGTGAGGATCATGCGGACTCCGGGCGGGGTTTGGCGGCATCGGCAGGCGAGGCGGAGGCGTTGCCGATTGCTGGAGCGGCGGATGAACTGACCGGGCCGGTTTTTACCGTACTGGACGGGCTACCGGATGGCCCACTTCCCGTGGTCGTCCCACTCGCTTTCTGCGCGGCTTTCAGTGCGCGTTTGAGGTCGTCGATCAGATCGTCGGGGTCTTCAAGGCCGATAGACAGGCGGATCGTGCCTTCGGCGATGCCGGCTGCAGCGAGCGCGGCGGCGTCCATGCGGAAGTGCGTCGTCGATGCGGGATGGATGACCAGCGAGCGTGCGTCGCCGACGTTCGCGAGATGCGAGAACAGCGAAAGCGCTTCAATGAAGCTACGCCCGGCGGCGCGGTCGCCACGCAGATTGAAGCTGAACACCGCGCCCGCGCCGCGCGGCAGCAGACGCTTCGCGAGCGCATGGTCTGGATGCGTCGGCAGTTCCGGGTAGGCGACGGCTTCGACGGCAGGGTGTGCGCTCAGGAATTCGACCACCTTGCGCGTATTCGCGACGTGCCGCTCCATGCGCAGCGGCAGCGTCTCGATGCCTTGCAGCAGTTGCCAGGCGGCCTGGGGATGCAGGCACGCGCCGAAGTCGCGCAAGCCCTCGCGGCGTGCTCGCAGAAGGAACGGTGCGACGGTGCTTTCCTCGGCGAACACCATGCCGTGAAAGCCCTCGTACGGCTCGGTGAATTCGGGGAAGCGGCCGGATGCGTTGAAGTCGAACGTGCCGCCGTCCACGAGTACGCCGCCGATCGTGGTGCCGTGGCCGCCGAGGAATTTGGTCGCCGAGTGATAGACGAAGTCGGCGCCATGCTCGAACGGCTTGAGCAGGTAGGGTGTCGTGAAGGTCGAATCGACCAGTAGCGGCACGCGGTGCTCATGCGCGAGTTGCGCCACCGCGGCGATATCGAGCACGTCGAGGCCCGGGTTGCCGAGCGTCTCGCCAAACAGCAGGCGTGTGTTCGGGCGCAGCGCGGCGCGCCATGCGTCGATGTCACCGGGTTTGACGAAGGTCGTCTCGATGCCGAAGCGCCGCAACGTGTAGTGCAGCAGGTTGTGCGAGCCGCCGTACAGTGCGCTGGAGGCGACGATATGGGAGCCGGCGCCCATCAGCGTGGCGATCGCCAGATGCAGCGCGGCCTGGCCGCTGGCCGTGCCGATCGCGCCTGCGCCGTTTTCCAGCGCGGCCACGCGCTCCTCGAAAACGGCCACGGTCGGATTCGAGATGCGCGAATAGACGTGGCCGGCGCGCTCCATATTGAAGAGCGCCGCGGCGTGGTCCGAGTCGCGGAACGAAAACGAGGTAGTCTGGTAAATAGGCGTGGCGCGCGCGCCGGTGGTCGGGTCGGGCGCGGCGCCGGCGTGCAGCGCAAGCGTATCGAAACGGTTGGCGGACATCCTGTGCGGCGAGGCCACGGACGGCCTCGCGAAAGGTGAAAGTGGCGGCCATCCTATCACCGGCATGGATCGCTTCAAGCGCGGTTTTCCCGCGGGTCGGACAATGTGGGCGCGCTGAACGGCGCCGGGCCGACCTTGCAAACGCCCGTTGCGCCTTGGTGGGCGGGCCGCTTTCCTTTTATGGACCTTTCCGCTAGGATCGAAAGTCATTCAGGCACTATCAGCTTAGCGGGTATCACGGAGACAGATTATGCGAGTCAGCGACATTCTTAAAGTCAAAGGCAACACCCTTTTCACGGTCACGCCGGATACCACGCTGCACGACGCAGTCAATACCATGGCCGAGCACGATATCGGCTCGCTGGTCGTGATGGAATACGGCGACCTCGTCGGCATGCTGACGTTTCGCGAAATTATTCTGACCTTGAGCAAGCACGGCGGCAGCCTCGGTACCTCCACGATCCGCAAGTTGATGGACGACCATCCGCTCACCTGCACGCCCGAAACGGACGTCAACGAGGTTCGCCGCATGATGCTCGAGCACCACGTGCGCTATTTGCCGGTGCTGGAAAGCCGCACGCTGATGGGCGTGATCTCGTTCTACGACGTCGCCAAGGCGGTGGTCGAAGAGCAGGGCTTCGAAAACCGCATGCTCAAGGCCTATATCCGCGACTGGCCGGAAGAACCGCAGGATCAACAACCGGCGCCGCGTTAACTCACGTGCGGTGGCTCACCGCGGCGCTCGCGCCGTTGCCGTGAGTATGAAAATGCGATCAAGGCGCGCGCGAAAGCGTGCGCTTTTTTTGTGTCCGGCCCTTTCCCCTTTGCTGCTCTCTTAGCCTGTTCTCCGAACCTCATGAGCGATCGCCCGATACCTGCCGCCCGCCGTGCCGCCCGCTCTCACGAGACGCACGAGTCCCAGTTCCGCCTGCTGAGCCAGCGCCGCTTCGCGCCGTTTTTCTGGACCCAGTTTCTCGGCGCGATGAACGACAACGTCTTCAAGATCGGCTTCACGTCGCTCGTCACGTACCAGGCGGCGCGCTTTTCCGGCGTCGATCCGAAAACCGCGGCGTTCCTGATCTCGGCGATCTTCATTCTGCCGTTCGTGCTGCTGTCGGCCACCTCCGGCCAGATCGCGGACAAGTACGATAAGGCGATGCTCACGCGCTTCGTTAAGAGCTTCGAAATCGTCGTGATGCTGATCGGCGGCACGGGTTTCTGGATGCACAGCGCGCCCTTGCTATATCTGTGCACGTTTCTGATGGGCGTCCATTCGACCGTATTCGGACCAGTCAAGTATTCGTATCTGCCGCAGCATCTGTCGAAGTCGGAACTGGTCGGCGGCAACGGCATGGTCGAGATGGGCACCTTCGTCGCGATTCTGATTGGGACGATTATCGGCGGCGTGGGTGCGGGTTTCGTCGAGCATGGCGCGGTGGTGCTGGCCTGCGCCTGTGTCGGGATTGCTCTGGTGGGGCGGCTGGTGTCGAACTTTGTGCCTGTCACGGCGGCGCCGCAGCCCGATCTGCGCGTCAACTGGAATCCGGTCAGTGAAACGTGGCGCAACCTGAAGCTCGCGCGCGAAAACAGGACTGTGTTTCTGAGCCTGCTGGGGATTTCCTGGCTGTGGTTCGTCGGCGCGACTTTTCTGTCTTCGTTTTTCAGTTTTGCGAAAAACGTGCTGTCCGCCGATCCGGACGTGGTGACCGTGCTGCTCGGCACGTTCTCGATCGGTATCGGCCTTGGTTCGCTGATGTGCGAAAAGCTCTCGAAGCGGCGCGTCGAAATCGGCCTCGTGCCGCTCGGCTCGATCGGCATGAGCGTGTTCGCGATCGATCTGTTCTTCGCGAGCCATGCGTTGCCGGCCGTCGGGCATCTGTTGAGCGTCGGCGAATTCCTCGTGCGGCCCGCCCATTGGCGCGTGCTGGCCGATCTGTTCCTGCTGGCCATGTTCGGCGGCTTCTATAGCGTGCCGCTCTATGCGCTGATCCAGAGCCGCAGCCAGCCGACCCACCGCGCGCGCATCATCGCCGCGAACAATATTCTGAATTCGCTGTTCATGATCGTCTCGGCGTTGATGGCGATGGGGCTGACCGCGGCGGGCTTCAGTATTCCGGCGATTTTCCTCGTCACCGCGCTGCTGAACATTGTCGTCGCGACATACATTTATTCGCTCGTGCCTGAGTTCTTGCTGCGCTTTATCGCCTGGGTGCTGGTGCATACGTTCTACCGGATTCGCCTCGTGCATGCCGAACGGATTCCGGAAGAGGGTGCGGCCGTGCTGGTGTGCAATCACGTGAGCTTCGTCGACGCGATCGTCATCATGGCCGAGAGTCCGCGGCCGATCCGCTTCGTGATGGACCATCAGATTTTCAAGTCGCCGCTCGCCGGCTGGGTGTTCCGCCATGCGAAGGCGATTCCGATTGCGCCCGCCCATCAGGACCCGGAGCTGCTGACGCGCGCCTATGAACGCTGCGCAGAGGCGCTCGCCGAGGGCGATCTGGTCTGCATCTTCCCGGAAGGCAAATTGACGAAGACTGGCGAGATGAATCCGTTCCGCCATGGCGTGACTGAGATCATCCGCCGCACGCCGGCGCCGGTGATACCGATGGCGCTGCGCGGGCTGTGGGGGAGCGTGTTTTCACGCGCCAACGACGCGCGCTGGCCGCGACCGATCCAGAAGGGCGTAATGAGCCGGCTGACGCTGGCGGTGGGTGAGCCGATCGATCCGGCCGAGGCGACGCCTGAGGTGCTGCAGAAGATCGTCACCGAGTTGCGCGGGGCGCGGAAGTAGGGCGGCCGGGACTTAGCCCCTGTAGGGCTGGCATAATGGTGTTTTCCCCGCATTTCTTTGGACGACGCCCATGTCCGGCAACACGCTCGGTACGCTTTTCACTGTCACGACCTTCGGCGAATCGCACGGCCCCGCTATCGGCTGCGTGATCGACGGCTGCCCGCCGGGTATGGCGCTTAGCGAAGCCGACATCCAGCTCGAACTTGACCGCCGCAAACCCGGCACGTCGCGCCATGTCACGCAGCGCCAGGAAGAAGACAAGGTCGAGATCCTGTCGGGCGTGTTCGAAGGCCAGACCACCGGCGCGCCGATCGCGTTGCTGATCCGCAATACAGACCAGCGCAGCAAAGACTACGGCAACATCGCCGACACCTTCCGTCCCGGTCACGCCGACTACACCTACTGGCAGAAATACGGCATTCGCGACTATCGCGGCGGCGGCCGTTCGTCGGCCCGTCTGACCGCACCGACGGTAGCGGCCGGTGCGGTTGCGAAGAAATGGCTGCGTGAAAAGTTCGGTGTTGAGATCCGCGGCTACATGGCGGCGCTCGGAGAAATCGACGTGCCGTTCGTCGACTGGTCGCATGTGCGTGAGAACCCGTTCTTCGTGCCGAATGCGGAGATCGTGCCGGAGCTGGAAACGTATATGGACGCCTTGCGTAAAGACGGCGACTCGATCGGCGCACGCATTAACGTCGTGGCTTCCGGCGTGCCGGTTGGGCTGGGCGAGCCGCTGTTCGACCGGCTCGACGCAGACATTGCGCACGCCATGATGGGCATCAATGCGGTGAAGGGCGTCGAAATCGGCGCGGGCTTCGCCAGCGTCGCGCAACGCGGTTCGGTCCACGGCGACGAATTGACGCCGGAAGGCTTCGTCGGCAATCACGCGGGTGGTGTGCTCGGCGGTATTTCGACCGGCCAGGACATCACGGTGTCGATCGCGATCAAGCCGACTTCGAGCATCCGTACGCCGCGCCGCTCGATCGACAAGGCGGGGCAGCCCGTTGTTGTCGAAACGTTCGGGCGTCACGACCCGTGCGTCGGCATCCGCGCCACGCCGATCGCCGAATCCATGCTCGCGCTGGTGCTGATCGACCATGCGTTGCGCCACCGTGCGCAATGCGGCGACGTCGCCGTCAGCACGCCGAAGATCGCGGCGAGCGCGCCGTAAAGGGCGCTTTCTGGGCGTCTTCGTAGTGCGCGTGGCCTCTCGTTTCAATGACCGATACGAACACCGAGCCGGCCGATAGCCAACTCGCGGACCTGCGCGCGCGTGCCACCGCGCCACACGCTGGCGCCGCGGACTGCCTTGCACTCGGACATTTCTTGCTGGAGCGCGCCGGCCGCGACAAGTCGCTTCGGCGCGAGGCGCTCGCGGCGCTGGTGCGCGCTTACCAGCTTGATCCCTCCTGCGAACCTACGCTCCTACACACCATCGCGCAGACGGCCTTCATCGTGCGCGACTGGTCGCTCGTCGACTCCGCCACGACGCTGTTGCTCGCGCAAAACGCCGAAGACGCCAACGCGCTGATCTGGCGTGCGGCGGCCGTGCAACAGCGCAATGACTTCGACATGGCCGAGCGGCTACTGCGCGAAGCGGTGCGCATCGTACCCGGCAACCCGGTGGCGCTTCACAAGCTCGCGTTGTGCATCAAGGAGCAGGCGCGGCTGGCCGAAGCGGAAGCCTTGCTCAGGCAAGTGCTGGCGTTGTCGCCGGATAACGTGCATGCGCTATTCGATCTGTCGGAACTTGAAATCCGGACGGGACGTTTCGCCGAAGGCTGGGCGCATTACGAATCACGCGTCGCGTTCGGCGACGATCTGAATAACGCGCAGCATGCGCTCGCTGCGATCAGTGCGCATTGGCAGGGCGAATCGCTGCAAGGCAAAACGCTGGTCGTCTACGGCGAGCAAGGTAACGGCGACTGCCTTTGGGCGGTGCGCTTTCTGCCGCTCCTGGCCGAGCGGGCGCGACGCGAAGGCGGCCGGGTGATTTTCGGTCACGACGGGCCGTTGCGGCATCTATTCGAACGGATGCTACCCGCTGACTTGCCGCTCGAAACGAGCTTTGAAACGCGGCCGGATTTCCATTGCGGGTTGATGAGCTTGCCGTTGCGGCTCGGCGTCTTCGATGCAGCGGGGTGGGGTGCGCCGTATCTCAGCGCCGAGCCCACGCGCGTGCAGAAATGGCGCGAGCGGGTTCATGCGCACACAGCCCGCAAGCCGGGCGCGGGTAATCGCAACGTCGGTTTGGTGTGGAACGGTAATCCCGAGCATATCCGCGATACGCGGCGGTCGGTGCCTGTCGAGCAACTCGAGCCGTTATTGAGCGTGCCGGGCGTGACCTGGTTTGCGTTGTCGCCTGGGCGCAGCGAGACAGTCGCGCAGTGGCGCGCCAAGGGGCTCGATGTCGTCGACCTGACCCACCATTTTCAGTCCGGATTCGACGATGTCGCTGCGCTGCTGGCGAATCTGGATCTGGTAGTCACGATTGATAGCGGACCCGCGCATCTGGCAGGGGCGCTTGGCGTGCCGACGTGTTTGATGATCGATCACGTGTCGGCATGGTTTTGGGGCGACGAATCGGGCACCACGGCCTGGTACGATTCTATTGAGCTCTTCCGACAGCCTGAGATTGGCGCATGGGCGCCGGTGCTGGCTAAAGTGCGGGAGCGGATTGAAATGATGCGGTGAGTTTGAGCTTGTTGCTTTGCGGCGACGTTGGCAGCACGTCTGCAATGGATGCCGCTTTGTTTTTACCTGCGTGGAGCTTGCCTGCATGCGGTGCGCGGACAAACAAGCTCCGCGCACGGCAAACAAACACCGAATCACATATTCGGATAGTTCGGACCGCCGCCACCCTCAGGCGTCACCCAGACGATATTCTGGGTCGGGTCCTTGATATCGCAGGTCTTGCAATGCACGCAGTTCTGCGCGTTGATCACGAGACGCTCGCTGCCGTCGTCGTTCTTCACGAACTCATACACCGCGGCGGGGCAGTAGCGTGACTCCGGACCGGCATACGTCTGCCAGTTCACATTCACCGGCACCGAAGGGTCTTTCAGCGTCAGGTGAGCCGGCTGATTCTCTTCGTGGTTGGTGTTCGAAATGAACACGGAAGACAGCCTGTCGAACGTCAGCTTTCCATCCGGCTTCGGATACGTGATCTGCTTGCATTGCGACGCCGGTTTCAGCATCTCGTGATCGGAATGCTGGTGATGCAGCGTCCAGGGCACGTTGCCGCCCAGCAGCTTCTGCTCGATGCCGACCATCAGGGTGCCGAGGTACAGGCCCTTGCTCATCCACTGCTTGAAATTACGCGCACGATGCAGTTCCGTGTGCAGCCACGAAGTCTTGAACGACTCCGGATAACCCGTCAGCTCGTCGCTGGTGCGGCCAGCCTGGACAGCCTCAAAAGCAGCCTCAGCCGCCAGCATGCCGGTCTTGATCGCCGCATGCGAACCCTTGATCCGCGACGCGTTCAGGAAGCCTGCATCGTCACCCACCAGCGCGCCACCCGGGAAAACGAGCTTCGGCAGCGACAACAGACCGCCCGCAGTAATCGCCCGCGCGCCATACGACACGCGCTTGCCGCCGTCCAGAATTGCGCGGATTGCCGGATGCGTCTTGTAGCGCTGGAATTCCTCGAACGGCGACAGGTACGGATTCGTGTAGCCCAGACCGACCACGAAGCCCACCACCACCTGGTTGTTGTCCATGTGATAGAGGAACGAGCCGCCGTACGTGTCGTTCTCCAGCGGCCAGCCGGCGGTATGCATCACCAGACCCGGCTTGTGCTTCGCCGGATCGATTTCCCACAATTCCTTGATACCGATACCGTAGACCTGCGGATCGACGCCTTCGCGCAGCTTGAACTTGTCGTTCAGTTGACGACCGAGATGCCCACGCGCGCCTTCGCAGAAGAGTGTGTATTTCGCGTGCAGCTCCATGCCGAGCTGGAAGTTCTCGGTCGGCTCGCCATCCTTGCCGATCCCCAGATTGCCAGTGGCGACGCCTTTGACCGAGCCATCGTCGTTATACAGAATCTCAGCGGCCGGAAAGCCCGGGAAAATCTCCACGCCCAGCGCTTCAGCCTGCTGACCCAGCCAGCGCGTGACGTTCGCGAGGCTGATCACGTAGTTGCCGTGGTTCTTGAAGTTGTCCGGCAGCGCCCAGGTCGGCACGCTCTTCGAACCGGTTTCCGTCAGGAACAGGAACTTGTCTTCGGTCACGTCCACCGTCAGCGGCGCGCCTTTTTCCTTCCAGTCCGGGATCAGTTCGGTGATGGCGCGCGGATCCATCACCGCGCCCGACAGGATATGAGCCCCGATCTCCGAGCCTTTTTCCAGTACGCACACGCCAAGCTCGACGCCTTTTTCCGCCGCCAGCTGCTTCAGGCGGATCGCTGCGGACAGGCCTGCCGGGCCGCCGCCGACGATCACAACGTCGTATTCCATCGACTCGCGTGGACCGTATTGCTCAATGAGGCTTGCGGGGGTCATTGATGCTCCTCTTCTTACCGTTAGAATGCTTTTTTCGGGATCGTATTGTGGGCGATGGTCTCCGCCACTGCAACCAGATGAGCAGAGATTAGCACGATCGTTCTATTTCTGTGATACGGTATGACCCGCAGTGATGGTCCTACCGCACCTGTCAACCGCGTCTGTAACAACAACCGAACAAGGAACGACAATGGGCCGTTCGATCAATCTGGAAGGCAAGGTCGCGCTGATCACCGGCGCCTCGAGCGGGTTGGGGAAGCGCTTTGCTCAAGTATTGTCGCAGGCTGGCGCCAAGGTCGTGTTGGCAAGCCGCCGCACTGAGCGCTTGAAGGAGTTGCGCGCCGAGATCGAAGCCTCCGGGGGCGCGGCGCACGTCGTCTCGCTCGACGTCACGGATTATCAAAGCATCAAGTCGGCTGTCGCCCACGCGGAAACCGAGGCGGGCACGATCGACATTCTGGTGAACAATTCAGGTGTGTCGACCACTCAGAAGCTCTCGGAAGTCACGCCGGCCGATTTCGAATACGTGTTCGACACTAACACGCGCGGCGCATTCTTCGTTGCCCAGGAAGTCGCCAAGCGCATGATCATGCGTGGCAATAGCGCGCAGAAGCCGTCATACCGGATCATCAATATCGCGTCGATGGCGGGTCTGCGGGTGTTGCCGCAGATCGGCCTGTACTCGATGAGCAAAGCCGCAGTCGTCCATATGACGAAAGCCATGGCGCTGGAGTGGGGCAAGCACGGCATCAACGTGAACGCCATCTGCCCGGGCTATATCGATACCGAGATCAACCATCATCACTGGTCGACCGAGCAGGGGCAGAAGCTGGTCTCGTTGCTGCCGCGTCACCGTGTCGGCAAGCCGGAGGATCTGGATGGGCTGTTGCTGCTGCTGGCGGCCGATGAATCGCAATTCATCAACGGCTCGGTGATTGCCGCCGACGATGGCTTCGGTCTCGCCTGAACGTAGCTTTGCGCCGCCGTTCGTGGTTTGTCATGTTTGCCCCGGCCCGCGTGCCGGTTTCACCCTCGTTTCAACCCGTCAAAGAAGTACGATGAGCGATTTTCACGCAGTTTTTGAGATGTCTATGCCGATCCGTTGGGGCGACATGGACGCATTCGGCCATGTGAACAACACGGTCTATTTCCGTTACATGGAGCAGGTGCGGATTTCCTGGTTCGAGCAACTGGGTCTGGCCGGCAGCAACGCCGACGGGCAGGGGCCGGTGATCGTCAACGCGTCGATGGAATTTCTCAAGCAGTTGCACTATCCGGGCGATGTGATCGGCCGGATGTCCGTGGCCACGCCCGGGCGCAGCAGTTTCGACACGGCGTTCGAACTCGTGCGCGCCGATGATCCGAACACCGTCTACGCTCGCGGTGCTGCGCGTTGCGTGTGGATCGACTATGCCGCCGGCAAGTCCGTGCCGGTGCCGGATATGCTGCGCGAGACCATCGAGAGCGCGGCGCTGGTCAAGGCGGCTTAGTAGCTCCCAGCGCTCCCAGCGCCTTCTCAGCGCCTCTTCAATGCCCGAGCAAGCGCTGCAACAGCTCGGTCGCATTCCCCGTATCGTATTTGCGCATCAGCCGCGCACGGTAGACATCGACCGTGCGCGGGCTGATATCCAGCGCCCGTCCGATCTGCTTGCTGGTTTTGCCCGTCACCAGTTGCGCGGCGATTTCCCGCTCGCGCGGCGTTAGCTCGACCGCCACGCGCCGCGTCGCGCTCAAATCCTCGAAAGTCCACACACCCGCTGCGTGCGGGTCCATGCGTTGCTGCGCGCGGCCCGTCACGTGGCACCAGAACAATTCCCCATTGGCCCGCTTCATGATCCGGTCGTCCGCGTAGCTGCCTTGGGCGGTCATGATCGGCGGAATCCGCGCGCCGATCCGCTCGAATTCGTCCGTCGACGGATACAGCACCTGGAACGACTGGCCGAGCAGCGCCTCACGCGTGCAGCCGAATATCGACGCCAGCTCGTCGTTGCAGTCTTCTATGATGCGTTCGCGTGACAGCACGAGTCCGATCGGAGCGAGGTGAAACGCGGTTTGGTAATCCAGTGCGGGCATGGGCTGGCGGCAAGTACTTATGTATTTTTGCGTATTGTGCCGCATGGCGCGCCCAGCGTACTCTTTCGGGCACATGACAACGCGGCGAAATGTTTGCAGCAGGCATTTGCGTGAGGCAGGGTAACCTGAGCGCAGAACAGGCCGCGGATGACTAGAATGACGTGTCGGGCGCTTGCCCGCTAAGCGTCATATCGAAGTCGCAACGATCCGAATTCCGTTTTCGGGTTTCCATAAAGGAAGGGACATACTGATGAACAAGGTCTATCCAGGCGCCGCCGAGGCGCTGAAAGACATCGTCAAGGACGGGCAGACGTTCGCCGTCGGCGGTTTCGGGCTGTGCGGCATTCCTGAGGCGCTGATCGCGGCACTGCGCGATTCGAAGGTGCAGGGCATCACCTGCATCAGCAACAACGCGGGCGTCGACGGTTTCGGCCTCGGTCTGCTGCTCGAAACGCGCCAGGTCAAGAAGATGATTTCGTCGTACGTGGGCGAGAACAAGGAGTTCGAACGCCAATATCTGGCCGGCGAACTCGAGCTCGAATTCACGCCGCAAGGCACGCTCGCCGAGAAGCTGCGCGCCGGCGGCTCGGGCATCCCGGCCTTCTTCACGAACACCGGCTACGGCACGCTGATCGCCGAAGGCAAGGAAACCCGCCAGTTCGGCGAAAACCATTACGTGCTCGAACATTCGCTGACGGCCGACGTCGCGTTGGTCAAGGCGTGGAAAGCCGATAAATCGGGCAACCTGATCTATCGCCGCACCGCGCGCAACTTCAACCCGATGTGCGCGATGGCCGGCAAGATCACGGTCGCGGAAGTCGAGGAAATCGTTGAAGTGGGCGAACTCGATCCGGATGCGATCCACACGCCGGGCATTTTCGTGCAGCGCATTGTGCTCAATGCGAATCCGGAAAAACGCATTGAACAACGCATCGTCCGCGCGAAAGGAGACTGATCATGGCATGGACTCGTGACGAAATGGCCGCACGCGCGGCGAAGGAATTGCAGGACGGCTTTTACGTAAACCTCGGCATCGGCTTGCCGACGCTGGTGGCGAACCACGTTCCGGCAGGCGTCGAAGTGTGGCTGCAGTCGGAAAACGGCCTGCTCGGCATCGGCCCGTCGCCGACCGAAGAAGAAGTGGATGCTGACCTGATCAACGCCGGCAAGCAGACGGTGACCACGTTGCCGGGTTCGTCGATTTTCTCGTCGGCGGATTCGTTCGCGATGATTCGCGGCGGCCACATCAATCTGGCTATTCTGGGCGCGATGCAGATCAGCAAGAAGGGCGATCTGGCCAACTGGATGATCCCGGGCAAGATGATCAAGGGCATGGGCGGCGCGATGGATCTGGTCGCGGGCGTCAAGCGCGTGGTCGTGCTGATGGAGCACGTCGCGAAGGGCGACCAGCACAAGATCCTCGAAGAATGCACGCTGCCGTTGACGGGCGTGGGCGTGGTCGATCAGATCATCACCGATCTCGGCGTGATCGAAATAACGGAAGACGGTCTGAAGGTGACCGAACTGGCGCCGGGTGTCAGCGTCGAGGAAATCCAGACGAAGACGGGCGCACCGCTGGATGTGAGCGCGGTGAGCTGAGTGGTGGTGTGAGCCGCCTGCTTTGGTCCTTGTGACGGAAGGTGGTGGCAACGCGAGTTGCCTTGTAGGTCTTGGGGTGGCTTGCGAAGCGAATTGAATTGACGCGAGGTTGTAGGCGGGCGAGGCGCGAGTCTCGCCCGTTTTGTTTTGGTGGCGCCTTTTCGCGCCGTTTTTGCGCTGCCCGGATCCGGGCGCCGGCGCTGCGGCTTATACCCTGGTGCATCCTGATCAGTCTTAGGCCGTTCGGCCGATCCTTGCCGCGCGGCAAAGCGGTTTACAATCGTTTGAAGATTCGACATTCATTTCCCGCCGCTTGGTCTGCGTCGAGCCCATGGAGCTTTTGCAAGGAACCCAGATGACCGAGACGTCCGCATCCACCGCCGGGCGGCCCGCGCCGCGCCAACGTTATGTGCAGTGCGCGAGCGCCGGTGGCCTGCACCGGATCGCCTACACCGAGTGGGGCGACCCCGCTAATCCACGTGTGCTGCTGTGCGTGCACGGTTTGACGCGCTCGGGGCGCGATTTCGACCGCCTTGCTGCGGAATTCGCCGGCACTTACCGCGTGGTATGTCCGGATATAGCGGGGCGGGGCTTGTCTTCCTGGCTCGCCAACCCCAACTTCTATAGCGTGCCGCAGTACGTCGCCGATATGGTCACGCTGATCGCGCGCCTGAACGTCGAAACGGTCGACTGGTTCGGCACCTCGATGGGCGGTTTGATCGGGCTCGCGTTGGCCGGGCTGCCGGAAACGCCGATTCGTAAAATGCTGTTGAACGACGTCGGGCCGCATCTGGAGCCGGTGGCCGTGCAGCGCATCGGCGATTACCTCGGCAAGCCCGTGCGTTTCGAAACGCCGCAGCAGGGCATCGACTACGCGGCGTTGCTTGCGCAAACCTTCGGTCCGCTCACGCCAGAGGAGTGGCGCGAGATCAATACGCCGCTTTTGCACGAGCAGGACGGCGCATGGTTGTTCCGCTACGACCCGCGGATCGCACAGCCGTTTACCGCGACCACTGAGGAGGCGGCCAAACTCGGCGAGGCCGCATTGTGGCATTCGCTGGCTGCGTTTCAGGGGCCTGTGTTAGTGGTGCGCGGCGAGCAATCGGATCTGCTCTCGCGCGAGACGGTCGCGAAGATGATTGAGACCGGGCGCGCTGTAACGAGCGCCGAAATTGCGGACGTCGGGCATGCGCCGGCGTTTTTGTCGGCCGATCAGATCGACATCGCTCGGGAGTTCTTTATCGGGCCGGTCGCCGACGCGTCATAATATCGAGTTCCGCGCGGCGTCCTTTATTGGCCACCCGTGGATGCGATGCGTAGGTGCAATGCGGAACGCATCTGCGATCAATTTTCAACCAACCTCAGGATTCTTCATGGCAGTCATTCGTCACCACGTCGGCAAGCGCCTCTCGGAAACCGCTGTGTACAACGGCACCGTGTACCTCGCCGGCCAGATCGCCGAAGACGCGGATCAGGACATCACGGGTCAGACGCGCGAAGTGCTCGGCCACATCGACCGTCTGCTGGAAGAAGTCAACAGCGACAAGTCGCACTTGCTGTCCGTGCAGATCTATATCTCGGACATGGTGCACTTCGCCGGCATGAACGCAGTGTGGGACGAGTGGGTCGCACAAGGCGCCACGCCGCCGCGCGCTACCGTCGAAGCGAAGCTCGCTAACCCGAAGTGCCTCGTCGAAATCGTCGTGGTCGCGGCGCAGCGCGATTGAGCGTGGCTGAGGCTGGCTTTAGCGTCGTCTCGCAGTTGTTGTTGAAAATCCGTTGATCCGTCTGGCCCGGTGGGCCGTCGCACCATGACTACCGAAATCGTTACGAGCACGCCGACCCCCATCCCTTCCTTCGACGAAGCGATGGCGTTCGTGCGCGAACATGCGGGCGAAGTGCGGCTCTCGTCGGGCGAGTTGCTGGCGGATCACGCGGCGGGTACGGCGTCGATCATGCGCACGCTCAACGTCGATCCGTCGGCTGTGCTGGCGGCGGCCTTGTTTGCGCTAACGCCGCATCTGCAAGACCCGGAACGCGTGATCGCCGATAACTTCGGCGAAGAAGTCGCGCAACTGGTCGGCGACGTGCGCAAGTTGCTGCGCCTCGGTACGGTGAGCTTGCGCGCCGCGCAGAATGCGATGCCCGAAGCCGGGCGCGATGCGCAGGCCGCGCGCCGCGCGCAGGTCGAGGCGCTGCGCAAGATGCTGCTCGCGTTTGCGCAGGACATTCGCGTCGTGCTGATACGGCTCGCGTCGCGCTTGCAATCGCTGCGCTATTACGCGGCGGCGAAAATCACGCCGTCGCCTGATGTGGCGCGTGAAACGCTCGATATTTACGCGCCGCTCGCCAACCGGCTCGGCATCTGGCAGCTGAAGTGGGAGCTCGAGGATCTCGCGCTCCGCTTCGAAGAGCCGGTCACTTACAAACGCATCGCCAAGCTGCTCGACGAGAAACGCGTTGAGCGCGAGAGCTATGTTGCGCAGGCAATCGAGCGGCTGCAGCAGGAACTGGCTGCGGCGCACGTGCAGGCTGAAGTCAGCGGCCGGCCAAAACACATTTACAGCATCTGGCGCAAGATGCACGGCAAGGAGCTGGATTTCGCCGAACTGTACGACGTGCGCGCGTTTCGCGTGATCGTGCAGGACATCAAGGATTGCTACACCGTGCTCGGTATCGTGCACAACCTGTGGCAACCGGTGCCGAAAGAGTTCGACGACTACATCTCGCGGCCGAAGCCGAACGGCTATAAGTCGCTGCACACGGTCGTGATCGGCGACGACGGCCGCGCGTTCGAAGTACAGATCCGCACGCAGGAAATGCATCAGTTCGCCGAGTATGGCGTGGCGGCGCACTGGCGTTATAAGGAAGCCGGCACGCGTGGTTACGGCGGGCAGTTCAGCGCCAATGAGAAATACGACGAGAAGATTGCGTGGTTGCGTCAATTGCTCGCGTGGAAAGACGATGTCTCCGAAGGCGAGCACGGCGAGAAGCGCGCCGCGCAGCCGTGGGAGCAACTGCGCCAGGCTACGCTTGACGACGACCACATCTACGTGCTCACGCCGCAAGCACGCGTGATTCCGCTGCCGCACGGTGCGACACCGGTGGACTTCGCGTATCACCTGCATAGCGAACTGGGGCATCGCTGCCGTGGCGCGCGTGTCGATGGCGCGATGGTGCCGCTCAATACGGCGTTGCAGAACGGCCAGACGGTCGAGATCGTCGCGGTGAAAGAGGGCGGTCCGTCGCGTGACTGGCTCAACCCGCAACTCGGGTATCTGCAGAGCCATCGGGCGCGGCAGAAAGTGCGCGCGTGGTTCAACGCGGTCGAAGTGCAGGAGCACATCTCGAGCGGCCGTGCGATGGTCGAAAAGACCCTGCAGCGCGAGGGCAAGACGTCGGTCAATCTCGATCAGCTCGCCGCCAAGCTCGGATTCAAGACCACTGACGATCTGTTCTCGGTGGTTGGCAAGGAAGAATTCAGCCTGCGGCTCGTCGAGCAGGCGCTGCACGATGCGCCGCCGCCCGAGCCTGTGGTCGAAGCGCCGGAACAGTTCGAGAAGCGCAGTAGCGGCGCGAGCGTAGCCCGTGGGGCTTCGACGGGTGTGCTCGTGGTCGGCGTCGACGCGTTGCTTACGCAACTCGCGCGCTGTTGCCGTCCGGCGCCGCCCGACGACATCAGCGGCTTTGTCACGCGTGGCAAGGGCATGTCGATTCACCGCAGCGATTGCCCGACCTTCATGCGCATGGCCGATCGCGCGCCGGAGCGTGTGTTGCAAACCGCGTGGTCGGCAGATGTCATGAGCGGCCGTGGGCAGTCGGTCTATCCCGTCGACCTCAGCATCGAGGCCACGGATCGGCAAGGTCTGCTGCGCGATATCTCCGAAGTTTTCGCGCGCGAGAAGATGAATGTGATCGGCGTGAAGACGCAGTCGCGTCGCAACGCTGCGTTCATGCAATTTACTGTCGAGGTGTCGAGCGCCGCGCAAATTCAGCGCGCGTGTACGTTGCTCGGTGAAGTAGTCGGCGTGGTGCGCGCTTCACGCAAGAGTTGATGCGCGGACGCGGCGGCGGGTGCCTGTGGATTCGTGCAGGTGCCCGGTATGCATCGGTTCGATGCGCTCGCGCGCGTGAGTAGAAATTTAAAGTCGGCGCATAAAAGTACTTGCCAAGCGGTGTGGGGCTCCATATAATCTCGTTTCTTCAGGCTCGTAGCTCAGCTGGTTAGAGCACCACCTTGACATGGTGGGGGTCGTTGGTTCGAGTCCAATCGAGCCTACCAACGAAAGAGAAATTCCGGTTTTGCCGGGGTTTCGCAAACTGCAGTAAGCGCTTCGGCGCAAAAAGGCAAAATACGGTTATGGCACCGCGAACGTTGACCGAAACTACTTCGGAGCGACGCTAGTCGAGGACCACTTTCGCCACTGTAGTTAGCAGGAAATGTGAATGCGGCCCCTCGAAAGCGGGGCCGCATTTTTTTTGGTTTTTGACCTGGTTGTATGTGCCGCCGCCGGTCGGCACCACGGAGAACGCAATGGTTTCGATACGTCTGCCTGACGGTTCTGTTCGACAGTACGAGCATCCGGTGACCGTCGCCGAAGTGGCCGCCTCGATCGGCCCCGGCCTCGCGAAAGCTGCGCTCGGCGGCAAGATCGACGGTGAACTCGTCGATACGTCCGCGCTGATCGATCATGACGTGGCGCTTGCCATCATCACCGAGAAAGACGCCGACGGCCTCGACATCATTCGTCACTCCACGGCGCACTTGCTCGCATACGCGGTGAAGGATCTGTTCCCGGAAGCGCAGGTTACGATCGGCCCGGTGATCGACAACGGTTTTTACTACGACTTCGCATATAGCCGTCCCTTCACGCCGGAAGATCTCGAGAAGATCGAAAAGCGCATGCAGGAACTCGCGAAGAAAGACGAGCCGGTTTCGCGCCGTGTGGTTTCGCGCGACGAGGCCGTGGACTACTTCAAGAGCATCGGCGAAAAGTACAAGGCCGAGATCATCGAATCGATTCCGGCTACCGACGAAATCAAGCTTTACTCGCACGGCGGCTTCACCGATCTGTGCCGCGGCCCGCACGTGCCGTCTACCGGCAAGCTGAAGGTCTTCAAGCTGATGAAGCTTGCGGGCGCCTACTGGCGCGGCGACTCGAAGAACGAGCAGCTGCAGCGCATCTATGGCACGGCCTGGACGAAGAAGGAAGACCAGGAAGCGTATCTGCACATGCTTGAAGAGGCGGAAAAGCGCGATCACCGCAAGCTCGGCAAGCAACTCGACCTGTTCCATATGCAGGACGAGTCGCCGGGCATGGTGTTCTGGCATCCGCGTGGCTGGACGCTGTGGCAGCAGGTCGAGCAGTACATGCGCCGCCGCGTGAATGACGCCGGCTACCTCGAAATCAAGACGCCGATGATCATGGACCGCTCGCTCTGGGAAGCGTCGGGCCACTGGCAGAACTATCGTGAAAACATGTTCACGACGGAATCGGAAAAGCGCGACTACGCGATCAAGCCGATGAACTGCCCTGGTCACGTGCAGGTGTTCAACCACGGTCTGCGTTCTTACCGCGATCTGCCGCTGCGTTACGCGGAATTCGGCTCGTGCCACCGCAACGAATCGTCGGGCGCGCTGCATGGCCTGATGCGCGTGCGCGGCTTCGTGCAGGACGACGCGCACATTTTCTGTACCGAAGACCAGTTCATCAGCGAATCGATCGCGTTCAACACGCTGGCGATGAGCGTCTACAAGGACTTCGGCTTCGACAATGTCGAGATCAAGCTGTCGCTGCGCCCGGATGCGCGCGCCGGCACGGACGAGACATGGGATCGTGCCGAGCAAGGCCTGCGCGAGGCGCTGACGGCCTGCGGCGTGACGTGGGAAGAGTTGCCGGGCGAGGGTGCGTTCTATGGCCCGAAGGTCGAATACCACATCAAGGACGCACTCGGCCGCTCGTGGCAGTGCGGCACGTTGCAGCTCGATATGGTGCTGCCGGAGCGTCTGGGCGCGGAATACGTTGCCGAAGACAACAGCCGCCGCCGCCCGATCATGCTGCACCGGGCAATCGTCGGATCAATGGAGCGTTTCCTCGGCATTCTGATCGAGCACCATGCTGGTGCAATGCCGTCGTGGCTCGCGCCGATGCAGGTTGTGGTGATGAATATCGCGGAAAGTCAGGCCGAATATGCGCAGTCGCTAGCCCAATCGTTGCAAAAACAAGGGGTTAGAGTAGAGGCCGATTTGCGCAACGAGAAGATTAGCTATAAAATACGGGAGCACACGCTGGAAAAGGTGCCGTACCTGCTTGTGGTCGGCGACAAAGAGCGTGAAGCCCAAACGGTAGCCGTGCGTGCCCGTGGTGGTGTCGATCTGGGCGTGATGCCTCTCGATACCTTCATTGAGCGTCTGCGCCAGGATGTGCAGTCGTTCAACTGAGCCACTTGGCAGCCCGGCTCGTTTTTTTAATTTTTAGAGGAAACGTAACATCGCTACTGATAAGTCTGCGCACCGCATCAACGGTGAAATTACAGCACCCGAGGTGCGTCTGGTCGGAGTCGAGAACGAACCGCTCGGCATCGTGAAACTCGCTGATGCGTTCCGCATGTCGGAACAGCAGGATGTGGATCTGGTTGAAATCGCTCCGCAAGCGGTTCCTCCGGTCTGCCGTTTGATGGACTACGGCAAGTTCAAGTACTCGGAAGCGAAGAAGCAACACGAGGCCAAGCTCAAGCAGAAGATCGTCCAGGTCAAGGAAGTTAAATTCCGCCCGGGCACTGATGACGGCGACTACAACGTCAAGCTGCGCAACCTCATCCGCTTCCTCGACGACGGCGACAAGACGAAAATCACGTTGCGTTTCCGTGGCCGCGAAATGGCTCACCAGGAAATCGGTATGCGCATGCTCGAGCGCCTGCGCACGGACCTTGACGAAGTTGGTCAGGTCGAGCAGATGCCGAAAATGGAAGGGCGCCAGATGATCATGGTGCTCGCGCCGAAGAAAAAGAAGTAAGCCGCTGGAGCAGCGGCGCACCGTGTGGTGCGCGCTCCGGTCGTGAAAGATTGAAACGATGCTGTGCCGAGTGTCCGGCGCAGCATCGGCAGGTTTCGGAACGGCGCATATGCAAATGTGCGTCGCTTCCTGAAAAGCGGCTGCCGGCAGTAACGGCGGTCTGCATACCAAGTGGAATGGGTTTCGAAGGGCGGGTAATGGCCATCTGGCCGACCGCACACCCATATCCATCTAATAATGGAGTTGTCATGCCGAAGATGAAGACCAAGAAGAGTGCTGCAAAGCGCTTCGTGGTGCGTCCGGGCGGTACCGTCAAGCGCGGTCAAGCCTTCAAGCGCCACATTCTTACCAAGAAGACCACCAAGAACAAACGCCATTTGCGCGGTTCGACGGCAGTTCATGAAGCAGATATGAACTCCGTGCGCGCAATGCTGCCGTTCGCTTAACCCTTAACCGACACTCATAGGAGCAAGACATGCCTCGAGTAAAACGTGGGGTTACCGCACGGGCCCGTCACAAGAAGATCATCAAGCTGGCCAAGGGTTACCGCGGCCGTCGCAATAACGTCTATCGCATCGCCAAGCAGGCGGTCATGCGCGCAGGCCAATACGCCTACCGCGATCGCCGCAACAAGAAGCGTGTGTTCCGTGCATTGTGGATCACGCGTATCAACGCGGCGGTGCGTCAGCACGACATGACGTACAGCGTGTTCATCAACGGCCTGAAGAAGGCTTCGATCGAACTCGACCGCAAGGTGCTGGCCGACATGGCTGTGTTCGACAAGGCTGCTTTTGCTGCGATCGTTCAGCAGGTGAAAGCCGCCGTTGCAGCCTGATTGCGCTTTGGGCAATTAAACTGCGTGGTTCGTTGCAGCGAACATCCGGTAGTCTCGGTGACGCTGCAGCAAAAACGGGGCTCCTCACCGAGCCCCGTTTTTGTTGGTAGAACCGGATTTGCTTCGATAGAACACTGACGTTGAAATGATGGGATCAATGGATCTGGACCAGATTGTCGCCGACGCGCAAAAAGCCTTCGCAGAAGCCTCCGACGTCACCACCCTCGAGAACGAGAAAGCCCGCTTTCTCGGCAAATCGGGTGCGTTGACCGAGCTATTGAAGGGCCTTGGCAAACTCGATCCCGAAACGCGCAAGACCGAAGGCGCACGGATCAACCTCGTCAAGCAACAAGTGGAGGCCGCGTTGACGGCCCGCCGTCAGGCGCTCGCCGACGCGTTGCTGAACCAGCGCCTCGCCGCTGAAGCCATTGACGTTACGTTGCCAGGCCGCGGCACCGGCGCAGGTAGTCTGCACCCGGTGATGCGCACATGGGAACGCGTCGAACAGATTTTCCGTACGATCGGATTCGACGTGGCCGACGGTCCCGAAATCGAAACCGACTGGTACAACTTCACCTCGCTGAACAGCCCGGAGAACCACCCGGCGCGTTCGATGCAGGACACCTTCTACGTCGACGGCAAAGATGCCGACGGCCGTCAACTGCTGCTGCGCACGCACACCAGCCCGATGCAGGTGCGCTACGCCCGTACCAATACGCCGCCGATCAAGGTGATCGTGCCGGGCCGCACGTATCGTGTGGATAGCGACGCAACGCATTCGCCGATGTTCAACCAGGTCGAAGGCCTGTGGATCGACGAGAACATCAGCTTCGCGGATCTGAAGGGCGTCTACTCAGACTTCCTCAAGAAATTCTTCGAGCGCGACGATATTCAGGTGCGCTTCCGTCCGTCGTACTTTCCGTTTACCGAACCGTCGGCTGAAATCGACATGCTGTTCGAAACGGGCAAGAACGCCGGCAAGTGGCTCGAAATTTCGGGTTCCGGCCAGGTTCACCCCACGGTGATCCGCAATATGGGCCTCGACCCTGAGCGCTACATCGGTTTTGCTTTCGGCAGCGGCCTCGAGCGGCTCACGATGTTGCGCTACGGCGTGCAAGACCTGCGTCTGTTCTTCGAAAACGACCTGCGTTTCCTGCGTCAATTCGCGTGAACTGGCGCGTACGAACGCGACAAGCATAGAGCGCGGCACTGCACGCAGTGCCGCAGCAGCGTCCCCGGCAGAGCCCAGTGAATCAATGGGCCGCCTGCCGGACCTGGACCTAACCTGATCAGAACGACCACAGAACCATGCAATTCCCGGAATCCTGGCTGAGAACCTTTGTCGATCCGCAACTGACGACCGATGAGCTGTCGCACGCGTTGACGATGGCGGGTCTCGAAGTCGAAGACCTGCGGCCGGCCGCGCCGCCGACCTCGAAGATCGTCGTCGGCCAGGTGCTGGAAGTCGTCAAGCACCCGGACGCGGACAAGCTCAACGTGTGCCAGGTCGACGCCGGCACGGGCGCGACGCTGAATATCGTATGCGGTGCGCCGAATGTCGCGCCGGGCATCAAGGTGCCGGTCGCGCTGGTTGGCGCGCAATTGCCGCCGGCCGAAGAGGACGGCACGCCGTTCGCAATCAAGCTCTCGAAGCTGCGCGGCGTGGAAAGCCAGGGCATGCTGTGCTCGGCACGCGAACTGAAGCTCTCGGAAGATCATAGTGGCCTGATGATCCTGCCGGAAGCTACGCCGATCGGCCAGGACATCCGCGAAACGCTCAATCTCGACGACACGGTTTTCGAAATCAAGCTGACGCCGAACAAGGCGGACTGCTTGTCGGTGTTCGGCGTGGCGCGCGAAACATCGGCCATCACCGGCGCGCCGCTGCGTCCGCTCGAGATCAAGCCGGTCGAAGTCAAGTTGAACGAAACGTTGCCCGTCAAAATCTCGGCGCCCGATTTGTGCGGCCGCTTCTCGGGTCGCGTGATTCGCGGCGTGAATGCGCGCGCGAAGTCCCCGCAATGGATGGTGCAGCGTCTCGAGCGTTCGGGTCAGCGCAGCATTTCCGCACTCGTCGACATCTCGAACTATGTGATGCTCGAACTGGGCCGTCCGTCGCACGTGTTCGATCTGGACAAGATCCAAGGCGGCATGGACGTGCGTTGGGGCCGCAAGGGCGAAACGCTCAAGCTGCTGAACGGCAACACCGTCGAACTCGATGAAACCGTCGGCGTGATCGCCGATGAACAACACATCGAAAGCCTCGCCGGCATCATGGGCGGCGACAGCACGGCCGTTACGCTCGACACCACGAACATCTATCTCGAAGCCGCGTTCTGGTGGCCGGATAGCATTCGTGGCCGCTCGCGCAAGTACAACTTCTCGACTGATGCAGGTCATCGTTTCGAGCGCGGCGTCGATTACGCGACCACCGTCGAACACATCGAACGCATCACGCAACTGATCCTCGATATCTGCGGTGGCGAAGCCGGACCGGTCGACGATCAGATCGTCAACGTGCCGAAGCGCGAGCCGGTGAAGATGCGTGTCTCGCGTGCGAACCGCATCATCGGCATCAAGATCGACGCGGACGAAATTGCGCAGATCTTCACGCGCCTCGGCCTCACGTTCGAACGCGACGGCGATACGTTCTCGGTGATCCCGCCGTCGTACCGCTTCGATATCGAAATCGAAGAAGATCTGATCGAAGAAGTCGCGCGTATTTACGGCTTCGAAAAGATCCCCGCACGTCCGCCGGTCGCGACCAGCGAAATGCTGCCGACCAACGAGACGCAGCGCTCGATTCACGTGATCCGTCATGCGCTCGCCGCGCGCGATTACGCAGAAACAGTTAACTTCAGCTTTGTGGATGCCGAGTGGGAGCAGGACTTCGCCGGCAACGACAAGCCTGTTCGTCTGCTGAATCCGATTGCGAGCCAGTTGTCGGTCATGCGCACCACGCTGTTCGGCAGCCTGATCGAGGTCCTGCGCACGAACCTGAACCGTCGCGCGGCCGATCGCGTGCGCGTGTTCGAAGCCGGCCGCGTGTTCCTGCACGATCCGTCGATCAAGGCAGGCGAATTGACCGTCGAAGGTTTCGCGCAGCCGAAGATGATCGGCGGCCTCGCCTACGGTCCCGTGCTCGAAGAGCAGTGGGGCGCGCAAACGCGTACAGTCGACTACTTCGACGTGAAGGGCGATCTGGAAGCCGTGCTCGCGCCGGCAGTGGCGCGCTTCGTGAAAGCGGAGCATCCGGCATTGCATCCGGGCCGCAGCGCGCGTATTGAACTGAATGGCCGCGCGGTGGGCTGGATTGGTGAATTGCATCCGCGCTGGATGCAGAAATATGATTTGCCGCATGCGCCGATTCTGTTTGAAATCGAATCGGAAGCATTAATGCAGCGCGTATTGCCGACTCCGGCGGATGTGTCTAAATTCCCGCCGGTGCGTCGCGATATCGCGGTGGTTGTCGATCAGAAAATCGAGGTGCAGGCGCTGCTGGACGAGCTCCAGAAGGCTCAGTCCGAAGAGGCCTGCAAGACTGTTCAGAAGGTTGTGCTTTTCGACGAATTCCGTCCAAAATCAAACACTTCCGGTGGCTTGGCTGCTCACGAGAAAAGCCTTGCGTTCCGTGTGACCTTGCAAGATACTGGCGGGACCCTTCAGGATGAAACGGTCGATCTGGCCATTCAAACTCTGGTGGAACGTCTGGCTCGAGTATATGGCGCACGGTTGCGTGGATAACCCGCATTTAACATTTGCACGGCATTTTTTCGCAACCTCCGTTTCTGCTTGGCGCGCCATTTGATAGATATGAATGAAATGAACTCGAGTGATTTCGAAGCCCTTCTTACGGCGCAACGCAGCGCCATGATTCGCGATATTCCGACATCACCCGCGGCCGTTTCCACCGAAACGCCGACGCTTACCAAGGCTGAACTTGCCGAGTTGCTGTTCGACAATGTCGGGCTCAACAAGCGGGAAGCGAAAGACATGGTCGAAGCATTCTTCGAGGTGATCCGCGATGCGCTGGAGAGTGGCGACAGCGTGAAGCTGTCGGGGTTCGGCAACTTCCAGTTGCGCGACAAACCCCAGCGTCCCGGCAGAAACCCGAAAACCGGCGAGGCGATTCCGATCGCCGCGCGCCGCGTTGTGACGTTCCATGCAAGTCAAAAGCTGAAAGCGTTGGTCGAGAACGGCGCCGAAGCGAGCTTCGCGCGCTGATCGACTGGCGCGTCCCTGCGCAACCCACCACGACGGCTAACTGACGATGACAGCGACGATCGAAAAAGTCGTCTTGCCTCCGATTCCGGCGAAGCGCTACTTCACGATTGGTGAGGTCAGCGAACTATGCGGCGTGAAACCGCATGTGCTGCGCTATTGGGAACAGGAGTTCACGCAGTTGAGGCCGGTCAAACGGCGAGGCAATCGTCGGTACTATCAGCATCATGAGGTGCTGTTGATCCGGCGGATTCGTGAGTTGCTGTACGAGCAGGGCTTTACGATCAACGGTGCACGCAATCGGCTCGATTCGCATGGCGGCGGTGCGCAGGGTGGACCGGCTGACCTGGTCGAGGAAGGCGAGGGCGCGGCGGTTCCGGCCGCAGCAACGGCTGCGGTAGATGTGGAGCAGTTGCGCAAGGAATTGCTGCACGTGATCGACCTGTTGGGTCACTAGTTTTCTTTGTTAGCGCAGAGCGGTTCTAATCGATTGAAGTGTCTGTTATAATTTTTAGCTGTTCGGGGCGTAGCGCAGCCTGGTAGCGTACCTGCATGGGGTGCAGGTGGTCGGAGGTTCAAATCCTCTCGCCCCGACCAAAGAAATCAAGGCCTTACAAGCAACGCTTGTGAGGCCTTTTTCGTTTAGGGGTGGATTTTGCCCCCACGGTTGCTCTCACACCACGGTCGGCTCTTACGTGCCCGCACCAACAACCTGACGGTTCCTCTGGACTCGCTCGCCTAGCCATTCTTATCGTGAAGCAACCGCGACCAGCGCCGATGGCAAACCACGCAGGTCACTGAGAGGCGCAACCCGGCGTCGGCCGAATAGCGCTTTCGCATCCTCAAGCGTCTGCGGATCAAGAGCGAGGCACCCGCATTCGATCCCGCGCACAGCGAGCTCGTTCAATGCCCGCCGCATGTCTTCGCGCAAATAGCGAGGATCGAAGACATCGATATCAAACGGAACGCAATCGGATACGGTCAACAAGCTGGCGCTGGACAAGCCTATACGCGCGGCTTCGTGGCTCACCCGCGCACCGGCATGCCGAAGCGCAGCACCAAAGCGGGTGGAAAGCCCTGGTCGAATCCGCGCAATATAGGCCTCGGTCGAGGCGCTCCACGCCTCGTCGAAATCTTTGAACACGTGAAAGCGCACCCGTTGGCGCCCATCGGAATGAAAGCCGTACATCGCATAAGGTCGATCGCCCGTGCGCAGCGCTTGCCCAAGTACGCGCGCGACGTCCAGCACGGTATCGATGCGCCCGTCGAACGCGTTCGATGCCGAGAGGTCGAGCAGTATCGCGAGCGGCACACCGCGCGCCTCGCGGCGGGGCGCCACGAAGCCTTTAAAGCGGTCCCGCTCGCCGCGCAGCGCATCAATGCGTCCCGCGATACATGCATCGAGATCAAGCAGATCGCCTTCGAACTCGCGCGTCCTGCCCGTGACGGCGTGCTGCCGTGTCGTATTGAGCACCGCCCTGACGCGCCGTGCCGGCGCGGCGTAATCGTGAAGGGCAGGGCAGTCTGGCAAAGCGGTATCCAGACTCAGTGACTCGACGCTGCACCAGTCGCCGCGATAGCGTCGAATCACGTAGTCCCACTCCGGATAGCGGTGCAAAGATACGACGCGTGTGGGCAGTTCTTCATCGTGTGGGGCAGCGGCTGCCGGCGTGTCTCCGGGTCTATCCGCAATCCGCCTGGGCGGCGTTGGCTGATCTGGTGGAATCTCGCCGGCTCCCTCGCTTTCCTGTGGTGCAACATTGCGCTCGGGCGCGACATCGCCGGATACCGGCGCGACCGCTGTCGGCGGCAAGTCCCACATTCCGCTGTTGTCGTCACGATAGATGGCGGCTGGGGTGTAAGTCTTCGCGTTGAACTGGATCCGCATCTGCCCGAGGTCGTTGCCCAGCAAGTTGCCCAGATGGCGTGAGATACCCGCGTCCGTACCAGCGGTTCTGCTGAACGCCGCTTCGAATAGCGTGCGACCCTTTATGACCCAACCGTCGCGATCGACATAGCCAGGGTCGAGCAGACCGCGCGCAAGTCTCGCGATCAAAGCGGCCGCGGTGCCGCTGCTTTCTGAGCCCGTTCGATGAAACGGCAGCCACCAGCGCCGCAGTCCCGGATAGCGCGCAATCGCGAGCCGTTCGACCCTTGCGTCCTCGATCACACCAACCAGCGTCAACTGCAGCGGCCGCAGTCTGGCGGGATCGAAACGCACTGTCGAATAAGTCAGATGGGCTGCCGCATGTGCCGCACACGCCAGGTAGAAGCGGCGCGCGTCATCCGGACCATCGGCCTCATACTCACGCGGCAACATCAGCGCGGTGCCCGTCACGATCGGACATGGCCGTGCGGCGGCTGTCTGTTCGTTGTGCACGAGCGCCTGCACGGGAGTGCTTATTTGCCACGCCGCGCGCAGATACAAACCGAGCGTCCGCTCGAAGCGCGTGAACGGAAAGACCTCACGCGTTGCGATCGCACAGGGTCCCTCGTCGATGCTAGGGCTCGCTGCTACCGCCGTACCGGCGTTCATCCGAACACGCCACTGGCGATTGCCGTCAGCGCGGCGCACAGATCGGCGTCGTCGCTGAGCGGCTGGATGATGCCGATCCGGCACGCGGCCAGTGCATCCATTCCGTGTGCAATCAACGTCGCAGCGTAGATCAGCATGCGCGTCGAAGCCCCCTCCGGCAAGGCGGGATCGTCGAGTACGCGGGTCCGCGCCGCAATTGTCACGAGCTTTTCAGCCACTTCGTGCGGCACATTGCCTTCATGCGCGACGATTGCGGCTTCCGTCTGCGCACCCGGCCAGCCGAGGTCGAGCGCGACAAAGCGCTGACGTGTCGACGGTTTCAGATTTTTCGATACATGCTGATAATGCGGATTGAACGAAATCACCAGGGTGAAATCCGGATGCGCGGTAATCAGCTCGCCGCTTTTGTCGATCGGCAGAATGCGGCGCGAATCGGTGAGCGGATGGATGACCACGGTCGTATCCTGACGGGCTTCGACCACTTCATCGAGGTAGCAGATCGCGCCATGCCTGACGGCGTTCGTGAGCGGCCCGTCTTGCCAGTAGGTACCGTTGCCGTCGAGCAGGTAGCGCCCGACGAGATCGCCTGCGTTCATGTCCTCGTGACAGGCAATGGTCACGAGCGGGCGTTTCAGCCGCCATGCCATGTGTTCGACCAGGCGCGTCTTGCCGCAGCCCGTCGGTCCTTTGAGCATGATCGGCAGCCGCGCATGGTAAGCCGCTTCGAACCACGCCAGTTCATGGTCGACCGGTTCATACCACGGCTCCTGCGCGACGCGCCACGCGTCCAGCGGTGCGCCGGCCGGCGCGAGTTGCGGTCTCGTCATGCGCCCCCCTGTTCGTAGGCATGCGCAGCCCGTAGTACGGTGGCATCGGCGAAATGCCGCCCCGTGATCATCAGACCCACGGGCAAACCATCCACCGCTTTGCATGGCACCGAAATCGAAGGATGACCCGTCAGATCGAACGCGGCTGTATTGGCGCACATGTTGAGCGCTTGCCTCACAAAGGTCTTGCGATCGGTCTCCTGACCGGCAAGCCGCGCATGCGCCGTCTGCGGCGTAGTCGGCATGACGACGAGATCGTACGTACCGAACACGCGCTCGTACGCAGCGTTCAGTTGGCGCGCCAGATTGCGGGCACGCGCATAAAACACGCCTTGGTAGTAGTCCGTCATGTATGCGGCGACGAGGACACCCATCTTGGCGGTCGGCGAGAAGTCGCCGCCGTGAGTCTTGATGCCGCGTCCCATCGCTGACATCAGGCGTGGGTCGTAGAGCCCTTTGTTCTGGTAGGCGTGATGCCCCGCATAGAAATTGGCGACGCCTCCCTCGATTGCGACCGCGTTCCACACGGGCACGACCATCCGATGTTCCGGCACGGAGATCGTGTCGACCGTCGCGCCGAGACGCGTCAGCGCCTGCACCGCAACGCGTACGGCTTCGTCGACTTCAGGCAGCGCTTCCTCCGAGCCGAATCCTTCCGACACGACCGCGATCTTCAGGCCATGAATGCTGCCCGTCAGCGCACGCGTGTAGTCGCACTTTTCAACTGGCTTCGTCTGACGCGGGTCGGCGTCGGCATCGTCGAGCCCGGCGATGACCGAGAGCAGCAGGGCGGCATCGCTGACGGTACGCGTCATCGGACCGATATGGTCGATCGTCAGGTCGAAGCCGACGATGCCTGTATACGGCACGAGGCCGTGCGTCGGTTTGTGGCCGACGGTGCCCGACCACGACGACGGAATCCGGATCGAGCCACCCTGATCGCCGCCGATCGCGAGATCGACCAGACCGCTGGCAACCGCCGCGGCCGAGCCGCATGACGAGCCGCCCGCGAGATGCGCCGGGTTCGCTGCGTTGAGAGTAGGGCCGTAAGTGCTCGTGTGGCCGCCGCCCGAAAACGCGAAGTCGTCGGTGTTGAGAATCGCGGTGATGTGCGCGCCGTCGGCGAGCAGCCGCTTCACGATGGTTGCGTCACGCTCGGGCACGTAGTCGTACAGCAGGCGCGACGCGCACGACATTGGAATGCCGGCGACGCTGATCGTATCCTTGAGCCCGACGGTTTTCCCGGAGAGCCGCCCCTGCGCGCCGGGCAGATGCACCGAGCAGTTGCGCACCACTGCGTTGAGCGGATCGTCGTGCGGAGCCGGACGCGTGCCCGCGACACGCACCGCCGGCAGGACGTCGAATGCAGGTTCGGAATACTGATCGAGCGTGTCGTAAAGCGACAGGTTTTCGCAGACGAGTTCGTAGTACTCGTCGAGTTCGACTTCGGTCAGAGACAGATGACGGGCTCGGCTGATTTCAATCAGATCGGTTTTGGACGGACGGCGCAGTGTCACGGGCATACCTCTCGGTTGCGGTTCTGGGACGAATGGGACGCGCGCGGCGCCCCTTCGTGGACACCGTCGAGCGTCCGATGGACAGCCTCGACGGCGGTGGAAAAGATGGCGCGCAACGCGACGCTGTCGGCGGCCAGCATCCTGACGAACGTGCCGCACGCGCCCGGCAGCACACCGGCTGCGGCATAGGCCATTGAGAGGGGCATGTCGAGTGTCTGAAGGGCTGCGTTGATGGCGTGCGCCACTGCTTCGCTGCCTGCATCGCCGTCGTCGAGCCTGAGCACGAGCAGGCCGCCGTGCGCGCCATACATCTGGCGCACGCCGGAGAGCGAACCGCGTGACGCGCCAGGCGCGAGGCGAAAGCGGTCGCGCGCCAGCAGTCGTGCGTCGGCGTTGCGTATGTTGATGGTCGCATCCAGCATGCCGAAGCTCGCGGCGCGACGCGTGGGGTCGTGAGTGAGCCACGTATCGGCGATGAGAACCGTCGCGCCGCCATGCAACACGACATCGATGGTGCTCACCAGCCGGGCGGCGGGAAACAGGATGGTCGGCTGCGGCAGATAGTCGAATCGCGATTGCGGATGCGCTTCAATGGCGACCCGCGAATGCGCGATGCCGTGTGTCATCGTATGCACGATGGTTGCTGCCGCTGTGCGAATGGCAGCTTGCGCGCGCGGCATCGCCACGAAGCGCTGAAACACGCGGTCGCCCTCGAACAGGCCGCCCGATGAAGACTGCACGATCACTTCCGCCGTCGCATCGGAGGCCGGCGCACGATCGATACACCGTGTTACCGGCAAGATACGGCCGACATGGAACGGATAACCGTTGCGTTGCCGCGAGAGCCACGTCTTGCCGGACGGTGCGCGTTCGAAACACAGATCGAGTTGCGCGGCATCCGCATGGCCGTGGACCGCCGCAAGGGCGCGAGGAGCGCACAGGTCGGCATCCATGCAGGACGCTGTGCAAGCGCCCGCGCCGGCGTGATCGGGCAGTGTTTCAGAGCGCATCGAAGAGCACGTTCTCGATAATGGCATCGGCCACCGCATCGACCCCGTCGCCCGTTGCGCAGTTGGTCAACAGCACGGGCCGCTCGCCGCGCACTTCGCGCGCCTCGCTAACCATCCGCCGCAGATCGACACCCACGTGAGGCGCGAGGTCGAACTTATTGATCACGAGCAGATCGCAGGACAGCACACCGAGGCCGCGTTTGCGAGGGATGTCGTCACCGGCCGCAACGTCGATGACGAAGATCCAGTAGTCGACCAGATCGAGCGAGAACGACGACGCGAGATTGTCACCGCCCGATTCGATCAGTACCAGCCGCAAGCCGGGGTAACGCGCGTCCAGTTCGTCGGCCGCCTGCAGGTTGAGGGTCGGGTCTTCGCGGATCGCAGTGTGTGGACACGCGCCCGTTTCGACGGCCAGCACGCGTGCCGGATCGATCAGGCCGCTGCGACGCACGCGTTCGGCGTCTTCGCGCGTGACGAGATCGTTGGTGATCACCGCGAGGTCGATCCCGCGTGCGGCGAAACGCGGAATCAACTGCTCGAGCAGGCGCGTTTTGCCCGATCCCACTGGACCGCCTATGCCGACGCGGGCCGCACGTGCGGCATGCACAGTAGACCGCGCGGCGTTCTCAAAGGGATTCGTTGCAAGCTGCATGCTGCCGGAGAAATCAGAATCGGTGCTCATCGAAAACACTCCTCTATCGCGTCCGATGCCGCTAACGCAACATGTAACGCCGGCTAAGCGGCACTTCGCGTGCGGGGTCGCAGCGGATCACCTGGCCGTCCACCGACACTTCGAACGTCTGCGCATTGACGGAGATGGACGGACACGCGTCGTTATGCAGCATGTCGCGCTTGCTAAGGCTTCGTGTGCCATGTGCGCCGACCAGCCTGCGCGTGATGCCTAGCCGGCCGTGCAAATCGGCGCCGAGCGCAAGCGGATTCACGAAGTTGACCGCGAGCGAGGCGGGCGCGCGTCCGAACGCTCCCCATTGCGGACGCATCGCAAGCGGCTCACAGGTCATGAGCGATGCTGCCGAATCGCCCATCGCCCCCCACGCAATGAAGCCACCCTTGATCACGACCTCGGGCTTGATGCCGAAGAACGCGGGCCGCCACAGCACGATGTCGGCGAGCTTGCCGTCTTCGAGCGATCCGACCGTGTCGGCAATACCGAAGGTGCGCGCGGCGTTGATCGTGTACTTTGCGATGTAGCGCTTGATCCGCTCGTTGTCGCCGCGCGCCGTGCGCTCGCTTGAAAGACGCCCGCGTTGGTCCTTCATCTTCGAGGCCAGCTGCCAGGTCCGGCAGATCACCTCATTGATACGCCCCATCCCCTGGCTGTCCGAACCGAGCATCGAGATCGCCCCGAGATCGTGCAATACGTCTTCGGCGGAAATCGTCTGCGCGCGGATGCGCGATTCAGCGAACGCGACGTCTTCGGGCACCGCCGGGTTCAGGTGGTGACACACCATGATCATGTCGAGATGCTCATCGAAGGTGTTCACGGTGTACGGATTGGTCGGATTGGTTGACGACGGCAGGCAGTTCATACGTCCCGCCACCGCGATGATGTCGGGCGCATGGCCGCCGCCCGCGCCTTCGGTGTGGTACATGTGGATCGTGCGGTCCTTCATCGCTGCAACGGTGTCTTCGAGAAAGCCGGACTCGTTCAACGTGTCGCTATGCAGTTGCACCTGAAAATCGTATTCATCGGCGACCGTCAGACACGTGTCGATCACCGCGGGCATGGCGCCCCAGTCTTCGTGAATCTTCAGCCCGAGGCAGCCGCCCCGCAGCTGGCCGATGAGCGAACCCGGCTTGCTCGAGTTGCCGCGCCCGAGAAAACCGAAGTTGAGTGGCCACTGCTCGGAGGCCTGCATCATGCGCCCCACGTTCCACTCGCCGCCGCAATCGATGCCGACCGTGATGGGGCCAAGCGAACCGCCAATCAACGTGGTGAGGCCGGAGGCGAGCGCGTGTTCGCAGAGCTGCGCCGAATCGAAATGCACGTGGACGTCGATACCGCCTGGGGTGGCGATCAGCCCCTCGGCGTCCTTGACGGTCGTTGCGACGCCGCACACGAGGCGCGGATCGACGCCGTCCATCACCTGTGGATTGCCCGCCTTGCCGATCGCCACGATCCGGCCGTCTTTGACGCCGATGTCGCCTTTCACGATGCCGAGTACCGGATCGATGATCGTCGCGTTGCAGATCAGCATGTCGAGTGCGCCGTCTGCGCTGTCGTGTCCGGCCTTCAGGCCCATGCCGTCGCGCAGCGTCTTGCCGCCCCCGTGCAGGCATTCGTCACCCGGCACCGCATAGTCGTGCTCGATCTCGGCGAGAAGCGACGTGTCGCCTAGCCGCACTGCGTCGCCGGTGGTCGGGCCGAACATCTCGGCGTAGGCCTTGCGTGTCATCGTAACCATTCAGGCTCCTTCGAAGCCGCGCTGTGCGGCGCGTGCGATGGCAGCCTCGCGGCGGCCGGGGTCGTCGAGCGCACCGTCGGTCAAACCATTGAGACCGAAAATCTCCTGTGTGCCACCGAAGGCGACCAGCGTTACGTCCTTCGCATCGCCGGGCTCGAAGCGCACGGCCGTGCCCGCCGGAATATCGAGCCGCATGCCGAACGCGGTGGCACGGTCGAAGCGCAGCGCACGATTGACTTCGAAGAAGTGGAAATGACTGCCCACCTGAATGGGCCGGTCGCCCGTGTTGACGGCGCGCACGGTGGTGCGAACGCGGCCTGCGTTCAGTTCGATCTCGCCTTCCGCGGCGAGGATTTCGCCGGGGACCACGGCGTCGGCGGCGCTCGCGTGCATGCCGGGCCGGATCGGTTGATGCACGGTGACGAGCTTGGTGCCATCGGGAAACGAGCCTTCCACCTGCAGCATCGGCACCAGATCGGCGACGCCGGGCAGTACATCGTCCTCGCAAAGCAGCGTCGATCCGTACGCGATCAGATCGGCCACGCTGCGGCCTTCGCGCGCGCCCTCCAGAATCTCATCGGCGATCAGCGCGACGGCTTCCGGATGATTGAGCTTCAGGCCCTTGTCGCGATGACGGCGGGCGAGCTGCGCGGCGGTGAAGAGTGTCAGGCGCTCGTATTCGGTCGGGGTCAGCAGCATCGCGGTCTTCCTTCCTGTCAGTTGGCAAAGAGCCGCGCATCGTGGGTCTGGCTGCGCAGCGCGGCAATGTCGGCCGCGAAGGTGGTGGCATGCAGGTCGTCGAGAGGCGGCGCCGGCTGAGCGAGGACTTGTGCAAGCGGCGCGCGCAGGAGCGCGAGCACACGCTGCGCGTCGAGATGCCCGACGATGCCGAGGCGCACGGCTGAACTCACCGCGCCGGTACAGGTCATGTGCGCGGTGATGGCGCGCGCCTCGTTCTCAGTGATGTGCAGGCTTCGCCATATGGCACCTTGAACAGCGGCGAGATGGCCACGCGTGCGGCCATCCACGATGGCCTCGCGGATCCGGCTCGCGGTTTCCGAGCCGAGCCGCGCGTGCACATCTGCGAGCGTGCGCCCGAGCCGGCGCGAGCCATTGCGCAGGGCCGGCGGCAAGGCGGTAGCCTCGGCGAGGGCATCGACCTCACGCCATGCGTCGAATGAATCCCCGGCACGCCAGGCGGCGCACACAAGTCCCTGATCCAGACTGGCCCAGCGCGACAGTGCCTGCGACTCGACGAATGCAAACAGCGTTGCAGCGTCGGTGACAAGCGCGTCACGCATGAGGCCTTCGAGACCCCACGAGAAAGCCATCGTGCCGCCCGGAAAGAAGCTGTCCGACTGTTGCAAGCTGGCAAGCAGGCTGACGGGGCACGCCGTGATGCCATGGTTTGCGCCGGTTGCCCGGGCGGAGGACAGGTCAGACATGGTGATGCTCCCTGCCGTCAGACACGTCGTTCGCGAGGCGAATACGTTGATCCGCCAGCATCGGCGCGAGCCTTTGCAGATAGTCGTCGAGCGCGCCTTTCACCGCGATTTCCAGTGCGCCTCGATCGAAGCGCACCTTCCAGTGCATATTGCCCGCGAAGTAGCCGAGTTCGAGCGCCGCCGCCGCGTCGCGTGGCGCAAGCCGCAGCCAGCGCGTGTCCTCGGTGCGCACGACAAGCGCCGCGTCGCGGTCGAGCCGCAGCACCGCGCCGTCGAACAGATGCATATCGCGATCGAGCGCGATGCCGCACTCATCGCCGCGCTGAGTGCGCGCTCGCAGGCGGTGCCGCTTGATATCGTCGGCGGCGAGCGTCACATAATCCACCCGCCCGTGATGCTCGAGCGAGTGCAACAGATCGGCAATGCGCGGTTCGGCCGCACTGCCTATGATCGACGTGTAGGTAATCATCGCGTGTCGCTCCCGCCGGCCGGTTTAGCGGTGTGCCAGATCGGATGGGTTAGGAATGCCGGGGATCGGACATTCCTCTGTGCCTGGCGTGCCGCGCGTCAGTGCCTCGACCATCTTGCGGGTGCCTTCCGGATCGGTAATCCACTTCGAGTAGAAGTCGTACGGACAGTCGGCGACTCCGTCGGCGTCCTCGCGCGAATTGATCTTGCCGGTGTAGCCGCGATGCAGCAGCTTGTACAGATGGTTCTCCGACTGCATGTTTTTGCGCGCATCGCGGATCAGGCTCTTCGAGAGCGCGCCGTACTGGATGCCGAATTCCTCCTCACCGCATTCGCCCAGCGTGCGGCCGTCGAAGCCGATGATTGCCGAGTGGCCGAAGTAGGAGTAGACGCCATCGAAGCCGGCGGCGTTGGCGACGGCCACGTAGACGTTGTTTGCCCACGCCATCGATTTCGCCATGAGCACCTGTTGCTCCTTGGCGGGGTACATGTAGCCCTGACAGCGCACGATCAGTTCGGCGCCTTTCATCGCGCAGTCGCGCCAGATCTCCGGGTAGTTACCGTCGTCGCAGATGATCAGACTGATTTTCAGGCCCTTCGGACCATCGGATACATACGTGCAGTTGCCGGGATACCAGCCCTCGATCGGCACCCACGGCATGATCTTGCGGTACTTCTGCACGATCTCGCCCTTGTCGTTCATCAGGATCAGCGTGTTATACGGGGCCTTGTGCGGATGCTCCTCGTGCCGCTCGCCCGTGAGCGAAAACACGCCCCACACGCCGGCGCTGCGGCATGCTTCGGCGAAAATTTCCGTTTCCTCGCCAGGCACGGCGGCCGCGGTGTCGTACATCTCCTGCTGGTCGTACATGATGCCGTGTGTACTGTATTCGGGGAAAATCACGAGATCCATGCCGGGCAAGCCGATCTTCATGCCCTTGACCATCTCGGCGATCTTGCGCGCGTTCGCGAGCACCTCCGCCCTGGTGTGAAGACGGGGCATCTTGTAGTTGACCACCGCTACGCCAACCGTGTCGAGACTGCTTGAAATGTCGCCGTGTAACATAAGTACTCCTTTTTGGTAAGAATGAACTCCCGTGCGGGAGCGTCATGAATCCAGTTGGTCGACTCAGATGGTCAGATAGCGCATGATCCGTTCCGCGTCGACGTTCTCACGCCGGTCGGCGTGCACGAAGCGCCCCTTCTCGATGATGAGGAAGCGATCGGCGATTTCGAGCGTGAAGGTCAACACCTGCTCCGATACGATCAGGGCGAAGTTGCGTTCCTTCTTCAGGCGGTTGAGCGCGCGGGCGATGTCCTTGATGATCGACGGCTGGATGCCTTCCGTCGGCTCGTCGAGGATCAGCACCTTGGGTTCGGAGACGAGGGCGCGGGCAATCGCAAGCTGCTGTTGCTGGCCACCGGAGAGATTGCCGCCGCGCCGGTTGCGCATTTCCGCGAGCACCGGAAACGAGTCGTAGATGTACTCGGGAATCTTCGGCTTGCGCATCCGGTCCATGCCCGTGAGGATATTTTCTTCCACGCTGAGATAAGGGAAGATCATCCGTCCCTGTGGCACATAGCCGAAGCCCGCGGCAACCCGCTCGTAGCTTTTGGTTCCCGCGAGATCGCGTCCGCCCAGACGTATTTCGCCGCTGCGCGACGGAATCATGCCGATCAGCGACTTCAGCAAGGTGGTCTTGCCCATACCGTTGCGGCCCATCACGGCGATCGTTTCGCCCGCCGTCAGCTCGAAACTGAGGTCGTGAAGAATATGGCTTTCGCCGTAGAACACGTTGAGGTTCTGGATCGCGAGCATGTTCAGTGTCCCAGATAGACTTCGATGACACGCGGGTCGTTCTGCACCTGGTCCATCGTGCCTTCGGCGAGCTTTTTGCCCTGGTGCAGAACGGTGACCTTGTGTGCGACGGCTTTTACGAATTCCATGTCGTGCTCGATGACCACGACCGAACGTCCCCTTGCAATCTCGCGCAACAGCGCGCCGGTCTGTTCGCGCTCCTTCGCGCTCATGCCGGCAACAGGCTCGTCGAGCAGCAGCAGTTCGGGATCCTGCATCAGCAACATGCCGATTTCGAGCCACTGCTTCTGGCCGTGCGATAACTGTGCCGCCTTGCGGTCGAGTTGATCGGCGAGGAAAATCATTTGCGCGACCCGGTCGATTTCGTTGCGCACGGTATCGTCGCGGTGAAAGAACAGGCAGCCGATCACATCGCGTTTCTTCGGGTAGGAAATTTCCAGATTCTCGGCCACGGTCAGATCTTCGTAGACGAGCGGGTTCTGGAATTTTCGGCCGACGCCCGCACGGGTGATCTGATATTCGAGCAAGCGTTCGAGGTTCAAGCCCTTAAACGCAATCGTTCCGTAGGTGGGTTTCGTTTTGCCGCAGATCATGTCGAGCAGCGTGGTCTTGCCGGCGCCGTTTGGGCCAATCACGACGTGCAACTCGTTTTCTTCGACGTAGAAATTCAGATCGTCGACCGCCTTGAAGCCGTCGAACGACACGGTCAGGTTCTCGACCGAAAGGATCATCTGACTCATTGGGCCGCTCCCTGGCGCTCGCGCAGCCATTCGATGACGCCGGCGAGTCCCTTGGGCAGGAACATCGGCACGAAGATAAAGAGGGCGCCGATCAGGTACAGCCAGAAGCCGACAAAGTTCTCGGACAGGAAACTCTTGGCGGCACCGACGAGGATCGCGCCATAAACCGCGCCGACCAGCGATAGCCGTCCACCCACCGCTGCGTAGATCACCATTTCGATCGACGGCACGATGCCGCAGACCGAGGGCGACGCGAAGCCGACCTGCAGCGTGAACATCGCGCCGCCGATCGCCGAGAACAACGCTGCCACGGCGAAGATGAAGCCCTTGAAGAGGGCGGGGTCATAGCCCGAGAAACGGATGCGGTCCTCGCGGTCGCGGATCGCGATCAACACCTTGCCGAGGCGGCTTTTCAGAATGAACCGGCCGGCAAGGATCGCGGCCAGCAACAGGCACGCGCTCACGTAGTACAGCACGTAGACGGCGGTGTCGCTCTGCACGCTGTAACCCATGAAGGTGGGCAGATTCGTGATGCCGTTGATGCCACCCGTGTAGCCTTGTTGCCCGATGATCACGATCGACATGATCGATGCGAGCGCCAGCGTCACGATCGAAAAGTACACACCGCCCACGCGCTTGCGAAAATTCGCGTACGCCAGGATGAAGGCGAGCAGCGTCGGCAGGATCACGATGGCGGGCAGGGCAAACCACGCGTGCTCGAAGGGCGCCCACCACCAGGGCAGCTTGTCGATGCTGTTCCAGGTCATGAAGTCGGGCACAGGCGGCCCGCCATTGCCGAACACGGCCGCCGCCGGATCGGCGGAGGTCGCCTCGAGCTTCATGTACATCGCCATCATGTAGCTGCCGAGGCCGAAGAAAATGCCTTGTCCGAGACTCAGAATGCCGCCGTAGCCCCAGGTGAGCACGAGCCCCGCCGCGCAGAACGCGAAGCTCAGATACTTCGCGAACAGGCCGAGGCGGAACGAGCCGGACACCGCCGGAATGGCGACCAGCAGAAGCAGCGCGAGGATCACCACGGAATAGCGTTCGAGCAGCAGCGTGGCACGCAATCCAGCGCTATGCGCCGACGCGGCGGGACTCGAAGCACGCGGCGATGAAATAGGGAGGTCTTTCATGGTTAGCGGCGAACCTTGAGTGCGAAGAGCCCATTGGGCCGGAAGTACAGTGCGACGATCACCAGCAGCAGAATGGCTGCCTTCGCCATCGAACCGCTCAGCACCAGCTCGAACATCGATTGCAACTGTCCGATCGAAAACGCCGAGAGGAATGTGCCGACGAGACTCTCGACGCCGCCGAACACGACAACGATGAAGGTGTCGACAATGTATTGCTGCCCGGTTACCGGTCCGGTCGAGGCCAGCATCGTGAGGGCGCTGCCTGCAATTCCGGCGAGGCCGCAGCCCACTGCGAAGGTCACTGCGTCCACGCGCTCGGTATTGATGCCGGCGGCGCCTGCCATCGCGCGGTTCTGCATCACCGAGCGGATGCGCAGCCCCCAGCGGCTGCGAAACAGAAAGAGATACACCGCGAGCGCCACCGCCAGCGTGAGACCAATGATGAAGATGCGGGAGAGCGGAATCGCGATCCCAGGCGTCGGATTCCATGCACCCTGCAACCATGTCACGGTGGGCACACTCACATCGATCGGTCCGAATAGTTGACGGTAGAGCTGCTGCAACACCAGCGACAACCCCCAGGTTGCCAGCATCGTGTCGAGTGGCCGGTGGTAGAGAAAGCGGATCATCGAGCGTTCCAATACGAAACCGACTGCCCCCGTTACCACGAACGCCACCACGATACCGACGAGGAAATACGCGCCCATCAGCGAAGGCAGATAGCGGGCGAACACGAGCGAGGTGAGATAAGTCATATACGCGCCGAGCGCCATCAATTCGCCGTGCGCCATGTTGATGACGCCCATCAGGCCGAACACGATCGCAAGACCGATGGCCATCAGCGCCAGCACCGTGAAGAGCGACAAGCCGTTGAAGACCTGGGTCAGAAAAGTATCGAGAGTCATCGCAGTTCTTTTGCCGGAAAGGATGCCTGGAAAACAAGGCGCGATAGGCAGGGGCGACCCATCGGCGCCGGGTATGACATGAGAATTCGCTCAGCCGAGTTTCGGGAACGGATTCGGTTCGATGAGCGGCGATTCGTAAAGAATGTCGACCTGTCCGTCCGGTTTGAAGGCGCCGATCCGCGCGTGCTTCCACAGGTGATGGTTGCTGACGTGGAAATGGATCTGTCCTTCTGGTGCGTCCCAGCTGAGATTCGACGACGCCGCTACCACCTTCTCCACGGCGAAGCTTTTGGCCTTTTCCGCCGCCAGCTTCCACAGATAGACGGACGTGTAGGCCGCTTCCATCGTGTCGCCAATCACGCGGTCGGCGCCGTACTTTGCCTTGAACGCAGGAACGAACTTCGCGTTCACCGGGTTCTGCACGCTCTGGAAGTAGCCCATGCACGAGAGCACGCCGGTCAGGTTGTCGCGGCCGATGCCGATGGCTTCCTCTTCGGTCACCGCGAGCGCCATGATCGGCTGATTCTGGCCGGTGATGCCGACCGAGTTCAGTTGCTTGTAGAACGCCACATTCGAGCCGCCCACGATCGTCGAAAGAATCACGTCGGGCTTGGCGGCCTTGATCTTGTTGATGACCGAGGAGAACTCGACGGTGCCGAGCGGGAAGTAGTCTTCGCCGACAACAGTGCCGCCTGCTTTCGCAATGGTCGGGTGCGCGATGCGGTTGGTCGTGCGCGGCCAGATGTAGTCCGAACCGATCAGATAGAACTTCTTGCCCTTGTTTTTGGCCAGCCAGTTGACGGCCGGGATCACCGATTGAGTGGCTTCCTGACCCGTGTACATGATGTTCTTCGACATCTCGAGCCCTTCGTAGTACGTCGGATAGTAGAGCAGGCCGTTATAGCGTTCGAACACAGGCAGTACGGCCTTGCGCGACGCTGACGTGTAGCAGCCGAATACAGCGGCGACCTTGTCGCTTTCCATCAACTTTTGCGCCTTCTCCGCGAAGGTCGGCCAATCGCTCGCACCGTCTTCAACGATTGCCTGGATCGGGCGGCCGAGGACGCCACCCGCGGCGTTGATTTCGTCGATCGCGAGCTTCTCGGCATCGACGACGTGGGCTTCAGCAATCGCGACCGTCCCCGTAAGCGAGTGCAGGATGCCGACCTTCACCGGGTCCGCAGCCGCAGCAGAACGCGAGGCCAGCATCAGCGACCCGGGAATTGCACCAGCTGCGGCGGTGGCGATCGCGGTCTTCAAAAAGTCACGTCTGTTGTTCTTCATGGCGCCCTTCACAAAAGTTAAAGACAAAAAAAAGCCCGAAACCAGCGATTAGCTGGTTTTCGGGCTTTTTTGGCCGGTGTCATGCAAGACGCCTTTGTCTCGCACAACGAAACTCGTTAGGATCGAGGGTGCAGGTCTCGGCTTCACACTCGATCACGAGCAGCGATAACGCAAAAGCTGTGCCATTGGCAGCGTGCATGCGAATTTCTGATGGCCTCATGCAAGCAATCCGCGCGCAATGCCTTTTGGAACAGTACATTACCGTCAGCTCGCAGGCCGTGATCGCCGTTCCGGTTTCATTCTTCGCCGCGCAGTGCGTTCCCCAAGCTGGGGTGAACACGCACAATGCCCGTGCATGGAACCGGAGTCGTGCACAGCGCTGCGCGCTGGTGGGCCGCTCAACCTGCCGTCACTCTCTGGCTGAACTATGACCTCATCACCCAATGAACCGATCAAGGTCGGCGTGTTGTTCTCTTCGTCCGGTGTGACCGCGCCGATCGAGTTGTCGCAGCAGCGCGCGACGATCCTGGCAGCCGAAGAAATCAACCACGCCGGTGGCATCAATGGTCGTGAGCTGCAACTGGTGTTTCGCGATCCGGCTTCGACGCCGGCCCGTTACGCCGCACTGATTGAACAGTTGATCGTCGAGGAGCAGATCCGTGTTGTGGTGGGCTGCTATATGTCGAGCACGCGCAAGGCGGTGATTCCGATCGTCGAGCGGCACAACGCATTGCTGTTCTATCCGACGCTCTATGAAGGCTTCGAGTACAGCCGCAACGTGATCTACACCGGCGCCGCGCCGAACCAGAACAGCTTGCCGCTCGCGGACTACATGCTGGGCCACTTCGGTTCGCGCGTGTTCATGGTGGGCTCAGATTACATTTACCCTTACGAGTCGAACCGCATCATGAGCGATCTCGTGTTCGAGCGGGGGGGCGAGAAACTCGAAGAAATCTATCTGCCGCTCGATGCCGGCTGGTCCAGCTATCTAAGCGTGGCGAAGAAGATCGCGGCGCAGGCGCCGGACTTTGTCTTCTCGACCGTAGTGGGCAGCGGTATCTCGCACATGTACCGCGCGTTTGCGGAGGCAGGGCTCGATCCTTACAAGACGCCGATCGCGAGCCTGACAACCAGTGAAACGGAAGTCGCCGCGATGGGCGCCGCGCTCGGCGAAGGGCACATCACCGCGGCGACTTACTTTCAATCGGTGAGCGACCCCGTCAATCAGCGTTGCCTCGCCAACTATCACCAGCGCTTCGGCAGTGGCGTCGTGACCGATATGTGCTGGGAAGCGGCTTATTTCCAGATGCATGTGCTCGCCAACGCAATGCGTATCACAGGCGGGGATGACACCAATGCCTTGCTCAAGACGCTGCCGGGGCTCGAGCTGAATGCGCCGCAGGGGCGTATCCGGATTGACGAACACAATCACCATACCTATCTGCATCCTCGTATAGGGCGCCTTAACCGGCATGGCCAGTTCGATATCCTGAGCGATTCACCCGGGTGGACGCGAGCGGATCCGTTTGTCATTTCGCACTCGCTAGTCGACGAGGCGGAATCGCACGGTGGACCAGACGAGGTGCGCTCATGAAGCAGCGCTCGTCTTCCCGCACCCCTCAGGCGCTTCGCGATATCCGCTCGCTAAGCGTGCTGGCCATCCACCCTCAGGATCAGGACGGGGAGGAACTACTGGGGCAGCTGTGCCGTATCGGCTGCAAGGTCCAGATGACCTGGCCCGCGCTCGACACATTGCCGGACGCCACCGATGTCGTGTTTCTCGCGGTCCGTCCAGAGACACTTTCGGTGAGCCTGCCGTGGATGAATGCGAAGGGCGCCCCCCCGGTGATTCCGGTCGTCAGCTACGAGAATCCGATCATCATCGAGGCGGTCATGCAGCTTGGCGCGTATTGCGTGGTGCCGTCACCGGTGCGCTCGTTCGGCCTGCTGACGGCGATTGCCGTCACGCTCAATCAGCACCGCAACCGCCTGCAAATGGAGCGCTATGTGCGGCGCGTTGAGGACAAGCTCGCCGAGCAACGACAGATCCAGCGGGCCAAGACCATTCTTATGGAAACGCGCAATCTTTCCGAGCAGGAGGCCTACGACCTGTTGCGCTCACAAGCCATGGTGAAGCGCGAACACATCGAAACCGTCGCCGAGGCGATCATCAAGGCGGATGAGGTGTTGCGATTTTGACAGATGCAAACGGACGAGGGCAGCGCCGCCGGAAAACCACCACAGCGGCGCCGATTCGAAGCAAGCCTGGAAACCAGCTCTCACCCTCTACCAAGCGCGATAAACCGCTCGAGATGATGATCCTCATCGCCCAACTGATGGTCGATCATCACAAGCCGCTTCGCATAGTGCGCCATCGGCAACTCCCACGTCATGCCGATACCGCCATGCAACTGAATACATTCCTCGGCGACCATCGTCCCTATCCTGCCGATACTGTATTTCGCCGCTGACACCGCGCGTTCCCGCGCCGTACGCTCAGCGCCAAGCGCTGCCGCAGCATTGATCACCGCCGATCGCGCCTGCTCGATCTCGAGCAGCAGATCCGCCATCCGATGTTGCAACGCCTGGAAGCTGCCGATCGGCACGCCGAACTGCTTGCGCGTGCGCAGGTACTCGAGTGTGTAGTCTTTCGCGACATCCATCGCGCCGACCGCTTCGGAACACAACGCAAGCACGCCGCAACTGATCGCGTATTCGAGCGTCGCAAAGCCTTCTCCAGCTGCGCCGAGCACCGCATCGTCGGCGAGCATGACGTTGTCGAACGTGATCTCGGCCGCACGGCCGCCGTCGATCTTGCGATAGCCACGCACGCTGACACCCGCGGCGTCGCGCGGCACGAGGAAGAGCGTGATGCCGGCTTCGGCGTCATCAGCACCTGCGGTGCGTGCGGAGACCAGAAAAACGGAAGCGTGCTCGCCGAGCTGAACCACCGCCTTCGCGCCATTCAACTGCCATGCGTCGCCAACACGCTGAGCACGTGTTGTGACGCGCGACAGTTCGTAGTGGCCGTCCGGCTCACCATGCCCGAGCGCAACGATCCGGGATCCGTCGATCAATTCGCCAAGCGCGGCCTTTTGCGCTTCATTGCCGCCCCGCGCGATCGCCTGGCCGACGATCAGCGTATCGAGAAACGGCTCGACCACGAGGCCGCGACCCAGGCTCTCGAATACGACGGCGATATCGAAGCCGCCACCGCCAAATCCGCCCTGCGATTCATCGAACAACGCGCCGATAATGCCGAGTTCCGCGAAGCGATTCCACAGGTCGGTGTTGAAGCCTTCGGGCGAGCCTGCGATGCGGTCGCGCGTTTCGAAGGCGTATTGCTCGGTGACAAAACGGTTGAGCGTATCCGCCAGCATGCGGCGGTCTTCGGTGTGCTGGAAATTCATGACGTCCGCCCCTTACAGTCCCAGGATCATTTTGGAAATGATGTTCTTCTGGATTTCGTTGGAGCCGCCGAAGATCGACAGCTTGCGGTTGTTGAAGTAGAGCGAGGCAGCGCTCGCGGCTTCGTCTGGACCGACTGGCGTACCCTCGAAGCCATCGTGCAAGGCTTCCTCGACGAACGGTTGCGCATACGGCCCCATCGCACGGCGCGTGAGCGAGGAGATCTCCTGGCGAATCTCGGTGCCACGAATCTTCAGCATCGAACTCTCGGCGCCCGGCACGCCGCCGCCGGCCACCGCCGCGATCACGCGCAGATTGGTGGTCTTCATGTTCTCCAGATCGATCTCGACGCGCGCCATGCGTGCGGCAAACGACGGATCTTCAGCGAGCGGCCGTCCGTTGCGTTGCTGCTTCGCGGCGATCTTGCGCAGCCGGTTGAACGCAGCGACCGAGAAGCCAACGCCCGCGATATTGGTGCGCTCATACGTGAGAAGGTACTTGGCGTAGGTCCAGCCTTTATTCTCTTCGCCCACGAGGTTCTCAGCCGGTACACGCACATCCGTGAAGAAGACTTCGTTGACTTCATGCTCGCCGTCGAGCGTGATGATCGGCCGCACTTCGACGCCTGGCGTGTTCATGTCGATCAGCAGAAAGCTGATGCCTTCCTGCTTGCGCACGTCGGTGGCGCTGCGCACGAGACAGAAGATCATGTTCGCGTAGTGGCCAAGCGTGGTCCACGTCTTCTGACCGTTGACGATGTAGTGTTCGCCTTGCGCATCGCTGCCGCGTACCGCGGTGGTCTTGACCGATGCGAGGTCTGAGCCCGCGCCCGGTTCTGAGTAGCCCTGGCACCACCAGTCCGAACCATCGAGAATGCGCGGCAACCAGTGGCGCTTTTGCGCTTCGTTGCCGTATTTGATCAACACCGGGCCGAGCATGTTGACGCCGAACGGCACGACGCGCGGTGCGCCCGCCAATGCGCATTCATTCTCGAAGATAAATTTCTGCACGGCGTTCCAGCCTGGGCCACCGTACTCCTTCGGCCAATGATTGGCGAGCCAGCCCTGCGCGTTGAGAATCGCGTGCCACTCGGCCATGTCGTCGCGCGTGAGGCGGCGGCCGCCGTGTACTTTGTCGGCGAGACGTTGCGGGAGTTTGTCACGCAAAAACCGCTGCACGTCAGTGCGAAAAGCCTCTTCTTCAGGCGTGAAGTTCAGATCCATAGCGGGTTCTTCCCCTAGATATTTACCGGACCGGCGAGTGAGCGGGCAGGCGGGCGCGCCCCCTGTCGGTCGAGAATGCTCCAAATAACGTGCTGTCTCAAGCTGACTGGTTGAGGCTCGCGAAATCCTCGCCGCGCTCGACCAGATCGACCAGCAGCGGCGACGCACGCCAGAACAGCGGGTCTTCTTTGGCGAATTCACGAATGTCCGCGAGAACCGTGGCGAGGCCTACGCTATCGGCGTATTTCATCGGACCGCCGCGATAGCGCGGAAAGCCGTAGCCATAGAGGAAGGTCACGTCGACATCGAGCGGCCGCAGCGCGATGCCTTCGTGCACGACATTGGCGCCTTCGTTGATCATCGCGGCCATGTAGCGGCGCATGATTTCTTCGTCGGTGAACGTGCGCGGCGTGATGCCGGCGCGCTCGCGTTCGGCGTCGATGATGGCCTCGACTTCAGGGTCGGGTGCGCCGCTGCGCGAACCTTCGGGGTACAGATAAAAACCACGGCCGGTCTTCTGGCCAAACCAGCCACGTTCGCAAAGACGGTCGGCGATCTGCACGTAGCGCGCGTTGGGGTTCCGTGTGGCCGCGCGCCGCTTGCGCGCGGCCCAACCGATGTCGCCGCCTGCCAGATCGACCACCTGGAACGGGCCCATCGGGAAGCCGAACGCACGCACGGCCGCGTCGATCTGGTACGGCGACGCGCCGTCTTCCATCATCGCGTCGGCCGCGCTGCGATACACCGCCAGCACGCGATTGCCGATGAAACCGTCGCACACGCCGGCTCGCACCGGCGTCTTGCGCAGCTTCTTGGCGAGTTCGAACGCGGTGGCCACCACGTCGGCGCTGACCTGCTTCGGCACCACCACTTCCAGCAGCTTCATGATGTTGGCGGGGGAGAAGAAGTGCAGGCCGATCACATCCGCAGGACGGGAAATACTGGCCGCAATCGCGTCGATGTCGAGATACGACGTGTTGGTGGCGAGCACGGCGCCCGGTTTGCAAACGCGATCGAGTTCGGCAAACACGGCTTTTTTCACCGACAGGTCTTCGAATACCGCTTCGATCACCAGATCGGTGTCGGCGAGCGCGTCGTATGAAGTGCTGCCTTGCCAGCGTGTCATCACGTCGGCTTTCTTTTCCGCGCTCATGCGGCCTTTGGCGATCAGGCCGTCGTAGACCTTTTCGATGTGCGCGCGACCGCGTGCGAGCGACGCGTCGTCGCGCTCGATCATCGTCACCGGCAGGCCGGCATCGAGCACGGCGACGGCAATGCCCGCGCCCATCGTGCCGCCACCCACCACGCCGATCTTGTTCAGCGCGCGTGGTTTGGTATCGCGTGTTTCCGGGGCTTTGAGCACTTCGCGTTCGGCGAAGAACGCGTGAATCAGGCCGGCGCGCTGCGGGCTGTCGATGCATTCGAGGAACAGTTTGCGTTCGAGCCGCAGGCCTTCTTCGAAAGGCTGTTCGATGGCGGCTTCCACGGCATCGACGATTTTTAGCGGGGAAAACAGACCGCGCGATTTCTTCGCCGTTTCCGCGCGCGCCGTGGCGACGGCGGCGAGGCTCGCTGCGCGGTCGCTGAGCGCAGCGGCATCGCGCGTGCGCCGTACCGGCGCGTGAGCGGCCAGCAGTTCCTGCGCGTAGGCGAGTCCTTCAGCGAGGATGTCGTCACTGCTGCCGAACCGGTCGATGAGGCCAAGCGCGAGCGCTTCTTTCGCGCTGGCGTGGCGACCGCTCAGGATCAGATCGAGGGCGGCCTGCGCGCCGATCAGACGCGGCGTACGCTGTGTGCCGCCTGCGCCCGGCAGCAGGCCCAGTTGCACTTCAGGCAAACCGAGCTTCGCGCCATTCACGGCGAGACGGTAGTGCGCTGCGAGCGCCACTTCCAGGCCGCCGCCGAGCGCAGCGCCGTGAATAGCGGCCACCACCGGCTTCGAACATGCCTCGATACGGTTGCACACGTCCGGCAGTGACGGCGGCACCGGCGGCTTGCCGAACTCGCGAATGTCCGCACCCGCGATGAAGTTGCGCCCGGCGCCGACGATCAGCACGGCTTCGACCGCCTTGTCGGCATCCGCTGCTTCGATGGCGGCGAGCAGGCCGCGCCGCACGTCGGCGGACAAGGCGTTGACCGGTGCGTGGTCGATGGTCACCAGCAGGACTTTGCCGCGCAATTCGCGCGTTACAACGTCGGCGGAAGGGTTGAGGGTCATCGTGTCGTCTCCTGATTGATATCGGGGCAGAGTGGGCATACCGGGCCTGGCGAATTCTCCGATTGTGGGTTGGTCAAGGTTTATTGACAATTGCATAGACGGTTGACAGACTGTCAAAGATATTTTGACAAAGGTTATGCCATGGACGTCAATTCGCTGACCTTGCTGGTTGATATCCTCGACGCGGGCAACCTGAGCGAAGCCGCGCGCCGGCTGAAAATGAGCCGAGCGAATGTGAGTTACCACCTGAACCAGCTGGAGCGCTCGATCGGGCTGCAGCTGGTCAGGCGCACCACGCGCCGGGTCGAAGCGACTGAAATCGGTCTGCAGTTATACGAGCATGGCCGCACCATTCAGAATGCGCTGCTGGCCGCGCGCGAATCGGTGACTACGCTCGGGCAGAGCTTGCAGGGGCGGGTGCGGTTGAGTGTGCCGAGCGGTTACGGGCAACTGGTGATGTCGGACTGGCTGATCGCGTTCAAGCGTCTGTATCCGGGCATCGTGCTGGACGTGATGTTCGAGAATCGGGTCGAGGACCTGATGCGCGACGAGGTCGACATCGCGGTTCGGGTGATGTCGGAGCCGCCGCAGAATCTCGTCGCACGAGACATGGGGCCGGTGCGATACGTTGCCTGCGCGTCGCCGGATTTTGCTGCGAGTCGCGGCATGCCGGTGCGTCTCGATGATTTGCGCACTGCGCCCTTGATTACGGCGGCGGTGGTCGGCAGGCAGTTGCGGGTGGCGGCGTATCTGCGCGACGAACGCCACGAAGTGCTGCTTGAGCCGACGATTATTTCCGAGAACTTCCTGTTCTTGCGCCAGGCGGTGCTGGCCGGTCTAGGCGTCGGTTTGGTGCCCGACTACGTGGTGCAGGACGACCTGCGCCGCGGCGACGTGGTGACGGCGCTCGATGAATGGCGTCTAAGCATCTTCGGTACGAACATGTACCTGCTCTACATGCCGAACCGGCATCACACGCGGGCGGCAGCGAGTTTTATCGAGTTCATCCTTGAGCAGGCGCACGGAAGTGGCAGAGGGGTGGCTGCTTGAGTCGCAACGAAGCGACGGTGCCTCACTCGCGGGTATGCTTAACAAAACGGCGAGATAGCCGTGCATCCGGCAGCACATCAAACTTCAGGGGAGACGGAGATGAAATGGGCAATCGCATGTATCGCGCTACTTGCAATCGCCATCGTCATTGTGTTGGTCTCGCGTCTCCCGAGTGAGGATGCCATTCGCCTCGCCGGCTACGCGGCCACTGCGGCTTTCGCCGCATTGGTCGGCCTGCTGATTCGCTGGCGAGCAAATCGCGCTCAACGAAACAAACGCGCCGGCTGACCACAAACACACGCGCCGGATATTCACCCGACCCGCGTGACAGCCCTGCAGCGCCTCGCTTGCCGCACGCTCGCTAAGCCCATCGAACACGTGCTTCCATCCCGTCTCCGGGAAGGTCGACGCACGTCCCGAGTTCCGTCTACGGCACGACTTTCGACCCATCCCGCGGTGCCCATCTGAGCGTAAACCCGATTAGGGAATTTGCATAAAATTAAAATATTGACGTTAAATTAACGACGGGCTACCTTTACTTCCAATGCGACGGAACATCCGGGGCGCAGCAATCGCGACGAGAGAGTTGCCATGTCACACAGCCTGTTTCAACGTCTTCGAGGATTGGTCACCTGCGCCCTGGCGGCGACAGCGTTGGTCATGTCGGTGCCCGCTTTTTCCGAGGGCGACACGCTGAGAGTCGCCACAGAGGGCACCTATCCTCCGTGGAGCTTTAAAGATGCCTCCGGCCAGCTGGAGGGTTTCGATGTGGACATTGCGAATGCCCTCTGTGCACAGATGAAGGTGAAATGCCAGATCGTTGCGCAGGCATGGGACGGCATCATTCCCGGTCTTCAGGCCAATCGGTATGACGCAATCGTTGCGTCGATGTCGACAACGCCCGCGCGTCGCAAACAGGTGCTGTTCACCAACAAGTACAAGGACACGACGTCCAGCTTTATCGCGGCGAAAGACAGCGGGATCAAGGACGTGTCGCCTGCGGGCCTGAAAGGCAAACGCATCGGCGTTCAACGCGGCGCCTCGCAGCACCAGTGGCTGGTCGCTAACGGTTACGACAAGACGGCGTCACTCGTTCTGTATGACGATACGCGTCAGCCGGAGTTGGACCTCGTTGCAGGTCGTGTCGACCTCATCATCGGCAACAAGGCGACGTTCTACTCCGACTTCTTCAAACGGCCTGACTCGAAAGACTTTGCGTTCGTCGGACCCGAATTCAAAGGCGGCGTACTCGGAGACGGAAACGCAATTGCCGTTCGTCTCGACAACGCCGAGCTCTGTAATCGGATTAACGCTGCGTTGGCCGCAATCATGGCGAACGGCACCTACGATCAGATCAGAAAGAAGTATTTCCCTTTCTCTCTGATGTAAAGCGGGAGCCAGCATGGTCGATTTCACTCTGAATGGTTATGGCGGGCTCATCCTGCTCGGGGCCGTGACGACGTTGCTGGTCGCACTCGCGGCCACAGCGATCGGCTCGGTCATCGGAATCCTGATGGCCGCTGCCAAGTTGTCTCCCATGCGGATTCTCAGTCATTTCGCCGGGGCCTACACAACCACGATACGAGGTGTTCCGGACCTGCTGGTCATCTTCCTGGTGTACTACGGCGGCAGCGCAACCCTTTCTCATGTCCTCGGCCGATCCATTGAAATCAATGCGTTCGGTGCGGGTGCGGTGTCGCTTGGACTGGTGTTTGGCGCCTATGCAACGGAGATCTTCCGGGGAGCGATTCTGGAGGTTCCGCGCGGGCAGTTTGAAGCCGCCGCAGCGCTGGGGTTGACGGGTACGGGGAGTTTTGTCCACGTTATTGCACCCCAGGCGTGGCGCCTCGCAGTCCCGGCTTTCGGGAATCAACTGACCGTACTCCTGAAAGAAACGGCGCTGGTTTCGCTGGTTGGCCTGGAAGACTTGATGCGAAGAACAGGCTTCGCCGTTGAGGCAACCAATCGCCCATTCTTCTTTTACCTTGTTGCCGGCGTGCTGTACTTTGTTCTCAGCTTCGCCCTGACAAATGTCTTTAGTACGGTTCGACGCAAGACGTCGACCGCATTGGCGAGGTGAGCCATGTTTGATTTCTCATTGCTCATTTCGAGTCTTCCGCGTCTGCTTGCTGCGTTGCCCGTCACGCTTGAGTTGTTTGTCTGCATCGTGGTTGTGGGTCTCATTGTGGGTGTGCCCACAGCGCTCATGGGATTGAGTTCGTCGAAGGTTCTGAGCGCTTGCGTCAAGTTTTATATCGGCGCATTTCGCGGCACGCCGGCGCTCGTGCAACTGTTCTTTCTCTACTATGGATTTGGACAGTTCTCTTTTATTCGACACTCCGTGTTCTGGCCGCTTCTGCGTGACCCGTTCACCTGCGCCGTCATTGCGCTGGGGTTGAATTCGGGCGCGTACACGGCGCGCATTTTGATGGGGGCACTGTCTGCGGTGCCCAAAGGCATCGTGGAAGCTGCCGAGGCACTCGGGCTAAGTCGAGCTTCGATACTCAGTCGCGTTAAAGCACCGATCGCCATTCGTATTGCAATCCCCGCGTACGCCAACGAAACGATTCTGAATCTGAAGGCGACGTCGCTGGCATCGACGGTGACCATCATGGAATTGACGGGAACGTCGAAGCTATTGGTGAGTGAGACCTATGCGCCATATGAGATTTTCGTCGGAGCGGGATTGATTTATCTCGCGATGACGTTCTTTCTGTCGCATGCGTTCCGGATCCTCGAGCAGAACATCGCACGCAGAACAGGCAAGGACACCAACGTCGCCAATCCTCGAAAACCTAAGCAACCCGCAATGCTGAAGTCTTCAGATTCTGGCGACACCCACATAGCCTAGTCTTCTTGCAGCACATCTTTATAGGCGGACTCATGTTCCCGAGTCCCCTACACAAAGTTAATGGAGAAACGCAAATTGCTTCGGTTTCTGACACTTGGGCCCAGTGGTAGCAATCACGAGTTTGTGACTGCCCGATACATTCAACATCACGGTCTGGAAGAAAAAGCATCGATGACTCTGGTGTTGAGCTTTGACGAGGCCGCGCGCATGGTGATCGACGGCGAGGCCGACTATATCGTTCAGGTTGCAGTGCATCCTTCAACGGCCGACATCGTCGCGAAGTACCGCAAGCAATTGTTCGTCATCGATGCCTTCGTCTCTTCCAGCAAAGACATGGCGGTGGTGACCCGAGTTGATATCGGCACACCTCGAACGCTCGCACTTCAACCGGCCACGCGTGACTATGTCAATACAGATGGACTGACGCTCATTCCGGAGACCTCGACAGCGTCGGTTGCGGATGGACTTCTCTCAGGCAAATACGAAAGTGGTCTGACGTACTCGTCTCTTGCAATCGAAAACCCCACGCGGTTCAGAATCGACGAGCGAATCGGTACCGTTGACGATCCGTGGATTGTCTATGGCCGTGAGCGATTGTCTGACGGTCAGGTTGTAGCTTGGAAGGAGAGCCCGGCGGCTCGCGCATTCCACGCCCAGACACCTACGCGGCTCGATAGTTGAGTCGCACGAAACGCACAGGATTTCCGCCATGAATACGGTACCGAACAACGAACTCGCCATATCGATCAAGGGACTCTCAAAGAGTTTCGGCGCGTTCAATGTACTTAACTCTATTTCGCTGAATGTCCGCCGCGGCGAAAAAATCGTTCTGTGCGGGCCGTCCGGTTCTGGAAAATCGACACTGATTCGCTGCGTGAATCGGCTTGAGAAGCATGATTCGGGAGATGTGCACGTCGACGGAATCGAGCTCACCGGCGATGCGAAACATGTGCGCATGGTGCGTGCCGACGTTGGCATGGTGTTTCAGCATTTCAATCTGTTTCCGCACATGACGGTGCTGGAAAACTGCACCCTGGCTCCGATGCGTGTTCGCGGACTGAAGCGGAAGGAGGCTGAAGCACGGGCGCTCGAAATGCTTGAACGTGTTCGCGTTGCGAGTCACGCCACGAAATACCCCGCGCAGCTTTCCGGTGGTCAGCAGCAGCGGGTTGCTATCGCGAGAGCGCTTTGCATGTCGCCCACCATCATGCTTCTGGACGAACCGACGTCGGCACTTGACCCGGAGATGGTCAGAGAGGTGCTCGATACGCTCACGCTGCTCGCGCAAGACGGCATGACTATGCTTTGCGTCACGCACGAAATGGGATTCGCAAGAGCGGTGGCCGATCGCATTCTGTTCATGGACCAGGGCGAAATCGTGGAAGACAGCGAGCCCGCCGATTTCTTCGACGCACCGAAGACTGAACGCGCGAAGCGCTTCCTCAGTCAGATGATTCAAAAATGAATGCGCCACGTTGAAGATGCGCGCGAATTTTCAGGAGTAAAGCATGGCCACAATCAGGTTTGGCACGCTCGGCCCATCCGGGACGAACCACGAGTACGTGACTCGTCGTTACATTGAATTCCACGGGCTTGAGGCCGAGGTCAAACTCTTCGGCAATTTCGACGATGCCCTGGCTGCGTTTGACGCGGACGAAATCGACTATCTTGTTCAGTGCGCGGTTCATCCAGATACCCCACGCGTGATGGGCAGTAACTTCCGCGAGAGATTCGTTGTCGACACCTTTATTTCGCCGAGTCAAACATTGGCGATCCTCACGCGTAAAGAGGTGAGCAAGCCGGAAACAATCTCGCTGGTTTCCCCTGCAACGGATGAATACGCCGACCTCAGTTCGTATTCGAAACTGATTCCGGCGGTCTCAATTCCAGTGGCCTTCGAGCGACTGATGAAAGGAGAGTGCGATTCCGCGCTTGTCTATCGATACTATTTTGATTCTCAACCGGAGAAGCTGCGGGTGGATGCAACGATCGGGTCGCCCGATGACGCGTGGATTGTGTACGGCCGGGAGCGTGTTGGGGCAGGAGAGATTGTCGCCAGTCGGGAGAGCGTCGTAGCAAAGCAATTCGCAGAACTGCAGCGGTCACAGCGGTAAACCGACATGTGCGAGAGGCCGATGCAGGAGCGGTGGCCTCAATTTTCTAGCTGTATTCCCGGATGTTGAAGAATACGGCGAGAAATTTGACCGGCACGCTCTCGATGTCTTCCGGACCATGCGCCGCATTCGGGTCGAACAGCAAACTATCACCGGGTTTCAGATCGTAGAGCCGATTGGCGTACCGGTATTTCATCTTGCCTTCAAGCACGTGAAGGAACTGGATTCCAGTTGTCTGGTGGGTTGACCAGGGTTGGGACTTCTCGTCGAGCGTAACGACATACGGTTCCACGGAAAGATTGCCTGACAATACGTGGCCAACGAGCCGATAGATGTGGCCGTACGACGAACCTTCGCGGTCGACAGTCACGCCTTGTCCAGCGGGTACGAACGAGCAGTCGTGGCGTTCGCTCTGGTCGACGAAAAAACGCGACACCGGTTTGCCCAAAGCATTCGCAAGCCGCGTGAGCGTTTCTATCGATGGCGTCGCCGTTCCTTTTTCGATTCTCGAGAGCATCGAATGCGAAATGCCGGCCATTTTCGCGAGCGTGCCTGAAGCGATTCCTGCTGACGTTCGAAAGGCATGAATCTGCGCAGACAAAGCACGGGACACTTTTTCTACTGCTGGGTCGATCTGCTTCTCTGCTACCTCAATGTCCGGAGATTCTCCAGCGGGCGGCTGGTTCTGAGATTTTGGCATGGCGCCTTCAGTGAAGGAACAGTTCAAAGATGACTACGTGTTGCCATTATATGAGGCATTGCCGTGGATGAGTGTCAGGCCAACAGCTTTTTGACCGCACCGCGCGAGATAGTAAAAGGGGATCACCATGACGCATATCCGTCCTGTTGCACCGACCGATGCATATTTCGTTGCGCACCTTGTGGATGAGCTTCTGACGGAGCTTCTCAATGGCGAACTTGAACCTGCGGACCGAGTGTCTATCGCCGAAGCTGTTCTGAGCCAAACGAGTCGGTGCTTCGGATATGTGGCGCTCGAAGGCGAGAGTCCGGTAGGCGTAATTCTCATGACAGAAGGCGTGGCGATATATGCGGGAGGAGCTTTCGGACAGATCACGGAGCTATACGTTCGGCCGGAATACCGGTCGGGTGGAGTAGCTGCAGCGCTGGTCCGCGAGGCTACGAAGTTCGGCAAGGAACGAGGATGGAAGCGACTCGACGTCGGCGCGCCTGATCAGCCACGGTGGGCCCGGACGCTTGCGTTCTATCTGTCCGCGGGTTTTGTAGAGGTTGGGCCACGGTTGCGTCTGGACTTGTGATGATGTCCGTGAGGCGCATTTCGCCGCTGCTACAATGCATCTCACAAGACGGCCGCGATACGCTCCGTGTTGACTACCACCCCGCCTCATAAAACCGAGAAGCAGTAAGCTCGTTTCTTCATGAATGATGCCGTCGACATAAGATTCCTGCTCAGCATTCGCGAAGCTGGCAGCCTTGCGGGCGCAGCTCGCAAGTTGGGCGTCACGCCGTCGGCGGTCACGAAGAGATTGCAGCAGATCGAGACGAAGCTTGACGTCCATTTGCTGGACCGCTCGACGAGACAATTGCGCTTCACGGAAGAGGGCGAACTGCTCTGTTCCAAAGGCGCAGAGCTTCTTCGTGACTTTGATTCGTTGCTCGCAGAGTTGGGTAGACGAAGAGGGCAATTGGTCGGTGGCTTGAAAGTCAACGCGCCACTTGGTTTCGGGCGTCGATACGTAGCCCGCATCGCATCTGCGTTCAAGGACGCTCACCCGGATGTGGACGTCTCCTTGACATTGTCCGACCGCCCGCTCATTGAAGAATACGACCGCTATGACATCGTCGTTCATATCGGCGAGTTGGGCCCTTCGAACCTTGTCAGGTACGTGATTGCGCCGAACGCTCGCTACGTCTGCGCGTCCCCCGCTTTTCTGAAAAGATACGGTTCCCCCGTCAACCCCGAAGACCTCGCGAACGTTCCCTGCATCGCCCTTCGTCAAAACAACGAGGACGTGACGTTGTGGCATTTTTCGAAGGGGCGTACTTCACGGGGCGTTCGTGTTTCCTCTGGCCTGAGTTCGAACGACGGCGATGTGATTCACCAGTGGGCTCGCGAAGGGCGAGGGGTGATGCTTCGGTCGGAATGGGACGTAGCGGAGGAATTACAAAATGGCTCGCTGATCCGGCTGCTGCCAGGCTGGAAGTTACCGGATGCTGACGTCATCGCGCTTGTTCACCAAAGGACGGGCATGCCGGCACGAATCAAGACCTTTCTGCAACATCTGCAACGGGAGTTTCGTCCACGGCCGCCCTGGCGACCCTGACTCCGCGTCGCAAGGCGAAAACCGCCCGTCGATTCGTTCCTGAAAGTTAATTTCGGATTGCCTCACTGGAAACCCCGTCGCTGCAGGCTTCAACTAGACTGCTTTCAGATACGGGAGGCAACGATGTTTACAGGTTTCACCGACGCGTCGATCCACGTCGACGGCACCCAGATCCACGCAATCCGCGGCGGCAACGGCCCGGCCTTACTGCTGCTGCACGGCCATCCGCAGACCCACGCGATCTGGCATAAGGTTGCGCCCACGCTGGCCCAACACTTCACGGTCATTGCCGCGGACCTGCGCGGCTACGGCGACAGCGGCAAACCGCAAGGCGAGCCCGACCATAGCAACTATTCGAAACGCCGCATGGCCGCAGATCAGGTGTCGTTGATGCGCGCCCATGGCTTCACACAATTTGCCGTGGTCGGTCACGACCGGGGTGGACGCGTTGCTGCGCGCATGGCGCTCGATCATCCGCAAGCCGTGACGAAGCTGGTCACGCTGGACGTCGCACCGACACTCGCGATGTATGAGCAAACGTCGTTCGCGTTTGCGCGCGCTTACTGGCACTGGTTTTTTCTCGTGCGTCCCGCGCCGTTTCCCGAAACGCTGATTCGCGCCGATCCCGATCTCTATCTGAAGCAGACCATAGGTGCACGCAGCGCCGGGCTGACGCCGTTCACCGATGCCGCCTACGCCGAGTATTTGCGCTGTCTGTCGGACCCTGCCACCGCGCACGGCATCTGTGAAGATTACCGCGCGAGCATCACGATCGACCTCGATCACGACCGTGCGTCGCTCGCGGAAGGACAGAAGATCGAGTGCGATTTTCTGGCTTTGTGGGGCGCGCAGGGCGTCATCGAGCAATGTTTCGAGCCGCTTGCCGAATGGCGTCAGTGGTCGGCGCACGTGAGCGGCGAGGCCTTGCCGTGCGGCCACTACATTCCCGAGGAAGCGCCCGAGTTGTTGCTCGAACGCGTCCTGCCGTTCTTGCAGTCCTAGTCGCCGGTCGACCCATCATGTCAAAACGAACCCTTTACCAGAAGCTCGTCGATTCGCATGTCGTCACCCGTATCGATGCGCAAAACGTGCTGCTGTATGTCGATCTGCATCTGATGAACGAATACACCAGCCCGCAGGCGTTCAGCGCGCTTGCGGCGAAAGCGCGGCCCGTGCGTCGTCCGCGGCAGCAGTTGGCGGTGGTCAGCCACATCATTCCCACGCATGCGGAATCGCCGCGCGTGATTCGCGATGCCGCTTCGCTGTTGCAGGCGAACAACCTCGCACGCAACTGCGATCAGGCCGGTATCGAACTGCATGCGGCGAACGATCCCCTGCAAGGCATCGAACATATCGTCGCGCCAGAACGCGGTTTGATTCGCCCAGGCATGGTCGTGCTATGCGGCGATAGTCACACGACTACGTACGGCGCGCTCGGCGCGTTGGGCTTCGGCATCGGCACCTCGGAGGTCGAGCACGTGCTTGCCACGCAAACGCTGGTCTATCGCGTTGCGCAAACCATGCGTATCACGATCGACGGGACGTTGCCTTACGGCACGTCGTCGAAGGATGTGATTCTGTGGATCATCAGCCGTATCGGCGCACAGGGTGCGCGCGGTTACGCGGTGGAGTTCGCAGGCTCGACGATCGCCTCGCTGTCCGCGGAAGCGCGCATGACCTTATGTAACATGACCGTGGAAGCCGGCGCGCGAGCCGCATTGATCGCACCCGACGCGACCACGTTCGACTACGTCCGCACGCACGCAACATCACTGGACGATGCCGCGTGGGCTGCAGCCATGAACGACTGGCGCGAACTGAAATCGGACGCCGGTGCGAGTTTCGATGCCGAACATCATTTCGACGCACACGATATCGCGCCGTTCGTCACATGGGGTACGAGCCCTGATCAGGCGATTGCGGTTGATCAGCGCATTCCCGGTGAGGCTGCACAGCAAACGCCGGAGGCCGCTGCCGCACTGCGGCGCGCGCTCGACTATATCGGGCTCGATTCAGACCAACCGATTGCAGGCACGCCGATCGATCGCGTGTTCATCGGTTCGTGCACCAATGGACGTATCGAAGATCTGCGCGTGGTCGCTGCGATCGTACGAGGGCGCCACGTCGCAGAAGGCGTGCGCGCGATGGTCGTGCCGGGCTCGGGCAGCGTGCGCCGCCAGGCCGAAGCGGAGGGCATTGCGGCGCTGCTGCGCGATGCCGGTTTCGAATGGCGTGAGCCGGGCTGTTCGATGTGCCTCGCGATGAACGACGATTTTCTTGCGGTAGGCGAGCGCTGCGCATCCACGACCAACCGCAACTTCGAAGGACGTCAGGGACGCGGCGGCCGCACCCATCTGATGAGTCCCGCGATGGCCGCAGCCGCCGCGCTAACCGGGCGCATCACCGACGTCCGCACCCTGGAGACGCAATCATGCTAACGAGACTCACCGAAATCGACGGGAGTGCCGCGCCATTGACGATCGAAAACCTCGACACCGATCAGATCATGCCGAAGCAGTTTCTTCGCATCATCGACAAGGCCGGGTTGAGCGAGGGCTTGCTGTATGACCTGCGTTTCGACGCAGAAGGCGAGCCGCGCCCGGATTGCGTGTTGAATCAGACGGCGTATCGCGGCGCACGCATCCTGATCGGCGGCTCGAATTTCGGCTGCGGCTCGAGTCGTGAGCATGCTGTGTGGGGGCTTCAGCAATTCGGTTTCGAAGCCGTGATCGCGCCGAGTTTCGCGGAGATCTTCTATTCGAACGCGATGAATAACCGCTTGTTGCTGGTGCAACTGGATCGCGAAGCAGTCGACGTTCTAATGCAAGATGCTGCGACACATCCGGCTGCACGATTGCATATCGACATCGAGCAGCAAACGGTGACGGCCGCCAGTGGTCGCGTGTTCACGTTCCCGCTCGGCGCGCGTCACAAACAGATGGTGATTGAAGGCATGGACACCATCGATCTCACGCTCGCTTCACTCCCCGCGATTGAAGCGTTCGAGCGGATCCATTTCAAACGGCATCCTTGGGCCGCCGTGCTGTAAATCCCCTGGCGGCCCTTGCGCCGCCATTCAGCCGAAACGCGTGTGACCGATTCCCCGGCAGAAGGGAAGGGACGCGCTTTGCCTTTAAAAAACGGAGGAGACATGAAGCGCAAACCGCTTTATAAGGTGCTGTACGTGCAGGTGATCGTGGCGATCGTTGTCGGTGTGATCGTCGGCCACTTCTTGCCGGCGGATGCGGTGGCGATGAAGCCGCTCGGCGACGCCTTCATCAAACTCGTGCGCATGATCATCAGCCCGGTGATCTTCTGCACGGTCGTGACCGGCATCGCCAGCATGCATGACATGCGCAAGGTCGGCCGCGTGGGTGGCAAAGCGCTGCTGTATTTCGAAATGGTGTCGACACTCGCGCTCGCTATCGGCTTGCTAGCCGCGCACGTGCTGAAACCCGGTGTGGGCTTTAACGTCGATCCCGCTACCCTCGATGCGGGCGCGATATCCAGTTACGCCGCACAAGCCGCGCACGGCGAAGGGCTCGCGGGTTTCTTCATGCACATCATCCCGGAGACGTTCATCGGTGCGTTCACCCAGGGCGATATTCTGCCAGTGCTGCTGATCGCCATGTTGTTCGGCACCGCGCTCGCGGTGATGGGCGAACCCGCGAAACCCGTCATCGGTTTGATCGAACTGCTGTCGAAAACCTTCTTCCGTATTGTGCGCATGATTACGAGCCTCGCGCCAATCGGCGCGTTCGGCGCCATCGCGTTCACGATCGGCAAATATGGCATCGTCTCCTTGCTGCCGATGATGAAACTGATCGGCACGTTCTATCTGACCGCATTCCTGTTCGTCTCGTGCGGGCTCGGCCTGATTGCGCGGGCATGCGGTTTCAGCTTGTGGCGCTTCGTCGTGTACATCAAGGACGAACTGCTGATCGTGCTCGGCACGTCGACATCGGAAGCAGCGTTGCCGCAGTTGATGGAGAAGCTCGAACGGCTCGGATGCTCGCGCGGGATTGTCGGGCTGGTTGTGCCGACGGGTTACTCGTTCAATCTCGACGGCACCAATATCTACATGACGCTCGCGGTGCTTTTTCTCGCCCAGGCCACCAATACCCATTTGACGATTGCTCAGGAGATTACGTTGCTGGCGGTGACGATGCTGACGTCGAAAGGTTCGACCGGCGTGACAGGGGCAGGCTTTGTCACGCTGGCCGCGAGTCTTTCGGTCGTGCCGACCGTGCCGGTGACGGCGATGGTGCTGATTCTCGGCATCGACCGTTTCATGTCCGAGTGCCGTGCGCTAACCAATACCATGGGCAACGGTGTGGCGTCGATCGTGATTGCGGCATGGGAGAAGGAGCTGGATCGCGACAAGCTGAAGGCGGCGTTGGCGAGACCGGTTGTCACGTCCGGCACGATTGCCGCGGAGGAGGGTGAGGCTGTGGTGGGTCGCTTGCCCGAACGTGAAACGCAGCGCCCGATCTGATTACGCCGCCTTGGTCGCCTCTTGCCCATGCACCAGCGACAACAACCCGCGGCGCGAATTCACGCCAAGCTTCGCGAAAGCGCGCTTGGCGTAAGTTTCAACTGTCGATTCTTTGACACCCATCGCCTCGGCGATCGCGGCCGTCTCACATGCTACGATGCTCCGTTCATCGCACAGAACATCGGAGACATAGATGCGTCCAGAGAGTGTAACCCGTTTCGACGAACAATTCGCCCCTCGCATCGCGGAAGCAATCTCCGCCTGTTTTGCCACGACAGTGCACACAGAAGTCCTCCCCTACGGCGGCCACGGCCACCCCACCCGAGTGCGAATCCACGCAACCCCGATCGAAGACCTCCGCCACTACACACACCCGTTGAACCTATACCTAACCTGGGACAGCGACGAAATAGAACGCCTGATGGGCGCAGAAGGCCCAGCCCGCTTCGCCGGCTACCTGGCCGCGTTACCCCGCAAGCTAGAAGCCTGGCGCCACGTCCGCGAACTGGACTTCATCTCGCACACCCAGGCCGAGCCGACGGTATTACTCGGCGGCCTCGACTTTGAGTCTTGATTAAGAAGCTACAGCACCAATCCGAAAGAAACTCACACTTTGCACCAACCCTGAAGCCTTACTCTGCACCGCATCGGCCGCCGCAGCCGCCTGCTCCACCAAAGCCGCATTACTCTGCGTCACCTGATCCATCTGCGTGACCGCATCGTTCACTTCCGCAATACCTGCAGCCTGATCGACGCTGGCCGTCGCGATCGCCTCAACGATACGCGTCACGCTGCCCGCGCTTTGCACCACGCCGTCCATCGTATTGCTTGCGTGATTGATCAACTGCGTACCGGCGTCGATCGTGGCCACCGACTCACGAATCAACGCCTTGATCTCACGCGCGGCATCGGCCGAGCGTTGAGCGAGACTGCGCACTTCACTCGCGACCACCGCGAAACCGCGTCCCTGCGTGCCGGCCCGCGCCGCTTCAACCGCCGCGTTAAGCGCCAGAATATTGGTCTGCGCAGCGATCGCTTCAACCACCGCGATGATATCGACGATGCGCTTGGACGCCGCATCGATCTGGCCCATGGTGCGCACGGCATCGGTCATCACCACACCGCCGTCGCGTGCCGCTTGCGCTGCGGTTTGAGCGAGCGTGGTGGCCTCGCGTGCGTTGCTGGCGTTGCGCTGAACCGAGTCGGTGAAATGCTGCATCGACGCGGCGGTTTCCTCGAGCGAGGCGGCCTGCTGCTCCGTGCGCGCCGACAGGTCGAGGTTACCCGCGGCGATCTCCTGCGTCGCCGAGGATATCGTGTGTGCGCCTTCACGAATCTCGCTGACGATGTGCCGCAGGCGTTGATTCATTTCGTTGAGCGCGATTAGCAGCTGACCGGTTTCGTCTCGACTCACCACGGCGACATCGGCACGCAGATCGCCTGCCGCAACCGCTTGCGCGACGCCTACCGCTTGCCTGACCGGCACCGTGATGCTACGGCTCAGGAACCAGACCGCGAAGGTGCCCACGCCGAGCGAGCAGATCACGACCGACAACAGCAGCACGCAGGCGAGCGTGTACGCATGTTCCGCGGCATCGCCCGTGCGCACGCTGGAGTCTTGCGCCTGCTGCATCACCAGGGCGACGATGTCGTCGATAGCGGCGGTCGGTGCGCGGTCGATGCCTTTGACGAGACCATCGACGATGTGCGCCGTATTCGGATCGGCCGCGTCGTAGTGCTTGAGCGCGTCGAGGTAACTGTCCTGCAACGAGGCGTGCGTGGCGAGCGCCTTGTCGACGCCGTCAACGTTGGCACCCAATGCACTCAGTTGATCCTTCAGACGCAACAGCGCGGCGTGCGTCGTGCCGCTTTCCTTGCTGAAGGCGTCACGGTACTTGGCGAACGCAGCCGGATCCGCGCCGCGCAGCAACAGGTCTTTCCATTCCTGCACCTGTTTCTTGAATTCGACCTGTGCGACGCGCGCCGTGTCGGCGGCTTGCGCGTATTGGCTGAGCGTTTGCGCGGACTGGATTTGGAGTGCATGGGTATTCGACAGCGCATGCCATCCTTCCAGGCCCACCACCATGGTCGCGGCGAGCAGCACCGCGCCGAGCAGTGCCAACTTGACGGCGATCTTCAGATTTCTATAGAACGTCACTGCGATTTCCTTTGGTGGACCTTAGTCCAGCTTGAATTGCGTCACGGCACCGGCAAGACTCACGGCCTGGCTTTGCAACGCGGCGGCGGCCGCCGTGGATTCCTCCACCAGCGCGGCGTTCTGCTGAACCATCTCGTCGAGTTGGCTGACCGCGCGGTTCACTTCCTGAATGCCACGCGTTTGCTCGTTGGCCGCCTGGGTGATTTCGGAAATGATGGTGGTCACATTAGCGACGTTGCTGACGATCTCTGTCATCGTCTCGCCGGCCTGGCGCACCTGGCCCGACCCGGAGGTCACGCTCGCCACGGTTGCTTCGATCAGCGCCTTGATTTCCTTCGCGGCTTGCGCGCTGCGTTGCGCGAGGCTGCGCACTTCGCCGGCAACCACCGCGAAACCGCGCCCCTGTTCGCCGGCGCGCGCGGCCTCCACCGCTGCGTTCAACGCGAGAATGTTGGTCTGGAATGCAATGCCGTCGATCACGCCGATGATGTCCGAGATCTTCACCGACGCATGTTCGATCTCGCCCATCGTCGTAATCACTTCGGAGATCACTACGCCGCCGCGCGAGGCGACCTGCGACGCGGACACGGCCGTATCGTCGGCCTGCTTCGCGGCGCTCGCCGATTGCGTAACCGTCGAGGTGATTTCTTCCATCGACGCCGCCGTCTGTTGCAGGCTGGCTGCCGCTGATTCGGTGCGGCCCGACAGATCGACGTTGCCCGCAGCGATTTCATTAGCGGCCACGCGTACCGATTCGCTGGCATCGCGAATCTGGCGCATCACGTGGCTGAGTTTGTCGATGAAGGTGTTGAACGAGCGCGCGATCTGCGCGACTTCGTCATTGCCGACGGCCGGCAGACGTTGCGTGAGATCGCCTTCGCCCGAGCCGATCGCGTCCATCGCATCGCGTACTTTCGACAGGCGCTGGAACGACGCGGCGGTGACCGCGGCCACGATGGCGGCGGCGATGGCGGCGATCACGATCAAGGCGATCACCGAAGCCGTCAACAGCGATCGCATGCCCGCCGTCGCTTCTGATTTGTCGAGCGCGACGACCGCGTACCAGTCGGTGCCGGGAATCGCCTCGGCGCGCAGCAGCTTCGTGCTGCCGCTCACGTCGACTTCGACAGGGTGCTCGGCGCTGAAAAGCGCAGTCAGCTTGTCGCTGGTCAGTGCGGGGGCGAGGTCCGATACCGGCTTCAAGGTCAGCTTGGCATCCGGATGCGCGACGATATGGCCGCTCGCGTCGATCAACATGCCGAAGCTCGCGGGCGTCGGATGAATCGCCTTGACGTTGGCAATCACGCTGTCCATCGCGACGTCGCCGGACACCACGCCTTTCACCACGCCGTCGCGCACCACGGGCGCGGCGAATGCGACCACCAGCTTGCCCGTGCCCACGTCCACATAGGGCGGCGTTACTACCGGCTTGCCCGCTGCGGCGGCCTGCTTGTACCAGGGACGGCCGGTCGGATCGTAGTCGGGCGGAATGCCGGTCGGGTCCGAAAACTTCGCGGTCTTGTCCGCGTAGCCGACATACACGTTGGTGAACTTGCCGGCTGCTGCGATCTGCTTCAACGCGGCGGATGGATCGGGTTGCAGCACTGCGTCCTGCAGCGAGTTGATCATCCGACTATTGGAGGCGATCCAATCTTCGATACCGTCTGCATGACCGCTTTCGACAGCGTTCAAACTGCTTTCGATCGCATCGGCGTTGTACGAGTTGGCGACGACATAGTTGAGAACCGCGTTAGCAGCGAGCGCAGCCACAACGATGGCGACGCACAGGGCGACGATGCGCGCGCGAATGGAGGAGAACATGTTGGAAGTTTTTCGGAGTAAGCAGTGAACCGTAGTCGGTGAGGCGGGGGCCTCATACGCGGTATACGGCGCCGGCAGTGGGGACTTGAGCAGGTAATGCTTTCAGTTTCTGACGGCGGCCGGCAACGCCGCTCGTGGCGGCGCGGCGCGATGCTACACACTTTTTCGCGGGCTGCGGGGTTTTCAATGGATGCCGAAACAGCGCCCTGGCAGTGAGTTGCAGGCGCTGTATTCGTATGACGATAACGCCGGAGATGACGCTATATACCGATGCGCACAGATGGTTTCACATCACCGGAGAATGCAGATGATGCGGATGATCGAGTGTCTCACCCACGATGCGCAGTGCCTCTTCGCATTCGTCGCGCGTTTTTGAACCACCGAGGCACACACGCATTGCGTTCGGCGGATTGCCGTCGGTGGAAAACGCCGCTCCTGCAACGGCGGCAATGCCCTGGTTGCGCAGTTGCAATGCGAGTTCGGATGCACTCCAGCCGCTTTCGGCCGGCACCGGCAACCACAAATGAAAGCCATCCGCGTGCGCTTCGTAAGGCCACGCTTCGAGCATGCGCGATGCAATCGCCTGGCGTGCGCGCGATTCATTGCGGATTGCGTTGAGCATATCGAGCGCGGTGCCGTCGACGATCCATTGTGTTGCGAGCGTGACGGTGAACGGACTCGCCATCACTGTTGTCGCGCGCAACGCGCCGGCGAGTCGCTGCGTTTGCCGGGCAGTCGGTGCGTGCAGATGCGCCACTCGCAGACCGGCGCCGAGACTTTTCGATAAACCCGTTACGTAGTAGGTCAGTTCGGGAGCGAAGCTTGCGAGCGCATCGGGCGCACTCTGCGGCAGCATTGCATAGGCATCGTCTTCGATGATCGGAACGCTGTAGCGCAACGCGACATCGGCGAGTGCCTCGCGCCGTTTGTGCGTGAGCGTCAACGTGCTTGGATTCTGCAGCGTCGGATTGCAATAGAACGCGCTCGGCTTGTCGGTCTTGCAGAGCGCTTCGAAGGCGTGCGCGAGCGGGCCTTCGTCGTCGCGCGGCAGGGCCTGCAGACGCACGCCGAGTTGGGCGGCAATGGCCTTGATGCCGGGGTAAGCCAGCGTGTCGAGACAGATCGTGCCGCCGGGCCGCGCCAACTGCGAGACGAGCGCCACCAGCGCGCTATGAATGCCGGGGCACACCAGCACGTTCTGCGCGTCGCAATGCGGCACGCGACGCTTCAGCCATTCTGCGCCCGCGTCCTTGTCGGCAGCCGAGCCGCCGAAGTCCTGATAGCGCAGCAATTGATACGGATCGCTGCCGCTCATCAGGCGCGCTGCCGAATCGCGCAAACGGGCCGCGAAATCGGGCGGCTCGGGTGGCGTATTCATCGACATCTCGATGCTGCTGCCGCTGGCGAGCGGCAAGGTGGCGGTTCGACCACGCACGAAAGTGCCGCTGCCCGCGCGCGAATCCAGCAGGCCGCGCTTGCGCGCTTCCGCATACGCGCGCGCCACGGTCGTGTAGTTCAGCGCGAGTTCTTCCGCCAGATCGCGCAGTCCCGGCAAGCGGTCGCGTGGACGCAGGCGGCCGGTGGCGAGATCTTCTTCGATCAGATCGGGAATCGCGAGGTAGGCCGGCTTGCGGGTCTCGGCGAGGCGTTTGATCCAGTGATGTGTTGGGCTGCTCATTTGTAGCCTTCGGCTGGGGGTGAAGTTCATTGATCGCATCCAGATGCGATCAATGATCGGATTGATCGTCTGTGGTGAATGAGTGCACCACGCCGACTCGTCCCGGCAGGAAATTCGCACTTGGCTGGTGCGATATCGCGGGAGTGGGAACTCTTGCCCGCGACGCCCCGGCTGTATGCAAGCTTCACGCCTAAAAATTTTTCGAGTCGCATGTCGAATCGAGGCGGAATTGATTGCTGATTGATCGCATTGGCATGACCGATCAATGGCACGGCCGTTGCATTGAGAGAAGCGCGCACGGATTGAGCGCGCCATCTTTCACTTAGCAACCCTGATCGGAGAGTGTCATGCCAGCCGTCAATAAACCGCTGCATCAGAAAGGCGATTACCTTGTCGACTACGAAGAGAAAGTCTTCGAAGACGTGAAGGCCGAACCAGGCGAGAAGGCACTCGTCACGTTTCATACGGTCGCGTTCGAGGGGTCGATCGGTTTCGTCAATCTGTTGCAAGCCACGCGCTTGCAACGCAAAGGCTTCGAGACGTCGGTGCTCCTTTACGGGCCGGGCGTCACGCTCGGTCTGCAACGCGGCTTTCCAACGCTCGGCGACGAAGCGTTCCCCGGCCACCTGAACTTCAACAAGCAACTGATGAAGTTCATGGAAGAGGGCGGCAAGGTGTACGCCTGCCGCTTCGCGCTGCAAGCCTTGTACGGGCACGGCGAAGCGTCGCTGATCGAAGGTATTCGCCCGATCAGTCCGCTCGACGTGCTCGATATCCAGCTGCTTCATCGCAAGGACAACGCGCTGATCATCCACACGTGGACGGTTTGACGAGAGGCGGGTGACCACTATGTCCGACAAACGCATCGTGCGTGCCGCCGCGGTCCAGATCGCACCGGACTTCGAGCGCAGCGGCGGCACCCTCGAGAAGGTATGCGAGGCCATCGAGAAAGCTGCGCGCGAAGGCGTGCAACTGATCGTATTCCCCGAAACCTTCGTGCCGTACTACCCGTACTTTTCTTTCGTGCGTCCACCGGTTGCTTCCGGCGCCGATCACATGAAGCTCTACGAGGAAGCCGTGATCGTGCCGGGCCCGGTGACGCAAGCGGTGGCCGAGCAGGCGCGTTTGCATCGGATGGTGGTGGTGCTCGGCGTCAATGAGCGCGATCACGGCAGCCTCTACAACACGCAGTTGATCTTCGACGTGGACGGCCAACTGGTGCTCAAACGTCGCAAGATCACGCCGACGTTTCATGAACGGATGATCTGGGGGCAGGGCGATGCGGCCGGCCTGAAGGTCGCGCAAACGGCGGTGGCGCGTGTCGGCGCGCTCGCGTGCTGGGAGCATTACAACCCGCTCGCGCGCTATGCGTTGATGACGCAGCACGAGGAGATTCATTGCAGCCAGTTTCCCGGGTCACTGGTGGGACCGATCTTCGCCGATCAGATCGAAGTGACGATCCGGCATCACGCACTGGAGTCGGGCTGTTTCGTGGTCAATGCAACGGGCTGGCTGAGCGAAGTGCAGATTGCCTCGGTCACACCCGATACGAATTTGCAGAAGGCGCTGCGTGGCGGCTGCAACACCGCGATCGTGTCGCCGGAAGGACAGCATCTGGCGCAGCCGCTTCGTGAAGGCGAAGGCATGGTGATCGCCGATCTCGACATGGCCTTGATCACCAAGCGCAAACGCATGATGGATTCGGTCGGCCACTACGCGCGGCCGGAATTGCTGAGTCTTGCGATCAACCGGCGGCCGGCGGAAACCGTCGCGCCGATGCCGGCCTGGTCCAGTGCTTCGAGCACGGGTTTCAATTCAAACGAGGGATGGCGCGATGAGCTCCAGCGAGACACTGTCGGCAGCGAGCCGGCAATTGATGACTGAATTGCAGTCGGCTGGTTTGCGGCTCGTGTCTCCGGATGCGGGCGCGGCGAGCCGGCGCGGCGGCGCAGGACCATCGGACCACAAGGCTGTGACGGTGGACGGCGTGACGATCATGGTGCCGGTGCATACGAGCACCGCCTGGCACTCGCCGTTCGTCGCACAGACGCCGGACGCAAACGGCTCGAGCGCCTTGCTGCGCGGCACGATCCCGATTGCCAATATCAGCTTTCCTAAAGCCCCGCGCTTTTACGGCATGCAGACGCTCGACGGCGTGCCTTACTCGCACATTGCCGCACTGCATAGTGCGGACGTGTTGGCCACGACGGTGCTACAAACCTGCATCCGCTACGAGAGTCGTCGCAAGAGTTGCAAGTTCTGTGCGATCGGGCAATCGCTCGCAGCAGGCCGCACGATTGCGCGCAAGACGCCGGAGCAATTGGCCGAAGTGGCGCGCGCGGCCGTATTGCTCGACGGCGTCAAGCATATGGTGCTGACCACCGGCACGCCGCCCACGTCCGATCGCGGCGCGCAGATTCTGTGCGAAAGCGCCTTCGCTATCAAAGCGGCGGTCGATCTGCCGATCCAGGCGCAATGCGAACCACCCGACGACGACCGCTGGTTCGCGCGCATGAAAGCGAGCGGCATCGATACGCTCGGCATGCATCTCGAAGTGGTGACGCCCGCGTTGCGCGAACGCATCATGCCAGGCAAGGCGAGCGTGCCGCTGGCGCGCTACATGGAAGCGTTCAAGGCGGCAGTTGCTGTGTTCGGACGCGGTCAGGTGAGTACGTACATACTCGCCGGTCTTGGTGATAGCGCGGAGGCCATTCTGTCCATGTCGCGCGAGTTGATCGAGCTTGGTGTCTATCCGTTCGTTGTGCCCTTCGTGCCGATCAGTGGGACGCCGCTCGAAGATCATCCCGCACCCACGCCTGAATTCATGAAGTCCGTTCTGCAACCGCTCGGCGCAATGCTGAACGTGGCCGCGATGCGCTCAAGCGATATCAAAGCCGGCTGCGGTAAATGCGGCGCGTGTTCGTCGTTGTCGTCGTACGAGGAGTGATCATGTTCGGTGAAGCGATCGCGGGCGAGGCACTGGAAGGCGACGCGGGTTTCGCGCCTTATGCGCCGAGCGAATTCCGGATCAAGTGGACGACGCTGGATTGGGAAGCCGATGAAGCGTACAAGTTGCGGCGCGCGGTGTTCTGCATCGAGCAGGGCATTTTTGTTGGCGACGATCGCGACGATATCGACACGCACGCGCAGCAACTGGTGGCAGTGAGCTGTGTTGCCGGCATGCCGGAGCAGGTGGTCGGCACGGTGCGGATTCATCGCGATGAGGGCAGCGTGTGGTTCGGTTCACGTCTGGCCGTGCATGCCGCGTTTCGCCGCTACGGAAAAGTCGGCGCGACGCTGATTCGTCTCGCCGTGAGCAGTGCCCATGCGCTCGGCTGCGAGACTTTTCTCGCCCATGTGCAGAGCCAGAACGTGCCGCTCTTTTGCGCAATGCATTGGGACGTGCTTGCAGAGGAAACGTTGTTGGGCCGGCCGCATCATCTGATGCAGGCGCAACTGGATTGGTATCCGCCATGCGTGACGCCGTATAGCGGCTTCGTGACACATACTCAACCGCACCGCGCAGCTTCCGCACGGAGCGCGGCATGACAAGCGTGGCCGATCTCGTCGCCAGCCTGCGCGAAAGTCGCGGGTTTCGGCACAAGACGGATATCGTCGACGTGGTCGGCTCACTCGCCCGGCGTTTGCCTGGTGGCACGCAGGACCTCGCTCAGGCTGTTGCACTTGGCGACGATTGCGCGGCCATTGCCGATGGCGATGGCTACCTGTTGTTCGCGATCGAAGGCATGGTCAGCGATTTCGTGAGCGCTATGCCGTGGTTCGCCGGCTACAGCAGCGTGATGGTCAACATCAGCGATATCTACGCGATGGGCGGACGGCCGCTGGCGGTGGTCGATGCGCTATGGAGTCGAGGCATCGGCGCCGCCGAGGAGGTGCTCGCCGGCATGGCGGCGGCCTCCGTTGCTTATGGCGTACCGCTAGTCGGCGGTCATACGAATACGCGCAGCGATGCGGCGCAACTGGCGGTGTCGATCGTGGGGCGCGCGAAAGCGCTCTTGTCGAGCTTCAATGCGAAGCCTGGTGACCGCTTGATGATGGCCGTCGATCTGCGCGGGCACTTCGAGGAACCGTATCCGTTCTGGAATGCGTCGGTGGGTGCGCCGCCTGAACGTTTGAGAACGGATCTCGAACTGCTTCCGCGGCTGGCGGAAAGTGGCCTATGCGACGCGGCGAAGGACATCAGCATGGCCGGCACACTCGGCACGGCGCTGATGCTTCTCGAGTGTTCACGAGTGGGTGCGCGAATCAATCTCGAGCGTATTCCGAAGCCTGCTGACGTCCCCTTGGAGCGTTGGGTCACCGCTTTTCCGAGCTTCGGCTATCTGCTATCGGTTCGAGAAGATCAGGTGGACGCCGTGCAGGCGCAGTTCGATTCGCGTTCGCTCGCTTGCGCGGTGATCGGTTCGGTCGATGCGACGTGTGAGGTGGTTTTGCGTCACCACGATGAGCCGGCGGTGTTGTGGGATTTTAATCGCGAGCCGTTCATGATCGCGAAGGACGGTTTGCGATGAACCCGTTGCGTATCGCGTTGCTGACGCATTCTGTCAATCCGCGTGGCGGGGTTGTGCATACGCTTGAACTGGCGACCGCGTTGACCGCGCTCGGTCATGAGGTGACCGTGTTTGCGCCGGCTGCGCCGGGCGAGACGCTGTTTCGCCTGCCGCCATGCCGCGTGGTCTATGCGCCGATCACGCTATCGCAGACCAGCACGGTTGCCATGGTGGAGGCGCGTATCCATGCATTCAAGCAGACCTTGATGGAACACGACGCGTGGTCGTTTGATGTCTTGCACGCGCAGGACAGTATCAGCGGCAACGCACTCGCGGAACTGAGAGCGCAAGGACTCATTCGTGGTTTCATGCGCACCGTTCATCACCTGGATCATTTCGACGATCCCCGGCTTGCTGCATGGCAGCGGCGGGCGTACGAGGATACGGAGCAAGTGTTGTGTGTCAGCGATACATGGACGCGAGAGATGCGTTCGACTTTCGGTATTGCGGCGCTGACGGTGCCGAACGGTGTCGACATCGCACGTTTCACGCCTGACGAAGATGCGCACGATGCGCAGATCAGGCAGCGCTTAGGCATTGATGGCCGCCCGATCGTCCTTTCAGTGGGCGGAATCGAGGCGCGCAAGAACACACTTGCACTGCTCGAAGCATTCGAGTTGGTGCTGCGCACGTTGCCGGGCGCGCAACTTGTGATTGCCGGCGGCGCGAGCCTCCTCAACCATGACGCCTACGCTCGCGGCGTGCTTAAGCGAGCGGCGGAGCTGGGGCTTTCGATTGGCCCGGACGAAAGCGTGGTCGTCACCGGGCCGCTCGAAGACGCTGCCATGCCCGCACTCTTTCGCAGCGCAGACGTGTTGTCGATGGTGTCGTTGCGCGAGGGCTTCGGTCTGGTGGTGCTGGAGGCGCTTGCTAGTGGCACGCCGGTGGTTGCCTCGGCAATCGCGCCGTTCACCGAGTATCTCGACGACTCCACGTGTTACTGGGCGAATCCGACCGATGTCGAGTCGATAGCGGCGGCGTTGCTACGTGCTCTCGGCGGCAGCGGTAGTCGAATTGATTTCGAGCAGGCCGTGCCCAGGTTACTCGCACGCTTTAGTTGGGCCGCAAGCGCGCGGCGTCACGTCGACGTGTACCGCCAATTGCTGGCAGCGCGCGCATTAGCTATTCATTGATCAATTGAGGATTTGCGATGCCTGTCATGCACTTTCGGATTCAGTGGCCCGATGGCGATGAAGCGAACTGTTATTCGCCGTCGCTCGTCATTGGTGATTTCTTCAAACCTGGCGAGGCCTATGCGCTGGACGACTTCGTCGAACGTTCGCGGCAGGCGTTGGGTATCGCTTCGGAGCGCGTGCGCGAGAAGTACGGCTTTGCCTGCTCGGCGGCGATGGATCAGCTCGCGCAGATCGAACGCGAAGCCGAGCGTTTTCGCGATCGACCCGAAGCGACCGTCAAGGTTATCGAATTCAGCTAGGCGCTTATTTTTGCAGAGGACGCATCATGTCGAATCCAACCCATCCTGGGCGCGCTGACGGGCATTACAGCGTGCTCGTCATCGGCGGCGGGCAGGCGGGCCTGTCGGTCAGCTATTACCTCAAGCAGGCCGGCATCGACCATCTGGTTGTGGAAAAGAACACGGTGACGCATACGTGGCGGCAGCAACGCTGGGACGCGTTCTGTCTCGTGACGCCGAACTGGCAGTGTGCGTTGCCCGGTTACCCCTACCTGGGAGACGATCCGCACGGGTTCATGAAGAAGGACGAGATCATCGGCTATCTCGACGGTTTCATCGCGCACGTCGAAGCACCGGTGATCGAGCACGCGGAAGTCAAACGCGTGAAGCAGCGCGACGACGGCGTCTATGCGATCGTGACCACGCAAGGCGATTTCACAGCGGATCAGGTCGTGGTCGCCTCGGGTGGCTATCACACGCCGATCGTGCCGCGTCTCGCCGAGCGCTTGCCCGCAAGCATCGTGCAGTTGCAATCGTCAGCGTATCGGAATCCAGAGACCTTGCCCGACGGCGCGGTCATGGTAGTGGGCACGGGGCAATCCGGCGCGCAGATCGCGGAAGACCTGCATTTGGCCGGACGCAAGGTTGTGCTCGCGGTCGGCGAGGCGCCACGCTGTGCGCGTTTCTATCGGGGACGTGACGTGGTCGATTGGCTCGCCGACATGCAGTATTACGACATGCCGGTGGAAAAGCATCCCCTGCGCGAAGGCGTGCGGGACAACACCAATCACTATGTGACCGGCCGCGACGGCGGACGTGACATCGATCTGCGCAAGTTCGCCGCTGAAGGCATGGAGCTATACGGCAGGCTCGACGACCTGTGCGACGGGCAATTCCATTTCGCCCCGACGCTCGCCGCCAATCTCGACGCCGCGGATGACACGTACAACCGGATCAACGCGAGCATTGACGGTTTCATTGAAAAGCATGGCATCGACGCACCGGTGGGTGAAGTCTACGAACCCGTCTGGAGACCAGCCGAAGAACGTACGACACTTGATCTCCACACTAGCGGCATTTCGGCAATTATCTGGTGCATCGGTTTTACTCCCGACTTTAGCTGGCTCGACGCGCCGGTGTTCAACGGTCGCGGTTATCCGGCGCATGTCCGTGGCATTACACCGATCGACGGTTTGTATTTCGTCGGTTTGCCGTGGCTGCATACATGGGGATCGGGGCGCTTCTCGGGCGTGGCGCGTGATGCGGAGTTCGTCGTACAGGCGATTCGAGAGAAAATGCGCGAGCGTGAGTCGGTGAGGTCGGCTGTGGCGGCTTGAGATTAAGGCTTACACATCAAGACGCGAAGACAAAAAAGCGGCCGCTGCTTTTTATCGCAGCGGCCGCTTCTTTTCGTACGGACTGAATCGAAACCGAACTGAAGCTTAGCTCCCCAGCGCCGGATCGCTCATGCTGCTCCGGCCGGTTTCCACGTGTCCGGCGAAGCGTCGTGCGAACGACGGATCCGTGTCGACGGTGATCACAAGGTCGTACCAGCCGTATGCGTTACGCAGATCGAGGTACAGCTGTTCAGTATCGCCGCCGCGCACCGAATGCTTGACCACGTTGTGCGCGTCATAGGCATTGACGATGGTGAACTGGCAGCGCGCGCTGCCCACATTTTCCAGTCGCAATTGCAGATTGCCGTTGGCGACGTCGTAGCCTTCGGCGACTTCCGGCCGTGCAATGTCGGAGCCGTGCCACCAGCTTCTTGCGACCGGCTTGCCCGCGAAGCGGCGCAGAAAGCCGTTCGGGCCGTACACCGTGTAATCGTACGTGCCGTCGATATTCAACGGCAGTTGATCCTGCAACCGCTTGCCGGCTTCAACCGTGTAGGTGAGCGGCGCAGCGAGACCATTGGCTGCATAGACGAGAAACACGGCGCCCGCGCGGCCCGAATTGACGAAACGCATCGTCAGCTTGTTCTCCGCGCCTTCACCGTGCACGCGTACGAACAGTTCGTACGGCAGCGCGCGCGCCGGGCGCACGCCGGGTTCCTGCTTCGGCACGGCTTGTACGAGCGGCGGCAGCGGTACATAGTCCGGATGACGATTCTGATCGGGCGGCACATAGCCGGCCGTGCTCGGCAGAGTCGGGAACGCGTCGTTCGGGGTGCTGAAGTTGAACGCCGACATCAGATCGCCGCACACTGCACGACGCCACGGTGTGATGTTCGATTCGCCGAGATTATGCTGCTGGCCGAAGCGCTTTTCGATAAAGCGGATCACCGACGTATGGTCGAACAGTTCCGAGCACACGTAGCCGCCTTTCGACCACGGCGAGACCACCAGCATCGGCACACGCGGTCCGAGTCCATACGGACCCGCCGGCGTGCTGCCGCTGCCCGCATAGTTTTCATTGCTGGTGTCGACGGTCGACAAGCCGTTTGCGCTCGATGCCGGCGCGAACGGCGGCGCCATATGATCGAAGAAGCCGTCGTTTTCGTCGTAATTGATCAGCAGTACCGTCTTGCTCCACACCTCAGGATTCGACGTGAGAATCTGCAGAACCTGATCGACGTACCACGCACCGTAGTTCGACGGCCAGTTCGGGTGCTCGGAATACGCTTCCGGCGCGACGATCCACGAGACTTGCGGCAGCGCGTTGTTCTGCACGTCGCGCTTGAGGATGTCGAAGTAGCCGTCGCCATTCGCCACGTTCGTACCGGTACGGGCATTGTCGTACAGCGGGTTGCCCGGTTGCGCGTTGCGGTACTGGTTGAAGTAGAGCAGCGAGTTATCGCCGTAGTTGCCGATGTACGGATTCTGCGTCCAGCCCCACGAGCCGCTGGCGTTGAGTCCTGTACCCATGTCCTGATAGATCTTCCAGGTGATGCCGGCGTTCTGCAGCACTTCCGGATATGTTGACCAGCCGTAGCCGAGTTCCGAGTTGTCGATCACCGGGCCGCCACCGTTGCCGTCGTTGCCGACCCAGCCGCTCCACATGTAGTAACGGTTCGGGTCGGTCGGGCCCATCAGCGAGCAGTGATACGCGTCGCAGATCGTGAAGGCGTCGGCGAGTTGATAGTGAAACGGAATGTCGTCGCGCGTGAGGTAGGCCATCGTCGTGGTGCCCTTGGACGGCACCCATTGATCGTAGCGGCCGCCGTTCCATGCAGCGTGCGTGCTGGTCCAGTCGTGCGCGAGATCTTGCAGGAATTGCAGACCGAGGTTTGGCGCGGTGGGGCGGAACGGCAACACATAGCCGACATCCGCGGCGAGCGGCTGGTACCAGACCGGCTTGCCGTTGGGCAGGTTGATCGCGCGCGTGTCGCCGAAACCGCGTACGCCCTTGAGCGTGCCGAAGTAGTGGTCGAACGAGCGGTTTTCCTGCATCAGCACGACGATATGCTCGACGTCGCGGATCGTGCCGGTCTTATTGTTGGCTGGAATGGCGAGGGCGTTGCGAATGCCCAGCGGCAACATGCTCAACGCGGTGGCGGAACCGGCGGCGTGCGCGGCGGAGCGCAGAAAATCACGGCGATTTTTTGAAGTCATGGTTTTGGCTTTCGATCTTCATAAGAGGAACGAGCCATGCGGCGCGTGAGCCACGCGCCGCATGGGGCGCGGAACTCAATCTACGGTGTGGATGACGGGTGTAGCGAGCGGCGTCGAAGCGGCAGCGGACAGCGCCGCGTCGGCGCTTGATGCGGGCAGTGCTGGGGTTTGAATCGTGACTGCGGGTAACGCTGGTGAAGCGGAAGAAGGATTCGCTGACAGAACCTGTGAAGCGCCGCCGTTATCGCCGGCGCCGTCGGTAGAATGGGTGGTGCCCGTGTCCGGTGCGGGATCGTCGTTGCCGCAAGCGCCGAGCAGCATGCAGAGCGACACGGCGGCCAGTGCGCCCACCAAACGTTTGCGATAGAAGGCAATGGACGGCTTCGACACAACAGACATGGCAATGTCTCCGGCACGGGGAGGATGCGCCAGGGCATCCACGCGCCCAGGTCAGCGATGCGCAAGAATAGTCGCTTACCTGTGTAACTTTTGTGAAGATGTGGAAATTTGGGTATTTGTTGAGAATTGGGCGTCGGTCAATCCTGGATCGCGACGATCGCCTCGATCTCGACGGTAATATTGCCCGGCAGGGAGCCCACGCCGACCGCCGAGCGGGAATGCCGACCGGCATCGCCGAATACATCGACGAAAAGATCCGAGCAGCCGTTGATCACGCGCGGATGCTCGGTGAAATCCGGCGCCGCGTTGACCATGCCAAGCAGCTTGACGACCTGCTTCACGCGCCGTAAATCGCCCAGTTCGTTATGCAGCACGGCAAGCAGATTCAGGCCGACCATCTGAGCGTGCCGGTACGCTTCGTCCGCACTGACGGTGGCGCCGACCTTGCCGGTCATCAGCGAGCCGGATTCGTCGAGCGGACCCTGGCCGGATAGGAACAGCAGATTGCCCTCGCGCGTGCAGTGCGTGAAATTGCCGATCGGCGTCGGCACTTGCGGGAGCTTGAGGCCGCGCGTGTGCAGCCGGTCGTAGCAGTTCATCGGTGGGGAAGTGATGGTGAGCGGTCTTTAAGGAGTCAGCGTTGCGCGCGGGTTTGGAGTTCATGCTTCTTTAATGCTTCTTCGTGCTTCGGGCCCGGGCGGCCTTACGCCGCCGGGTCCTGCTCGCGATGCCGCCAGCCGAGGCGCGCTTCGATCCGGGCGGCCACCGCCTGCACAGCTTGTGCGAACCGTTCGGTGCCAAGCTCGGCTTTCGCCTCGGGCATCACGATCGAAATCGTGAAAACGCACGCGCCGGTGTTGTCGAGCACGGGCGCCGCGAGACACGCCACGGACGCATCCGATTCGCCGATCTGAATCGACAGCCGCGCCTCCAGCGCCTCGCGGGCAATCTGCGCGAGCACTTGCGGCCGGGTTTCCGCGCGACCGGTAGGCGAGCTTTGCGCGTGCTGCGCAAAAAACGCGACCCGTTCGGCATCCGGCAGGTGCCCGACGAGCAAGCGTCCCGACGCGGTCCAATTGAGCGGCACGCGGCTGCCCACTCGCGAGGTCACACGGAAGTGGCCCGGCCCTTCGGCCATTTGCTGGACGACCATCATGCCGTCTTCGAGTCCGCAGACCTGCACGGTTTCTTCGACTTCGGCGGAGAGCCGCTGCATTTCTTCATGAGCGACCGCGAGGTAGTCGAGCGAGCTGGCGTACGTCAAACCGTAACCGTACAGACGCGAGCCGAGCCAGATCGTGCCGTCCATGCGCCGCGCCAATAGGTTCTTCTCGACCAGATCGTTGATGATCGAATACACGGTGGACAGCGGCGCGCCGACCATGCGCGCGACTTCATACGCGGTGGCCGGGCGGTTTGCCTGCTGGAGCGCGTCGAGAATCTGCACGGCGCGCTCGATCGCGCTGGTGCGCGTGCGCGGCGCGGCAGTTTCAGCCTGTGCTTCGGTGCTGGCTGAAGGCGCCGCGGGTACTGCTTCGGACGCGGAAGGTCGGGACGTGCGAGCCATCGTGCTCCTCTGACGCGAGATGTTTTTGTCCAGTTGACGCAGGGTGATTGTATGCTAGACTGATCCGCAATTACAACATATATTCCATAATTAAGAAATACCCGGTCGGAGGCGCTTCATGGACATTCGCTCTCGCTTTGGCTTACGCCCTGTCATCAATGCTTCAGGCACGATGACGAGTCTGGGCGCGTCCATCGTTAGCGCGCCGGTAATCGACGCGGTGGCGCAGGTGCTGCCGCAATTCGTCGAGATCGACGATCTGCAACGCAGAGCCTCAGCGGCGATTGCCGAGGCGTGCGGCAGCGAAGCCGGGTATATCACCGCGTCGTGCTCGGCGGCGATCACGCTTTGCATCGCCGCGACCATGACGGGCGATGACCACGGCCTGATCGAACGGCTGCCCGATACGAGCGCCCTGCAGCGCAACGAAGTCGTGATTCAAACCGGTCACCTCGTCAATTATGGCGCACCGGTGGACCAGGCGATCCGTTTGTCCGGCGCGCGCGTCGTGCCGGTGGGTGCGGCAACCGAAGCGCACGGCTACCAGTTGAATACCGGCATCACCGAACGCACGGCTGCGGCGCTTTACGTGGTTTCGCATCATACGGTGCAATTCGGCATGATCCCGCTCGAAGAATTCATTGCGGTTGCGCACGCGAAGGGTGTGCCTGTGATCGTCGACGCGGCTTCCGAATACGACCTCAAACGCTTTATCGAAGCCGGCGCTGATTTTGCGCTTTATTCGGCGCACAAATTTCTCGGTGGGCTGACCGCCGGCATCGTCGCGGGTAATAAAACGCTGGTACGTGCCGCGTATTTCCAGAACGGCGGCATTGGCCGCGGCATGAAAGTCGGCAAGGAAGGCATTGTGGGCGCGATTACCGCGCTCGAACAATGGCAGCAGCGCGACCATGTCGCGGTTCGCGCTCGCGAACGCGGCTATCTCACGCTGTGGCGCGAGACCTTGAATCGTTGCGACGGCGTCTGGGCTGAGATCGACGCCGATCCGACCGGCAATCCGCTCGATCGTCTGAAACTGCATATCGATCCCCGGCAGGCCCGTATCACTGCGTGGGACCTCGCCGATGCGCTCGCGCGGCCACCCGAAGGCGAGGCGCCGGTGATCGTGCGTGATCATGAAGCGGAACTGCATTTCTTTTTCATCGACCCGTGCAATCTGCACCCGGGCGAAGAGCAGACCGTACTGGCGCGGCTGACTGCCGAGCTCGAGCGCGCACGACAGTCGCCCGAACCCGTGGTTACGCCGTTTTACCAGCGCGACGCGCGCCGCATTGCGGCGCGCCGTAATTGGCCGGGTTGATTCTCTCCCGGTTCATATCGATTGATCGATGACCGTTGTTTGACCGTAGCGCCGGATTTAATTCCGGTGCCGCTTTGACTTGCCCGCTTAGTACTACTCATATCGCCGGAACACCATTGTGTGACCGGCGTTCGCTTTTCTTTCGACTTGAGGAAACCATGATGCACAAGCAGATTCTTCGTACGGCCATCGCTTTCGCTGCCGCCGGACTCGCCGCGCAGGCCGCCCACGCACAAAGCAGCGTGACGCTGTACGGCATTGTCGATGCCGGCTTTACCTTCACCAATAATCAGAAGGGTGAGAAGGCTTATCAGGCGACGCAGGGTAATGTGCAGGGCTCGCGTTGGGGCCTGCTCGGCAGCGAAGATCTGGGCGGCGGCAACAAGGTTCTGTTCAAGCTCGAAAACGGCTTCAGCCTGGAGAGTGGCGCAGCCGGTCAGGGCGGCCGCATCTTTGGCCGTAGCGCATGGGTGGCGCTCTCCAACAGCAAGGCCGGTACGATCACGCTCGGCCGTCAGTACAACAGCGTGCAGGACTATCTGTCGAACATGCAGATCAATGGCGTCGGCGCGATGAGCCAGTACGGCAACGCGATCTACGACAACGACGATATCAACAACACGTACCGCACCAACAATGCGGTCAAGTACACCACGCCGACCTATGCGGGTTTCACCGCGAACGCAATGTACGCGTTCTCGAATACGGCGGGTGAGTTCGCCAACAATCGCGCATGGAGCGTCGGCGCCGATTACGTGAACGGTCCGCTGCACCTGGACGCGGCGTACTCGCTGGTCAATCAGCCGGCTACCAGCACCGCGGGTGCGGCGCCGTCTGACAACTACTACAGCACCAGTTCGTCGATCATCAGCGGCGTGAAGCGCAACCAGGTGTGGGGCGCGGGCGGTTCGTACGTGTTCGGCCCGGCAACCGTCGCGCTGCTGTATACGAACTCGCAGTTCCAGTTGTTGAGCGGCGGCAGCCTGCGTTTCGCCAACTATGAGGCCAGCCTGAAGTATCAGTTCACGCCGGCCACGTTGCTCGCGCTCGGCTACATCTACACGACGCAGAACACCAGCGGCACCACAGCGACCAACGCTCACTACAACCAGCTGAGCGTGGGCGGCGAGTACTTCCTGTCGAAGACCACGGACCTCTACCTGAACGGCATCTACCAACGCGCGTCCGGTTCGCACGCATGGGTCGAAGGCATTTCGAATCCGTCGAGCAACAACGGCCAGTTCGTGACCGTCGCCGGCATCCGTCACAAGTTCTAAGTCTGTCGCCCGCGCCGCTGCGCATACAACATTCCGGCTAACGGAAGCTGCGGCGCGGCTCTTTCTCTTCAGGAGCACCTATGGCGACCGTTCAAGGAAGTCTGTTACTCGTCTATGCATTGATTGCCATCATCGCGCTGGTCGTGTTGATCGCGCGCTTCAAGATGAATCCGTTCATCACGTTGATGATGGTGTCGGTGGCGTTGGCACTCGCCGTCGGCATGCCGGCGACGTCGATTCTCAAGTCGTTCGAAACCGGCGTGGGCGGCACGCTCGGCCATATTGCCATCGTGGTTGGGCTCGGTACGATGCTCGGCAAGATGATGGCCGAATCGGGCGGTGCGGAACGTATCGCGCGTACGCTGATCGACTTGTTTGGGCCGAAGAACGTGCATTGGGCGATGATGTGCATCGCGTTCCTCGTCGGCCTGCCGGTGTTTTTTGAAGTCGGTTTCGTGCTGCTGATTCCGATTGCATTCAACGTCGCTCAGCGGACCGGTACGTCGATGATTCGCGTCGGCATTCCGATGGTGGCGGGTTTGTCCGTCGTGCACGGTCTGATTCCGCCACACCCGGCTGCGTTGCTCGCGGTCACGGCCTACAACGCGGATATCGGTCACACGATTTTCTACGCGCTGATTGTCGGCATTCCGACCGCGGCTGTGGCCGGCCCGCTGTTCTCGAAGCTGATCGCGCGCTTTGTCGTGCTCGACGGCTTTAACCCGATGGCGCAGCAGTTCATCGAACAGGACGCGAAGCGCTCGCATCAGGAACTGCCGGGCTTCGGCATCACGTTGTTGACGGTGCTGTTGCCGGTGTTGTTGATGCTGGTCGGCAGTTGGGCCGACGTGATTGTGCCGGCCAAATCGTCGATGAACAACGCGCTGCGTCTGATTGGCCATCCGGACATGGCTCTGTTGCTGGCCGTGCTGTTGAGCTTCTACACGTTCGGCAAGTCGCGTGGCTTTAATCGCGAGCAGATCCTCAAGTTCACCAACGAGTGTCTGGCGCCGACGGCAAGTATCACGCTGGTGGTGGGAGCGGGTGCGGGCTTCGGGCGCATCCTGATCGATAGCGGCGCGTCGAAGGCGATCGTCGATGTCGCGACGGGCGCGCACGTACCGCTGCTGATTCTCGCGTGGCTGGTGGCGGCGTTGATTCGTGTGGCGACGGGTTCGGCGACTGTGGCAATGGCAACGGCGGCCGGCATCATTGCACCGATCGCGGCAGCGGCGGTGGGTACGGCGGGCGGTGTGCGGCCCGAGTTGCTGGTGCTGGCCACCGGCGCGGGATCGCTGATTCTGTCGCACGTGAACGACGGCGGGTTCTGGCTGGTGAAGGAGTACTTCGGGATGACTGTGCCGCAAACCTTCAAGACGTGGACCGTTTGCGAAACGATCATTTCGGTCACGGCGCTCGTATTGACGTTGGGACTTTCGACCGTGATTTGAGCGGGGAGAGGTAGAAACGCCGCTGCCCATCCATCGGGCAGCGGCCACGTTGCGCCTTACTTCTCGATGTTCAGAAAAGGCAGCGGCGCACCGGCGCCCATATAGGTCGGCAGCTTGCCGTCCCAGCGATTGATCGCCTGCAACTGCAGATACTCCTGTCCGCCATTGGTCTTGACGGCCTGCGCCTGAATCGCGATCGATTCCGCTTCACCGCGTGCCTTGGCAATCTGCTGATCCGCTTCGAACTTCACGCGCGCGAGTTCGCGTTCGGCCTGTTCGGCGCGCTGACTGGCGGTGACCTTCGCCTCGATCGCCTGATCGAATGCGGCGCTGAACTTGAAGTTGGTGATGTTGATGTCCTGAATCAGAAAGCCGTAGCCTTTGAGCTTGGTGATCAGGCCGCTCATGATGTCGGTCGATACCTGCTGGCGCTTTGTGACGAGTTCTTCCGCGGTGTAGCGCGCGGCGACCGCCTTGAACACTTCGAACATCGCAGGCTGCACATACGACGCCTCATATTCGAGCGACGGCGCCATCGCAAACAGTGCGCGAACCTTGTTGGGATCGACGCGATAGTTCATCGTCAGGTCGGTATGCACCGACTGCAGGTCTTTCGATGCAGCTTGCGCGCCTTCTACCTTGGCGACGTCGAGTCCAATGAATACCTCATGCACGCGCGATACCGGGCTGACGAGGTGAGGGCCCTCGGACAGCGTGTCCGATTCGATATGCCCGAAGGTTGTGACTACGCCGATGCGCGATTGCGAGACCTGCGTAAAGCACGAAAACAGCATGCCGACAGCTACAACCAGGACGAATGTGATAACGCCGTAGCGCATTTGCGGCTCATGGTCTTTGCGCAGCGATTTAGAAGCGAATACAGCTGCCGCGCCGATAATGGCGGCGAAGAAAAGAACAACAATAATCTGGCCCATGTCGATGATCTTCAGGTGAGAGAACACAAAAGGAGAGAATGACCGGTTGGTTACACACGTCGTTCGACCGGCCTCATGCGGAGGTGAGACGGAAAGCGGAAAGAGCGTTTGGCGAATCTGAAATGGGAACGAACTGGCTGAGCCGCCCGACGCAGCGCGATGAGCGCACTCAATAGACCGTATGGCCGAGTGTTATCAAAGAACGCCAGTTTGTTCGTTTGCATTGAAGCGGTGCGAAATCATTAAGCGAATTTGTTGTTTTTTATGTTTCTGGCGATTAAAGAAATCAGCGAGGTTGTGGCGAAGTCTACAAGCATATTGAATGCTTGCGCAACGGTATCTTTTAGAGCGGGGGATTAAAGCGCTTGATCGTGGAGGTGCTTTGCGAGTGGCACGCTTTTCTATTTATGTCGCATAAAAAACTGCGCCGGGGGCGGCGCAGTTGTACGGCGTTTCGGTGCGGTCGTTTCGGGCTAGCGCTGTTTTGCAACGAACCCCGCAATCGCGTCATTCAACGCATCCGGTGCATCGCGATGTGGCGAGTGTCCGCAAGCATCGAGCTTCACCAATTGCGCATGCGGCACGCGCTCGCCGATCGTATCGATTTGCGCCATGGTGCCGTAGTTGTCGTCGTGGCCTTGCACTGCGAGTAAAGGCTGCTTGATGGCGGCGAGTTCATCCACGATGCGCCATTCCCTGAACGCCGGATTCAGCCAGATATCGTTCCAGCCATAGAACGCCGAATCGACGTCGGCGTGATAGCGGGCTAGTTTGCTGCGCAGATCGGTGGTCTCGTAGAGTTGCTTGGTTTGCGCGATGCTTTCCACAGAGATGTCTTCGACGAATACATGCGGTGCGATTGCTATCGCGCCGGCCAATTCATCCGGATGCTGCGCCGCGTAGAGCAGCGCGATCGAGCCGCCGTCGCTATGGCCGATCACCCACATGCGCTTGCGTTCCTGCGTGCCGATATCGAGCGCATCGAGCAACGCGGGCAGGATGTCGCGCGCTTGTGAGGTCATGAAATCGACCGGCCATTTGACGTCGTGCGCACGCGGTGCGGATAGTCCATAACCGGGTCGCGAATAAACGAGACCACGCATGCCGAGCCGCTCGCACAAGACTTGCGGCCAGTCGCGCCACATCGCGATGGAACCCAGTCCTTCGTGCAGGAAGACGGCGATAGGTGCATCGACCGCCGCTTCATTCACCCAACGATATTCGATGCGCAACGGCCCATGCGATGCCGTGGCGGGCAGTTCAGCGAATTCGCTAGCAAGGGTTGCGGTTGCGGGCTTCTGCATGGATCACCTTATGATTGTTCGCGCAGTTTGAAGCGTTGAATCTTGCCGGTAGCGGTTTTCGGCAAATCGTCGACGAACAGGATATCGCGCGGATACTTGTGCGGCGCGAGCCGTCCCTTGACGAAATTCTTCAACTCATCCGCGAGTATCTCAGACGGTGTGAATTCACGCTTCAGCACCACGAACGCGCGGGTCTTGACGAGGCCGCCGTGATCCACGCCGACCACCGCAGCTTCGAGCACCGCTTCGTGCTGCACCAGAACCATCTCCACTTCGACGGGCGATACGTACTGACCGCTCACTTTCAGCATGTCGTCGCTGCGGCCCGCGTACACGTAGCAGCCATTCGCGAGGCGGCGGTATTTATCGCCGCTGCGGATCCACTCGCCAAGGAAGGTCGCACGCGATTTCTCGCGATTGCTCCAGTACATGAGCGCCGCGCTCGGTCCTTTGATAAACAGATCGCCGACTTCGTCGTCGGGCACCGGATGTCCGGCTTCGTCGCGCAATTCGACTTCATAGCCGGGAACGGGCCGGCCCGTGGTGCCGTACTCGACTTCACCCGTGCGGTTCGACAGGAAGATATGCAGCATCTCGGTCGAGCCGATGCCGTCGAGAATTTCGCAGCCGAAATGCGCGGTGAAGCGCTCGCCAATTTCACGCGGCAGCGCTTCGCCCGCCGACGTGCACACGCGCATCGCGACAGCGGCGCGCTCGGGCAAGTTGGGTGAGACGAGCATGCTCGCGTAGAGCGTCGGTACGCCGTAGAAAATGGTCGGGCGATACCGCACGAGGCGCGTGAAAATCGCGTCGGCGGTGGGGCGTTCCGCCATCAATACAGCCGTAGCGCCAACCGAAAGCGGGAACGTCAACCCATTACCCAGACCGTATGCAAAGAACAACTTGGCCGCCGAGAAAACTACATCGCTTTCGACGATGCCAAGAATCGGCTTCGCGTACAACTCGGCGGTCCAGTACAGATTCGCGTGCGTATGGACGGTGCCTTTCGGCTTGCCGGTCGAGCCGGACGAATACAGCCAGAACGCGATATCGTCGCAACCTGTCGCAGAAGGCTTGGTGGCCGGTGTGGCCGCGTCGATCAGATCGTTGAGGCGCGGCGCCGTCAAAGGCTCGCCGTCAAGGGGCTGTGAAACGATCAACTGGCAACCGTCGTGTTCGGTGGTATCCATCGCCTGCGTGACATTCGGCAGCAATGCGCCGGATGCGATCACGGCGCGCGCATGGCTGTGCGTCAGCATGTACACATAGTCGGCCGTGGTGAGCAAGGTGTTCGCGACGACCGGCACGACGCCCGCATAGAGCGCACCGAGAAAGGCGATTGGCAGTTCGATGGTGTCGAGCATCACCAGCAGCACGCGTTCTTCCGGATGCACACCAAGCGTGCGCAATGCGCTTGCGAAGCGCCGGGCCCGTTCTTCGAGTTCGCCGTAGGTGGTCGTGCCGGTGTCGTCGATATAGGCAGTCTTGGCGGCGCGCGCTTCATTCAATCCAAACAGGTAGGCCGCGAAATTGAATATCGCGGGCGGCGCTTCGACAGTCGGCGCGGGCCGACTCGCAGCCGTTTCCAGCAGGGCTTCCATATGTCTCCTCCATCGGGTGGGGGCGGTCTGGCGGTTATGTGCTCTTGATCCGCTCGATGCTTACTGTCTGATCGTGTGAAGCTTGTCTCGTGCCGCTACGCTGCGGTGGGCGTGAATTCGATCGCGCCTTGCGGCAGCAGATACAGCACCAGCGCCTGGCCATTCGCAACGGTCGGCCGATGCGCGCTGCCGGGACCGTACACGCACCAACCTGCCGGATGACCGTCGAAGGTAGCGCCTTCGGTGAGCGGCATGATCAGATCTATTTCGCCGTTCGGATGCACATGATGCGGACCGGCAATATCCTTCATATCGACCACGTCGACGGAAAAGCCGTGGGTTTCCGGCAAGGCCTTGAAGATCCGGCCATAACGAATGCCGCCGCCTTCGCGATTGCACAGCCAGCCTTCGGCCACGCCGGTGCGGCAGGCATCCGCCAGTTCGCGGAAGGTCGCGCCGTTTGCGGGATACGTGTCGTTGAGCCACGTGGTCAGCGTGCCGTCGAGCGGGCGGCCGGCGAGTTGCTCTGTCACGCCCGCAATCAGGCGTTGAAAGTCATGTGGGGACATGCAAGCCTCCAGATCAGCACGCGCACGCACCTTAATTCATGCGTGCCGTTGCGCCGTCTCCGTGACGCCGCCGAAAAACCTCGACAGCGTTTGTTATTGGATCAATATTTGGCGAAAATTAACTGTTCACCAATGCCATGTCAAGCACTATAGTACATGTAACGTATTCAATAGGCAGTTAAACATGAACCAAAATTACTCTTCCGCGCCGCTGGACGATCCTGCCGATGAGGACGCGAGCCGCGCCACCGGGGCCAGCCGCGGTGCCGACAGCGGGGCTGAGCGTGGGGCGGAGCGCGATCCTTTTCTAACCGCGATGGGTGATCGCGTGCGTTTGCTGCGCGCGCGCCGTGGCATGACACGCAAGACGCTGGCGACTGAAACCGGCTTGTCGGAGCGTCATCTGGCGAATCTGGAGTCGGGCATGGGCAACGCATCGGTGCTGGTGTTGCGGCAAATCGCGGCGACGCTGAACTGCCCGCTGGCCGAAGTGATCGGCGACGAAACCACGGCTTCCGCCGAATGGCTGCTGATCCGTGAACTGCTGCAGGGTCGCGACCAGGCGGCGCTGCAGCGCGCCCGCGTGGCGCTTGCCGAGATGTTCGCGCAGGCGCCGCGTGACCCGCATCGCAAGGACCGGATCGCGCTGATCGGCCTGCGCGGGGCCGGCAAGTCGACCTTCGGCCGGATGCTGGCGCAGGAGCGCAAAGTGCCGTTCGTCGAGCTGACGCGGGTGATCGAGCAACTCGCCGGCTGTCCGCCGTCGGAGATTCATTCGCTTTACGGTGCGAGCGCTTACCGGCGTTATGAGCACCGCGCGCTGGAGGCGGTGATTCACGAGCATGAGCGCGCTGTGATCGCGTCGCCGGGCGGGCTGGTGTCGGAGTCGGGCACCTTCAACGCGCTGCTGTCGCACTGCTTTACCGTATGGCTGCAGGCCACGCCGGAAGAGCATATGCGCCGCGTCGTCGCGCAAGGCGACCTGCGGCCGATGTCCGGCAACAAGGAGGCGATGGATGACCTGAAGCGCATCCTGGCGGGGCGTAGCGAACTATACGGCCGCGCCGATATGACCTTCGACACCAGCGAAAAAACCTTGGCCGACGCCTATTTGCAGCTGCGCGACCGGCTGGCTGCAAGGCTCGCGGCAGAATCGCCGGACGAAGTACGGGTGAGTTGAAATGCAGTGCGAGCTAGGGTTTACTAGCAAACATGCACTAAAGTGCTTTACTCGGGGATGACGATGCACTATTGTTCAAAAAACAAGTTTTGCATCGTCCAGTCAGGAGACGCCCCATGCCCACAGCAGAAACCGCAATCGCGCCGGTCGACTACCGCACCGATCCCTCTCAGTACAAGCACTGGAAGCTGAGTTTCAACGGTCCTGTCGCAACCCTTGGCATCGACATCGCCGAGGACGGCGGGATCCGGGACGGCTACAAGCTGAAGCTGAATTCATACGACCTTGGCGTCGACATCGAACTGCACGACGCGATACAACGCATCCGCTTCGAGCATCCTGAAGTCAAAACGGTGGTGCTGACGAGCTTGAAGGATCGCGTGTTCTGCTCGGGCGCGAACATCTTCATGCTGGGTTTGTCCACGCACGCCTGGAAGGTCAACTTCTGCAAATTCACCAACGAAACGCGCAACGGTCTCGAAGATTCATCGCGTCATTCAGGTCTGAAGTTTCTCGCCGCCGTGAACGGTGCATGCGCCGGTGGCGGATACGAACTCGCGCTCGCTTGCGACGAGATCTATCTCGTGGATGACCGCTCGTCGTCGGTTTCGCTGCCGGAAGTGCCGTTGCTGGGCGTGCTGCCGGGTACAGGCGGTCTGACGCGTGTTACCGACAAACGCAAGGTGCGTCACGATCGTGCGGACATCTTCTGTACTGTAGTCGAAGGCATTCGCGGTGAGCGGGCGAAAGCATGGCGTCTCGTGGATGAAGTCGTGAAGCCGAATCAGTTCGATCAGACGATTCAGGCGCGCGCGCTCGAACTCGCCGAACAAAGCGATCGCCCGTCGGACGCACAAGGCGTCGTGCTGACGCGTATCGAACGCACCAACCGCGAAGACGGCCTGACTTATAAAACACTCGACGTTACGATCGATCGTGCGAAGCGCATCGCCACCTTCACGGCGAAAGCGCCACAAGCCGGACAACCTACCGAGATCGACGCGATCGTCGCCGCCGGCACGAGCTGGTGGCCATTGCAGTTCGCCCGCGAACTCGACGACGCGATCCTCTCGATGCGCACTAACGAGCTCGAGGTTGGCACCTGGGTCTTCAAGACCGAAGGCGATGCCCGTAATCTGCTCGCCACCGACGCTACCCTGATGCAGCACAAGGACCATTGGTTCGTGCGCGAGACGATCGGCCTCTTGCGCCGCACGCTGGCACGTATCGACGTGTCGTCGCGTTCGCTGTTCGCGCTGATCGAGCCGGGTTCGTGTTTTGCCGGCACCTTCGCCGAACTCGCGTTTGCCTGCGACCGCAGCTATATGGCGGCACTGACGAGCAACGAAGACGAAGAGCCGGCGATCACGCTCTCGGAAGTCAACTTCGGTCTCTATCCGATGGTCACGCATCAATCACGTTTGGCTCGTCGCTTCTATGAAGAAGCCGAACCGCTCGACGCGGTGCGCTCGAAGATCGGCCAGGCGATCAAAGCTGTTGAAGCCGAGCGCCTGGGTCTCGTGACCGCGTCGCCCGACGATATCGATTGGGCCGACGAAATCCGCATCGCGCTCGAAGAACGCGCGGCGATGTCGCCGGATGCATTGACCGGACTGGAAGCGAATCTGCGCTTCAATGGCCCGGAAACGATGGAGACGCGTATTTTCGGGCGTCTCACCGCATGGCAGAACTGGATCTTCAACCGGCCGAACGCAGTGGGCGAGAAGGGCGCGCTCAAGGTGTACGGCAAAGGCAGCAAGGCGCAATTCGACGTCTCGCGCGTTTGATTCTTTCGACGCGACACAACGTAACTGAAACCGACGCCCCCTGCCTGATACGCGCCTCTCATCCGCAAGCTCTGTATTCCGACCAAGGAACCGACCATGTCAACGATCAACTACAGCGAAAAGATTCCGAACAACGTCAATCTCGCCGACGACCGTGCATTGCAACGCGCGCTCGAACAATGGCAGCCGAATTTTCTGTCGTGGTGGGGCGATATGGGCCCGGAAGGCTCGCATGGCTATGACGTGTATCTGCGCACGGCGGTGAGCGTCGACGCGGGCGGCTGGGCGCATTTCGATCACGTGAAGATGCCGGACTATCGCTGGGGCATTTTCCTCACGCCCGGTGAACAGGACCGCAAGATTCATTTCGGCGAGCACAAGGGTGAGGCTGCGTGGCAGGACGTGCCCGGCGAGCATCGCGCGAATCTGCGCCGCATTATCGTCACGCAAGGCGATACGGAGCCGGCTTCGGTCGAGCAGCAACGGCATCTGGGTTTGACCGCGCCGTCGATGTACGACCTGCGCAACCTGTTTCAGGTGAACGTGGAAGAAGGCCGCCACCTGTGGGCGATGGTGTACCTGCTGCACCGTTACTTCGGCCGCGATGGTCGCGAGGAAGCAGAGGCACTGCTCGGCCGCCGTTCGGGTGACGAAGATAATCCGCGTATTCTCGGCGCCTTCAATGAGAAAACGCCGGACTGGCTCGCGTTTTACATGTTCACGTACTTCACCGACCGCGACGGCAAATTCCAGTTGTCGGCGCTCGCCGAGTCGGGTTTCGATCCGCTTGCACGCACCACCAAGTTCATGCTGACCGAAGAAGCGCATCACATGTTCGTCGGCGAATCGGGTGTGTCGCGCGTGATCCAGCGCACGGCGCAAGTGATGAACGAACTGGGCACGGACGACGTCGCGAAGATTCGCGCGGCCGGCGTGATCGATCTGCCGACCATCCAGCGCTACTTGAACTTTCATTACTCGGTGACGATCGATCTGTTCGGCGCCGATCATTCGTCTAATGCGGCCACGTTCTACAGCTCGGGCCTGAAGGGCCGCTATGAAGAGAACAAGCGCGACGACGATCATCAATTGAACGGTCAAAGCTACAAGCTGCTCGACGTGCAGGACGGCAAACTGGTCGAGCGCGAAGTGCCGATGCTCAACGCGATGAATGAAGTGCTGCGCGACGACTACATTAAAGATTCGGTGGCGGGTGTCGGCCGCTGGAACAAGGTGCTCGAAAAGGCTGGCATCGATTTCCGCATGACAGTGCCGCATAAAGCGTTCAACCGGCAGATCGGCACGTTTGCAGGTACGCGTGTGTCGCCGGACGGCCGCGTGATCAGCGAGACCGAATGGGCCGCCAATGAAGCGAAGTGGCTCGCCTCGCCGGAAGATCGTGCGTATGTCGCCTCGCTGATGGGTCGCGTCGTCGAACCGGGCAAGTTCGCGAACTGGATTGCGCCGCCGGCAATGGGCGTGAACCGTCAGCCGGTCGATTTCGAATACGTGCGCTTTAACTGAGCACGGCGATTGAAAACGTGCGGCGTCGTATTCGCACGAATATCTGGTGGAGGAAGTCATGAACGGCCCAGTATCGATCGAAGTTCTCAGGCAACATCTGATCGATCCGGAAATCTGCATTCGCTGCAATACCTGCGAAGAGACTTGCCCGGTCGATGCGATCACGCACGACGAGAACAATTATGTGGTCAAGGCGGATGTCTGCAACGGCTGCATGGCGTGCGTGCCACCGTGTCCGACTGGCTCGATCGATAACTGGCGCACTGTGCTGAAAGCCGATGCGTATTCCATTGACGAGCAGTTCAAATGGGACGTGCTGCCCGAGCAGAACACAATGGCGGTGCCTGCTGCGGAAGATGAATCGGTCGCGGCCGGAGCCTCAGGCGATGCGCCAGCGGACGCAAGCGGTATTGAAGTCGATACCGTGCGTGGGTCGGTCGTGCCGCCATGGTCCGCGGCGAAACCGTACGTGAATCTCTATACGCACAAGGCGCCGACTACCGCGACAGTGGTCGGCAACTACCGGCTCACGGACGGCTCGACGGATAGCGACATCCATCACATCGTGCTCGATTTCGGCTCGATGCCTTTCCCTGTGCTTGAGGGCCAGTCGATCGGCGTCCTGCCACCGGGCGCGACCGCCGATGGCCGCACGCATCACGCGCGGCAGTATTCGATTGCGAGTCCGCGCGATGGCGAGCGGCCCGGCTACAACAATGTTTCTCTCACCGTGAAGCGCGTGTCCCAGCAGCACGGCGACGCGCTCGATGGAGTCTGCTCGAATTATCTGTGCGATCTGAAGAAGGGCGACGTGGTCAGCGTAATAGGCCCGTTCGGCGGCACCTTCCTGATGCCGAACCATCCGAACTCGCATCTGCTGATGATTTGCACGGGCACAGGCTCGGCGCCGATGCGCGCGATGACCGAATATCGTAGGCGGCGTCGTCTGAAAGGGGCGACCGGCAAGCTGATGTTGTTCTTCGGCGCGCGCACGAAAGAAGAGCTGCCTTACTTTGGTCCTTTGACGAATCTGCCGAAGGATTTCATCGACACGAATCTGGCGTTTTCGCGCACGCCGGGACAGCCCAAACGCTACGTGCAGGACGCGATGCGTGAGCGTGCGGTCGATGTCGCACAGATGCTCAAGGACGACAACACGCATATCTACGTGTGCGGCTTGAAGGGGATGGAAGACGGCGTGCTGCAAGCGCTCAAGGAAATCGGCGAACAGCACCAGCTCGACTGGGAAGCGCTATGGATGAAGCTGAAGCGGGAAGGGCGGCTGCATCTGGAGACGTATTGATTGACTGATGTCTGGCCATGAATTGGCCCGCATGCCTGCGGGCCTCATGGTCTTTACCAGATCGTTTTGACGTGTGGATACGCGCGAATTTTTTCGTCTTTTGTCACTAGCGGTACGGCAAACTTGCGAGCGGTCGCGACGATCATCCTGTCGGCTGGGTCTCTGTGGAACTCACCGGGAAGATCGACGGACTTCGTTGCGATTTCCACATCGACAGGTATAAAGCGCACAGCTTCGATTGCCGAGACGGTGGCGAGCCAACTGCTGACATCCATCGAGAGTAGGAGCCTCTCGCGCTCCACCAGCATGGCTATTTCCCATGCGGAAATGGCCGACACGACGATTTCCCCGCCGGCCATTTCGTGCGCGATGGCAGTCTTTGCTTTCTTGCTTAACGTCGGATCGCCGGTGACCCACCAGACCAAAGTATGGGTATCCAGAACGATCACTGCGTCGCCTCCCAGTCATCCTCTCCAACGGGAGCGGTGGGATTGTCGTAACGCACGACCGAGCCGCGTAGCACGTCTAGCGGACTGCGTTCTACACCGCGATAGGGCCGGACTTCAAGCGCTGGCTTGCCGTGGTCGGTGACAATCAAGCTTTCACCGGACGCCTCCACTTGCCGGAACAATTCGAGCGCCTTGGCCTTGAATTCAGACTTCGATACCAGATTGCCTTGCACAGTAGCTCCTATAGTCATTTGCCTATAGTCACTATTGTACTCCAAAATGACTAGATGGAAGTAGTCATTGAACGGCTGACCCTTTCCCTTGCGCCGGCGACACCGCCCCACACGCACGAATCACCAACTGCACGACTTCCTCCGTCGTCACCTCAAACGCCTTCTGTGTCAGCGCGCGTTTGCCTTTAAGCGCGCGAATCTGCGCGTCGAAGTCGGCGTAATGCTGCGTGGTTGCCCAGATCATGTACATCAGCGTTTGCGCATCCACCGGCGCCAGCAGCCCGCGCGCAATCCAGTTGTCGATCACCTTCACCCGGCTATCCAGCCACGGCTTCACGCGCCCCGTGAGAATGTCCTCCATATGCTCCGCGCCGTGGATGATCTCGCTCGCCCACACCTTCGAACCTAAAGGCCGGCGGCGCGATAACTCCATTTTCGCGCGTACGTATCCGCCAATCGCTTCGACCGGATCGTCACTGCATTCGAAGGTATCCGCCGCGCGATGCCAGTCTTCGAACAGGTCTTCCAGCACGCGCCGGTACAACGCGAGTTTTGTCGGGAAGTAGTAATGCAGGTTAGCTTTCGGTAAGCCTGCACGCTCCGCAATCATCGCCGTGCTGGTTCCATCGAGTCCTCGCTCGGCGAAAACCGCTTCGGCGCACGCCAGCAAATGCGCTTCATTCGACTCGCGAATGTGCGCCTTGCGCCGCCGCAAAGGCGCGCGAGTTTCGTCCAGTGTCTCGTCGTTTTCCGTGATGTCGGCAGCCACGTTGTCGTCTCTCATGTTGGCCTGCATCGGCATGTGTGCCGCGTCGCGCTTCATTCTAGTCGTTTGAGCGCGGATGGACACGCGCATTCGAGGTCGTCGAAAAATGCGTGCTGCAGTGCAATGGCACGCTTCTCGCTATGTTTGTCGCCGTACGAAAGGTGTTGATTTGGCGGGCTTAATCGTCTACAACCTGTCCAACTGGACAGGATTGAGAGAGCGGGAGATGCCCCAGGGTTTGCCCTCTGTATAAGAGGCGATCAAAGGCATCGAGTGTGCACCGCCGCCGTGCGGCCGCGCCCCAAAACCCGCCGCCGATGCACCAGTTTCATGTCGGTTCACCGAAAGGAGCGAGACGAATGAACGCGGTATCCGAAGCGCTGAAGCACGCAGAACCCGCTACGTCGATCAAGGTTGATGGCAAGCGGCTGTGGGACAGCCTGATGACGATGGCGAAGATCGGCGCGACGCCCAAAGGCGGCGTCTGCCGGCTGGCGCTGACCGACCTCGACAAACAGGGACGCGACCTGATCGTCAGTTGGGCGAAAGAAGCGGGCTGCACGGTCAGTGTCGATCAGATGGGCAATGTGTTCATGCGCCGCGCCGGGCGCAACCCCGATGCGTTGCCGGTCATGACCGGCTCGCATGCGGACTCGCAGCCGACCGGCGGCCGCTTCGACGGTATCTACGGCGTGCTAGGTGGGCTCGAAGTGATCCGCAGTCTCAACGATCACGACATCGAGACCGAGCATCCGGTTGAAGTGGTGATCTGGACCAACGAGGAGGGTTCGCGTTTCGCGCCTGCCATGGTCGCTTCGGGGGTGTTCGCCGGCGTTTTCACACTGGATTACGGTCTTTCGCGCAAGGATGTGGACGGCAAGACCATCGGCGAGGAACTCAAACGTATCGGTTATGCGGGCGATCTGCCTTGCGGTGGACGTCCCTTGCATGCCGCGTTCGAATTGCATATCGAACAAGGGCCGATTCTCGAAGCCGAGCACAAAACCATCGGCGTGGTGACCGACGCACAAGGTCAGCGCTGGTACGAAATCACGCTGACGGGGCAGGAGGCGCACGCGGGTCCGACGCCGATGCCGCGCCGTCGCGATGCATTGCTCGGGGCCGCGCGCGTGGTCGATCTGGTCAATCGCATCGGGCTGGATAACGCGCCGTTCGGTTGTGCGACGGTCGGCATGATGCAGGTCTATCCGAACTCGCGCAATGTGATTCCAGGCCGCGTGTTTTTCACCGTCGACTTCCGTCATCCGGACGACGCGGTACTCGCGAAGATGGACGCGGCGTTACGTGAGGGCGTGGAGAAAATCACCAGCACCATCGGTCTGGAAACCGAACTCGAGCAGATCTTCTACTACGCGCCGGTCGCTTTCGACGAAGCCTGCGTGAAGTCAGTGCGCGCCGCGGCGGAACGCTTCGGTTATCCGCATCGCAACATGGTTTCAGGCGCGGGACATGACGCCTGCTATCTGTCGCAAGTCGCGCCGACTTCGATGGTGTTCGTGCCGTGCGTCGACGGGATCAGTCACAACGAGATCGAAGACGCGACCTTCGAATGGATCGAAGCGGGCGCGAACGTCTTGCTGCACGCCATGCTCGGACGAGCGTGCGAGCCGGTTTCATAACGCTTTAGCGGTAGCCGTAGCGGGTTGTGGTTGCGAGTTTTAGTGCTTCCCTAGCCTCACCGTAGTGCCCATAAAACATGCCGCCCCGGCTCCGCTTCAGCGTAGTCGGCGGGACCGGCTACGTCCTCACATCGAAGAAGGAACGTGTATGGCCATCAAGCAAACCGGCGATATTGCGCCTCAGCGCCTATCGGCCGATCAACTCTCGTGCGAGTTCTCCGATATCGCACCGTTACTCGACGCGAGTGCCGCGGCCGCAGCAGCGAGCCGCTGTCATTACTGTTACGACGCGCCGTGTGTGAACGCGTGTCCGACACAGATCGACATTCCCAGTTTCATTCGCAAGATCAGCAACGGTAATCTGAAGGGCGCGGCCGTTGACATTCTGTCGGCGAATCCGCTGGGCGGCATGTGCTCGCGCGTTTGCCCGACCGAGATTCTTTGCGAGGGTGCTTGCGTGCGCAACCATCAGGATGCGAAGCCGGTGGCGATCGGTGCGTTGCAGCGTCATGCGACCGATTGGGCGATGGCGCGCGGCGAGGTGCTATTCAAACGCGCGGCTGAAACGGGCCGGCATGTCGCGGTGGTCGGTGCGGGCCCGGCCGGACTTGCCTGTGCGCATCGGCTTGCATTGGCCGGCCATAACGTGACGATCTATGACGCCCACGAGAAAGCCGGTGGCCTGAACGAATACGGCATCGCTGCCTATAAAACCGTCGATGATTTTGCGCAGCGTGAAGTGGCGTGGTTGTGCTCGATCGGCGGCATTGAGATCAAAAACGGCGTCGTGCTTGGACGTGATGTGGAGCTCGACGCGCTGCGCAAGCAGCACGATGCGGTCTTCCTCGCGATTGGTCTCACAGGCGTGCGCGCATTGGCGATGGAAGGCGAGGACCTGAGCGGCGTGATGAACGCAGTGGATTTCATCGAACAGGTGCGCACGGCGAATGACTTCGGCACGGTGCCGGTGGGCCGGCGAGTTGTCGTGATCGGTGGCGGCAATACGGCAGTGGATGCCGCCGTGCAAAGCCACAAGCTCGGCGCGACCTCGGTGACGATGGTGTATCGGCGCGGCGTCGAGTCGATGAGCGCGACGTGGGCCGAGCGTGATTTCGCGCAGACCAACGGCGTCACGCTCGTCACGCATGCAAAGCCGGTGCGTTTGATCGGAGAAGGCGGCGTGGTGACGGGTGTCGAATTCGAGCGCACGTCAGGCGATGGCAGTCAGGAGCGCTTCGTGGTCGAAGCCGACATGGTGCTCAAGGCAATCGGGCAGACACTGGTGCCGGTCGGTATCGAGCGCGAACTGTTGACGCTGGACGGCAGCCGTATCGCGGTCGATGCCAACGGACAAACCTCGTTGCCAGGCGTATGGGCGGGTGGCGATTGCGCGGCGACTGGCGGGATCGATCTGACGGTACAAGCGGTGCAGGACGGCAAGATTGCCGCCGCCGCGATTGACGCGCAGTTCGCCCGCACTGCAGTTAAAGCCGCGTAAGACTGCACAAAGCCGCTTAAGCCACGTATCACACCAAGATAAAACAGCAGTCCCCAAGGAGCCGAACATGGCCGATCTGCGCTGTACGATTGCCGGCATTACGTCGCCAAACCCTTTCTGGCTCGCTTCCGCGCCGCCGACCGACAAAGCCTATAACGTGAACCGCGCGTTCGAAGCGGGCTGGGGCGGGGTCGTATGGAAGACACTGGGCCTTGACCCGCATGTGGTGAACGTCAGCTCGCGCTATGGCGCGGTGCAATGGAACGGCCAGCGCATGGCGGGCCTGAACAACATCGAACTGATCACCGATCGTCCGCTCGACGTCAACCTTAAGGAAATCGCCCAGGTCAAACGCGACTGGCCGGACCGCGCGATGATCGTCTCGCTGATGGTGCCGTGCAACGAGCGCGACTGGAAGTGGATTTTGCCGCTTGTCGAAGACACCGGCGCCGATGCGGTGGAACTGAATTTCGGCTGCCCGCACGGCATGAGCGAGCGCGGCATGGGTGCTGCGGTCGGTCAGGTGCCCGAGTACATCGAGATGGTCACGCGCTGGGTCAAGGAAGGCTCGAAGCTGCCATGCCTCGTCAAACTCACGCCGAATATCAGCGACATCCGCCTCGGTTCGCGCGCGGCCTATAAAGGCGGCGCGGACGGCGTGTCGCTGATCAACACGATCAACTCGATCGTCGCGGTGGATCTCGACGCGATGTCGCCGCTGCCGATGGTTGACGGAAAAGGCACGCACGGTGGCTATTGCGGTCCGGCGGTCAAGCCGATCGCGCTGAACATGGTGGCCGAAATTGCGCGTGACGTCGAAACGCCGAATCTGCCGATCTCCGGCATCGGCGGCATTTCATCGTGGCGTGATGCGGCCGAATTCATGGTGCTCGGTGCAGGCAGCGTGCAGGTCTGCACGGCGGCGATGCACTACGGATTCCGCATCGTGTCCGATCTCGCCGACGGCCTCTCGAACTGGATGGACGAAAAAGGCTACGCGACGCTCGACGACATTCGCGGCCGCGCCGTGCCGAACGTCACTGACTGGAAGTACCTGAACCTCAAGTACGACATCAAGGCGCGCATCGATCAGGACAAATGCATCCAGTGCGGCCTCTGCCATATCGCCTGCGAAGACACCGCTCACCAGGCGATCATGAAAGAAAAAGACGGCGTCCGGCATTTTGAAGTGATGGACTCCGAATGTGTCGGCTGCAATCTGTGCATGCATGTGTGCCCGGTCGAGCAGTGCATCACGATGGAGCGCGTGGACAGCGGCGAGTACGCGAACTGGACTACGCATCCGAACAACCCTGCACGGGTGAATGCCGGTGAAAGCGACAAGTCAGACGCGGCTGAAACCGCCGAGCATGCCCACGCAGCAAAAGCAGCCTGAAACGTGAGCGACCTGTAGGAAAAGAAACGAAGCGAAGCGCTTGTACTGAACCTGTAATTTTCCCTTAGGGCCTGACGCGCCATCAGAAGCCGCGCGGGCCTCAACGATCAGTGGAGATCTTTCGATGAAGCAGACAGCGCAACCCGTCGATCCGCAGTTTGCGGCCGGCGCGCAGGGCAGCAGTCTTTACAACGATGACCTTGCGCCGACCGGCGTCGCACAGCGCACGTGGCGGTGGTATCACTTCGCCGCGTTGTGGGTGGGGATGGTGATGAACATCGCGTCATACATGCTCGCGGCCGGATTGACGGAGGAGGGCATGTCGCCGTGGCAGGCGGTGGCAACCGTGTTGCTCGGCAATCTGATCGTGCTGGTGCCGATGCTGTTGATCGGGCATGCGGGCGCGAAACACGGCATTCCGTACGCGGTGCTCGTGCGTTCTTCCTTCGGCACGCAGGGTGCGAAATTGCCGGCGATGCTGCGGGCGATCGTCGCGTGTGGCTGGTACGGCATTCAGACATGGCTTGGCGGCAGCGCGATCTACACGCTGCTGAACATTCTGACCGGCAACGCGCTGCACGGCGCGGCCTTGCCGTTCCTCGACATCTCGCTCACGCAGCTCGCGTGTTTCCTCGTGTTCTGGGCGCTGCAGATCTATTTTATTGTGCACGGCACTGACTCGATCCGCTGGCTCGAAAGCTGGTCCGCGCCGATCAAGATCGTGATGTGTATCGCGCTGGTGTGGTGGGCCACCTCGAAGGCGGGCGGTCTCGGCTCGATGTTGTCGGCGCCGTCGCAATTCGTGCCGGGCGGCAAGAAAGAAGGAATGTTCTGGGCGACTTTCTGGCCCGGCCTCACGGCAATGGTGGGCTTCTGGGCGACGCTCGCGCTGAACATTCCCGACTTCACGCGCTTTGCCAAAACGCAGCGCGACCAGATCATCGGCCAGTCGATTGGTTTGCCGGTGCCGATGGCCTTGCTCTCGGTGATCTCCGTGGTGGTGACATCGGCGACCGTGGTGATCTACGGCAAGGCGATCTGGGACCCGATCGATCTGACGAGCCGCATGACGGGCATAGGCGTCGGCCTTGCACTGATCATCCTGACGCTGGATACGATGTGCTGCAATCTGGCGGCGAATCTCGTCGGCCCGGCTTATGACTTTTCGAGCCTGTGGCCGAAGGGTATTTCGTATCGCGTCGGTGGCATGATTACCGCGACCATTGCCATCGTGATGATGCCGTGGAAGATTCTCGCCACCACGCAGGGTTATATCTTTACTTGGTTGGTCGGTTACTCGGCTTTGCTCGGTCCGGTGGCGGGCATTCTGATGGTCGACTACTTCCTGATTCGCGGCACACGGCTGGACACGCGCGAACTGTTCGACGAGCATGGCGAGTACAGTTACACGGGCGGCTGGAATATCGGCGCGGTGGTGGCGCTCGTGGTCGGCGTGCTGCCGAATCTGCCGGGCTTCCTGCACACCGCGTTTCCGGCATCGTTTCCGAACGTGCCGGCGATTTTCAACACGCTCTATACGTATGCATGGTTTGTCGGACTCGCGTTGGCGTCGATCGTATACAGCGCGTGGATGAGGTTGAGCAAAGGACCGAGTGCGCGCGTGGCGAGTGCCTGAGAGTGTCCATAAGCCACGCACGAAGCAGATGAAGTACGTAGCACCGAAACCAGCAGTTCATAAGGAGGCGGCACCATGACGACCCTGATTCGCGGCGGCACGATTATCGACGCGGAGAACACGTATCGTGCGGACGTGTTATGCGCGGACCCGCAGGACGGCGGCACGATCCTGCAGATCGGAGCGGACCTGGAGGCGCCGGCCGGCGCGACGATCGTCGATGCGGGCGGGCAGTATGTGATGCCCGGCGGCATCGATCCGCATACGCATATGGAGTTGCCGTTCATGGGCACCACGGCCAGCGACGATTTCTATACCGGTACGGCCGCGGGTCTATCCGGCGGCACGACCAGCATCATCGACTTCGTGATTCCGAGCCCGAAGCAATCGCTGATGGAGGCCTTCAAGGAATGGCGCGGCTGGGCTGAGAAAGCATCGGCAGATTATGGCTTTCACGTTGCGGTGACGTGGTGGGACGATTCGGTCTATCGCGACATGGGTACGCTGGTGCACGAACACGGCGTGTCGAGTTTCAAGCACTTCATGGCCTACAAGAACGCCATCATGGCCGACGACGAAGTGCTGGTAAACAGCTTCTCGCGCTCGCTCGAACTCGGCGCGCTGCCCACCGTGCATGCGGAGAACGGTGAACTGGTGTTTCAGTTACAGCGTCAATTGCTGGCGAAAGGCTTTACGGGTCCGGAGGCGCATCCGTTGTCACGGCCGCCTGAAGTAGAAGGAGAGGCCGCCAATCGGGCGATCCGCATTGCGCAAGTGTTAGGCGTGCCGGTGTATATCGTCCACGTGTCCGCGAAGGATGCGGTCGACGCGATTGCGCGTGCCCGCAGCGAAGGCCTTCGCGTATTCGGCGAAGTGTTGCCGGGCCATCTGGTGATCGACGAAGCGGTGTATCGCGATCCCGACTGGACCCGCGCGGCGGCGCACGTGATGAGCCCGCCGTTCCGTTCCGCGGAGCATCGCGAAGCATTGTGGCGGGGTTTGCAAGCGGGCCAATTGCACACCACCGCGACCGACCACTGCGTGTTCTGCGCGTCACAGAAGGCGATGGGTCGTGAGGACTTTACGAAGATCCCGAACGGCTGCGGCGGCGTGGAAGATCGTATGGCGGTGCTCTGGCATCACGGCGTGAATTCGGGGCGTCTCACGCCGAACGAATTCGTGCGCATTACCTCAACTAACGCCGCGCAGATTTTCAACCTGTATCCGCGGAAAGGTGCGGTTCAGGTGGGGGCCGATGCAGACCTGGTCGTGTGGGATCCGCAGGCAAGCAAGACGATTTCGGTGAAGACGCATCATCAGAAAGTCGACTTCAACGTATTCGAAGGCATGACGGTGCAGGGCGTGGCGATGCACACGCTCACGCGCGGCGCGCTGGCATGGACCGATGGCGAACTGCGGGCAGTGCGTGGCGCCGGGCGTTACCTGAAGCGCCCGCCGAATCCTGCTTACTTCGACGCGATCCGGGTGGCCAATAAGCGCAAGGAGCCGCATCCGGTGGAGCGGTAAGCCGTTTGCAATCTGACGGGCGGCCTCGCGATGCCGCCCGTACCGACCATTTTTCAACGCCGCGCGTTCGCCGCGGCGATACCCCTCCCGCGTTTTCCCCGATGGCGCCCGGCACGCATTCCGTGGTGCGATGCATGCCGCGCCTCCCATATCTGCTGTAGAGTCGAATTCGACGTTGTATGAGCCACCTTGGCTGTCCGCTTAGCACGCAAGCGCATATTGATCGGAAACCTGATCCTTTGTAAAAACGCAAACCGTTTGCTACAGTCCGCCCACTCTGCCGGGTCTGACCGCCGGCGGGATGCCGCACACAAAACCATGCAACTGACGTAGCAAACTTTACGGAGCCACCAGATGAAGTCGATTCGTTCCATTCTGCTGATCGCGCTGCTGCAAGCGGTGACCCTGAGTCCGGCATTCGCTGCTGACGAGCTCGCGCAGATCAAGTCCGCGGGCGTGTTCAAGATCGGCACCGAAGGCACCTACGCACCGTTCACGTACCACGATGAATCCGGCAAGCTGACCGGCTTCGACGTCGAGATCGGCACCGAGATCGCCAAGCGCCTGGGCGTCAAGCCGCAATTCGTCGAAGGGAAATGGGACGGCCTGATCGCCGGTCTCGATGTGAACCGCTACGACTCGGTGATCAACGAAGTCGCTGTCACCGACGCACGCAAAGCGAAATACGATTTCTCGGACCCGTACATCACATCGCACGCGGCGCTGATCGTGCGTTCGGACAACACCACGATCAAGACGTTTGACGACCTGAAGGGCAAGAAATCGGCGAATACGTTGACCAGCAACTTCGGCAAGATCGCGGCTGCGCACGGTGCCGAGGTGATTCCCGTGCAGGGCTTCAACGAATCGGTCGACCTGCTGACCTCGGGCCGCGTCGATGCGACCGTCAACGATTCGCTGTCGTTCCTCGATTTCAAGAAGCATAAGCCGGATGCGAAGGTGAAGATCGCCGCGCTCGACACGTCGGCTGACAGCAGCGACAAATCCGCGGTGCTGATCCGCAAGGGCAGCCCGGAATTGCAGGCGGCCATCAACAAGGCGCTGGATGACATCAAGAAAGACGGCACTTACGCGAAGATTTCGCAGAAGTACTTCGGTAAAGACGTCTCCCAATAAGCGTCATCTGCGAGTCTGAATCATGCCGGCATGGTTGCATCTGATGGCGCAGTCGCTGTGGCCCCTGCTGTATGCGGGGCTGGTCTTTACCGTGCCGCTCACGCTGGCATCGTTCGCGATCGGAATCGTGCTCGCGTTTATCGTCGCACTGGTCCGGCTATTCGGGCCGAAGTGGGCGATCGCGTGCGTGCGTTTCTACGTGTGGCTGTTTCGCGGCTCGCCGTTGCTTGTGCAACTGTTCGTGATTTTCTACGGACTGCCGAACGTGGGCATTGTGCTCGATCCGTTGACGGCGGCGATCATCGGCTTTTCGCTGAATGTCGGCGCGTATAACTCCGAAGTGATACGCGGCGTGATCGAGTCGATCCCGAAGGGCCAGTGGGAAGCAGCGTACTCGATGGGCATGACGCGTGAACAGGCGCTGCGCCGCGCGATCTTGCCGCAGGCCGCGCGCGTCGCGCTGCCGCCACTGTCGAACTCGTTCATCGCATTGGTGAAGGACACATCGCTTGCCGCGGTGTTGACGGTACCCGAGGTATTTCAGGCAGCGCAGCGAATCGCATCCGTGACCTATGAACCGCTGATTCTCTACACAGAGGCGGCGCTGGTTTATCTTGTGTTCAGTTCGGTATTGTCGTCGGCGCAAGTCCGGCTCGAGCGCAAGTTCGGCCGTCACGCACTTTTCCATGCGGGCAACTGATGATTCGACTGGAAAAAATCGACAAGTACTTCGGCGAGAACCGGGTGTTGAACTCGGTGGATCTGCAACTCGCCTCGGGCAACGTCACCGCGCTGATTGGCCCATCTGGCAGTGGCAAGAGTACGCTGTTGCGCTGCGTGAACCTGTTGGAAATCCCGGAATCTGGATCACTTCAAGTCGGCGACCAACGCCTCGAATTCAGCCGCGACCACAAGCCCCCGCGCGAGGAGGTACTGACGATCCGCCGCCGCACCGGCATGGTATTCCAGAACTTCCAGTTGTTTCCGCACTTGACGGTCCGCCAGAACGTCATGGAAGGCTTGCTGACCGTACAGAAGTGGGACAAGGAAAAAGCGCGCGTACGAGCAGACGAATTGCTGGAGAAAGTCGGCATCGCGCAAAAAGCAGACGCATGGCCCTCAACACTTTCCGGCGGGCAGCAACAACGCGTAGCAATAGCGCGAGCGCTAGCCCCATCGCCGGAAGTATTGTTGTGCGACGAACCGACTTCGGCACTGGACCCCGGACTAGCCGCGGAAGTAGTAGACGTACTGAAACAGCTCGCGACGGAAGGCATGACGATGTTAATGGCGACGCACGATTTGCGCCTAGCCGCGACAATCGCACGAGACGTAGTGTTTCTAAACAACGGCGTAGTGATCGAGGCGGGCCCATCACGGGACATTTTCATGAACCCGAGCCAACCGGAAACAGAGCGCTTCGTATCGACACTGACGCACAGCTTGCCGGACGCATGGACAGAGCGAGGTTGACCGGAGAGAGGGAAGGGCGAGAACAAAGCCTGTGCATTGATCTCCAGCAGCGAAGCACAAAAACGAGGGGCGCCGTAACGCCCCTCAAGAAAAACACACAACAGTGCCAAACCTGGCCCACTGGTTTTCTAGCAGACTCTTCCGACGAGCACACAGTGCAAGTCGGGAAGTATGACTCCCTTGTCACTAGCGTATGCGGGAGCACGAACCCAGATTCCAGATGCACCACTACCCTGCGCAAACCACGGTGCCCACTTAGCATTAGCGGTTTGAGCCGCTTTCTTTTGCCTACTTTTCTTTGCGGCGGCAAAGAAAAGTAGGTGTGTAGTGGTCAAGTAAACCTGGACACCCGGAAAGGGGAATATTTAAAAAAGTGAAGCTTCGCATCGTGCCGGCGGCTGACCGCCTGCTGCCGAATGGATGCGACGGTA